>NZ_JBICUS010000002.1:0-655896 GCF_043198455.1 Spirillospora sp. NPDC048824 | reverse complement strand
ACACCCGGTCCCATCCCGAACCCGGAAGTTAAGCCCTTCAGCGCCGATGGTACTGCATGGGAGACTGTGTGGGAGAGTAGGACACCGCCGGACTCAAATTGCAGAAAGGCCCCGCCGACACCGGCGGGGCCTTTCTCTTTTGGTGACTGGCGGGCCGGTGGGGCGCGCTGGTATTCGCCATGCTGTGCGTTCTCGGCGGACGGGATGGCCGTGGAGTTCTCCCGTCCCCGACGCGACGGCCTGCGGCAGCGGTCTTGGTAGATGTTCCTCCACGCCGGTTCGGACAACATGCCAGGTCAGGCCGGTCACGGCGGAGGCCGCAGGCCACCTCGGATGGCAGGCCCATTCGTCTGCAGCATTTTTGGAACGAAGAGACGCGCGGACGGCCGGTTTTCGCACATCCGAAACGCACTCTTTTGAGTAGAAGGTGTGAGCGGGGTAGGACCCTTCCGATCTCAGGGAGGAGATGGATGGAGCGTCCTGGTCTCAGTCGCGCCTCCTGGCGCAAGAGTTCCCGTAGTAATGGCTTGAGCAACTGCGTAGAGGTCGCCGGCCTGGGGACCGGCATCGGAATCCGGGACAGCAAGTCGCTGACCGGTCCGGTGCTGACCGTCACCGCCGCCGAATGGGTGACGTTCGTGAACGGCGTCAATGCCGGCGAACACGACCTCAGTTGACTGCGACGGCTCCGGCGTCCCGACCCCGCCGCACCGCAGGACGCCGGGGCCACCGCTCAGCGGATGTGGTGGTCCGAAAGCCGGCGCGGCCTCTCTCATTTCACCGACTGCCGACGGCCCCCGCGCCTTGGGCGGGCTGTTCGGCCTTCCGGCTCCGGGCCGAGGTTCGCCAGAAGAGCGGGATGAGGACGGCGGCGACGGCTATGTGGGCGAGGGCCAGGACCGTTTTGGATCCGCCGGTCGCCTCCACGCCGGTCAGTGGGAGAAACGACAGGGCGAGGACGACCACCGCGACCACCGTCCAGATGCGGAGTGCGTGGGTCGTCACGCGTTCCAGGATTGCGAGCAAGGCCCATCCGAGAAGCGAGGCGGCGAGCGCGAACACGATGATCTGAACCGCGCCGAGGTTCGTGGCTTCCCGGCCGGACTGTTCGACGACCAGTTCGTGCCCGAGCAGGGGGTCGCCCACCACCCAAACCGTGAGGGGCGCCGCGACCGCGCCGGCCACACCGAGCGCTCGGCTGAGAACGTTCATCAGTACTCCTTGGACGGCTCGATGCTTGAGGCGCTCAACTTCTTGGGCAGTATAGGCATATTTAGTTGAGATGCTCAATAATCGAGGCCATGAAGGAGCGCGTACGATCGGAGGTATGAGCGAGGACCCCGATCCGGTTGTGGCCGACCTGGCCAACTCGGTCTTTCAGCTGGCAGGGCGGCTACGTGCGAAGTTCGACGCGACCGCGGCCGAGCTGGGCCTGCCGCCTGCTCAGGCGATGGCCCTGGCGAACTTGAGTGCGCCGGCCCCCATGCGGGAACTGGCCGACTGGCTGAGATGCGACGCCTCCAACGTGACCGGCATCGTGGACGGTCTGGAGCGCCGCGGCCTCGTCAGGAGGCAGCCCAACCCGGAGGACCGGCGAGTCAAGCATCTCGTCCTCACCGAGGAGGGCGAGCGGAGGCGTGCGCTCCTGCGCGAGGGCGGCCACGCGGATGCGGTCGCCCTGTTCGCCCTTCCTCGGAAGGACCTGCTGACGCTCCGCGATCTGCTCGGACGCATCGCAGAGGCCGGCTTGGGCGCTGACCATCCGCGCTGTTCCTGACTCGAACCCTGGGCGCTGAGCTGCCTGCACCCGCGGCGATCGGCTCGAAGTCCGCTGGCCGGCCCCACCAGGACTTCGCAACCGGACCTTAGATCTCGTCGCCGGCGAGCACGGTGTCGGCGTCGACGATGCGGTACGCGTAGCCCTGCTCGGCCAGGAAGCGCTGGCGGTGGGCGGCGTAGTCCTGGTCCAGGGTGTCGCGGGCGACGACGGCGTAGAACCGGGCACCGTGTCCGGACGCCTTGGGGCGCAGGAGCCGGCCCAGGCGCTGGGCCTCTTCCTGGCGAGACCCGAAAGCACCCGATACCTGGACGGCGACGGACGCCTCGGGAAGGTCGATGGAGAAGTTCGCGACCTTGGAGACGACCAGGACGTCGATCTCGCCAGAGCGGAACGCGTCGAAGAGACGTTCCCGTTCGCGGACGCGGGTCTCGCCCTTGATGACGGGTGCGTCCAGGAGAGCGCCGAGTTCGTCGAGCTGGTCGATGTACTGGCCGATGACGAGAGTCGGCTCACCCCGGTGCCGGTCCACGAGCGCCTGGATGAGCTTGGTCTTGGTGTCGGTGGTGGCGCAGAAGCGGTAGCGCTCTTCGGGTTCGGCGGTCGCGTAGGCGAGGCGTTCGGAGTCGGTGAGGGTGACGCGGACCTCGACGCAGTCGGCGGGGGCGATCCAGCCCTGCGCCTCCATGTCCTTCCACGGCGCGTCGTAACGCTTGGGGCCGATGAGGGAGAACACGTCCCCTTCGCGGCCGTCCTCGCGGACGAGGGTGGCGGTGAGGCCGAGGCGGCGGCGTGCCTGCAGGTCGGCGGTCATCCGGAAGATCGGTGCGGGCAGCAGGTGCACCTCGTCGTAGACGACCAGGCCCCAGTCGCGGGCGTCGAAGAGTTCGAGGTGCGTGTAGGCGCCCTTACGGCGTGTCGTCATGATCTGGTAGGTCGCGATCGTGACGGGGCGGATCTCCTTCTTCGTGCCGGTGTACTCGCCGATCTCGTCCTCGGTGAGGGAGGTGCGCCGGACGAGTTCCTGCTTCCACTGGTGCGCCGAGACGGTGTTGGTGACGAGGATCAGCGTGGTCGCCTCGGCGCGGGCCATGGCGGCGGCGCCGACGATGGTCTTTCCCGCGCCGCAGGGGAGCACGACGACGCCGGAGCCGCCGTGCCAGAACGTGTCGGTGGCCTCCCGCTGGTAGGAGCGCAGTTCCCAGCCGTCCTCGACGAGGGAGATCGCATGGGCCTCGCCGTCGACGTATCCGGCGAGGTCTTCGGCGGGCCAGCCGAGCTTGAGCAGGGCCTGCTTGAGTGCGCCGCGTTCGCTGGGGTGGACGGCGACGGCGTCCTCCCCGACCCGGTCGCCGATCATGCCCTTGATCTTCTTCGCCCGCAGCACCTCCTCCAGCACCGAATGGTCGGAGGACGACAGGACGAGCCCGTTCGCGTGGTCCTTCTCCAGCCGCAGCCGCCCGTACCGGGCCATCGTGTCGGCGACGTCGACCAGCAGGGCGTGCGGGACGGGATACCGGGAGAACCTGATCAGCGTGTCGACGACCTGCTCGGCGTCGTGGCCGGCCGCGCGGGCGTTCCAGAGGGCGAGGGGCGTCACCCGGTAGGTGTGGACGTGCTCGGGTGCCCGTTCGAGTTCGGCGAACGGGGCGATCTCCTTACGGCAGGCGTCGGCCAGTTCGTGGTCGACCTCCAGCAGGAGCGTCTTGTCGGACTGGACGATGAGCGGACCGTCGGTCAAAGCGAGAGCCCCCGTCGGGAATCGGTGATCGGATGCCTGTCCGGCCTGGCACCGCTGTCCGGCCTGGCACCGCCCGTGCACGTTACCGGAGGGACGGCGGCACGTCGTCCGTACGAACGGGGCCAGGAGATCCAACACCGGATGCCGCCGGATTTATTGCGACCCGCCCGGCACCACGAAGGCCGGACGCCGTGCAGGGAGCCGGCGGGAGGCTGTGGCGGCGGACGGGAGCAGCGGGCGGAACCGTTCCGGACGGTGAGGGAAGGTCAGTACGTGCTGGTCGACTGATAGTCCTCGCTCAAGATGATCACGATGACGTAGACGACCGCGAGGATGATCCCGAGGACGATCGACACGCCGAACAGCACCCAGCTCCAGATGGTCAGTTTCCGCGCGGACTCCGGGTCGGACTCCACGCGGCCCATCGCGATCGCGGCGGTGATGACGCCGGGAATGGACAGGATGCCGCAGCACAGCAGCACCCCGACGATGTTGCAGACGAGGGCGGCGGTGGTGTTCGCGTTGTTCCTGGGCTTCGCCGGATAACCCGGAGGTCCGTAGCCGTACCCGGGTTGCCCCGGCCCCGGGCCGTACGCGCCGCCGCCGTAGGGGTCGCCGCTCCAGCCCTGCGAACCCCCGTACGGGTCCTGCCAGCCAGGCGGCGGGCTACCTCCGTATCCGCTCACGGACAGTCTCCTCTCGCCCCCCGGCTGATACCCGCTACGACGACTCCGACAGAACCAGGGTTCCCCTTCGTCCGCAACCGGCCGCATGCCCTTGCCGCCCTGGCGGAACGGGGGAGACGCGGGGCCGCCGGAGAGGTCCGAGGGACGGACGTGCGGGCCCCGGAGAGTGTCAGGGGGCGGGGTCGTCGGTGAGTTCGGAGACGCCGGTGATGCGGTGGAGGGCGAAGCGGTGCACGGCGGCGCGGGTGGCGTCGTAGCCGGTGAGGAAGCCGCCCTCGACGCGGACGGGTTCCACGATGCGGCTGGACGCCTGGCCCTGCTGGTCGAGGTAGCCGATCCAGACGCGTCCGCCGCGTTCGACGGCGGCGCGGAGACGGTCGATGGTGGCCATCGCCGGGGACCGCGGCGGTTCAGCGGACGGGGTGTCCGCCCGCAGCCGGGCCTGCTCGGCGCCGTGCTTGGACGCCTCGTCGCCGGCCCGCAGCGCGCGGACGGCGGCGGAGACCATCGAGGCGTCGGTGCGCTGCTCCGGCCGGAACCGGACGATCTCGGCGGTCGGCGGGGGCTCCGCGCGCTGCGCGTCCGGGCGGGTCACGATCACCCCGCCGCCGGGGGCCTCGGCGACGGGCGCGAGGCCCATCGCGCGCAGCCCGTCGAGCAGATCGGCGCGCTGCAGCCCGGACGCGAGGACGGTCGGGGCGAGGCGGTGCAGCCGCAGCGGGTCCGAGCGCCGGTCGGCGAGGATCTCGTCGAGTGCGGCCGGTGAATCGGTCCGGACGTAGGACGACAGGGCGCCGACGCGCAGGTGACCGTGCCGGCGGGCGACATCGTCGATCAGGTAGGTGAGAGGCTGCGGGAGCGGGGTCGCCGAGTGCCTGGCCAGCAGTTCGGTGACGTCGGCGGCGGTCCGGCCGGCGTCCAGCGCGCGGCGGACCGACTCGGGGGTGAAACGGTAGACGGTGGCGCCGCCGGTGGACTCGACGTCGGCGGCGAGGGAGAGTTCGCGGGCGAGGTCGGTGACGAGCGGGCCGGGCGCGATCGCGGTCAGGTCGGCCTGGATGACGATCTCGTCGACCGGCGCGGGAAGGTGCTTCTCCAGGCGGGGTTCGGGGTCGTCGCCGGCGAGAAGGTCGCGGGCGAACGGGGCCAGTTCACCGAACCCGGTGATGCCGAGGACGGCGGCCTCGCGCAGCGTCCAGCCGAGGAGGCGGTCGCGGGACGGTCCGCCGCGGCGCGGCCGCAGCCACGCGAGCCGGGCGCGGACGGTGTCCTCGTCGGCGAAGCCGTTCTCCGCGTCCGCGAGGATCTCCAGGGTCGCCCGGCGGACGGCCGGCGCGCTGCTGCGCACCATCGCCTCGCTCAGCGCGTTGATGAGCCGGTCGCGGTCATCGCGTTCCCCGGCGAGCCCGGCCGCCCGGTCGGACTTCAGCCAGCCGCGGGCGAGTTCCGTCCAGCGGCCTGCGGTGTCGCGCAGCAGCCACAGGTCGTAGGCGGGGGTGGGCAGCCATTCGCCGTCCAGGTCGCCGCTGCGGGTCAGCAGCCCCGCCGCGTACGCGACCTCGATGAGCAGCGCCGCCTGCCATTCGCCGACGTCCAGGAGCACGGCGGCGGCGCGCAGGTCGCGGACGGCGAGGCCGCCGCTGCGCAGCACGGGCGGCGGGTCCAGTCCCCACCGCTCCAGCAGTTCCTCGATGAGCCGGACGGCCGCCGCCGCCTCACCCGCCGCGGCCCGCACCACCACGTCCTCGCCGCGTGGTCCGCGCGCCGCGGACGTGAGCGGAGGCGGTTCCGCCGGGACGTCCCGGAAGAGGTGCCCGCCGCGCAGGTGCAGTGCGACCTCGCGGGGCAGGGTGACGGTGCGGTCGTCCTCGGCGGCGAGGAGCCCGCGGGCGAGGAGCCGCTCGATGGGGGTGGCGGCGGTGTCGATCCGGACCGGGCGGCGCGCGTCCGTGACGCGTCCGAACGGCGGGCCCCAGGCGAGGGCGTCGAGGGCGGCGTGTGCCTCCGGCCCGGCGTCGTCGATGAGCGGGCCAGGGTCGTCCAGCAGTTCGGCGAGCCGCCGCAGGAGCCGTGCGGAGTCCGCGAACCCGCGCGGCGCCTCCCCCTCCAGGTCGGTGACCAGGTCGGTGAGCCGCTCGGTCGAATACCCGGCGAAGACCTCCTGGGCGGGTGGTCCGAGGCCCGCCGGGTGCTGCAGGCCCTGCCGGACGCCGGGCGCCGCGTTCAGCGTCCCGTCCCCGTTCCCCCACGCCAGCCCGTACCGCCGAAGCGTTCCCAGCGCGTCGGCGACCTGGCCGGGAGTGGCGCCGACGGCGGCGGCGAGCGCGTCCGGTCCGGTCGGCGCCGGCAGGACGAGCAGGGCCTCCAGCACGGCGAGCGTGAAGCGGTCGAGCCGGTCGAGGGCGCGGGAGATCGCGGCCGGCGTCGCGGCGCGGGCGGCGAGGGCCGTCAGGTCGGCGGGGACGGGGGCGAGCAGTTCCGGACGCGCGGACAGCAGCGCACGAAGCTCGTCGTCGCTTCGTGCGCGCAACCAGTCCGCATACGTTTCCATGCCGATCCCAACTTGCCGATCCCCAACTTTAGGCGGCGTGCACGCCGCCTGTACCGGGCCCCTCAAGGGTAGAAGCCCGCACGGCCTGCCCGGATCGGGGATTTTCAGGAGGATCGGAGCCGCGGATCACCCTCGGGAATCATCCGTGGATCACCGCGGGACCGGGCGTTCCGCGGGTCAGGGGGTGGGGGTGCGGTCCAGGTGCATCAGCCCGAGACCGAGCCGCGCCCAGCTGTCCACGAACCGCTTCTCGTCGATGCGGGTCGGTGGTTCGTACATCGACTCGTTCGCCAGCCAGTAGTTCACGACGGCACCGCCGAGGACGGAGGCGATGGCCGGCCAGTCCTCCCCGGAACCGTCGAACTCGGGCTGCGCCGAAAGCCAGGTGGAGATCCCGTCGTACAGCGGGTTGACGATGCCCTCGCGCATCTCCGCGACCAGGTGCGGGAACTGGTCGAGGTCGCGGAACAGCACGCGGATGAGGTCCTGCTCCTCGCGCATCTTCGCCAGCCCGGCCTGGCACGTCATCCGCAGCCGTATCTCCAGCGGACGGTCCTCGAAGACGGTCGCCTGGTCCAGGACCTCGTTGATCTGCTGCCGGGTGCGGTCGATGTGCTCGCGGATGGCGGAGGCGAGCACCTCTTCCTTGGACCGGAAATGCCGGTAGAGACCGCCCGCGCCCGGTGACAGGCCGGCCGCGGCCTCGATCTCCGCGACCGAGGTCGCCGCGTAGCCGCGGTCGGCGAACAGCCGAAGCGACTCGGCAACGATCCGATCGCGTGTAGGTGTCGTCATGTTGGTGAGTTCCTCCGCAAGAACACTAAGGCATCTTCGACCTGCGCGACCCATGTCCTGTCGCGGCACGCCCGAATTCGTGATCCCGCTCGCACCGGGCCGGCGGCGACTAGAGTTTCAGTTCTCCGCGCCCCATCGCCGGAAGGGGCCGTCGTCGGAGAGGTCGCGATGTTCATGTCTCCGCGGAAGGCGGCCGACGGGGCCTTCCTGCCCGAGGACTTCGTTGTGCCCACACTGGTGGCCGGTTCCCGGTTCCAGATCCGCCCGATCACCGTCCACGACGTGGTCAAGGACTACGGCGCCGTGATCGGCAGCCTCGACCGGCTCGCCGGGCGGTTCGGGCCGGAGTGGGGATGGCCGGACCACGAGTTCACCTTCGAGCAGGCCCTGATCGACGTCGCCTGGCTGCAGAAGCAGGGACAGTTGCGGCGCTCGTTCAGCTACGTCGTCATCACGCCCGACGGGGAGCGCCAGATCGGCCGCATCCACGTCGCGCCGTCCGACGAGCCCGGCGCGGACGCGGTCGTGGTGTTCTGGGTCCGCGCCGACGAGGAGAACTCCGCCCTGGAGAAGGAACTGGAGGAGTTCGTCCGCGAGTGGGTGAAAACCGCCTGGCCGTTCGACGACGTCCGCTTCCCCGGGCGCGATTAGCCCAGGGGGCGACCCCTGGAACCCCGTTGCGAGCCGGTCGATCCTCACGACACGGTGTTTCGGTTGTCGCGACCGTGCTGGTCTCTTCGTGTCGCTGCGGTAATCCGTGGATGGTGGCTGAGGTTCGGGTGGCCGGGGGTGGGGATCAGGCCAGGCGGTGGATGAGGCCCGCCAGGATTCGGCCCATCACCAGGTAGACGAGGGCGGCGAGGCCGTAGTTGACGGCGACTTCGACCTTGTGGTCCTCGGGCTGGAAGATGTCCTTGAACTGCCAGGACAGGTCGGTCGCCCGGTCGCCGAACCAGCGGACGAGGTCGTTCGCCGTGTTGGCCTCGAACGCGACGAACACGATGTGCACGGCCAGGATCAGCACGATGACCGTGGTGATGACGGAGACCACGGTCGCGGCGATCGTGACGGCGCGGCGGCGGGCGGCGGCTGCGCCGGCGGTGAACGATCGCCGGGCCCGCGGCGCGCGGTGGTCGCCGCCGGGTTCGATGCGGGTCATGGTGTGCTCGCCGGTCCCGCCAGGTCCTGGTCGAGCGGCCGGTCGGGGTTCCCTGCCATGTGCGGCCTCCTTCGCCGGGAGGGACTTCGCCGGGGCGGACGGTCCGGCTCCGTGGTGCTGATCGTCCTTTTCCTTCGGGTGGTTTGTTCGAGTCCCGCGTTTTCCCTGGTCAGACGGTTTGTGGCCGAGGGCGCGGGTATATCGCAAACACGGGCGGCCGTTCCCAGAGGATCGGGCACACCAGACCCGATCACAACAGAACGGTTCCCGCGCGTAAGTTCCCGCGCTCTCCTACTCGGATCCCGTCGCATCGCCACTACCAGGAGAGCGCGGGTACTCGCGTGTGTCCAGCCCCTTACCCTGTGGGGCGTGCCTGACCTCGATCTCCCGACCCCCCTCGCCGTCGGTTTCGACCTCGATCTGACCCTGGCCGACACCCGGGCCGGGATCGCCGCCGTGTACGCCGCCCTCGCCGAGGAGTCCGGCGTCCCGATCGACACCGACCTGGTCGTGCGGCGCATCGGCCCTCCGCTGGAGGAGGAGCTCGCGTACTGGTTCCCGGCGGACGAGGTGCCCGCGATGGCGGCGCGCTACCGGGCCGTCTACGCCGACATCGCGGTCCCGGCGACGGTCCCCATGCCGGGCGCCCTCGCCGCGCTGGACGCGGTGCGGGCCAGAAGCGGACGTGTGATCGTCGTCTCGGGCAAGAACCAGGCCGACACCGAGCGCACCGTCCGCTTCCTCGGGCTTGAGGTGGACGCCGTGGTGGGCGGCCTTTTCGGCGCGGGCAAGGGCGCCGCTCTGCGCGCGCACGGCGCCGGCGCCTACATCGGCGACCACACGGGCGACGTGGACGCCGCACGGGCCGCGTCGGCGGTGGCCGTGGCCGTCGCGACCGGGCCGTTCGATTCGGCGGCCCTCACCGCCTACGGCGCCGACGTCGTCCTGCCG
Organism: Spirillospora sp. NPDC048824; assembly: GCF_043198455.1. Taxonomy (NCBI): domain Bacteria; kingdom Bacillati; phylum Actinomycetota; class Actinomycetes; order Streptosporangiales; family Thermomonosporaceae; genus Spirillospora; species Spirillospora sp. NPDC048824. Next base: position 646,236 of record NZ_JBICUS010000002.1, on the reverse strand, counting down.
GACCTGCTGGCCTTCCCCGGCTGGATGACCGCCTTCGGGGCGACCGCCTGACCCTGGCCGAGCCGATATCGGGATGCCCCTGCCGTCCTTTCGGGATAGCTTCTTCGAACGGCCCCCCACGCGTCGCGTAAGGCACCCCGGTGTGTACACCGGCGCATGGCGAGGCACTAATCTTGGGGTCGATTCAGGACGATTACCGAACGAGGTCTCCGGTGCCGACTGGCAAGGTCAAGTGGTACGACGCCGACAAGGGTTTCGGCTTCCTCACGCGCGACGACGGCGGTGAGGTCTTCGTGCACTCCTCGGCGCTGCCGGGCGGGGTCACGACGCTCAAACCCGGCCAGCGCATCGAGTTCGGCGTGGTGGAGGGCCGCAGAGGCCAGCAGGCGCTCCAGGTCCGGGTCCTGGACACGCTGCCGTCGGTCGAGAAGACCATCGCCAAGCAGCGGCGCAAGAAGCCGGACGAGATGGTCGTCATCACCGAGGACCTCATCAAGCTGCTGGACGACATCTCCAACACCTACCGGCGCGGCAAGCACCCGGCCCCCGCGGAGGCCAAGAAGATCGCGACCGTGCTGCGGGCGGTCGCCGACGACCTGGCGTCCTGACCCGCCGCGAGCCGGGTCGGCCGCGCGCGGGGCTCAGGCGCGCATCTCCGGGTGCGCGTCCTTGATCGTTTTCGTGTGGCGGGGGTTGCGGGCCCGGCGGCGGGTTCCGCGTTGCCGGCGCGACAGCAGCAGCCCCAGCGCCACGGCGAGCGCCCCCGCGACGACCGCGAGCGCGACCTGCCCGTCCGCGATGATCGACATGCCGAGGCCGAGCAGCCCGCCGAGCACCCAGACGAGCTGGTGCAGGGTCTCGGTGACCGCGAACGTGGACGAGCGCACCTCCTCACCGATCTCCTGCTGCACCACCGCGTCCATGGACAGCTTCCCGAACACCTGCCCGAGCCCCGCCGCGGCCGCCACCGCCAGCGCCGCCCACAGTCCGAAGAACGCCGCGGCGGCGGCGGTGACGGCGGTGACGGCCGCCAGTGTCGCCAGGACGATCATGCGCGGCGCCCGCGCCTTCATCCACACGCCGAGCGCGGTGCCGATCAGGCCGCCGGCCCCGGCGGACGCCGCCAGCAGGCCGAGCGCGACATGGTGGGACACCGGGTCGAACCGCTGCTGGCGGAGCAGGAACGCCAGATAGATGATCAGGAAGCCGGACAGCGCCCGCAGCACCGCGTTCGCCTGCATCGCCTCCGCGACGACGGGGCCGACCCGGGGCAGCGTCCGCCAGTGCCTCGCACGCGCCGCGGCCGGCTTCGGCGCCCCCGGCTCCGCCGCATCCGCCGGAGCCTCCGCACCCGCCGATTCCGGCTCCGTTCCGTTCTCCGGTGCGGGCCCGGTGTCGGGGACGTCCACGAGCCGCGGCAGCCGCATGGTGAACACGGCGCCCAGCAGGAAGACGACCGTGCCGATGCGCAGCACCCACCCGGCGCCGATGAGCACGGCGAGACCCGCGGCGATCGGGGCGGTGACCGACGCGGCGATCAGCCCGGCGAACGAGCATCGCGCGTTCGCCGTCACCAGCGTGATCTCGCCGGGCATGACCTGGGGCGTCACCGCCGCCCGCAGCACCCCGAACGCCTTGGACAGCACGAGCACCCCGAACGCGGCGGGCAGGAACGTGATCTCGTCACCGTGCGGGAGCGCGCTCGCCAACCCCCAGCACAGCAGCGCGCGCATGACGAACGTGCTCGCCATCGCGTACCGGCGGACGTGCCGCGCCCGGTCGAGTGCCGGGCCGACCAGCGGCGCGACCAGCGCGAACGGCGCCATGGTGACGAGGAGGTAGAGGGCGACCTGGCCGCGTGCCTGATTGATGTCCAGGCCGAAGAACAGCGTCCCGGCGAGGGCGACCGTGAGCATCGCGTCGCCGGCGGAGTTGAACGCGGACGACTCGATCAGGCTGCCGAGACCGCTGCGGCCCGCGCCCTGGGCGTGGGTGACACGCCGGGTCAGCCGGCCCGTTCCCAGCACCGCCGACCGCGCGCCGCGGAACGCCCGCGCAGTCCCGCCGGCGCCGGCGTGTACGGCCCGTCCGAACCGTGTCCGGTCCCCCATACGCGCTGTTCTCCCCCTGCGGTCGTCCAGGCCGTCGGCCGAGGCACGGCCCTCGCAGCGACTCCAATTGAGGGTACGTTCCCCGCCTGGATGCGGGCTCACATAGCGGCCGTCGCCGGGTGCGTGCCCGGCCACGTCGTTCCATGGGCGAGAATTGACATGTGAGCCCAATGCGCCAGTCCAGCCCCGCGCGACCCGCCGCCGCGAGCGCCCCCTCCGGATCCGCCCGCCGGACCCGCACGCCCCCAGTCGACACCGCCTGCGCCGAAGCCGTCGACCTCGCCCGCCAGTCCGCGGAGGACACCGCCCGGCCCCAGCCGGTCGGTGAGCATCTCGGCCTGCGCTCCGAGGGCGACCGCCTGGTCACGCACTATTTCGCGTGTCTCGACCCCGCCTACACGGGCTGGCGCTGGTCGGTCACGGTGACGCGGGCGGCCCGGGCCAAGGTCGTGACCGTCAGCGAATGCGTCCTGCTGCCGGGGGACGACGCCATGCTCGCGCCGCCGTGGGTGCCGTGGCTGGAGCGGCTGCGTCCCGGTGACCTCGGGCCCGGCGACCTGCTGCCGACCGCGCCCGACGACGTCCGGCTCGCCCCGGGCTTCACGCAGGTCGACGACTCCGCCGACTGGCAGGCGCAGTGGGAGCCGGGGCTCGGCCGTGCCCGGGTGCTGTCCCAGGAGGGCCGTGACGAGGCCGCGACGCGCTGGTACGACGGGGTGGGAGGCCCCCGGGCCCCGATCGCCGCGTCCGCCCCCGCGCAGTGCTCCACCTGCGGGTTCTTCGTCACGCTGGCCGGGGAGCTGCGGCAGGTCTTCGGGGTGTGCGCGAACGAGTACGCCCCCGACGACGGGCGTGTCGTGTCCGCCGACCACGGCTGCGGCGCGCACTCCGAGGCGGTTTCGCTCCCGGCCGTGTCCGAGCACAACCCGCCGGTGATCGACGAGCTCGGCTACGAGGTCGTCCCCTCCGGCGGTGACGAGGACGCCGCCGCCCTGGAGGACGAGGCCCTCGGTCACAGCTGACCAGATGACGGACGGCCCTTTGGGGGACGGCTCGGTGGTTGAAGGTCCGGCGGTCGACGGTCCGGCGGTCGGCGGCTCCGCGGAAGACGGGGAGTCGTTCGGCACGCGGGCGCTCCGCACGCGGGTGCTGCGCGCGTGGAGCGAATCACCCGCCCGTTTCCGCGAGGACGCCAACACCGAGGAGGACTTCGCGCTCGGCGGCTACCGCGACCGCGTCGTGGTGGAGCTGGCGCAGAACGCCGCCGACGCCGCGCTGCGCGCCGGTGTCCCCGGTCGTCTCCGCCTGACGCTTCGCACGGACGGCGACCCGGAGTACGGCGTCGGCGACCATGGCGTCGGCGGCCACGGCATCGGGCACGACGGGGCGGTACTGAGCGCGGCGAACGCGGGCGCGGCGCTGGACGCCGCGGGCGTGGAGGCGCTGTCCACGCTGCGGGCGTCGTCCAAACGGGACGACGCCGGTGCGGCGGGACGGTTCGGCGTCGGGTTCGCCGCCGTCGTGGCCGTGAGCGACCGTCCCGAGATCGCGTCCCGCGCGGCGGGTGTGGCGTGGTCGCGCGAGCGGGCCCGGGAACTGGTCGAAGGCATCCCCGTGCTCGTGGACGAGCTGGCGCGGCGCGGCGGGCACGTTCCGCTGCTGCGGTTGCCGTTCGCGCTGGACGAGGCGGACCTGCCGGAGATCCCGGCGGGATTCGACACGGTCGTGCGGTTGCCGCTGCGTGGGGACGCGGTCGAGTCCGTCCGGCGGCAGCTAGGGCAGGTCGGCGCGGCGCTGATGCTGGCCCTGCCGGCACTGGAACTCGTTGAGATCGATGTCGACGGGGACGCCCGCGAGCTGACCGCCGAGCACCGCGCGTCAGGCGAAGTGGTCATCAACGGGGGAGTGTGGCGGACGGCCGAGGCGCATGGGGAGATCCCGGTGGCGCTCCTGGAGGACCGTCCCGTGGAGGAACGGGCACGGCCGTTCTGGCAGGTCCGGTGGGCCCTGCCAGAGGACGGCCTGCCGGAGGGCATGCCGAGTGTCGTGCACGCGCCTACGCCCAGTGACGAACGGCTGGATCTGCCGGCGCTGCTCATCGCGTCGTTTCCGCTCGCGCCCGATAGGCGGCACGTCGCGCCCGGGGCACTGACCGACTTCCTCGTGGATCGGGTCGCCGAAACCTACGTCCGGTTGCTGAGCGGCCTTCCGGCCACACCACGGGTGCTGGGGTTCGTGCCTGGGCCGGTGGGTGCCGGGGAACTGGACGCCAAGGTTCGGCGGGGGATCCGGGAGCGACTCCCCGAGGCGCCGCTGCTGCCCCACCGCATGCGCGGACGGGACGCGGTCGCGGTGGACGCACCGGCCCCGTTCGTCGAGGTGCTCCGCGGCACCGAGCCGCCCGAAGACCAGGACGCCGGCCGCGAGGACGCCGCCGGTGAGGGGACCGGCGGCGGGGACGCGGTCGTCGTCGGGTTGCTTCCTCCGGAATGGCCCGCGCGGAGTGCGGCGCTGGCCGCGCTCGGTGTCCGGCGGGTCGAGCTGGCCGACGTGATCGATGAGCTGGCCGCTGTGGACCGGGAGCCGGCGTGGTGGCACCGGGTGTACGGAACGCTCGTTGAGGCCGCCACAGACGCTCTGGGCGCCCTCCCGGTGCCGCTGGCGGGGGACGCGGGGCGGACCGTGCGGGGGCCGCGGGGCCTGCTGATCGCGGACGGGGTCGATCCCGGGGGCCTCGACGCGCTCGGGCTGCGGTTCGTCCACCCTGACGCGGTGCATCCGCTGCTGACGCGGCTCGGTGCGGTCGAAGCAGGGCCTCGCACCGTTCTCGCCGACGCCGCCGTGAGGGCGGCCGTCGGGGAGTCGTTCGAGTCCGACGACCCCGATGCGGTCGCGGAGGCCGTCCTGGAACTGGTCACGGCCGCGCGCCTCGATCCCGGTGAGGAGCCCTGGCTGGCCGAGCTGGCCCTGCCCGGCGATGACGGGGAGCTTTACCCGGCAGGCGAGCTGCTTCTGCCCGAGAGCCCGCTGCGCGACCTCATGGCCGAGGACGCGCCGTTCGGCGTGGTCGATGGCGGGCTCATGGAGCGGTGGGGTGCGGAGACCCTCGCGGCCACCGGCGTCCTGGACGGATTCGCCCTCGCCGCGGAGGAGGACGTGAACCTCACAGGGCTCGCCGATGAAGCGGAGACCCTCGAACTCGACGACGAGGACCTGTGGGCGGACGACGTCCTGCGGCGGATCGGCCCGCAGGACCTTCCGCCGCTCGTGCCGGAGTTCCTCGCCGTCCGCGACCTCGAACTGGTCGACGACTGGTCCGCGGCGCTGCGCGTCCTTGCCGGGTCGCCGTGGCGGGCCGCGATCGTCGATCCGGCGCACGTGACCTTGCACAACGGGCGTCGCGTTGCCGTCCCGTCCTACACGGCGTGGTGGCTGAGCCGTCACCGCGTCCTGGAAGGCCGTAGACCGGGCGAGTTCCGGCTAGGCGGGGACGAGTCCCTCATCGGGCTCTACGACGCCGCGCCAGAGGGGCTGGACGAGCGGCTCCTGCTCGCCCTGGGCGTTCGTACATCGCTAATGGATCTGCTCGATGAGCCCAGGGGCGCCCAAGAGTTGCTCGATCGCCTCGGTGACCCGGGACGGTCCGTCACCCGTGTCCAATTGGGCGGCCTCTGGACGGCACTGGCTGATGCGCCCGAGGTCGCCGTCGAACCACCCGACCATGTGCGTGCGGTCGTGGACGGCCGGACCGAGGTCGTGGACGCCGCGGACGCCCTCGTCCTGGACGGCCCGGACGTCCTGCCGCTCCTCCAGGGACAGCCGCTCGTCATCGCCGCGCAGGGGCGGGACACGCGCCTCGCCGAACTTCTCGATCTGCCGCTGGCCGGCGACGAGGTCCCCGGCGTCGTCCAGTCGGAGGGGGAGAAACGCTCCGTGCCGGACGTGGTCGGCGCCGTCCTGCCTGACGCGCCCGCCCACTACCTCGCCCACGAACGGCTGATCGTGGACGGCCAGGACGTGCCGTGGTGGACAAGAGACGGCGAAATCCATGCGAGCGGAGCCGGCGGGCTCGCCCGGGCACTCGCGTGGGCGACGGGGAACTGGGCCGCCCGGCTCCTGGCCGAGGCGGTCCTGCGCGACCCGGAGGCCCTGCCGGTCCTCCTCGCCGAAGCCGACCTGGGACCCTAGCCGGCCGTCACACGCTCAGGCGAGGCCCTCACGCTCAGGCGAAACTTCACGCTCAGGCGAAACTTCACGCTCAGGCGGGGTTTCACGCTCGCGTTCTGCGGCGCGCGCGGCCTCCTGGCGGGCGCGGCCGCGCTGGAGCCTGGGGACGTACCAGACGGCGAACAGGCCGATCGCGATGCCCGCGACGCACACCCACAGCCACCAGCGGTCCCCCGACGGCAGCCCGACGATGAGCAGCACCACGAGCGCCACCGCCCAGGCGGCCGTGCCCATGGCCGCGATCCGTACGTCGTTGGTAGGCATCGGCGGCGGATCCGGGCGGCGTGGTCGGGTCATGTTGGCCAGGCTACGCGGCCGGGCTGCACGGCCGGGATGTGAAGGAGGGTGAGAGGAGGAGGACGCACTCCTCTCCACTCTCAACTTATAGCGCACCGGGGGGCTTGCGGCAAGACCCCGGCCGTGCCGCACAATCGTCGACGTGAATCCCGTGACCACCAGTGCGTTCGACCTTCCCGACCACCTCGCTCCCAAGGCCGACCCGGCGCTGATCGCCCGTGACGAGCGGCACTTCGCGGCCATCGCGGAGAGCCTCGAGCATTCGATCGCCGACCTGTCCGGCCGTCTCGACGCCGAGCGCATGGCGCCCGCCGGCATGGGCCAGAAGGCCTTGGAACGGGACATGGAGATCCACCGGCTGACCACCCGGCTGCGCACCCTGCGCCGCTTCGGCCTGGACCTGTGCCTCGGGCACATCGTCGCCGAGCACGACCCCGAGCCCGTGTACATCGGACGCCTCGGCCTCAAGGACGCTGCGGGCCGCCGGCTGCTGGTCGACTGGCGCTCCCCGGCGGCCGAGCCGTTCTTCGGAGCGACCCACGCCGACCCGATGGGCCTGGTGAGCCGCCGCAGGTACCGCTGGACCCGAGGCCGGGTCGGCGACTACTGGGACGAGGTGTTCACCTCGGAGGGGTTCGAAGGGCATGCCGCGCTCGACGACCAGTCCGCGTTCATCGCCAGCCTGGGCGGCAGCCGGTCGCCGCGGATGCGCGACGTGCTCGGCACCATCCAGGCCGACCAGGACGCCATCATCCGCGCGGGATCCCGCGGCGCCCTCGTCGTCAACGGCGGTCCGGGCACCGGGAAGACCGTCGTGGCCCTGCACCGCTCCGCCTACCTCCTCTACTCCGACCCCCGTCTCGGTCACCGCCGGGGCGGCGTGCTGTTCGTCGGTCCGCACCAGCCCTACCTGGCCTACGTCGCCGACGTCCTCCCCAGCCTCGGTGAGGAGGGCGTGCAGACCTGCACCCTGCGCGACCTCGTCGCCGAGGGAGCCGCGGCGGCGCCCGAGACCGACCCGGACGTGGCCCGCCTGAAGTCGTCCGCGAACCTGGTGAAGGCGATCGAGCCGGCCGTCGGGTTCTACGAGAGGCCGCCCGCCGAGGGGATGACGGTCACGACCGACTGGTCCGACATCTGGCTGAGCCCCGGCGACTGGGCCGAGGCGTTCCAGGCACGAGAACCCGGTACGCCGCACAACGAGGCGCGCGACCAGATCTGGGAGGAACTGCTCACGATCCTGATGGACAAGCACGACGGCGACGCACCGGAGGCCCTGCTCCGCCGGTCGCTGCGGCAGGACAGGGAGCTGCTCACGGCCTTCAACCGCGCGTGGCCGCTGATCGAGGCGTCCGATCTCGTCGGAGACCTGTGGACGGTACCCGCCTACCTGCGGCTGTGTGCCCCGTGGCTCAGCCCCGGCGAGATCCGCACGCTGCAGCGCGAGGACGCCCAGGCGTGGACGGTGTCCGACCTGCCGCTCCTGGACGCGGCGCGGCAGCGGCTCGGCGACCCGGAGGCGAGCCGCCGCAGGCGCCGCCACGAGGCCTCCGTCGCCGCTCAGCGCGAGCACATGGCCCAGGTCGTCGACAACCTGATCGAGGCCGCGGCCGTCTCCGGCGCCGACGGCGACGACGGCGAAGGCCTGGTGGTGATGCTGCGCGGACAGGACGCGCAGGTCAGCCTGGTCGACGAGACCGCACTGCCGAGCACCGACCCGGATCTGCTCGCCGGCCCGTTCGCGCACATCGTCGTGGACGAGGCCCAGGAACTGACCGACGCGGAGTGGCAGATGCTGCTGCTGCGCTGCCCGTCCCGGAGCTTCACCATCGTCGGCGACCGCGCCCAGGCCAGGCACGGGTTCACCGAGTCGTGGCCTGAACGGCTCGAGCGCATCGGGTTCGACCGCATCGAGCTGGCCTCCCTGAGCATCAACTACCGGACGCCGGAGGAGGTCATGGCGGAAGCCGAGCCGGTCATCCGGGCCGCGCTCCCGGACGCCAACGTGCCGACCTCCATCCGCGGCGGCGGCGTCCCCGTCGTCCGCGGATCCGCTTCGGACCTGGGGTCGGTCCTCGACACCTGGCTGGCTGAGAATGCCGACGGGATCGCCTGCGTCATCGGCGATCCCGCGTTCCGGGGGACGTCCCGCGTCCGGTCGCTGACACCGGAGCTGGCGAAGGGGCTCGAGTTCGACCTGGTCGTCCTCGTCGACCCGGAGGCGTTCGGGGACGGCATCCAGGGGGCCGTCGACCGCTATGTCGCGATGACCAGGGCGACCCGGCGCCTCGTCATCCTCACCAGCTCCTGACACCGGTCGTTTTCGGGTCGTTCGGTAAGTTCGTCCATCAGCGTGCGGGCACCGGGTCCTTCCCCGGGGGGCGGCGACCGCGAGGGCGGTGGCCCCGGCCGTACCGGGGCGCGGCGTGGCAGCATGGGCAGCACGGGAGACCATTGACGATGACAACGCCACCGAGCCGCGGACGCGCGTCGTCCGCGCCGGCGCTCGCCGAGGAGCTGCGCATCTCGATCGCGCGGCTCTCGCGCAGGCTGCGCACGCTGCGCCCCGCTCCGGCCGGCGACGGCGCCCGGAGCCCGCTGTCGCTCACCCAGTTCGCCGCGCTCGCCGCGATCGAGCGGCACGGGTCGATGACGCCGCGTGAACTGGCCGACCACGAGAAGGTGCAGCCGCCGTCGATGACCCGGGTGATCGCCTACCTGGAGGAGCGAGGGCTCGTCGCTCGCCGGCCCCACCCGACGGACGGGCGGCAGGTTCAGCTGAACGCGACCGAGGAGGGCTCCGCGCTGCTGGCCGACGAGCGGCGCCGCAAGGAGGCGTGGCTGGCCAGGAGGCTCGGCGAGCTGACCGACGACGAGCGGGAGGCCCTCCGGCTGGCGGCCCCGATCATCGACAAGCTCAGCCGCTCCTGACCTCGCCGGCGCTGGACGGGCGCCGGTGGCCCGCGCGCCGACGGGGTTGCGGGGACGGGGTTTGCCGGAATGGCGGCGGGACAATTATCGTTAGCAGTGTTAATGACTCTCGCTGACGATGGACCCGGTGAACCCGGCCGCCCGGCCGGGCGCGTCGACGTCGCCGGACCGTTCCCGGACGCGGGCGAACCGGCCGCCGCCACGGTCGTGAAGAAGACCCCGAAGAAGAACGGAACGGTCGAAACCGCCGGCACCGCCCCCGGCGCGGACGACGATCCGGAAGAACCCGGCGAACCAGGCGAAGCCGAGCAGGACGACACCGAGCAGGACGAGGCCGCAGAACCGCGGTCCGGGGGCATGTTCCGTTCCCTGCGCAACCGCAACTACCGGTTGTTCGCGGCGGGCCAGGTCGTCTCCAACACCGGGACGTGGATGCAGCGGGTCGCGCAGGACTGGCTCGTCCTCGAACTCGCGCACGGCAGCGGCATCGCGCTCGGCATCACCACCGGCCTGCAGTTCCTGCCGATGCTGCTGTTCGGGCTGTGGGGCGGCGTCATCGCCGACCGCTACCCCAAGCGCCGCGTCCTGGTGCTCACGCAGGTGTCGATGGGCGTGCTCGCGCTCGTCCTCGGCCTGCTGGCGGTGACCGGCGCGGCGCAGGTGTGGCACGTGTACGTGCTCGCGTTCGGGCTCGGGCTCGCGACCGTCGTCGACAACCCGACCCGCCAGTCGTTCGTGGTCGAGATGGTCGGCCGGCGCGACCTGCCGAACGCGATCGCGCTGAACAGCGCCACCTTCAACGGCGCCCGCCTGCTCGGCCCCGCCGTCGCGGGCGTGCTGATCGCGGCGATCGGCACCGGGCCGGTGTTCCTGGTGAACGCGGCGTCGTTCGGCGCCGTCCTGCTCGGCCTCTACGCGATGCGGCCCGGCGAGCTGTACCCGGCGGCCCCGGTGAAGCGCGCCAAGGGGCAGCTCCGCGAGGGCCTGCGCTACGTGCGCGGACGCCGCGACCTGATGCTCGTCCTGATCTTCATCGGGTTCATCGCCATGTTCGGGATGAACTTCTCCACCACGGTGGCGCTGATCGCCAAGGAGGTCTTCCACACCGGTGCGTCGGCGTTCGGCCTCGCGTCCAGCATGCTCGCGCTCGGCGCGCTCAGCGGGGCGCTGCTGGCCGCGCGGCGGGTGGCCAGGCCGCGGCTGCGGCTGCTGGTGGGAATGGGCGTGCTGTTCGGTGCGCTGGAGATCGTCACCGGCCTGATGCCGACGTACTGGTCGTTCCTGGTGCTGCTGGTCCCGACAGGCATCGTGATGATGACGATCATGACGGCGGCCAACACGACCCTCCAGCTCAGCGTCGCGCCCGAGATGCGCGGCAGGGTGATGGGCCTCTACATGTTCGTGTTCCTCGGGACGAACCCGGTGGGGGCTCCCACGATCGGCTGGCTGGCCGAGCACTTCGGCGCCCGGACGGCCCTCGTCCTGGGCGGTCTGGTCTCCGCCCTCGCCGCGCTCGGCGTCGGCGTGCTCGCCGCGCGCGGGTCGATCCGCCCGGCGCTCGCCCGGATCCGGCCCCGCCGGGCCGCCGGAAGGTGACCGGGCCCACCGGACCCCGCCGGGCGCCGCGGTGCCGGCGGCGGGGCGGCCGGTCGGCGTGACAACGGGTGCCATCTGCTGAAATGCTGGACGGGTGGCCCCTCGGACGCTCCCATGAGGCTTTTTGTGGCGCTCGTTCCGCCACCGGACATCCTGGACGAGCTGGAGGAGGCCGTCGCGCCGCACGCCGGCGCGGTGCCCGAGCTGAAATGGGTCCGGCGCGAACTGCTGCACGTCACGCTGACCTTCCTCGGCGAGGTGGACGACCGCACCCTGGACCGGCTGCTCCCGAGGCTGGAGCGCGCCGTCGGACGGCATGAGCGGATGTCGCTGTCGCTGGCGGGAGCGGGCGCGTTCCCCGGCGGCGGGACGCACGCCCGCGTCCTGTGGACGGGCCTGTTCGGCGACCGCCGCCGGGCCGTGCGGCTGGCGGCGTCGACCACGGCCGCGGGCCGCCGCGTCGGGACGATGCCCGACAAGCACCGCACGTTCCGTCCCCACCTGACGTTGGCGCGGTCCAGAAAGCCGGTGGACGTGCGGCCCCTCCTGGAGGCGCTGTCGGCGTTCGCGGGCGCCCCGTGGACGGCCGACTCCGTCCATCTGATGCGCAGCCACCTGCCCGGCAAGGACTACAGCCAGGTGAGGTACGAGTCGCTGAAGACGTGGTCGCTGCGTCAGAGCTCGGGCGGCGGAGGCGCGGGACGGTCGGCGTCGGGCGGCCCCCAGGGGACGCCGTAGCGTTCGCAGGCGCGGCGCAGCTCGTCCAGGTCCGGCGGGAACGCGACCTGGCGCAGCACCCGCCCGGACGGCCCCCACACGACCAGGCGCGGCATCCGCTCGCGCGCCTCGTCGATGCCGATGCCGCCGATCCGGTCGCGGGCCAGGTCCCATTCGACCCTGCCGCGCCTGGTGACGACCGCGAGCCCGGCCGACGACACGCGAAGCTGCGAGCGGTTGCGGTCGTAGAGCCAGTAGCCGGCGAGCCCGATGACGAGGCCCGCGGGCACCGACCAGCTCGCCGTGGTGTTGAACCCGCCCAGCTCCGGGCCGAGCCAGACCGCACCCAGCAGTGCCACCGCCTGGCATAGCAGCACGCTCATCCCGTACGTGCCGAGACGGGAACGCCGGGTCGCGTCCAGCAGCGCGCCCGGTGCGGTGGCGGGGCCGGGCGGTGCGGGGACGGAGAACGTGAAGTCGGGCTCGTCGGCACGGTCCGGCCGGAGAGCCGCGCCCTCCTGCCCGGCGCTCTGCGCGGGCAGAGCCGCGGTCGCCGGTTCAGGCTCCGTCCCGGGTTCGGGGGTGGCGAACGTGGACACGGCCGAGTGGAACGCCGCGCTCAGGTACGCGTCGTACTCGGCGTCGTTCACCGGCAGCCCGGCGCGGCGGGCCGAGTCGCGCAGGTCGGTGCGGGAGATCCGCAGCGCCGACAGGGGGGCGGCGAAGAACTCGTCGCCGTCGGTGTCGTACAGCCGGACCCACGCGTGTCCCGCGATGGTCAGCAGCTCGATGCCGCCGATGCGGTCCTCGGGCATCTTCAGCACGACGTCGCCGGCGGCGTCCGCCCAGCCGAGCCCGCCGTCGGCGACGACGAGCCGGCCGCCCGGCACCTGCGCGAAGATCTCCGGCAGCCCCTCCAGCCCGTACTCGGGACGCCGCGGCGGCCGCGTCCCCGGCGTGATCACGCGGTAGCCGTGGTCGTCGAGGGCGTGCGCGAGCTGGAAGTCGTCCAGGCCGTGCGCGGGCAGCCGGGCGACGAGCTCCATCCGGTGCCCGAACGCGAGCGCGGCGAGGTCGGCGCGGCGCGGCTCGCCGCTGACCGGGTCGAGGCGCAGGCCCGGCCCGACGACGACCGCGGCGACGTCCCCGGCCGGCAGGTCCTGGGCCTCGCGGCGGCGGCCGGGCAGGGCCCGCACCAGCAGCCGCTCTGCGGTGATCGTCCACCGGACCCGGGCGGCCCGCAGCAGCCGGCGGCGCGCCGCGAGGACGCCCGCGATCGCGGCGAGCGTCCAGCAGCCGGCGGCGAGCCGGGCACCGAACTCGCCGGTCCCGTCCACCGCGATTCGGATGATCATGACGGCGCCGAGCAGGGCGGTCAGCGCGCCGAGGAGCACGATCCGGCGGCGGCTCGGCAGCGGCTCCGGCGTGTCGAGCCGCTGACCGTCGGCCCTGCCCTTGCCCGCCCTGTTCCTGCCGCGCGTGGACCCGCTTCCGGTGGCGGGCTCGCCGGACGGCTCAGCGGACGCCTGCAGGGACGCCTGAAGGGACGGCTCGTGGGCGGCGGCCAGGAGCGCCGCCTCCTGGTCCAGGAGGCGCTTCTCCGCCGCGTGGTCGCGTGGCAGGGCGCTTCCGCCCGGGGCGTCGTCGTCCAGCCCCGGGATGTGCAGGGCCTCGTCGAGCGCCGGATCGAGCAGATCGGTGGACTCGCCGTCCAGGACGTGCATGGGGATCCCCAGCCGGCGGGCCGTCACGAACACGGCGAGCGGTTCCAGGCCCATCGCGGTCATCCCGCCCACCGCGGTACGTCCGAACCGGTGGAACACCGTCAGCACGCCGTCGCCGGTCGTGATGGCCAGTGCGTCGATCCGGGACCGCTCGTAGGAGACCATGCTCAGCCCGCCCGGCCCGACCCGTTCGAGGCCGGCCGCCGACAGCCGCCAGAACGGCCGGGGACGCCTCCGCCGCGCCTCCGGGGCCGCACCGAGCATCCAGGGGACGGCGGCGACGGCGCCGATCAGCGCCGCCCACAGCCACACCGGCCGGATCGGCAGCAGTGCCAGCACCACCGCCAGGAGAGCGAACGGGCCGGCGGCGACGGGGCGCCACCGGCCATCAGGACCCGCGAGGCCCACCAGCTCATGCTCCACAGTCCGCATCCTCACACGGGTCCCCGTGGGACCGTCGCCTCCTTCCAGCATCCGGTCGCTCAGCGAAACCGACTTCCATCGTGCGGGTCAGGTCGGCCCATCGCTTCCGTCACTTGCCTCCCCACGGACCCCCGCGTCTGCGTATCAGCCCATAGCCGACGGCTCCGGCGATGGCGAGCGCGAGGAACAGTCCCATCCTCGGGCCGGAGGCGTCCCTGCGCCCGTCCTCGGCGTTGCCGGTCGTCTCCGCGTCCTTCGGCGCGGGGGACGGCGACGGCAGCGCGTCCTCCGGCAGCGGGACCTGGTAGACGGGCTGGTTCGTCCCTTCGGACCCCACCAGGATGGACCTGCCGTCGGGAGCGTAGGTCACCGACTCGCCCTGGCCCTGCATGGGCACGTCGATCGACGTCAGCGACTCGCCGGGGCCGCCGTCCGGCTTCACCGAGTAGAGGCGAGCGCCGAAGTAGGTGCGGATGACGCAGGTGCGGCCGTCCGGGGCGAACGCGCCGTCGGTCGCCATGGAGGGCGCGTCGGCGACCTTCCGCATCGTGTTGAACCCGCTCGTCCGCAGCTTCGCCGGGCCCTCGTACACCTTGCCGCCGAACAGCTTGCTGGCGATGTAGATCCGGTTGGTCCGCGGATTGATCATGAAGGTCTCGGCGTTGCGCGGCCCGTCCTCGTACTTGATCTTGAAGCTGGTGGCGCGCAGCGTCCGGGTGCGCAGCCGGGACGGCTCCGGGATCCGGTACACGGTCACATACGGCCATGCGCCGCCGAGATTGTCGCCGATGTCCGCGACGAAGATCGCCGGACGTCCGCGCCCGTCCTCGCCGACCGCGATGCCCTCCCAGTCGCGGGCGTTCGCGCCGCCGACCGTCAGCGTGGCCTCGACCCGTCCGTCCATGCCGAGCGCGTAGATCGTCGGGACGCCGCCCGAGTCGTTGTGGGTGTAGATCACGCCCTGATGCCGCCTGCTGGCCGCGAGGCCGCTGGACTCGGTGATCCGCTCATCTTTGATCTTGAAGAGCACCCGGTCGTCCGTGCCCGCGGCCGTCGCCTGCGCGCGGCCGGCCGGTGCGGCGGACACCGCGGCGGACGCGGCGGCGGACGGCAGGCAGACGAACGCGGCGGCGAGGCCGAGTGCGGCACCGCCGCGAGCCGCGCGGCGGCACGGGGACGGACGCACTGCCATGGCCTGATCATCCCCGTTCCGCGCCCCGTCGATCATATGACCCGCGCCGTCGTCGCGGCACCGCCGTCCTGCACCGCCGTCAGTTCAGCATCGCACCGACGACCACGGCCAGTACGAGCGCGGTCAGCACGGCGGGAAGCAGCCATCGGGGCGCGCGGTTCACCCTCCGAGCCTATTCGTCCCCACAGTGGAGTCGAACCGTCCGCCCATGATCTGCATCTCATCCAGCATGTGCGGATTGTTCGGGATGGTGCGTTCACCCTTCGCCACCGACGCGGGACCGGCGTCGGACGTGTTCGTCACGCTGGGGATGCTCGCAGAGGAACGCGGCACGGACTCGGCGGGGCTGGCGCTCCTCGGCGCCTGGCCGGGGCTCGGCGGCGGGCCGGGTGGCGGCGGCGTCGGCTGCCGCGTGCTGAAGGGCCGCGGGCGCTTCTCCGCGATCTGGCGGCCGGAGCTGATCTCCGAACTCGACCGCGCGCCGGTCGCGCTCGGGCACACCCGCTGGGCGACGCAGGGCTCGCCCGCCGAGCCGGGCAACGCCAGCCCGATGGTCGTCCCCGGCGCCGCGTCCATCGGCGGCGGCCCCGTCGCCGCCGGGGTGGTGGCCACGCACAACGGCGACATCGACGCCGGTGACCTGCGGTCGCGTTACGCGCTGCCGCCCGCGTCCGGGACGACCGACAGCGAGCCCGTCTTCCAGCTCCTCGCCGGCTGCGCGGACACGTCCGACGTGACCGGGGTCCTCGAATCGGTGGTCGGCCGGGCCGCGCTGGCCTGGGTCCACCGGGACCGCCCGACCGAGGTGCATCTGGCCCGTGCCGCGCTGAGCCCGCTGACCGTGGCCGTCGACTCCGAGCAGAACATCTACTGGGCGTCCAACCCGCGCTGGTTCCGCGAGGCGGAGAAGCACACGCGGGTGGAGTTCGCGACCATCGTCATGCTCCACGAGGGCACCTACCTGAAGGTCGGCATGGAGCGGCGCCCCGGACGCCGCGACCTGCCCGACGTGCTCGCGAGGGCCGGCTTCCTGCCGACGGCCCGGGACTCCGACATGGACGACCGCGTCTGGACGGGCTTCACCCGCGCCGACGAGGAATGCGACCGCGCCGGCCTCCGCCATCGCGTGGTGGCGCGGCCGGGCGGAACCGGCGGTCTGCCGGCCGCCGCCTGACCTTCTTGAGACGCTCGACCTAGAGACGCTCGACCACGTAGTCGATGCAGGCGGTCAGGGCCTCCACGTCATCGGGGTCGATCGCCGGGAACATGCCGATGCGCAACTGGTTGCGGCCGAGCTTGCGGTACGGCTCGGTGTCCACGATCCCGTTGGCGCGCAGCGCCTTGGCCACGGCCGCCGCGTCCACGTCGTCGTTGAAGTCGACCGTGCCGACCACCTGCGAACGCTGCGCCGGGTCGACGACGAACGGCGTCGTGTACGCCGTCTTCTCCGCCCACGTGTAGAGCCGCCGGGACGAGTCGGCCGTGCGGGACGTCGTCCACTCCAGGCCGCCCTGGCCGTTCATCCACTCGATCTGCTCGGCGAGCAGCAGCAGCGTCGCCACGGCCGGGGTGTTGTAGGTCTGGTCCTTGGCGGAGTTGTCCGCGGCCGTCTTCAGGTTCAGGGACTCCGGGACGTACCGGTCGGACATGGCGATCTCGTCGATCCGCTCCAGCGCCGCCGGGGACGCGAGCGCCAGCCACAGCCCGCCGTCCGCCGCGAAGCACTTCTGCGGCGCGAAGTAGTAGACGTCGGTCTCGGTCACGTCGACGGGCAGGCCGCCCGCGCCCGAGGTGGCGTCCACCAGCACGAGGCCCTCGCGCGCGGTCGTGCCCGCCGGGCGCCTGATCGGCATCGCGACGCCGGTCGAGGTCTCGTTGTGCGTGAGGGCGTAGACGTCGACGCCCTCCTCGGCGGACGCCTCCGGGTGCGTTCCGGGCGGGCCGCTGACGACGGTCGGGTCGCCCAGCCACGGCGCGCCCGTGGTGACCTTGGCGAACTTGCTGGAGAACTCACCGAACGTCAGGTGCTGCGACCGCTGCCGGACGAGGCCGAACGCGGCGGCGTCCCAGAAGGCGGTGGTGCCGCCGTTGCCGAGCAGGACCTCATGCCCCTCGGGGAGCGAGAACAGCTCGGCCAGGCCCGCACGGACCCGCCCGACCAGGGATTTGACGGGCTTCTGCCGGTGCGAGGTCCCCATGTACGTCGAGCCGGACCCGGCGAGCGCGGTGAGCTGCTCGGGACGGACCTTCGACGGGCCGCACCCGAAACGGCCGTCGGCGGGCTTCAGGTCGGCGGGAATGTCAATGGCTGGATTCGCGCTGTCGGTCACTCGAAGAAGGCTACTTCACCCGCCGTGCGGCCCAGGTAACCAGGGTCGCCAGCGCGATCGCGCAGATCCCGGCGATGACCGCGGGCGGGTAGATCCAGTCGTCGCCCTTCGAACGCGCCGCCACGGCCGTGCGGACGGAGTCGTAGGTCAGGAACGCCAGGAACAGGGCGGCCACCACGACGGCTACCCGTCCGGATACGGCGTTGGTGCGGCGGCGGCGCTCCTCGCGTTCCGCCTCATACCGCCGCAACTCCTCGCCCGCATCGGCCTCCGGCGCGCCGGACGCCGCAGTGTCGGAGGCCGCGGTGCCGGCCGCCGCGGCGCCGGACGCCGGGCCGATGTCGCCGTCGAGCGGCTCGTCGTCCGCACCGGCACGTTTGTCGCTCATGGCACCAATGATGACAAAGTGGCCAAGTTTCATTGTCGGTTGCGTGTTCATGGAAAAGTTTCGATCCTTTTCACGGTCCGCCGCGTCCAACTCGAAGGCGCGTCCAACTCGAAGGGCGCGGCGGGCGGGCCGGGGGGACGGCCGGAGAAGAGAGGCGAGCAGGGAAGCGAGGCGGGGCGCATGGCGGGCGACGGCGACCGGATCCTCAGCGAGGATCGGCTGCGAGGAGTGCTCGACCTGTACGAACGGCTGCGGGAGCGGCCGCCGTGGCGGTGGCGGGAGCGCCTGCGGCCGCTGCTGCTGCTCCTCGGCCCCGGCCGCGCCACCTCCCATGCCGCCGAGATGCTCAAGACGCGGTGCGAGGACGAGCGGGCCCCGGTGTCGCACATCGCCGCCGACACGCCCGCCACCGACGTCGCGGGCGTCCTGCGGGAGGCCAAGCGGGAGCTGTCGCAGCCCAGCAGCCGCGCCAGAGGCGAGCCGCCGCTGCGGTTCCCGCTGCTGGAGATGGCGCTGTGGCTGCGCGACCTGCGGGAGATCCGGGCGGCCGGGGACCGCCCGCCGCCGCGTGGCGCCTCGCCCGCCGAACGGGAGAACCACCAGCTCGTCCGGCGGCTGACGCGTCCACCGGTCGGGGACAACGAGAACGCCCGCCGCCGCGAGCTGAACCGGGTGATCCGCAGGCGCGGACGGGACGTCCTCCGCGACCTCGAGTCGCCGCGCGGCCGTCCCGCGACGTTCCTGGCCTTCCTGGAGCAGATCGCCCCGATCGGGATCGCGGTCGTGGCGCTGGTCAGTGCCGGGACGGCCGCGGCCCTCGACCTCGCGGCCGCCGTGCTCGCCGCCGTGATCGGGCTGGCGTTCGTGGCCGTGCAGATCCTCGCCAGGACGCGCGGCTGGTACGGGGTGCGCAGCTTCGGATGGTTCCTCCGCCAGCCCTACGTGGACCGCGACTCCACCGGGTTCCTCGGGTTCGCGCTCGGGGTGTTCGATCCGCGCCCCGTCGAGCCGGACGACCACGGCGAGCAGATCGACCTGCTGCTCGTCGCCGCGTTCCTGGAGGACCTGCGGCGCAACTACCGGCGCGACTACCGGCGGGCCGCGTGGGCGCGGGTCCGCTACCCGGTGCTGATCTTCGAGGGGTTGTCGGCCGGGCATCCCGGCGTGGCGTTCGTCGAGCTGGCCGAGCGGGTCCGCGCCGACGGCCAGGCCGACGACCGGTTCCCCGGCTTCGACCCGCTCATCGTCACGGCCGGCGTCGACCCGGCCGCGCCCGCCGACGACGGCCCGAACGCCCCGTCCGGGCCGAGGCTGGTCGACCGGATCGCGCAGGCGGTGCGCGTGGACGTGTCGGCGGGCGAGCCGCAGAGCGTCATCGGCGCGCGCGGCCTGTGGGACCGCTACACGCGCGAGCAGCGGCGCGTCGGCGCCCTCGGCTCGCGCCGGGAACTGCGCGTCGACATCACCCGCGACCCGGGCGGCGACCTCCCGCCCGTCCGGCCGGTGCGGCGACGCCCCCGGATCGCCCATCCCGCGCTGCCGTGGATCGCGATGGTCGCGGTCGCGGCGGCGTCCATCACGGTGATCTCCGTCCAGGTGGTGAAGTACTGCTCGCCGTTCGGCATCAGGCGGATGGCGAACGGCGAATGCGTCGGCATCACCGACGGATCCTTCCGTTTCGGCGAGGACTCCGGCGGCCGGAACAACGACAACCGGCTGAACCGCGTGCTCGACCGGATCGAGGACCTGAACGACCACGTCAAGGAGTCCGGCAAGCCGTATGCGACGGTCGTCTACCTCGGCCCGGTGACCGCCGACCCGTCGATCAAGAACCACCGGATCGACCTGCTCGCCGGGGTCCAGGGCGAGCTGATCGGGCTGGCGATCGCGCAGCAGCGGTTCAACGACGCCGCCGAGGGCGACGACCTGCGGCTGCGGGTGCTGATCGGCAACGCGGGTGCCAGGTTCCGCTACGCCGGGCACGTCGCCGAGCAGATCCGCGAGCGGGCGCTGGAGGACCGCTCCGTCGTCGCGGTGATCGGCTTCGAGCAGAGCCGCGGGCAGACGCAGGAGGCGATCAAGCTGCTGGCCAAGTCGGCGCTGCCGCTGGTCGGCACGGCCAACAGCTACGACGGGACGGCCCTGCTCGACGGCGACGCGGGCTACTCGCCGTACTACTTCCGGCTGGCGTCACCGAACCTGCGGACCGCCCGGCATGCCGCCTACTGGGCGCGTAACGGCCACATCGGCGGCACGAAGGTGGACGACGCGGTCGTCGTCTACAACGGTGACCCCGACGACCTTTACAGCGGGAACCTGGCCGCCGACTTCCAGGAGGCGTTCCGGCCGGGCGAGGTGCGCATGCGGCCGTACGGGAACCCCGGCGAGCTGGACAAGTCGGTACGTGAGGCGTGCCGGGAACAGCCCGACATGTTCTACTTCGCCGGCAGGTCGGACGAGTTCCGCTCGTTCATCAACGTGCTGGAGCTGTCCTGCCCGAAGCGGCCCCTGGTCATGGCCGACGACGAGATCGCCAAGTACGTCAGCGACAACGCCGCCGAGATCGGCCGCAAGGACACCTTCGACCTGTACTTCACGCCGCTGGCCGCGCGGGAGGCGTGGACGTGGCGGTGGATCGGCGACCAGGCGCCGCAGACGTTCTACTCCGACTACGACCCGGCCGTACGCGAGATGACGGACGAGAACAACGAGGGCCAGCGGCCGTCCATCACCCGCGCCGCCGTCGCCTACGACGCGGCCACCCTCGTCGCGACCGTGGCGAGCAAGGTGTACTGGCAGGAGAAGGCGCTGCCGTCGGCGGGGTCGGTGTTCGCGGCGCTGAACGACCCCGACCACGACGTCCTGCGGAACGGGGCGAGCGGCGTCATCCGGTTCAGCTCCCGCGGCACCGGCCACCGGGTGCTCGACAAGCCGGTGATCCTCGCGACGATCAACCCGGACGGGACGACGGAGGTCAAGCAGGTGTGCGGCCGCCTCATCGCGGGCGAGCAGGGCCAGGCCGCCTGCCCGCCCGGCGACGGGAACGGGCACGGCGCGTCGCGGTGAGCACCGTCGCGGTGAGCACCGTCGCGGTGAGCACCGGCGCGTCGCGGTGAGCACTGCACAAGGCCCCCGGCCGGATCGGCCGGGGGCCTCAAGGCACGTTCGGGGGCGGGGGGATCGGCCGTTCAGCCGGCCTTGAGGACCTTCGCCGCTCCGGTGACGTCGTTGATGTCGCGCGTTCCGGGGCCGGTGTACTTGGCGCTCGGCCGGACGAGGCGGCCGGTGCGCTTCTGCTCCAGGATGTGGGCCGCCCACCCGGCGGTGCGGCCGCAGGTGAACATCGCGGGCATCATCGCGGTCGGGACCTCGGCGAAGTCCAGGATGACCGCGGCCCAGAACTCCACGTTCGTCTCGATCGGGCGGTCCGGGCGGCGCTCGCGCAGCTCGGCGAGGGCGGCGTCCTCCAGCGCCTTCGCGGCCTCGAAGCGCGGCGCGTCCAGTTCCCTGGCGGTGCGGCGCAGCACCCGGGCGCGCGGGTCCTCGGCGCGGTAGACGCGGTGGCCGAAGCCCATCAGCCGGTCGCCGGAGTCGAGGATGTCGGCGACGACCTTCCGGGCGTCGCCGAGCTGCTCCACCTTCTCGATCATCGGCAGCACCCGGGCGGGGGCTCCGCCGTGCAGCGGGCCGGACATGGCGCCGATCGCGCCGGACACGCTGGCCGCCACGTCCGCGCCGGTGGAGGCGATCACCCGGGCGGTGAAGGTGGAGGCGTTCATGCCGTGCTCGGCGGCGGAGACCCAGTACGCGTCGATGGCCTGGATGTGCTTCGGGTCGGGCTCACCGCGCCAGCGCACCATGAACCGCTCGGTGATCGTCCCGGCGGCGTCGATCTTGTCCTGCGGGACCATCGGGACGCCGATGCCGCGCGCGGACTGGGCGACGAACGACAGCGCCGTCACCGACACCCGGGCGAGGTCGGCGCGGGCCTCCTCGTCGGTGATGTCGAGAAGCGGGCGCATCCCGTACGCGGGGGCGAGGGTGGGGAGCGCGCTCTGCACGTCCACCCGTACGTCGCCGGAGGTGACCGGCAGGACGTGGGGGTCGGCCGGGGCCAGGCCGGGGTCGAAGCTGTCGTCCACGAGCAGGCCCCAGGCGTCGCCGAAGGAGACGCGGCCGACGAGATCCTCGATGTCGACGCCCCGGTAGCGGAGGGCGCCGCCCTCCTTGTCCGGTTCGGCGATCTCGGTCTCGAAGGCCACGACCCCCTCGAGACCAGGTTTGAAGTCGGACATGTCGTCCTGCCTTTCGTCCCCATGAGTGATAAGGCGGTGCCGTGCCATTGAACCCTGTCCGCCTTACTTGCCAGTACCCAGGGGCCATGTGAGTTGCACAAGACCCAGGTGAGAGGCTCTGACGCTGTGGATTCCACGACGCCCGATCCCGCACGGCTCCGAAGATCCTACGAAGGGGGCGAATTGGTGGAAACTTCACTCCCCGCCGACCCGCTCGCGCTGTTCGCCGCATGGTTCGCCGACGTGCACACCTTCGGGCTCGCGGAACCGAACGCGATGGTGCTGGCCACGGCGTCCGGGGACGGGGTGCCGAGCGCCCGGACCGTCCTGCTGAAGGGGTACGGGCCGCAGGGATTCCGCTTCTTCACGAACCTGACCTCGCACAAGGGGCGCGACCTCGCGGAGAATCCCCGCGCGGCGCTCGTCTTCCCCTGGCATGAGATGCACCGGCAGGTGCGCGTCGCCGGTCCCGTGGAGGAACTGTCGCGGGACGAGTCCGCCGCCTATTTCCGGACGCGCCCGTACGGGTCGCGGCTCGGTGCGTGGGCGAGCGAGCGGCAGTCGGGCGTCATTCCCGGACGGGACATGCTGGAGCGCCGCTACGCCGAGCTGGCCGAACGCTGGCCGGACCCCGCCTCGGGGCGTCCCCCGGGGTCGCCGGACGCCGACGACGCGGATGCCGTTCCGCTGCCGGACTTCTGGGGCGGCTACCGGCTCGTCCCGGAGTCGATCGAGTTCTGGCAGGGCCGCCGTGACCGGCTCCATGATCGGATCCGCTATCGTCGCTCCGCCCCGGACGATTCAGGGGACTGGGTGATGGAGAGACTGTCTCCCTGAAGCCCCCGGAGGAACCCCTGAAGGACGGCAAGGCCCGCACGAATGCGCGGGGGAGCAGGCTGCGCCGGCTGGCGATCGACACCCGGCCGCTCGGCCTGCCCGCTTTCCGGCGGCTGTGGCTGGGGCAGGGCGTATCGTTCGTCGGGTTCCAGGTCACCGCCGTGGCCGTCCCCGTCCAGGTGTACGACATGACGAGGTCGTCGCTGTGGGTGGGCGTGCTCGGCTTCGTCAACCTCGTCCCGCTGATCGTGTTCGGGCTGTGGGGCGGCGCGGTGGCCGACCACATGGACCGGCGCAGGCTGCTGTTCCTCTCGTCCTGCGTCATGTGGGTCGCGACCCTGCTTCTGCTGGCCCAGGCCTTGCTGGGCATCGAGAGCCTCGCCCTGATCATGGCGGTGGTGGCGGTCCAGGCGGTCGGGTTCGCGGTGTCCTCGCCGACCCGCAGCGCGATCATCCCCCGGCTGTTCGACGCGCCGCTCGTCCCCGCCGCCAACACCCTGAACTTCACCATCCTGCAGGGCGGCGGGCTGGCCGGACCGCTGTTCGCGGGCGTCATCCTCGCGCGCTGGAACTACGGCGCGGCCTATGCGCTGGACGCCGTGCTGTTCACGGTCGCGCTGTACGCGGCGCTGCGGCTCCCCGCCATCCCGCCCCTCGCGGACACCGGCCGGGCGCCGGGCCTGCGGTCGGTCTTCGACGGGCTCCGGTTCCTGTCCACGCAGCCGGTCCTGATGATGTCGTTCGTCGTGGACATCATCGCGATGGCGATCGCGATGCCGCGCGCCCTGTTCCCCGAGGTCGCCGAGACCCGATTCGGCGGCGACGGGGCGGTCGGGTACCTGTTCGCCGCGATCGCGATCGGCGCGTTCCTCGGCGGGCTGTCGTCCGGCTGGATCGGGCGGGTGCACCGCCAGGGAATCGCCCTCGTCGCGTCCATCGTGATCTGGGGCCTCGCGGTCGCGGCCGCCGGGCTGTCCGGGCGGTTGTGGCTCGTGGTGGTGCTGCTGGCCGTCGGCGGCGCGGCGGACCTGGTGTCGGCCGTCTTCCGCCAGTCGATGCTCCAGACCTACGCGCCGGACGAGATGCGCGGACGGCTCCAGGGCGTGTTCACCGTCGTCGTCGCGGGCGGGCCGCGGCTCGGGGACGTGCGCGCGGGCGCGACCGCGAGCGTCACCGGCGCCACCGCGTCGTGGGTGGGCGGCGGCCTCGCCTGCGCGGTCCTGGTGGTCATCGCGGCGTTCGCCGTCCCGGCGCTGCTGCGCTACGACACCCGCACCGCCGAGACGGTCCCCGTCAAACCCTGACGCCGGCTCACCCGGCTCCATCTCACCCGGCGCCGCGTCAGCCGAGCGCCGGCGCGGCGCAGCGCGTCCAGATCGGCCCGCTCTTCGGGCGTCCGGGGCAGGAACGGTTCCGCGTCCGGGGAAGGTTCAGCGTTCATCTTGCGTTCCCCCGTACCCGGCTTGACGAGGATATTCGCGGGGCCCGGCGGTGCCGGGTCCGAGCAAGTAGACTCGGCCCCATAAGACTGGAGGGAGCTGTGACCTCACACGGCCTGATCGATACCACGGAGATGTACCTCCGGACGGTTTTCGAGCTCGAAGAGGAGGGGATCATCCCCCTCCGTGCGCGCATCGCCGAGCGGCTCTCCCAGAGCGGCCCGACGGTGAGCCAGACGGTCGCGCGGATGGAGCGCGACGGGCTGCTGCGGGTCGAGGGAGATCGGCACCTCGAGCTGACCGAGAACGGTCGCGGTCTCGCAACGCGCGTCATGCGCAAGCACCGCCTCGCCGAATGCCTGCTGGTCAACGTGATCGGACTGCCCTGGGAGGACGTCCACATCGAGGCATGCCGGTGGGAGCACGTGATGTCGGAGGACGTCGAACGCCGGCTCGTCGCACTGCTGGACAACCCGACCACCTGCCCGCACGGCAACCCGATCCCCGGCCTCGCCGAACTCGGCGCCACCGGCGGCGTCGCCGCCGACACCTCGCCGCTGTCGGTGATGACCGCGGTGGCCAGCCCCGGTGGCGCGGACGCCGTGATCCGCCGGATCAGCGAGCAGGTGCAAAGCGACAGCGACCTGATGCTTAGACTCAAGCAGATAGGGATACAACCGGGACGAGAGGTGACTCTTCGGGCGACCGATGACGGGGTGCGGGTGATCAGTGAGGACGAGGCCGACGGTCCCGCGACGGAACTGCCGCGCGACATCGCCGAGCACGTGTTCGTCAGCAGGCGCTGACCCGCGGGGAATGCGTGCCGGCGGCGTGGGCGGCTCCGTCTCGAAGGTCTATACCGAAGATCTCCGTGGCTTCGCGCCTTTCGGGCGTATCCCGGCGGCGGCTTCGTCGTTCAATACGACGAGACGAACACGTGCGATGTCCGCGCCGCGACGCCCGGTGATCAGCCGGGCGGCGGCCCGGGCGGGGATCGCGACTGGTACCGGGATGGGGAGATGAGCCACTGGGGGGAAGCGCCTGACGAGGCGTATCTGCCGCCCGAGACCGTCCTGAACCAGATGGAGATGGCGGTCATCGTCTGCGACCGCTTCAGCAACGTCATCTACGGCAACGCCTTCGCCCGCCAGCTGTTCGGGTTCGGCGGCGACGAGATCATCGGTCACTCCGTCCTGTCCCTGGGGATCGCCGAGGAGGACCACGAGCAGGCCACCGAACTGGCCAAGCACGTCCTCAAGGGCGGTGTGTGGGAGGGCACGTTCTGCAACCTGCGCGCCGACGGCACCACCGTCTACACCCGCGCGCACGCGGTGCCGCTGCGGCACCCGTCCGGCGCGGTCGACGGCGTCGTGATCTTCGCGCGGGAGGCGCTGCGCTCCAACCAGCGCGAGCAGGACCGCTACGGCCTGATGGAACGCATCGGCGAGCGGCTCGCCGGATCCCTGGAGCTGGAGAGCACGCTCCGGCGCGTCGCCGACACGCTCGTCCCGCAGTTCGCCGACCACTGCTTCATCGACCTGTACACCGGCGACCGGCTGTACCGGCGGGTGTCGCGGCACGCGGGCGGCTGGGAGCCGCCGCCCGGGACCTGGGCGGAGGTCGGCGAGCCCGTCTCCTACCCCCGCGGCCACTTCAGCGAGAAGGCGATGAGCCGCCGCGACGCCGTCCTCGTCGAGGACATGATCCAGCACCGGTTCGCCGCGCCGACCGAGTCGTCCAAGCGGCTCGGCGACGAGATGGGCATCACATCGGTGATCTCGGCGCCGCTGCTGGTGCGCGGCGAGCTGCTCGGTGTGATGAGCCTGGCGCTGTCGAACCTGACCAAGCGTCCCGACCCGCACTACGACGGCTTCGACCGCGACCTGATGGGCGCGATCGCCAGCCGCGTCGCGCTCGCCGTCGACAACGCGCTGCTGTTCGAGGAGGAGCGCGACACCGCGCTGGCGTTCCAGAAGCACCTGCTGCCCGGCGACCGGCCGCCTCCGCTGGACGGCCTGCAGATCGCCTGGCGGTACGAGCCGGCCCGCCCGCTGGAGTCGCACGGGCACGGCATCCAGACGCAGGTCGGCGGTGACTGGTACGACGTGATCCCGCTGTCGGCGGGCCGCGTCGGCCTCGTCATCGGCGACGTCGAGGGCCGCGGCGCCCGCGCCGCAGCGGTGATGGGGCAGCTCCGCGCCGCGCTGCGCGCCTTCGCCCAGGACGACAAGCCGCCTGCCGACATACTGCGCAAGCTGGACGAGTGGGTCCGCACGATGACCCGTCCGGAGCGGATGCGGTCCGGCTGGAACAGCGACGACCTCGTCCGCCCGCCGCTCGTCTCGTGCACCTACTTCGTGTACGACGCGTGGTCGCGGGTGCTGGAGTTCGCCAACGCCGGCCACGACCCGCCGATGCTGATCGTGGACGGCCAGGTCGGCGAGCTGCCGTTCGAGAGCGAGGGCGGCATGCTCGGCCTGCGCGCCCCCGGCATGGGCGGCGAGATCCTCTTCAACGAGGAGACGAGCGAGCTGAAACCGGGCTCCACCCTCGTCCTGTACACCGACGGCCTCATCGACCGGCGCCCCAAGGACGACGGCGAGTACTACACCCGCGAGGAGTCGCGGGAGATGGTCCGCGCCGCCGTCGCCGAGGCCTCCCGCGGCGGTGTCGAGGCGGTCGCCAACGCCGCCTACGAGGCGGTGCCCGGCGACATCGACGACGACGTGGCGATCGTCGTGATCCGCACCGCCGGCGACGAACTGGCCGTCGAGGAGCGCGACTTCACCGCCGAGCCGATCATGGTGTCGGAGGCCCGCCGGATGGCCGCCGACACGTTCGCGTCCTGGGGGATGCTGGACGAGCAGTCCGAGCTGGCGTGCCTGCTGGTCTCCGAGGTCGTCACGAACGTCGTGCTGCACGCCACCGCCACGCCCGCCCCGCGCCGCGAGGTGGGTGTTCCGGTGACGGCCGGGCCTCCCGGGCGCGGCGGTGAGCCGCTCAGCGCCCCGCCGCCCGTCCAGTTCAACACCGAGTTCGGTTCCGGCCCGCAGGACACCGGCACGTACGACACGGGTCCGTACAACAGGGCTTCCTACGATGCGGGCGGATACGACGCCGACTCGTTCGACGGCGCGTTCTCTGAAGACGACTGGAACCTCGGCGCCGACCTCGGCCGCCGCGAGCCGCCGACCAAGGAGTTCCGGCTCCGCCTGCGGCGCGGTGCCGACGCCATCTGGGTCGAGGTGTTCGACTCCGACATGCGGCTGCCGCGCATCCGCAGCGCCGGCGAGACCGACGAGGGCGGCCGCGGCCTGTACCTGGTCGACCAGCTGGCCACCCGGTGGGGCGCCAGGCCGACCGCGGACGGCAAGGCCGTCTGGTTCGAACTACCGCTGACGCCCTGACCGCCATGCGTGCTTGGGTGGTGCGGACCCCGTCCCCGATCTCGTCGGGGCCGCTCGAACGCGCCGCCCGCGACATTCCGTCGCCCGGGCGGGGCGAGCTGCTCGTGCGCGTCCTGGCCTGCGGAGTCTGCCGGACGGACCTGCACGTCGCCGAGGGGGACCTGCCCGTCCACCTGCCCGGCGTGACGCCGGGCCACGAGATCGTCGGGGAGGTCGTCGCCGCCGGTACCGGCGCGCTGCACGGCGCCGGCGACCGGGTCGGTGTCGCCTGGCTGCGCGGGACGTGCGGCGCGTGCCGCTTCTGCCGCCGCGGTGCCGAGAACCTCTGCCCGTCCTCGGTCTACACGGGCTGGGACGCCCACGGCGGCTACGCCGAGCACGCGCTGGCCGTGGACGCCTACGCCTACGCGCTGCCGCCCGAGCTGGACGACGTCCGGGCCGCGCCGCTGCTGTGCGCGGGCATCATCGGCTACCGCGCCCTGCGCCGCGCCGCCGTCCCGCCCGGCGGGCGCCTCGGCATCTGGGGATTCGGCGGCTCCGCCCACCTGGCCGCGCAGATCGCGATCGCGGAGGGCACCGACGTGCACGTCTTCACCCGCAGCCCCGCCGCCCGCGAGCTGGCACGCGAGCTGGGCGCCTCCTGGGCGGGTGACTCCTTCGACCCCGCCCCGGCCCCGCTCGATTCCGCGATCGTCTTCGCCCCGGCGGGCGAACTCGTCCCGGCCGCCCTGGAACGCCTCGACCGCGGCGGGACGTGCGCCGTCGCGGGCATCCATCTGAGCGACGTCCCGTCCCTCGACTACCAGCGGCACCTGTTCCAGGAGCGCCAGATCCGGTCGGTGACGGCGAACACGCGCGCGGACGGCGAGGAGTTCCTCACCATGGCCGCCCGCCTCAACGTGGCCGTCACGACCCACCCCTATGGGCTGGACGACGCGGACCGCGCGCTGGCGGATCTGGCCGCGGACCGCTTCACCGGCGCCGCCGTCCTCGTCCCCTGACCATTCAGGGGATGGGTTCGGCGGCCACGTGAGCCCACGACTGGGTGAACCAGAGTTCGCCGCTGATGATGCGCGGTTTCGCGCCGGTGCGCGGGCCGCCGTCGACCTCGTCGGTGAGGGCGTCGCGGATGCGGTCGGCCGTCGCGTCGTCGCAGGACCCGGCGAGCCACGGCTCCACGGGACGTTCCACGGTGAACACGTCGAGGCGGCGGATGCTCCCGCCCGCCGAGGTGATCATCTCGGTGAGGCGGGCGATGGACGGCGTCCCGGGATGGTCGGGATCGCGGAGCCGCTGGATGCGGTCCCGGTCGGGACCGGTGAGGTTGCCGCGGACGAGGTCGGCGATGATCACGCGTCCGCCGGGCCGGCACACCCGCAGCAGCTCGCGCAGCACGGGGTCGGGGTCGCCCAGGTTGTAGAGCGAGAACCGGGCCGTCACCAGGGAGAAGGCGTTGTCCCTGTACGGCAGCGCGGTGGCGTCCGCCTTGATCGTGGCCTGGTCCGGCCCGACCGGATGCGGCCGTCGGTCCTCGCGCGTCGCGGACGCCGGCGGCGGGTCGTCCCCGGTGAGCCGGACAGGGCCCGTCCCGAACTCCACCGTGGACGTCCGCCCATGCGCCCCGCGCGTGTCGCGTGCGCCGTGCGCGCCTTGCGCGGGCGCGGGCATCGCGTCCACGGCGGTCACATGGCGCACCTGCGGGCCGAGCGCGGCGGGCATCGGGCCGCGGCCGCGCGCGACGTCCAGGCACACGTCGTCGCGGGCGGGTTCGACGAACTCCAGCAGCCGCCGCAGATGCGGGGCGATCGTGCCGCCGGTCTCCTGGATCGCGGGCGCCGGGTGCGGCACTGGGTTCTCCCTCGGCTCGGGCCGGCTTCACCGGACGGGGTGTCGCTCGCGTCCGCCGCGCGGGGCCAGGGCCGGAGGGCCAGATACACCCGGACGATCCGGGTGACTCACGTCTGCCTCGGCGGGGGCGTCGAACGGGCGTGAAGCCGGTTTCGCCAGTTATGACTCTCCGTCGAGGCGGTAAGTTCGGTACCCGCCGCACACAAATTCAGGCGTTCAGGTACTGCCCGTACAGCGCCAGCACGACCAGCACGAACACGGTGATCACCGCGATCCGGGTGGGCATGGGCAGTCGGAGGCGCACCGCGGCCCAGCGCACGCAGAACGCGGCGAGCAGTGACACGACGACCAGGCTGAGGATGCCTTCCATGGTCACCTTCGTCCTTCCGGGGGAATGCCGCCTCCCTGAACGATAGACGTGTAAGGAAGGGGTTACCCGCGGGTTCGGTCCGGACGGGGCACCGATAACCTCCCCCTTGTGGCAGATGCGAAGGAAACAGACGGCCGGGACCGGCTCGACGGCATGATGACCAATCTGGCGCGCGGGCGGATCGCCCTCGGCCTCGCGGCGTTCGCCGCACCCAAGCTGACCGTGAAGGCCATGGGGATGGGCGGCGGCGCCGACCCGGGCCGCGACTACATGGTCCGGATGTTCGCCGCGCGGGAGATCGCGCTCGGCGCCGGCTACCTGCTCAGCGGGGACGACTCCGGACGCCGCCTGTGGGCGCGGCTCGGCCTCGCCGTCGACTCCCTCGACCTCGTGAGCGGCGTGAAGACCCGTCCGGGACTGCCGCTGTGGGCGACGGCCGGGGCCGTGGGCGTCGCCGGGGGCGCGGCGGCGCTCGGGGCGGCGAAGGTCGCCCGCGACATCACGGGCTGACCCGGCAGCGGGCGGTCCGGGGTGAGTGACATCGCCCGAGACTCAGCTCACATGGCGTTGCGTCGCGAGCGATGTAATCTCATACTGACTAACCGAATCTCACTCGGTTTCGGGACGGAACCCCACAATTTGGAGGCGTAGTGGCCGAGGCGTACATCGTCGGCGCGGTCCGTACCCCCGTCGGTACCAAGAAGGGCGCCCTGAAGGACGTCCACCCCGCCGACCTCGGGGCCCACGTGCTCAAGGAGCTCGTCAACCGCACCGGCGTCGACCCCTCAGCGGTCGAAGACAACATCATGGGCTGCGTCATGCAGGTCGGCCCGCAGTCCCTCGACATCGCGCGCACCGCGTGGCTGTCGGCGGGCCTGCCGGACAACGTCCCCGGCGTGACCATCGACCGGCAGTGCGGATCGTCCCAGCAGGCGATCCACTTCGCCGCGCAGGGCGTCCTGTCGGGCACCCAGGACCTCGTCGTCGCGTCCGGCGTCGAGCAGATGGCCGTCGTCCCGATGGGCTCCTCCGTCGCGATGGCCCTGGAGAAGGGCATGCCCTTCCCGTACGGCGAGGGCTGGGCAGAGCGGTACGGCCAGCAGGAGGTCTCCCAGTTCCGCGGCGCGCAGATGATGTGCGAGAAGTGGGGCTTCAAGCGCCAGGACCTCGAAGAGTTCGCTCTCGAAAGCCACCAGCGCGCCAGCAAGGCCATCGACGCCGGCTACTACGACCGGGAGATCGCCCCGATCGCCGGCCTGTCCAAGGACGAGGGCGCCCGCCCCGACACCACGCTGGAGAAGATGGCGGGCCTGAAGCCCCTCCGCGAGGGCTGGGACATCACCGCCGCCGTCGCCTCGCAGATCTCCGTCGGCGCGTCCGCGCTGCTCATCGCCTCCGAAGAGGCCGTCAAGCAGCACAACCTGACGCCCCGCGCCCGCATCCACACCCTCGCCGTGTGCGGCTCGGACCCGGTCTACATGCTGACCGGCCCGATCCCCGCCACCGAGAAGGCCCTGTCGCGCGGCGGCCTGAAGATCGACGACATCGACGTCTTCGAGGTGAACGAGGCGTTCGCCCCGGTTCCGCTCGCCTGGGCCAAGGACACCGGCGCCTCCCTGGAGAAGACCAACCCGAACGGCGGCGCGATCGCCCTCGGCCACCCGCTCGGCGCCACCGGCGGCATCCTGATGACCAAGCTGCTGCACGAGCTGGAGCGCACCGGCACCCGCTACGGCCTCCAGACCATGTGCGAGGGCGGCGGCCAGGCCAACGCCACGATCATCGAGCGCGTTTAGTATTGATTCCGCGGCCTCGGGGCCCCGCCTGCCGGCCCGGACCCGAACCGCGTAAGCGGCGAGCGCTGCATCGCTTCGCGATCCGCCCCTTGGAGCATCGCCTCCGGCTCGCTCCAAGGGGCGGTCGACGCGCTCCCGGTGGCCGGTGTGGTCGCGTGGCCGGGAAGGGCTGAGGCATGTACGAAACGATCCTGTACGAGGTCGCGGATCGCGTCGCCCGGATCACCCTGAACCGGCCCGAGGCGCGCAACGCCCTCAGCGTCCAGATGATCGACGACCTGCTCGACGCGTTCGAGCGGGCCAAGGCCGACCCGGACGTCCGGGTCATCGTCCTCACCGGTTCGGGGGATCGCGCCTTCTGCGCGGGCGCCGACCTCGGCGGCCTGGGCGAGAACGGTCTCGCCGCCCCCGACGCGATCCGCGAGAGCGCCCCGTTCCGGCTGTTCACCGCGTTCCCGAAGCTCGGCAAGCCGATCATCGCCCGCCTCGCCGGGCACGCCGTGGCGGGCGGCCTGGGCCTGGCCGCCGCATGCGACCTCGTGATCGCCGCCGACGACGTCAAGCTCGCCACCCCCGAGGTCGACGTCGGGCTCTGGCCCATGATGATCATGGCGATCATCAACCGGAACGTCGCCCCGAAGCACGCCTTCAAGCTCTACTACACGGGCTCCCGCATCACCGCCGCCGAGGGCCGCGACATCGGCCTGGTCACCGAGGTCGTCCCCCGCGCGTCGCTGGACGCCCGCGTCGGCGAACTCGCCGGTGTCATCGCGTCCAAGAGCCCGCTCGGCCTGCGCCGGGGACGCGACGCCTTCTTCGCCGTCGAAGGCCGCCCGCTGGAGGACCAGGTGGCCCACCTGCTGGGCGAACTGGTCGGACTGGCCGCCACCGAGGACGCCAAGGAAGGCATCACGGCGTTCCTGGAGAACCGCCCCCCCGATTTCCAAGGCCGCTGACGACCGCGCGGTCGATCACCGGGGCATCGGCTCGTGCTCAGCGGCCGGGCGGATACGGATGGTGCGGGGGAGGGCCCCCAGCGGGCGGGTACGGGGTGTTCGGCGGTGGGCCGCCTGCCGGGTGGGAACCTGTCGGGTAGGGGCCGGCGGCGGGCGGACGAGGGGCGTTCAGGACGTTCTGGTACGGGCCGGCGCCGTAGTCGGACGGGGGCAGGAACTGCGGCTGCCCCGCGGTGGGAGTGCTGAACGGCGGCGGAGCCGGCGGGCCCTGCCGCACCGGGCCGCCCGGCGGAGGCCCGGCCGCCGCCATGGCCGGGACGGGCGCCGGGCCGGAGGCGGGGGCCCAGGCCGTCCAGCCGAAGCGCTGCATGCGCCGGGCGCGGCGCTGCGCCAGCCGCCACTCATCACGGTGGCGGCGCTCGGCGAGGATGGCCGACAGCAGGATCTCCGGGCGCACGCCCGGCGGCGGGGGCGGGCTCACCACCTCGACGACCTGCGACGCGATCCGGTGCCCCAGCGAGTCGCGGACCTCCGGCAGCAGCTCCCAGAAACGCGACAGGTACTGCCGCGCCGTCATCGCCAGCTCGTCCGACAGCATCGACAGCTCCAGCGAGCGGGCCCACCAGGCGAGCTGCGGCGGCATCACCGCCAACGGGGTGAAGTAGGCCGACTGGGCCCGGTCCTGGATGACGATCGTCCCGGCGAACAGGTCGCCGAGGCGCTTGCCGCGCCGGTTGCAGAACGAGGTGATCAGCGCGGGCGAGCCGTAGAACGTCCAGAACTCGATGACCCCGGCCAGCGCCCGCACGAGGGCCTGCCGGAACCGGATCGGACCGCCGTCGTCGGCGACGACCCGGAGCCCGACGGCCATCTTCCCCAGCGTCCGGCCCCGCGACAGTGTCTCGAACACGCACGGATAGCCGACCAGGACGGCGATGACGGCGAGCAGCGTCAGCCCGACCGCCCATGCTTCGTCGGCGACGAGCGCCGTCATCGCCGTCACGTAGACCGCGACGTTGAGCAGGACCAGCTGGAGAATCAGGTCGAGCAGCATGGCGCAGCCACGGCTGGCCAGGCGCGCGACCCGGATGTCGAGCGCGACGGCCTCGCCGGTGACGAGTTCAGCCATGTCCTGATCCTCCGATTGCCTGGGGTGGGTCCATTTTGCCGGTTCCCTGGGTGAAGACGTTAGTCTCCCTGGGTGGACGTCGACGCCTACGTGGCCGCGCACAACGCCGAATGGCAGCGCCTTGAGTGGCTCATCAACCGCGGCCGCAGGCTGACCGGCGCGGAAGCCGACGAACTGGTCGAGCTTTATCAGCGGACGGCGACCCACCTGTCGGTCGTCCGGTCCAGTTCACCCGACCCTCAGCTCGTAGGACGGCTGTCGTCGCTCGTGGCGCGGGGCAGGGCGGCGGTGGCCGGCGCGCAGGCGCCGCTGTGGCGGGACGTCACCCGGTTCGCGACGGTGTCGTTCCCGGCGGCCGCGTACCGGATGCGGTGGTGGTGGCTCGGCAGCGCCGTCCTCGGCAACCTGGTGTCGCTTGCCCTGGCGATCTGGGTCGTGCACAGCCCCGAAGTGCAGGCGAGCATCGGCACACCGGACGAGATCCGCGAACTGGTCGAGAACGACTTCGCGAACTACTACACCGAGCATTCGGCGGCGTCGTTCGCGTTCCAGGTCTGGGTCAACAACGCCTGGGTGTCGGCGATCGCGCTGATATTCGGCATCCTGCTCGGTATCCCGACGGTGTACGTGCTGCTGCTGAACCAGGTCAACCTCGGCCTCACCGGCGGCCTGATGTTCGCCTACGGCAAGGGCGACGTGTTCTTCGGGCTGATCCTCCCGCACGGCCTGCTGGAACTCACCGCCGTCTACCTGGCCTGCGCGGGGGGCCTGAAACTCGGCTGGACGATCATCGACCCGGGGCCGCGGCGGCGAGGGCAGGCACTCGCCGAGGAGGGACGCGCCGCCGTCAGCATCGCGATCGGCCTCGTCGCCGTCCTGCTGGTGTCCGGCCTCATCGAGGGATTCGTCACCGGCTGGGTGCACATCACCTGGCTGCGCATCGGCATCGGCGTCGTCGCCGAGGCCGCGTTCCTCGGCTACGTGATCGTCCTCGGCCGCCGCGCCACCCGCCAGGGCGAGACCGGCGACGCCGAACTGCGCCCCGACCTGGCCCCGGTGGCGGGCTGACGGGCGCACCGGGCGTCCGGGCTCAGAGGCGGCCCGCGGCCTTCAGCGCCAGGTAGGCGTCGGCGAGGGCGGGGGCGATCTCGCCGGGTGGGGCGTCCACGACCTCGACACCGTGCCCGCGGAGCTCGGCGGTGAGGCGGCGGCGTTCGGCGCGGGCGCGTTCGGCGGCGGCCGCGTCGTACACCGACGCGAGGTCGCCGCGTCCGGCCGCCATCTCCCCGACCCGCGGATCCGACACCGCGGCGATCATGACGAGGTGCCGGGCGGTGAGCTGCGGCAGCAGCGGCAGCAGCCCCTCCTCCATCGCGGCGCTGTTCAGCTCGGTGAGCAGGACGACCAGGCACCGCTGCCGGACGCGCGCCATCAGCGTCGACACCATCCCGGCGGCGTCGCACTCGATCAGCTCCGGCTCCAGCGGCGCGAGCGCGTGCACCATCGCGGGCAGCAGGTCGGTGCGGGAGGCGCCCTCGACGCGGGTGCGGACGCGCCGGTCGTAGGCGAGCAGGTCGACGCGGTCGCCGGCGCGGGACGCGAGGGCGCCGAGCAGCATCGCCGCGTCCATCGAGCAGTCGAGCCGGGGGATGTCGCCGACGCGGCCCGCGGAGGTGCGGCCGGTGTCGAGCACCAGGTAGATCCGCCGGTCGCGTTCGGGACGCCACGTCCGGACGACGACGTCGCCGCGGCGTGCCGTGGCCCGCCAGTCGATGGACCGGACGTCGTCGCCGTCCACGTACTCCCGCAGCGAGTCGAACTCGGTTCCCTGCCCGCGGATCAGGGCGACGTGCGCGCCGGTCAGTTCACGCAGGCGTGCGAGCTTGGAGGGAAGGTGGCGGCGCGACGGAAACGCCGGCAGGGCACGGACCGTCCAGGGCGCGGGACGCGAAAGCTGCCGCGCGGCCAGCCCGAGCGGCCCGACAGAGCGGACCACGACGGTGACGGCCTTCCGGTCGCCGCGGCGGGTCGGAGTCAACGTCATCTCGACGCGGCGTCGCTCCCCGGCCGGGACGTGCACCTTGACCATGCGCGGGGTGGCACCGGCGCTGGGCGGCCACACGTCACGCAGGCGCGCTTTCAAGCGCCGCCGTCCCAGGTTCTCCACGATCAGCGACACCTTGGCCGTCTCACCGAGACGGACGTTGGTGTCGCCCGCGCGGTGGAAGCGCAGCGCCCGCACGTTTCCGGCCAGCGCGAGGTCGGCGACGACGCCGAGCAGCAGGACGCCCCACACCGCGAACAGCGTCCACCAGCTCGGCGCCACCAGCGGGACGAGCGCGCCGAGCAGTGCCAGCAGCCCCAGGCGTCCGGTCAGCGCCATCAGCGCGGGGCGGGGACGTGGGCGAGGATGCCCTCCAGCACGCCGTCGGCCGTCGCGCCCTCCAGTTCCGCCTCGGGACGGAGCTGGACGCGGTGCCGCAGCGTCGGCCGGGCCAGCGCCTTCACATCGTCCGGCGTGACGTAGTCGCGGCCCGACAGCCACGCCCAGGCACGGGACGTGGCCAGCAGCGCCGTCGCACCACGGGGGGAGACGCCGAGCTGGAGCGACGGCGACTGCCGGGTGGCGCGGCACAGGTCCACGACGTACGCGGCGACCTTGGGGTCGAGGTGGATGGCCCTGACGGCGGCCCGCCCGGCGGCGAGTTCGTCCGCGCCCGCGACGGCCTGGACCTCCGACAGGTCACGCGGGTCGAAACCGGCCGCGTGCCGCTGAAGCATGGAGATCTCTTCGTCCCGGGTGGGGACGGGCACGCTCAGCTTGACCAGGAACCGGTCGAGCTGGGCCTCGGGCAGGGGGTAGGTGCCCTCGTACTCGATCGGGTTCTGTGTCGCGCACACCACGAACGGGTCGGGCAAAGCGCGCGCGGAGCCCTCAACCGAGACCTGCCGTTCCTCCATGGCCTCCAGAAGGGAGGCCTGCGTCTTCGGCGGCGTCCGGTTGATCTCGTCGGCGAGGAGGAGGTTGGTGAAGACGGGACCCTCGCGGAACTCGAACTCCGCGGTCCTGTTGTCGTACACCAGCGATCCGGTCACGTCACCGGGCATCAGGTCAGGGGTGAACTGGACGCGCTTGAAATCCAGGTCGAGGGCACGCGAGAGCGTCTTGATGAGCAGCGTCTTCGCCGTACCTGGGACGCCCTCCAGCAGCACGTGGCCGCGGCAGAGCAACGCGATGACCAGACCGGTCACGACGGAGTCCTGGCCGACGACCGTCTTGGCGATCTCACCGCGCAGCGCCGTGAGCGCCGCGCGGGCCGTCTCGGCCTGCCGCCGCGCCTCCTCCGGCATCCCGCCCGGCGGAGGGCCGCTCACGGCGCTCGCGCCGCTTCCGGCGCCCATGCCACCGGGCACGTCGTCCTTCCCGAGCTCTACTGGGTGGTTCAAGACTGGCGTACCTGCCTTTCCAGGTCGTCGAGGACGTCGCTGAGGGCGATGAGCCCTGCGTCGTCCAAGGGTTCAGGACCGTACAGGGCCGCGCCGACGTACGTCTCGTCGTAGGGCGAGCGGTGGGCGACCGCCGAGACGATCTCCTGCGCGGCGGCGGGGTCCTGCGCGCTGCTGCGGGGGAGTCCGAGCAGCGGGACGAGACGTTCGCGCGCCCCGGATCGCAACGCGTCCGAGGCCCGGTCGCGGGCGTGCCCGGCGCGGTAGAGGCGGGCACGCCCCTCGACCGTTTCGGCGGAGCGTACGACGACCGGCAGCGCCTCCGCCACGACCGGGCCGAGGCGGCGGCCCCGCCACAGGGCGACCAGCAGCACCGCGACCAGCAGCTGGAGCATGAACAGCTTGACGCCGAACGGCAGCAGATCACCGAGCGACTGCTGCCCGGCG
This sequence comes from Spirillospora sp. NPDC048824, assembly GCF_043198455.1. Lineage (NCBI taxonomy): Bacteria > Bacillati > Actinomycetota > Actinomycetes > Streptosporangiales > Thermomonosporaceae > Spirillospora > Spirillospora sp. NPDC048824. The sequence goes on along the minus strand of NZ_JBICUS010000002.1, from coordinate 608,329 downwards.
CCCGCGCCGTTCTCCGGCATGTCGGGGACGAGCCAGACGACCGAGGAAGCGGCACCGGTGCCGGTCGTGGAGAGCAGGTTCATCGCCAGCGCCGCGTTGCCCTCCTCGGTGAGGCGCTCGTTCGTCAGCGGTGAGGCGGAGCCCAGCACGGTGACGGTGCCGGCGACGTTCCGGACCTGGACGACCCTGGGACTGCCGTACTCGGTCTTGTAGCACTCCGTGACGGGTCCGGTCACGTCGTACGTCTCGGACTCGTGGAGGGCGACCGGGCCCGAAAGCGCGGCGGCCTGCAGCGAACAGCCCGGCTCGTCGGCGTCCTCGAAGGTCGAGCCGCCCTTGCGCACCCGCGGGGCCAGCTCGGCGAGCGCGAACGACGTGGGCCGGACGAGCAGCAGATCGGCCTGCGCGCCCGACAGGTGGGTCAGGTCCTCGCTGGTGAGCCGCTCGGTGCGGGTCACCACCATGACCGTCCCCGGACCGGCCTGGCGGACGGCGTCGTCCACGTCCCTGGCCACCGACACCGACGTCCCGTTCTGCCGCAGGATCTCCGCGAGGGCCCTGCTGCCGTCCTGCTTCGGCGAGGTCGGGTCGAGCGCCTGCGGCGACGTCGAGGGCCGCAGCGCGGCCAGGATCACGGCGATCACGACCATCGCGAGGATCACCGCGACCACGCCGCGGGCCGACCGCCAGCGGCGCCCCGCGACCTGCCGCGCGGACGGCTCCGCGCCCTGCCCGCCTTGCCCGCTCTGTCCGCCCTGTCCGGCCGGTCCGCTCTGGGGCGGGGTCTGCGTCACCATCGCGGGCCTCCGTCCTCGCCGGCCCCGGCGAGTGTGAGGTCGTCGTCCTCCAGCGGTTTCGGCCGTGCCGCCCGCAGCCTGTCGTCCAGGTCCTTGACCCGCGCGTACCCCTCGGAGGTGCCGGGACGGTCGCCGTACCAGACGTCGTCGAAGATCCGCACGCCGGTGCGCAGGTCGTCGGCCAGCTCGGGTACGGCCTCGCCCGCTTCGGCGGCCAGTTCGTCGGCGGTACGCCCCGGACGCGCCGACAGCACCGCGCGCTCCTCGAGGTCGCGGGCGATGGCCCGGAGCCGCTCGCGGATCGCCTCGGGCCACTGGCCGGCCGCCGCGTGCCGTTCCGCCGCGTCCCGGTGGTCGAGCGCCGTCGACGGCTCGTCGTCCAGCAGCGGGTCGGTCCGGGAGCGCGGGTTCCAGCGGCCCCGCATCAGCCACGCGACCAGCGCGATCGCGGCGAGGACGATGAGCACGATGACGACGATCGACACCCAGCCGCCGCCGCTGCCCTGCGCCTCCGGGCGGGCCGCCTGGGTGAGCAGATCCTGCAGCCACTCGGAGAAGTCGTCCCAGGCGCGTTCCAGCCAGGACGGCTTGTCGCGCTGGTAGATCTGCTTCTCCAGTTCGCGGCGGGCCATCTCGCGGGCCTCGTCGCGGCCGACCGGATCGAGCGACATGGGTGTGAGCACGGTCATGGATGTGAGCACGGTCATGGATGCGCCCCCGCCTGCGGACGTGCCGGTGGCGGGCCGGTCCGCCACAGGTCGATGAAGCCTTCATCGCGGTCGGTGCCGTCCCCATCGGCGCCGTCCCGGCCGGTGCCGTCGCGGCCGTCGGCGACCCGGCCTTCCGGGCCCGCCGAAATGGCCGCCGCGGAACGTCCCCGGGTGCGCAGCTCCAGATCGAAGCCTTCGCGGCGCATCCGCCGGTCCATGTAGAGCAGGGCGATCACGCCGGCGTCGAACGGCAGCACCACCGACCAGCTCACGATCCGCCCGAGCGTGTCGACGGCCAGCGCGGCCATCGTCGAATCCGCGCCGGAAGAGTCGCCGAAGAAGACCAGCTGCACGAACAGGAACGGGATCCGCAGCGCGAAGAACCCCATGAAGACGGTGATGAGCAAAGCCAGCAGAAGCGTCCCGCACGTCCGGAACCAGCGGCCCTTGGACAGCGTCACCGCGCGGCGGAGTGCGCCGCCGACGGTCTGCCGCTCCATGACGACCGCCGGGACGGCCAGGACGAACAGAAGATAAAGCCACATCATCAGCCCGATGCCGAGGGGGAAGCCCAGAATCCCGGCGGACACGATGAACGCGGGATTCACGTCGGCGGCGATCAGCAGGAAGAACGGTACGACCGGCAAGAGCAGCGCGGCCAGCGAGATCCCCATGACGGCCGCGGCGGTGGCGGCCAGCCGGCCGAGCCTCGGACGGGCGTCCCGCCATGCCTGCCCGGGCGCGATCGGCATGCCCACCAGCTCACGGCCCAGAATCGGTGCCAGCATTCCCGACAGCAGCAAAATCCCATACGCCGACAGCACGAGCCCCAGAACCGTCAGCGTGAGCTGCGCGCCGAGCGACTCCATCAGCACTTCCGGGGTGACCTCGTCCCGGGCGTCGTCGCCGATGAAGAAGTACGCGGCGACCGAACTCGCCACCTGGATCACCGTGCTGATCGCCACCGCCAGCCCGAGCGACGTGCGCGGACGCCGCCGGATCCCGGCGATAGCGCCGTCCAGCATCTCCGAGATGGACATGGGGCGGAACGGGACGCCCTGCACGTCGAGTGCGTCCACGTCGTCGTCCCAGCCGTCCGGTCCCGGCATCTCGGCTCCTGCGATCTCTGGCGAGGGTCGGCCCGGCGCGTCCCGGGGCCCGTCCGGGCCTCCTCAACGAGCGCCGGTCAGGTCATCCTGTCACGGGCGCGGTGCCGCGATTGCCGTCACCGGCCGGGAGCGTGCCGGTCTGGGGTACTACGGAGGGTGCGGACGCCGAATCGCGCCGGTCACGGGCGGCCTTGCGCGGGTTTCGTGTGCCGCCCCTACAATTCCGTGCCGCCCCCTCGTATCCCGGGAGAGCCATGGAAGACGCAAACGCGGGTAACCTGGCACGCCAAGGCATATCTCTCCCTGGCGAGGTGGGGACGGAGCATCGCGCCGCCGAGTACTTTTCATCCGAACTATCGCGAGAGCCGGCACCCGTCAGCCCTGGCCAGGACGAAAAGCACTCACTACTCCACCGAACCCCGACTTTGTGACGATGAGGGCCATGAGAGGACGTGTACTGGTCGTCGACGACGATCTGGCGCTCGCCGAGATGCTCGGCATCGTGCTGAGGGGCGAGGGCTTCGAACCATCGTTCGTCCACGACGGCGACAAGGCGCTCGAGGCGTTCCGGGAGACCCGGCCGGACCTCGTGCTGCTCGACCTGATGCTGCCGGGGGCGGACGGCATCGACGTCTGCCGCCAGATCCGCGCCGAGACCGGCGTGCCGATCGTCATGCTGACCGCCAAGAGCGACACCGTGGACGTCGTCCTCGGACTGGAGTCGGGCGCCGACGACTACATCGTCAAGCCGTTCAAGCCCAAGGAACTGGTGGCGCGCGTACGCGCGCGTCTGCGGCGCACCGACGAACCGGCGCCGGAGACCCTGCAGATCGGGGACATCACCATCGACGTCGCCGGCCACTCGGTCAAACGCGGCGACCGGCACATCCCGCTGACTCCGCTGGAGTTCGACCTGCTCGTGGCGCTGGCCCGCAAGCCCCGCCAGGTGTTCACGCGCGAGGTCCTGCTGGAACAGGTCTGGGGGTACCGGCACGCCGCCGACACCCGCCTGGTCAACGTGCACGTGCAGCGACTCCGCGCCAAGATCGAGAAGGACCCCGAACGTCCTGAGATAGTCGTCACCGTGCGCGGTGTCGGCTACAAGGCGGGGCCGGCCTGACCGCGGCCGGTCCCACGTGACCTCCGCGTTTCTCATGAACACCGACATGAAGAGGGCGAAGCGGTTCGTCCGGCGTGGGCTGGGCGCCGTTCAGCGCGCTCTGCGGAGCGCCGCCCGCAGCGGCTACACGCGCTGGCGGCGGTCGATCCAGGTACGTGTCGTCACGTCCACACTGTTCATTTCGGCGATCGTGGTGGTGATCCTCGGCGCGTTCCTGATGCAGCAGGTGTCGTCGGCGCTCATGGACGGGAAGGTCAAGGCGGCACGCCTTCAGCTGGACGACGGCCTTGCGCAGGTGCAGCGCGACCTGGGCAACTCACCCGGGGACGACAGCAGGCTCAACACGACGATCGACCGGCTGAAGTCCCGTAGCGGCCCGTCCGGGCTGTACGAGGTCTACATACGCGACACCACAGAGCAGTACTTCGACGGGTACACGACCAATGAACTGCGTCAGGAGAGCGTCCCGCCGCGGCTTCGCGAGGAACTGAAGAACGCGCCCGCGGGAACGCGCGCCTACACCTACGGCGAGCTCTCCTACGTCGGTGACCGTCCGTCGGAGAGCGGCCTCATCGTGGGCGGCAAGACGGGCCAGTTCGAGCTCTACTACCTGTTCCCGCTAGAGGAGGAACAGCGGACCCTGACCAACGTGGGGCGGTCCCTGGCCGGCGTCGGCATCGTGCTGGTACTGCTCTTGGCCGCGATCGCCTCGCTGGTGACGCGCCAGGTCGTCATACCGGTGCGGCTGGCCGCCCAGGGCGCGCAGAGGCTCGCCGCCGGGCGGCTGGAAGAGCGCATGAGGGTCCGCGGAGAGGACGATCTCGCGCGCCTCGCCCGCTCGTTCAACGAAATGGCCGCCAACCTGCAAGAGAAGATCGGCGAACTGGAAGACCTCTCCCAGGTGCAGCGCCAGTTCGTCTCGGACGTCTCCCACGAGCTGCGTACGCCCCTGACCACCATCAGGATCGCCGCGGACATGCTCTACGAGAACCGCGACAGCTTCAGCGACCCCTCAGTGGGACGGTCCGCGGAACTGCTGCAGAGTCAGCTGGAGCGGTTCGAGTCCCTTCTGGCGGACCTGCTGGAGATCAGCAGGCACGACGCCGGCGCGGCGACACTGGACGCCGAATCCCTCGACATGCGCGACCTCGTCCTGCGTGTCGTGGGCGACATCCAGGGGCTGTCCGAACGCAAGGGCAGCAAGGTCGTCCTGCAACTGCCCGGTGAGCCGTGCATGGCCGAGGTCGACCGCCGCCGCGTCGAACGCATCCTGCGGAACCTGCTCGTCAACGCCGTCGAGCACGGCGACGGCGAGGACATCGTGGTGTCCGTCGCCGCCGACCGCGACGCCGTGGCCGTCGCCGTCCGCGACCACGGGGTCGGCCTCAAACCGGGGGAGGGGCAGATGGTCTTCGACCGCTTCTGGCGCGCCGACCCCGCCCGCGCCCGCACCACCGGCGGCACCGGCCTCGGCCTGTCGATCTCCCGGGAGGACGCGCAACTGCACGGCGGATGGCTGCAGGCGTGGGGGGAGCCCGGTGTGGGCTCCCAGTTCCGCCTCTCGCTGCCCCGCACGGCCGGGGCCGAACTCCGGGGCTCGCCGCTCCCGCTCGTCCCTCCAGGGGCCGGTGACGCCCGCCCGCTGTTCGCGGAGCTGGAGGTCCAGGAGTGACCGGGCGGATCAACTGCCTCCTGACGGCCGCCGCCCTCCTCCTCGGCGGCGCCGGATGCGCGGCCGTGCCGAGCGGCGGGCAGGTCGTGACAGGCGAACCAGCCGAACGCGCCGAGCGTGTCGACGACCCCTACGTCCGGCTGATCCCGGTGGAGCCGCACCCCGAATGGGGCCCCGCGCAGATCGTCTCGGGTTTCCTCGCCGCGTCCGCGAGCTTCGACGACGACCACAAGGTCGCCAAGCTCTACCTCAACAGGCAGAACACCTGGAACCCCGGGCTGCGTCCCTCGGTGACCGTCCTGGCGAGCCGCACCGACCCGCAGGTGATCAAGGCGTCCGAGACCCAGGCGACGGTCAGGATCACCGGTGAGGAACTCGGCACCATCTCCTCCGACGGCCAGTACACCGCGTCCCCGAAGGAACTCGACGCCACGTTCCAGCTCGCCAAGACCCAGCAGGGCGTCTGGCGCATCACCAGCCTGCCCGGCGACGAGAAGTCCGGCCTTCTGCTCACCAAGGACGACGTCGAACGCGCCATGCGCACCGTCAACCTGTTCTACTTCGCCCCAGACCGGCACACCCTCGTCCCGAACGGAATCTTCCTGCCGGTGGTGAACAGGCAGAAACTTCCGACCCAGCTCGTCCAGGCCCTCCTGACCGGGCCGACGTCCTGGCTGAACGGCGCCGTCCAGACCGCCTTCCCGAAGGACACCCGGCTGAAGCGGAGCGTCCGGGTCGACAAGGAGGTCGCCACCGTCGACCTCACCAAGGAGGCCCGCGGCGGCAACATCGAGCGGATGTCGGCACAGCTCAGCTGGACGATGCGGCAGCTCTCGGAGATCAAGCGGTGGCGGCTGCAGATCGATGGCGAGACCGTCACACCCGACGGCATGGACTCCACCCAGCCCGTCCACGCATGGGAGGTCAACTCCCCCGACGGGCAGATCTCGCATGACGAAACCCACCAGAACGCCTATGTGGTCGGCCCGTCCGGTTTCCTCGGCGTCCTGGAGGGCGACCGCGCCCAGCCCGTCGTGACCGGCGCCGCCGGCCGCATGTCCCGCCCCGCCGTCGCCCCCGACTACCAGGAGGTCGCCGGGCTGAACGCCGAGGCCGACCAGGTACTCGCCGCCGCCCCCGTCACCGGCACGCCCGCCCCCCGTGTTCTGCTGACCGCGCGGGAGGGGGCCCGCTTCACCGCTCCGTCCTGGAGCCGCGACGGCACCCTGTGGGTCGTGGAGAGCAAGGAGGATGCCTCCTGGCTCTGGGTGCGCCGGCGCGGGCACCAGCCCGTCCGCGCCGCCCACTGGGGCCTCGGCGGCCGCGAGGTCCTGGAGTTCCGCGTCTCCCGCGACGGCGTCCGCGCCGCCGTCATCGCCCGCGTGGACGGCCGTCCCCAGGTGCAGATCGGCCGCATCGTCCAGACCGCCGACGGCTCCCTCGACGTCGGCTCGTTCCTGCCCGTGAGCTCGGAACTGCAGGACGCCATCGACCTCGCCTGGCGCGACTACAACACCCTCGCCGTCCTCGGCCGCGCCAAACGCGACTCGCAGACCCTCCCGTTCCTGATGCCGATCAGCGGCAGTGCCATCACGTCCCTGGGCGTCGGCTCCCTGGGCGAACCCCGCACGATCGCCGCCGCCCCCGGCGCCCCGATCCTCATCGGCACCCGCTCGTCCGGCAAGGACCAGGTCTGCCGCCAGCGTTCCCCCAGCAACTCCTACAGCCCCTGGATCTGCCCGACCCCCGCGAAGGACCCCGGCTACCCACGCTGACACCGATGGCCGGCCCGGCGGGTCGTCCCGGCCCGTCCGGGGGCAGGCGAGCCGGCGTCGTGAAGCGGTTGTCCACAGGTGCGCGAAAGCGGGACGCCCGCCGTCCCGCGGCCGCATCGTCGGGGTCATGAACTTCCTCACCGACCTGATCGACTTGGTCCTCCCCGAAAGCTGCGCCGGCTGCGGCGGGGCTCCCGTCCTGCTGTGCGACGCCTGCGCGATGCCGCTGCGAGCGCCTGCAAGGCCCGTGAGGACGACGCTGGACGGGCTGCCGCCCCCGTGGACGGTCGCCGCCTACGAGGGCCCTGTGCGGCCAATCCTGGCGGCCTACAAGGAACACGGCCGCACGGCCCTCAGCGTCCCACTCGGCGAGGCCCTGGCCGCAGCCGTCCATGCGGCCCTGGCACCGCATTTCGCCCCTGGTCCCCGCGACGGAGACCAGGGTGTGAGGCCGTCCCGGCGAGCGGCCGTGCGCGGCGACCGCGAGTTCCGCGTGGGTCACGACCCGCCGATGGTGGTCTGGGTGCCGTCGAGGCGCGGTGCCGTCCGGCGGCGCGGCCACGACGCCCTGCGAGGGGTGGTGGAGGTCGCGGTGCGGCGGCTGCACACCGCGGGCGTGCCCGTGATCGGCGTGGACGCCTTGAGGCAGCGCGGCCGGGTCGCCGATCAGGCCGCGCTGACGGCGGCACAGCGCACCGCCAACCTGCGAGGCGCCCTCGAAGCCGGACCCCGCACCGAGGTCGCGGGCCGCAGGGCCGTGCTGGTGGACGACGTGGTCACGACCGGCGCCTCGCTCACCGAGGCGGCCAGGGCGCTGCGCGCGGCCGGAGCCGAACCGCTGGCCGCCGCCACCATCGCGGCGACCCCTCGCCGCCGCTGACCCCCACGGCCGCGGACCCTCGCGGACGCTGATCCGCGGCCGGGGATGGGTGACTTTCTTCATGTTCGGGGGAGGAGGTGCAAGGTAGTTACATGGAGTAGCTGGAAGGTGGTCTGCTTTGTCACGGCTTGATGGGTTATTCCGGTCACACCGGGCCATCTGGGGAGTAGAGATTCATCAAACTCACCGGATGGCCAGTTCCATCTGACCTGCGCGGGTATCGGGGGCGCAACTGCCGCGCACACGGGGGTTCACGGCATGTGATGGGACGTCCGTGAGGCGGCGGGGGTACCCGCTGCGGCAGGCTCCGATGACGGTCAGTGAGTTTTTCCACTGTCCACCCTCCTGACATTCGTGGCGTAAGGGGTTAGCGTTCCTGACATGGCACCCGCCCGGGTCCGTGGTTGCGTTGGATCGCAGTGCTCGTCAGGAGCACGACAAGTGATCCGGCTAGCCGATGCCAGGCGCAGGCGAAACGGCCCACGTAAGGCGACTTCTCGTCGACCGATCACGGTGCGCCTTAGAGGTAAGTCCTGCCCCGCCGGGGGATCCGACATCCCCCGAACAGGGAGAAGGGCAGTAGTGGCGAGAGCGCCGCGAGCCCCTCAGCAGGCGGATGTGGGGACGAAGACCAGGTCGGCCGGGCGGGTGCGACCCACCGTCCTGTGGTGCCCGTCCGGGGCAGTCAGGGATCCCGGACAGGGCCTACCCGCAACCGGGAGAAGGGGGGTCCCGCGTGAACATCACCGTGAGGGGCCGGCACACCGAGGTCAACGACAGGTTCCGTCGGCACGTCGACAACAAACTGGCCAAGATCGAGCGGCTCGACCAGAAGGTCATCCGCGTGGACGTGGAGGTGTCCGAGGAACATAACCCGCGGCTCGCCGATCAGCGCGAAAGGGTCGAGCTCACGATCCGCTCCCGAGGCCCGGTGATCCGGGCCGAGGCCGCCGCCGACGACCGCTACGGAGCCCTGGACCTGGCGCTGGACAAGCTCGAGTCGCGCCTGCGCCGCGACTCGGAACGGCGCAAGGGCCACAGCGGCAAGGGCCGCGCCAAACTCGCGACGATGGAACCGCTCCCCGACACCCTCCCGGAACCGGTCCCCGAACCCGCGGCGGCCGTCCCGGAGCCCGCCGTAGACGAGGAAGAGCCGGTGAAGGTCTCGCCGGACGAGAACCTCGTCCCGATCCCCATGGACGGCGACGGCCCCCTCGTCGTCCGCGAGAAGTTCCACAAGGCCGAGCCGATGGGCATCGAGCAGGCTCTCTTCGAGATGGAACTCGTCGGCCACGACTTCTTCCTGTATCGAGACAAGGCCAGCGGGCACCCCTCGGTCGTATACCGGAGGAGAGGCTGGGACTACGGAGTCATCAGGCTCGTCGAAGAGTGATGCGGCACTCGCACCACGTCACCACCCGAACCATGTAATGATCTGAAAAGGCTTACCGGCCGATCCGCGGACGCGGTGGTCCGGGGGGATCCGGTACGGCGCGAGCGACGCTCGCCCGGCCGTCACGGGCCCTCCCGGTCACCGCTCCGCGGCGGCACGTCCACCGGGCTCCGGCCCGCGGCGATCCACCCGGGAACCTCCCGGGGCGCACAATAGTTTCACCGGGGGACACCCCGGCCCGAAATCCCCCGGGTTCGCCCCCGGACCCCGTAAGTTCCCGAGGACGACCCGTCGGAGACAACCCTCCGGTAGTTCCAGATCGCTGAATAGTGAAGGGGGGAAGCGGCGTCTCCTCCACGCCGCGACTCTGGTGAGCGAGAATCCCGAGGCTCGCGACGCCGCGGCGGTACCCCGTCAAGCCGGGGGCCGGCAACGCGACGCCGGCGCCGCCCCCGCCGACCGGGAGGCGGCACAGGCGGCCGGAGCGGCCGATCCGATCCGTGTGCTCATCGTCGACGACCATGCGCTGTTCCGCAGAGGCCTGGAGATGGTCCTGCAAGGCGAGGACGACATCGAGGTCATCGGTGAGGGCGGCGACGGGCACGAGGCCGTCGAGATGGCCGGTGACCTGCTGCCGGACGTCGTCCTGATGGACATCAGGATGCCGCGCCGCAGCGGCATCGAGGCGTGCACCGCCATCAAGGACGCCGCGCCCAGCGCGAAGATCGTCATGCTGACCATCAGCGACGAGGAGGAGGACCTCTTCGAGGCGATCAAGGCCGGGGCCAGCGGCTACCTGCTGAAGGAGATCTCCATCGACGAGGTCCCCCAGGCGGTCCGCGCCGTGCACGGCGGGCAGTCGCTGATAAGCCCGTCGATGGCGTCCAAGCTCATCACCGAGTTCGCCGCGCTGGCCAAGCGCAGCGAGGAGCGCACACAGCAGGTCCCCGCGCCGCGCCTCACCGAACGCGAGATGGAGGTGCTGCGGCTGGTCGCCCGCGGTCTCGGCAACCGGGAGATCGCGCGCGAGCTGTTCATCTCCGAGAACACCGTGAAGAACCACGTCCGCAACATCCTGGAGAAGCTCCAGCTCCACTCGCGGATGGAGGCCGTCGTCTACGCCGTCCGGGAGAAGCTCCTGGAGATCACCTGAGCCCGATGCGACCGGCAATCGGCTTTTGTCGGTGTTGTGCCGTAGCATCGCCGGCGTGGTAGAGCTCAGCGCGGACGAAGCACGGCGGCTCCAGCTGCGCGCCCAGGGACTCCTGGGCGCGCGCCCGAAGGGCGGCGTACCGGCGATGCTGGAACGGCTCGGCGCCGTCCAGCTCGACACGATCTCGGTCCTGGCCAGATCCCACGAACTGGTCCCCTACGCCCGCCTGGGCCTGGTCGGTCGCGACGCCATCGAAGCCGCCTACTGGGGCGCTCCCTCAAACGCCACCCCCGGTCAGGGCACCCCCGGTCAGGGCACCCCCGGTCAGGGCACCCCTGGTCAGGGCGCGTCCGGCCAGGGCACGTCCGGTCAGGGCGGGCCCGGCCGGAAGGCGGCCGGGCGTGGGGCGTTCGAGTACTGGGCGCATGCGGCGTCCGTGCTGCCCATGGACGACTGGCCGCTCTTCGCCTTCCGGCGGCGTGCCTACCTGCGCCGCGGATGGCGTTGGCACAAGGTGCCCGAGGGTGTCTGCGACCAGATCCGCGACCGCCTGAAGGCGGACGGGCCGCTGACCACCAGGGAACTCGGCGGCGCCAAGGCGAGCGCCGAGTGGTGGGACTGGAGCGACCACAAGATCGGCATCGAGTGGCTGCTGGACATCGGCGAGGTCGTCTGCGTCGAACGCGTCGGCTGGCGGCGCGTCTACGACCTCGCGGAACGGGCCGTCCCATCCGATCTCCTCGCCCGGGACCCCGGCGACGACGCCTGCCTGACGGCCCTCGTCGCGCGAGCGGGACGCGCGCTCGGCGTGGCGACCCGCGGTGACCTCGCCGACTACTACCGGATCAAGCAGGACCAGGTGGACCGGGTGATCGACGGAACCGGGCTCGTCCCGGTCACGGTCGCCGGGTGGTCCCAGCGGGCGTGGGCCGACCCCGACGCGCTGGGGGCCCCGCCGCGCGGCAGGCACGTCACCACCCTGCTCTCGCCGTTCGACTCCCTGGTCTGGGACAGGGCCCGCGCCTCACGCGTCTTCGGCTTCGACCACCGCCTGGAGGCGTACGTCCCCAAGGCCAAGCGCGTCCACGGCTACTTCGCGATGCCGCTCCTGGCCGGCGGCCGCCTCCTCGGACGAGTCGACCCCGCCAGGGAGGGGCGCACCCTCATCGCCCGCCAGGCATCACTGGAACCCTGGGCCACCCGCACGCCGTCCCGCACGGAGACCTCGGCCGCCGCCCTCGCCACGGCACTGTGGCGCGCCGCCGCCTGGGTCGGCTGCGACGACGTCCGGATCGAACGGACCGACCTGCCCCCCGCCCTGATCCGATCGGCCCTGAACGGCGCCACCCCGGCCTGACCCCGAGGCGTCCGCGTCGCGCCGAGATGGCGGACGGGGGAATCCGGCGCGGTTTTCACGGTGTTTCACAGGGTGACGAGCGGGGGGTCCGTTCGGGTCAGCCGTGCGGGGTCTTCGGGTCAGCCGTGCGGGGTCTGCTGGGGGTCGGTGGCGACGGGGCTGTCGAGAACCTCGCCCTCGCGACCGCCGCGGCGCTTCCCGGAGCGTCCGCCGAACAGGGAGTAGTCGACGATCTCGGGGATGACCCGGGGCGCGTCCACGACGACGTCGGAGAACAGGTGGACGAGCCAGCTGAACAGCAGGCCGGCGACGATGATGCCGGCGCCGACCCAGAACATGATCCACATCGGGCCCAGGCAGAGCGCGACGCCGCCCACGACGAAGCCGGCGAAAATGATGGCGACCGCGGCCCACGAACCGGGCCGGCCGGCGTGCGATCCGTGCGACTCTTCGGACATTGCGTCTCCCTCCGTGGCGTGAAGAGATCCTCTCCGGGACCCGGAACATCAAACGGGACCCGTTGTGGATTGCGCTGTGGAGTGACCTAGACCATTCTGGGTCTCGCCTACGATGGGCATCGTACGTGTGGTGTGCGTGCCGCCTGGAGCGGTGAACCACGATCTGCAAGGAGCCTTCGAGAGTGCCGCCAGTCATCGACAAGATCCTTCGTGCGGGCGAGGGAAAAACCCTGCGCAAGCTCAAGAAGCTCGCGGATCAGGTCAACTCGATCGAGGAGGACTTCCTCGAGATGAGCGACGCCGAGTTGCGCGAGCTGACCGACAAGTACCGGGAGCGTCTCGCTGACGGCGAGTCCCTGGACGATCTGCTGCCCGAGGCGTTCGCGACCGCCCGCGAAGCCGCCAAGCGCGTTCTGGGGCAGCGGCACTTCAACGTCCAGGTGATGGGGGGTGCCGCCCTGCACCTGGGCAACATCGCCGAGATGAAGACCGGTGAGGGCAAGACCCTGACCGCCGTTCTCCCGGCCTACCTCAACGCCCTGTCCGGCGACGGCGTCCATATCGTCACGGTGAACGACTACCTGGCGAAGCGCGACGCCGAGTGGATGGGCCGCGTTCACCAGTTCCTGGGTCTCGACGTCGGTGTCGTCCTCCCGCAGATGACGCCGGACGAGCGCCGCGCTGCCTACAACTGCGACATCACCTATGGGACGAACAACGAGTTCGGGTTCGACTACCTGCGCGACAACATGGCGTGGAGCCTTGAGGAGTGCGTGCAGCGCGGCCACAACTTCGCGATCGTGGACGAGGTCGACTCGATCCTCATCGACGAGGCCAGGACCCCGCTGATCATTTCGGGGCCGGCCGAGCAGAACTCCAAGTGGTACTCGGAGTTCGCCAAGATCGCTCCCCGGTTGAAGCGCGCCGAACTGGTCAGCACGGCCGGGCAGGTCGACGAGTACGGCCCGGGCGACTACGAGGTGAACGAGAAGAAGCGCACGGTCGGCATCACCGAGTCGGGTGTGGAGAAGGTCGAGGACTGGCTCGGCATCGACAACCTCTACGACTCCGTGAACACGCCGCTGGTGAGCTTCCTCAACAATGCGCTCAAGGTCAAGGAGCTGTACAAGCGCGACAAGGACTACGTCGTCATGAACGGCGAGGTCCTGATCGTGGACGAGTTCACCGGGCGCATCCTGCACGGCCGCCGCTACAACGAGGGCATGCACCAGGCCATCGAGGCCAAGGAAGGCGTGGCGATCAAGGACGAGAACCAGACTCTCGCCACGATCACCCTGCAGAACTACTTCCGCCTCTACAGCAAGCTGTCCGGCATGACGGGCACCGCCGAGACCGAGGCGGCGGAGTTCAACAAGACCTACAAGATCGGCGTCGTGCCGATCCCGACGAACAAGCCGATGATCCGCGACGATGTCGCGGACGTCGTCTACAAGACCGAGCAGGCCAAGTTCGAGGCCGTCGTCGACGACATCGCCGAGCGGCACGAGAAGGGCCAGCCGGTCCTGGTCGGCACGACCTCGGTGGAGAAGTCCGAGAAGCTGAGCAAGATGCTCAAGCGGCGCGGCATCCCGCACCAGGTGCTGAACGCCAAGCACCACGAGCAGGAGTCGGCGATCGTCGCGGAGGCGGGCCGCAAGGGCGGCGTGACCGTCGCGACGAACATGGCGGGACGCGGCACCGACATCATGCTCGGCGGCAACCCCGACTTCCGCGCCGACCTGGAGCTGCACCAGCGCGGGCTGTCCCCGCTGGAGACGCCCGACGAGTACGAGGCGGCGTGGCCGGAGGCGCTGGAGAAGGCCCAGGAGGCCGTGAAGGGCGAGCACGAGGAGGTCGTCGACGTCGGCGGCCTGTACGTCCTCGCCACCGAGCGGCACGAGTCGCGGCGCATCGACAACCAGCTGCGCGGACGGTCCGGCCGGCAGGGCGACCCGGGCGAGTCCCGGTTCTACCTCTCGCTGGAGGACGACCTGATGCGGCTGTTCAACTCGGCCCGCGTCGAGTCGATCATGACCCGGCTGAACATCCCGGACGACGTGCCGATCGAATCCAAGATCGTCACCAATGCGATCAAGTCGGCGCAGAGCCAGGTCGAGCAGCAGAACTTCGAGATGCGCAAGAACGTCTTGAAGTACGACGAGGTCCTGAACCGGCAGCGCAAGGTCATCTACGCCGAGCGCCGCAAGGTGCTGGAGGGCGCCGACCTGCACGAGCAGGTCCGCCGCATGATCGACGAGGTCGTCGCGGGCTATGTCGCGGGCGCCACCGGCGAGGCCTTCGCCGAGGAGTGGGACCTCGACAAGCTGTGGAAGGCGTTCAAGCAGCTCTACCCGATCGGGATCACGGTCGACGACCTGGTCGACGACGAGACGGACGGCGAGCTGTCCGGCCTGGACGCCGAGACGCTGGCCGCGAAGATCCGCGACGACGCCGAGGCGGCCTACGACAAGCGCGAGGAGGAGCTCGGCTCCGAGGTCATGCGGGAGCTGGAGCGCCGCGTCGTCCTGTCGGTCCTGGACCGCAAGTGGCGCGAGCACCTCTACGAGATGGACTACCTCCAGGAGGGCATCGGCCTGCGGGCCATGGCGCAGCGCGACCCGCTGGTGGAGTACCAGCGTGAGGGCTACGACATGTTCAACGCGATGCTCGACGGCATCAAGGAGGAGTCGGTCGGCTACCTCTTCAACCTCGAGGTCGAGGTCGAGGACCAGCCGGAGGCTCCGGCCGTCGGCGCCAAGCCCGTCTCCGTCGCCAAGTCCGCGACCGCCACCGAGGACTCGGCCTCCGCCGAGGACGACGTGGAGGAGGCGGACGACGTCCCGGCGATCAAGGCGAAGGGCCTGGAGAAGCCGTCGCGTCCGAAGAAGCTGGAGTACTCGGCCCCGACCGTCGACGGTGAGGGCGGCGTCGAGCACCACAGCGAGGAGACGAAGGACGAGTACGCGGACGTCAACCGCAACGACCCGTGCCCCTGCGGCTCGGGCAAGAAGTTCAAGCGCTGCCACGGCGACCCGCGCAACAAGAACAAGTAGGACCCTGCGAAGCGGCCTCCCGAATTCCGGGAGGCCGCTTTCGCTTTGCTCACCGCCTGCGGGTGTCAGCCCGTGGCGGTGGTCTCCAGGGCGGTGCAGCGCCATCGGCCGCGGGTGTGCTCCAGGCGGAGCGCCAGTGCGTGGGCGCGTCCGGAGACGACCACGACGGCCGTCGCCTCCGCGACCGCCATGGCGGGTCGCTGCAGCCGTGTGGACAGCACCTTCGGCGGGACGATCCGTCCGGCGCGCCGGTCCTTGCCCCGATGCCGGGTCATGTCCCGGCACACCGCGGGGACGGCGATCAGGGACAGCTGTGTCGGCGGGCGCGTCCCCGCCAGGATCTCCACGACGAGCCGTACGGCCGTTTCCGCCACGGCCTGGAGTTCGACGTCCATCCCGTCCGACGGGCGCACGAGCCGCAGCCTCGGCGGCCGTGCGGGGGGCGGTGCCGCGGGACGCAGCGCCAGTGCTCCGCGCGTCTCGCCGGACGGCGGTGCGGCGCGGTACCGGATGATCCGGACGGCGGAGGACGTGGCTGGACGTTGACGCATGCGAAACCTCCTGGCTCGTTTGAAGACAGGAGTCGCGAGACGCGCGATAAATACACGCTGACCGCATGCGGCCTGCCGCGTAACGCGAAGGCGGCGGGACGCCTGTGGAGCGTCCCGCCGCCTGGGAGCCGAGTCCCGGACAGTGCGGGGAGTCCGGGACTCGGGGGAGCCGGGCCGGTGGGCTGACCGGCCCGGAAGGGGGCGCCGCGGGGGATGAGGGGCCCGCGGCGCCCCGAGGAGCGGGTCAGGCGCCGGAGGGGGCTTCCTCCGGGGCGTCGCCGGGGGGCGTCTCCTTGCGGTCCTTCTTCGCGCTGCTCTTCGCGGCGCCGGCCATCTCCGGGTCGGCGGCGGGGTCGACGGCCGTCGACTCCTCGCCTTCGGGTTCCCGGCCGGGTGTCGCGAAGTTGAACTTCTCGATCATGAACTTGAAGATGAAGTAGTAGAGGAAGAAGTACAGGACGCCCATGCCGAGGATGAGCAGCAGCCCCTCGGTGTTCTCCTTGCGGGCGTTCAGCAGCAGGTCGATGAGGCCCGCGGAGAAGCCGAAGCCGAGTTGTGCCCCGGCGGCCTCCAGGATCGCCATCGAGATGCCGGTGAGGACGACGTGCACCGCGTACAGGACGGGCGCGACGAACATGAACGCGAACTCGATCGGCTCGGTGACGCCGGTGATGAACGCGGTGAGCCCGGCGGAGACCATGATTCCGCCGACCGCGGGACGGCGGTGCGCGGGGGCGGCGCGCCAGATGGCGAGGGCCGCGCCGGGCAGGCCGAACATCAGCACGGGGAAGAACCCGGCGAGGAAGCCGCCCGCGTCGGGGTCGCCGGCCAGGTAGCGGTTGATCTCGCCGGTGACGGTGCCTTCGGGCCCCTCGTAGGTGCCGAACACGAACCAGATGAGCGAGTTCGGGATGTGGTGGAGGCCGAACGGCAGCAGGAGCCGGTTGATGACGCCGTAGATTCCGGCGCCGGCCGCGCCCGCCCCGGTGATCCACTCACCGAAGTCGGTGAGCCAGCTGCCGAGCACCGGCCAGATGAAGCCGATCGCGATGCCGAGCGCGAGGCCAGCGGCGGCGGTGATGATGGGGACGAACCGGCGGCCGCCGAAGAACGCCAGCCAGGTCGGCAGCTTGATCCGGTAGAACCGCTGGTACAGCAGCGCGGTGATGACGCCCATGAGGATGCCGCCGAGCACCTGGGTCGGGTTCGCGGCGCCCCAGTTGATGACCTGGGTCTCGGCGCCGTCGGCCACCGTGGTGATCAGGACGCTGTCCTTGAGCTCGTCGGTGTGCGAGAACATGATCTTGGACACGCGGTCGAAGACCAGGTACCCCACCACCGCGGCCAGCGCGGTGGAGCCGTCGGACTTCCTGGCGAAACCGATCGCCACGCCGACCGCGAACAGCAGGGGCAGGGCGGCGAAGAGCGCGTTGCCGGCCTCACCGACGATCTCGGCGACGCGATCCCAGCCGAGGCCGTCGGCGCCGAGCATGTCGGCCTGGCCGAAGCGGAGCAGGAGTGCGGCGGCCGGAAGCACCGCGATCGGCAGCATGAGGCTGCGGCCGATGCGCTGCAGCACGGCGAGAATGCTCGATCCTCGCCGTGGAGCGGAGTCCACTGTCGTCGAAGTCATCGCGAGATTCCTCCTCAGGGGGTTTTCAGGAGTGCGGCGGGGGGTTTCCGAGGGCCGTATGGATCTGGTAGCGGTCCGCCCTGTAGGTCGATACGCCCAGCTCGGCGCACACACCTCCGGTGTACGAGCGGCGTTGCAGGAGCAGCACGGCGCTGCCCTTGGGGATCTGCAGCTGCCTGGCGTCGGTGGCGTCGGCCAGGCTGGCGTCGATGGTCTGGTCGCCCGCGTCGAAGACCAGCCCGTACACCGCTTCGAGTACGCCGTACAGCGAGCGGTCGGCGAGGCGGCGGTCGAGCAGGTCGGGGGCGAGCGAGGCCAGGAGGTGGGAGCGCTCCACGGCCATGGGCTCACCGTCGGCGGTGCGCAGGCGTTCGATGACGTGGATCTCGGTGCCGGTTTCGATCTCGAAGATCCGGGCGAGGCGCGCGTCGGCCGGGACCGTGCGGCGGTCCAGGTCGATCGCGCCGGGACGCAGGCCGCGGGCCAGCATGTCCTCGGTGAACGAGACGAGCCGCAGCGGCATCTCGATCTTGGGCCGGGCCACGAACGTGCCCTTGCCGGGGACGCGGTAGAGCCGGCCTTCGGAGACGAGCTGGTCGACCCCCTGGCGGACGGTCATGCGGGACAGCTCGTACCGGGCGCACAGTTCGCGCTCCGACGGGATCGGGGCGTCGACGGGCAGTTCCGCGCTCTCGATGAGGTCGAGAAGGATGGCGCGGAGCTGGAAGTACTTCGGTACGGGGCTGTTCGGATCGATGGTCGTCACGAGGGTCCTCGATGGCCGGCGGCCAAATCGATGGGATTCGCCGGGTTTCGACGGGTATGAGGTGGATGGAGTTTCGGGCGGTCTTCGGACGTACGTACTGGTCTAGGCCGGACTAGACCACAGGATCGAAAGTCATGTCAATGCACGAATTCGTAACGACCGGATCACGTCCTGACGCCCGCAAGATCGAAGGAACTCCCAGGTCAGAACGGATTTTCGGATGCCCTGTCCGCTTTGCGGGCCGGTGGTGAGACCCCGTCGCCGACCGTCAGAGCGGAGGCGCCCTCCCCGGACGGGCGGTTCCGAACCGGTTCGTCCGGCGTCTTGCGGCCACCTTCGTCTCGTGGAGTATGGTACGAACTGGTCTAGTCCGGACTAGACCAGCAGAACCGGCCGGAACGACCAGCGATCGTCGTGTCGCGGAGAGTGCACAGCCATGGCATCACTACTGATCACGGCCTCCGACGTGGTCGTCACTCCCGCGGACGCCCCCACCCGGGTGCTCTCCCCGGGATTCGTCCGCGTCCACGACGGTGTGATCGCCGAGGCCGGCGAGGGACCCGCCCCCGGCACGCCCGACGTCGAGCTGGCGGACGGCCTGCTCGCGCCCGGCCTGGTCGACATCCAGGTGAACGGGTACTTCGGCCACGACATGGCCGACGCGGACGAGGCCGGCTGGCACACCGTCGTCTCCCGCCTCCCCGAGACCGGCGTGACCGCGTTCATGCCCACCTTCATCACCGCCCCGGTCGAGACGCAGGCCAAGGCCCTGCGCCGCACCCGCGACCTCCTGCCGGACCTGCCGGACGGGGCGCGCGTCCTCGGCGTCCACCTCGAAGGCCCGTTCCTGTCCGAGAAGCGCAAAGGCGCGCACAACCCCGTCCACCTGACCGACCCGGCGCCCGAGGCCATCGCGGCGCTGCTGGAGACCGGGCTCGTCAAGCTGCTCACCCTCGCGCCCGAACGCGACGGCGCGCTGGAGGCGATCCGCACCCTGACCGGGGCCGGTGTCCTGGTCAGCGTCGGGCACAGCGACGCCACCGCCGCGCAGGTCGCCGCCGCGGCCGACGCCGGCGCCCGCAAGGTCACCCACATCTTCAACGCGCAGACCGGCGTCCACCACCGCGACCCGGGCGTGGCCGTGCAGGCCCTGATCGACGACCGGCTGAGCCCCGGCCTCATCCTCGACCTGCACCATGTCGCACCGGAGGTGGCCGCACTGGTGTTCCGGGCCGCGCCGGGACGGGTCGTGCTCGTCACCGACGCGGCCGCGTCCGCCGGGATGCCGCCCGGCACCTACGACCTCGGCGGCGAGCCGATCACCATGCCCGAGCAGGGCCCGCCGCTGCGCGCCGACGGTACGATCGCCGGCTCCGGCCTCCGGCTGGACGAGGCGGTCGGCAACGCGATCGGCCTCGGCATCGGCACCGCCGCCGCGGTGGACGCCGCGACCCGCGTCCCGGCCGACCTGATCGGCCGCCGCGACCTCGGCCGGATCGCGCCCGGCGCCGCCGCCGACCTGGTCTGGTTCGGCCCTGACCACCGGGCGCGGACCACGTGGGTGGGCGGGCAGAGAGTCTTCGGAGGGGGATCATGACCAGTCAGATGCGCGCCGAGATCGGTGAGCAGCCCGACGCGCTGGCCCGCACGATCGGTGCGCTGCTGCCGCGCGTGCCCGACCTGGAGGCGCTGTCCCGGCAGACGCGGCAGGTGCTGTTCATCGCCCGCGGGTCGTCCGACAACGCGGCGGTGTACGGGCGGTACCTCATCGAGTCGCACGCCGGCCGGCTCGCGACGCTCGCCGCGCCGTCGATCGCGACGACCTACCGGCGCCGGCTGGACCTGGACGGCGTGCTGGCCGTGGCGATCAGCCAGTCCGGCAAGACCGAGGAGATCGTCGAGACGCTCGACTGGGCCGGGGACTGCGGCGCCCGCACCGTGGCGGTCACCAACGGCGAAGGGTCGCCGCTGGCGGAGTCCGCCGAGGTCGCGCTGATCACCCAGGCCGGCGACGAGGTCGCCGTCCCCGCGACCAAGACCTACACGACCCAGCTCGCCGCGCTGTCGGTGCTCGGCCTCGGCCTCGGCGCGGACGTGGCCCTGGACGATCTGCGCCGCATCCCGGACGAGGTGGCCCGCGTGATCGCGCTGACCGAGGCGTCGCCCGCGCTGCCGGAGATCGTCGACGAGCTGGCGAAGGTCCCGGGCACGGTCGTGTCCGGGCGCGGCATCGCGTTCGGCACCGCGCTGGAGCTCGCGCTGAAGATCAAGGAGGCGTGCTACCTGCATGCCATGGGCCTGTCGTACGCCGACCTGCTGCACGGCCCGATCGCCGTCGTCGACGCGCAGACGCCCGCGCTGCTGGTGGCCGCCGACTCCGGCCCGACGCTGGCCGGCACCGTCGCGCTGGCCCGGCGGGTCGAGGGGGCGGGCGCCCACGCCTACGGCGTCGGCGGAGGCACGGAGCTGGCGGGGGCGTGCTCGGCCGCGCTGCCCGGCCCCGCGCTGCCCGAATGGGTCGCGCCGCTGGGGCTCATCGTCCCCGGGCAGATCCTTGTGGAGAACCTGGCACGCCGCCTCGGCATCGACCCCGACGTCCCCCGTGGCCTGAACAAGGTCACCCAGACAGACTGAACACGTCCCCGTCACGGCCCGCCGGGCCCACCCCGACTAGGAGAAGAACATGGACAAGGCCGAGGCCATCGTCGCTGCGCTGGGCGGCGCCGACAACATCGTCGAGATCGAGCCGTGCGCCACGCGGCTGCGCACCGAGGTCACCGACGCCGGCAAGGTCGACGAGGCCGCGCTGAAGAGGGCGGGCGCGCACGGCGTCATGCGCAGCGGCACCGTCGTGCAGGTCGTCGTGGGCCCCGAGGCCGACACCATCGCCACCGACATCGAAGACATCCTCGACTGACCCCGGCTTCGACCGACCCGTCCTCGACTGACACGAGGGGCCCCTCCAATGACCCGAGTAATGTCACCGGTGACCGGCCGGGCCGTCGGCCTGGCCGGCGTCCCGGACCCGGTGTTCGCCCAGGCCATGGTCGGCCCGGGCACGGCCGTCGACCCTGAACGCGCACCCGGCCACGCCATCGCGCCCGTCACCGGGAAGATCGTCAAACTGCATCCGCACGCCTACGTCGTGGTGGACGACGAGGGCCACGGCGTCCTCGTCCATCTCGGCATCGACACCGTCAAGCTGAAGGGCGAGGGCTTCGAGCTCCTCCTCTCCGAGGGCGACGAGGTCACCGCCGGGCAGCCGGTCGTCGCCTGGAACCCCGCGGTCATCGAGGCCGGCGGACGCTCGCCGATCTGCGCGGTCGTGGCGCTGGACGCGGGCGCCGACGCCCTGTCGGACGTGGTGGAGTCGGGCGAGGTGACCAAAGGCGCCGAGCTGTTCACATGGAGCTGACGGCATGGATCTGACGGCTGGAACCGGGGGGCCGGCCGCATGGCGGTGATCGGCCTGGGCGCGGCGGTGTTCGACCTCGACGGCACCCTCATCGACACCGAGCCGCGCAACCGCGCGATGTGGTCGCGGCTGTTCGACGCGCACGGCGTCCCCCGCGACGAGGCGCTGATCGCCTCGTTCGCGGGGCGCCGCGGGCTGGAGGTACTCGGCGACCTCGCGCATCTGTTCCCCGGCCGGACGGTCGAGGAACTGTTCGAGCAGGTGCTGTCCTACGGGGCGATGCCGGGGATGCCGCCGGCCGCGCCCGTCGCCGGTGCGGTCGGCCTCGTCCGGTCGCTGGCGGACGCCGGCGTGCCGCTGGCGGTGGTGACCTCGGGGCATCGCCCGTACGCCGAGGGCCTGCTGGACGAGCTCGGAATCCGCGGCCTGCTGGACATCGTGGTGACCGCCGGGGACGTCGCCACCGGCAAGCCGCATCCGGAGGGATATCTGGCCGCGGTGCGCGACCTGGACGTCCCGCCGGAGGAGACGATCGGGTTCGAGGACGCCCCGGCGGGCGTCGCGGCCGTCAAGTCCGCCGGGATGACCTGCGTGGGCGTCATCACCACGCAGCCGGCCGGGGCGCTCGCCGGGGCCGACCACGTGGTGCCCGATTTCAAGGAAGTGGACGTCGTGCCGGGCCCCGCGCTGCGGGTGCGCGGACTGAGAACACGGTGAAGAGCCGAAACGCCGTTGAGAGCGTTGAGCGTTATGAGCGGTGACCGCTATGAGCGATGAGGAGTGTGCAGTGAGCGTGCGCAACGTCAAGATCGAGTCGAGGGTGGGCCTGCACGCGCGGCCCGCCGCGCTGTTCGTGCAGACCGCGGCGCAGGCCGCGATGGACGTGACCGTGGCCAAGCGCGGCGGTGACCCGGTGAACGCCAAGAGCATCCTGGCGGTGCTGGGGCTGGACGCGCGGCACGGCGAGGAGGTCACGCTGTCCGCGGAGGGCGCGGGCGCGGACGAGCTGCTCGACAGCCTTGAGAAACTGCTGTCCCAGCCGGAGCCCGAGGGGGCCTGAGCCGTGCCGGACGTATTGCAGGGTGCGGGCGTCAGCCCCGGCGTCGGCGCCGGGCCCGTGCGGAGCATCGCCGGGGCCGTCCCGGAGCCGCCCGCCGGGTCCCGGCACGGCGGCGACGCGGCCGCCGAGCGGGACACGGCCCTTGCCGCGCTGGAGGCCGTCGCCGCCGACCTGGAGGAACGCGGCGGCCGCGCCGCCGAGGCCGGCAACGCCGCCGGGCGGGACGTGCTGAACGCGCAGGCGCTGATGGCCCGCGACCCCGGCCTCGCCGACGGCGTCCGAGCCAAGATCGACGAGGGGACGGCGGCGGCCCGCGCCGTCTTCGAGGCGTTCGGCTTCTACCGGGAGATGCTCGCCGGGGCGGGCGAGTACATGGCGGCCCGGGTCAGCGACCTGGACGACATCCGCGACCGCGCGATCGCCCGGCTGCTCGGGCTGCCGGTGCCCGGCGTCCCGGAGTCGGCCGAGCCGTTCGTCCTGGTCGCCCGTGACCTCGCCCCGGCCGACACCGCCGTCCTCGACTCGGCGCAGGTCGTCGCGTTCGTGACGGAGGAGGGCGGCCCGACCAGCCACACCGCGATCCTGGCCCGGACGATGGGCGTCCCCGCCGTCGTGGCGCTGCGCGGCGCGACGTCCCTCGCCGACGGCACCCGCGTGCTGGTGGACGGCGCCGCGGGGACGGTGCGGCCCGACCCGTCCGACGACGAGGTCGCCGCCGCCCGAGCCGCCGCGGCAGCCCGCGCGTCCGCGCTGGAGGAGTCCACCGGGCCGGGCGTCACGAAGGACGGTCACGAGGTCCCGCTGCTGGCGAACATCGGCGGCCCGAAGGACGTCGAGGCGGCGCTGGCGAACGGCGCGGAGGGCGTCGGGCTGTACCGCACCGAGTTCCTGTTCCTCGACCGCGCGGCGCCCCCGTCCGACGAGGAGCAGGAGGAGGCGTACCGGAAGGTCCTGGAGGCGTTCCCGGGGGGCCGCGTGGTCGTCCGGACGCTCGACGCGGGCGCCGACAAGCCCCTCGCGTTCCTGCCCGCTCCCGGCGAGGAGCCGAACCCGGCGCTCGGCGAGCGCGGACTGCGGATGATGCGCCGGCACCCCGACGTCCTGGCCGCCCAGCTCGCCGCCCTCGCCCGCGCCGCCGCGGGCCTGACGGCCAAGCTCCAGGTCATGGCCCCGATGGTGACCGACGCCGCCGAGGCCGCCTACTTCGCCGCCGCCTGCCGGGAGGCGGGCATCGAGCATCCCGGCGTCATGGTCGAGGTGCCCGCCGCGGCGCTCCGCGCCCACGATCTCGCGCCGGAGGTGGAGTTCTTCAGCATCGGCACCAACGACCTCACCCAGTACGCGTGCGCGGCCGACCGGCAGGTCGGCGGCCTCGCGCACCTCCAGGACCCGTGGCAGCCCGCCGTCCTCGACCTGGTCGCTCCGGCGGCCGGCGCGGGCGTCCCCTGCGGTGTCTGCGGCGAGGCGGCCGCCGACCCGGCGCTCGCGTGCGTCCTGGTCGGCCTCGGCGTGACGTCGCTGTCGATGAGCGCCCCGTCCCTTCCGCTGGTCCGGGCCGCGCTCGCCCGGCACACGCTGGACGAGTGCCGCCAGGCCGCGGCGGCGGCGCGCACCGCCCGCACCGCCGGGCAGGCCCGCGAGGCCGCCCGCAGCCACCTCCCCGCCCTGGCCGGCCTCGGGGTGTGACGGGCGGCGGGCCGAGGGGTCGCTGCTCGGGGAGCCGGGCGCGGGGGAGGTTCAGGCGTCGAGGACCCAGCGCCCGCCGTTCTGGCGGATGGTGTAGGTGTCCAGGAAGAACGCGTGGGGCGGGCCGCCCGGTTCCGGCTGGAGCCGGGCCGGCTCGCCCCGCCACTTCAGGTCCCGGTGCCGGACGGTGTAGGCGCCGTCCGGTTCCCTCTCGGCGGTCGGCACCGTGACGCCGCGCAGCGCGGCGACGTCCTCGGGACGGAGGCCCGCGCGGGCCCTGCCGAGGCCCGCCTCGCAGCCGCGTTCGCCGAACCGGGCGAGGTCGAATTCGTCCGACGTGTACTTGCACGCCGCCGTGCTCCCCAGGGCGATCGTGCGCAGGTACTTGTAGAGCGTCAGCCGCGCGGGAAGGCTCTCCTCCGGCGACGCCGCGCCGGCGTCGGAGGCGACCCGGGAGTCGCCGGGCTCGGGAGTGAGCGGCGGCATCGTGATCTCGTTCTCGCCGCCGCAGGCGCCGAGGACCGCGAGCAGGAGCACCGGAACCAGAAGCGGGGCCGCGAAGGACGGACGGGTGCGCACGGGGACCTCCTGGGGGCGTGAAGGCGCGCCGATCCTCCCAGGTGGGGCGTCTTCACGTCCATGCCGCTACCCGTAGCGGAGGCCGTGCCCCACGGATTCGCCGGCCACCGGGACCGGGAGCCTGCCCGCCGGGTTCGCCGCGCCGCTCAGCACCTTGGCGAGCGCCTTGACCGAGACGGCGCTGGACGAGTACGCGGCGAGCGTCGCCTCCGCGCCCCCGGCGGCGCCGAGGTCGTAGGGCAGGCCGAGGGCCGCGACGACGACCGGCCCCGGCCCGAGCGCCCGGACCCGGGCGGCGGTGGCCTGCCCCGCGTTCTTCGTGGTCAGGACGGTGACGTCCGCCGAACCCGGGGCCGTCGTCGTGACGCCGTGCCTGCGCAGCGCCGTGCGGAGCGTGTCGCTCTCCGGGCCGGTGACCGCGACCTTCCTGCCCTTGAGGGGAAGGAGGCCGCCGTCGTTGCGGACGAGGGTGACCGCACGCTCGGCGACCCGCCGGGCGGTGGCCTTGTGCGCGGACGTGCCGATCACCGAGCCCGCCTTGGCCGGGTCGGCGGGCGTCTCCTGGAACAGGCCGCGCCGCTGCTTGAGCGTGAGGATCCGCGTCACCGACGCGTCCAGCCGCTTCCGCGTGATCTTCCCCGTCCGGACGGCCTTCACCACCGCCCGGTGGGCGCGCGGCAGGCTCGGCGGCATCAGCAGCTGGTCGGCGCCGGCGTTGATCGCCCGGACCGGTACCTCCGCGTCGCCGTACTTCTCGCGCACGCCCGCCATCTCCAGCGAGTCCGTCGTGATCACGCCCCGGTAGCCGAGCGTGTCGCGCAGCAGCCCGGTCAGGACGGTCTTCGACAGCGTGGCCGGGTCGCCCGACCGGTCGAGCTTCGGCACGACGATGTGCGCCGTCATGATCATGTCGACGCCCGCCGCGATCGCCGCCTTGAACGGAGGCGCGTCCAGCCGCTCCCACTCCTTGCGGGAATGCTTGATCACGGGCAGGCCGGTGTGGCTGTCGGTGGCGGTGTCGCCGTGTCCGGGGAAGTGCTTGGCGGTGGCCGCGATCCCGGCGGCCTGGTAGCCGCCGACCGCCCCGGCCGCCATCTTCGACACCAGCGCCGGGTCGGAGCCGAACGAGCGCAGCCCGATCACCGGGTTGCGCGGGTTCACGTTCACGTCGGCGTCCGGCGCGTAGTCGAGGTTGATGCCGATCGCGCGGAGCTCCGCTCCGGTGACCTGGGCGGCGGCGCGGGCCTGCGCGGGGTCGCCGGTCGCGCCGAGGGCCATGTTGCCGGGGAACCGGGTGACGAACGGGGTCCGCGAGACGATGCCCTGCTCCTCGTCCACGCCCAGCAGCAGCGGGATGCCGGACGCCTTCTGCAGCGCGTTCGACTGCGCGGCCGTCTTCGCCGGGGTGCTGATGTTGCCGGGGAAGTAGATCAGCCCGCCGACGTGGTACTTCTTGATCTTCTCGACGGCGTCGGCACGGCTGGAGAACGTCGGCACGAACAGCTGCCCGACCTTCTCGGCCACGCTCATCTTCGCGACACGGCCGGGGATCCACGCGTCCGGCGCCGGCGTCCCGGTCGAGCCGGGCGTGCCGGACGGGGCGGACGACGTCCGCCCGCCCTTGCCGCCCTCGCCTCCGCCGCCGCAGCCCGCGGCCGTCGCAAGGGCCAGCGCCGCCGCCGCGAACGCGAGTGGAGTGGAAACACGCACCTGACCAGGCCCCCCGACATGGTCTCGGTTCCTCGGTCGCATCGGTCGTCGTGACGTTATGCGTTCCCCGCTCCGCTGTCGAACCGACCTTCCGCGCCCGGGGGCGACCGGCGCGCGGGCCGGGCCGGTGGTCCCACCGGACCCGGCCCCATCGGGACCGCTCCGGCGGATCTGGTTCCACCGTGGTAACACATCAATCGCGATGGACCCCAGGACCGCAGGCAGATTGCTGATCTGGTGGGGTCCATCGCGATGAACCTGACGGCCTCGATGCCGTCTACTTCGGGGGGGCCGGGCCGGGTCGGGTCAGCCGGGCCGGGGCCGGTGGGCCGGGGAGGAGGGCTCAGCCGGGCAGGGGGTGGCCGAGGCGGCGCAGCGCCATCCCGGCCGCGCCGACGGCGCCGTCGCCCGCGCAGCGCGGCGCCGCGGCGAAGCGGTCGCGCAGCCCGGTACGGACGGCGTCGGCGACGGGTCCCTCGCGGAGCACCGAGCCGTGCATGACGACCGGTGCGGAGGGGTCGGACAAGGCCGGGCGCACCGCGTCCACGTCGCGGAGCAGCCACTGCGCGGCCTCTTCGGTGATGCGGCGGGCCACCGGGTCGCCGGCGGCCGCGGCGGCGGCGACCACCGGGCCGAGCCGGCCCAGGGCCGAGGGCGGGCGGCCGTACACCTCCTTGATGATCGCCTGGGCGAGCCGGGGGTCGGGCGGGGGCCCGGGCACCTCCGGATGTCCAGGAGGGCCGGGCACCACCGGATGTCCCGGCGGCCCCAGCTGGCCGGGCGGCCCGGGATGGCCCGGCGGGCCGTGCGCGCCGGGCGGCCCGTGCGCGCCGCCGCCGGACGGGGGATAGGGCCCGTTTCCGGGCGGTGGACAGGAGGCGCCGGGAAACAGCACGACCGTGCCCGCGCCGTTCGACGGGACGCGGCCACCGCCTCCGCCGGGGGAACCCCCGCCGGAGGAGATAACGGTGGCCTGCGACAGGACGGCGGAGCCCGGTGACGGCGAAGGGGCGCCGGCCATGGCCAGCGCCCTTGGGGGACGGGGTCTTCGCCTGTCCGAGTCGATCTCCGCGACCACGGTGGCGCCGAGCAGGGCCCGGGGGACCGAATCGGTGAGCAGCGTCGGGGAGCCGCGGCCGTCGTAGGCGGCGAGCGCCGCCCGCACGGCCTCCTTTCCCAGCCACACCGCCGAACCCTCGTCCCCGACGAGCCAGCCGTAGCCGTCCGCGCGCTGCACGATCGTCCCGTCGTTGATGACCGCCGCGCCGGCGCCCGTGCCGGAGAACACCACGATGCCCTTGGGCTCGCTGGTTCCGGCGGCGAACGCCACCGCGATATCGGTCACCACCGCGGGCGAGCCGCGCAGTCCCACGGCCTGCCATGCCTGCCGCGCCGCCGTGACGGCGGCGGGCCGGCCGGCCGATCCCGCCCCGGCGATCCCGAAGACGCCGGTGAGGATGTGGGTGCGGTCCAGGTCCCCGAGCGCCTCCCGCAGGGCGGTGGTCAGCGCACCGGCGGTGTCGCCTCCAGAGTTGGGGTTGGCCCCGGGGCCGGTGCCGGAACCGGCCAGGGCACCCCCGAGCGTCAGCACGACGCAGCGGGTCTTCGTGCCACCCGCGTCGATACCGACCACGTAAGGACCGGCCAAATGGGTCAACACATGGCGACCGTAGCCTTTTCTACCGTTGACGTGACATCCTGCACGTAAGAAAATTTCCTCCATGAGGAAACCCATCGGCTCCGAGCGGAGCCCTGAGCAGCGCCCCGAACAGGGGATCACGGGGGAGCCCGGTGCGTCACGGGGTGAGGGGTCGGCCCAGCCGGGCGAGAGGGACGCCACGCCGTTGAGCACCGTGGTCCGGGTCCGCTCGCTGCTGCCCTCGCTGCCCCCTGCCGAACGACGCGTCGCACAACGCGTCATCGACGACCCCGAAGGGGTCGCCAACTCCACCATCACCGAACTCGCCCAGGCCTGTGGCACCTCGGAGACCACGGTCATCAGGTTCTGCCGGGCGATCGGGTTCCATGGCTATCCAGAGCTGCGGCTGACCCTCGCCACCGAGGCGGGGCGGGCCCAGAGCGCCACCGGCGGCCGGGTCATCGGCAGCGACATCAGCCCCGACGACTCACTCGAACAGATCGTTGAGAAGGTGACGTTCGCCGATGCCCGGGCCGTCGAGGAGACCGCCGCCCAGCTCGACATCAAGATGCTCGAACAGGTCGTCGACGCCGTCGTCGGCGCGGAACGGGTCGACGTCTACGGCGTCGGCGCCAGCGCGTTCGTCGCCGCCGACTTCCAGCAGAAGCTGCACCGGATCGGACGGGTCTGCTCGGCATGGGCGGACGCGCACATCATGCTCACCAGCGCCGCGGTCCTGGCCAACGGTGACGTGGCGATCGGAATCTCGCACACGGGCGCGACGGTGGAGACCATCGACGCCCTGGAAGTGGCCAAGAGCAGGGGGGCCAAGACCGTGGCGCTCACCAACTTCCCCAAATCCCCGATAGCGGAGGTGGCGGACCTGATCCTCACGACGGCGGCGCGGGAGACGACCTTCCGCTCCGGCGCCACCGCAAGCCGGCTGGCTCAGCTCACGGTGGTCGACTGCCTCTTCGTCGGAGTGGCGCAGCGCACCTACGGGCCGACCCGCAAGGCTCTGGAAGCCACGTTCGAGGCGGTCCGCGGGCGGACCGTGCGACCCGACCGGAGGCGTCGGTGATCGATTGCGAGCTCCCCACGGAGGGACGCAACCCCCGGACCCTCGACGTCGACACGCTGCCGACACTGGAGGTACTGCGCCTGATCAACACCGAGGACGCGACCGTGCCGATGGTCGTGGCCTCCGTCCTGCCCGAGGTCGCCCGGCTGGTCGACATGTCGGTCGACTCGCTGCGCGCGGGCGGACGCGTCCACTACTTCGGCGCCGGCACGTCGGGCCGGCTCGCGGTGATCGACGCCGCCGAGCTGCCCCCGACGTTCGGCATCTGGGGCCGCGTCGTGGCCCACCACGCCGGCGGGTCCGGCGCGCTGTCCCAGGCGATCTCCGATGTGGAGGACGACGTCGAGCTCGGCCGCCGGGACGCGCACGAGGTCCAGTCCGGTGACGTCGCCGTCGGCATCGCGGCGAGCGGCCGCACCCCCTATGTGGTGGGGGCGCTGCGCGCCGCCGCCGAGGCGGGCGCCCGCACCGCGCTGATCAGCTGCAATCCGCACACCCCGTACGCGGACGAGGTGGAGGTGCACATCGGCCTGGCCACCGGACCGGAGGTGATCAGCGGGTCCACCCGGATGAAGGCCGGAACCGCGACCAAGCTGGTGCTCAACTCCTTCTCCACCACGCTGATGATCAGGATGGGGCGCACGTACTCCAACCTGATGGTCAGCGTGAACGCACTGAACTCCAAGCTGCGCGCCCGGCTGGTGCGCATCCTCACCGAGGCGACGGGCATGGATGCTCGCACCTGCGAGAACGCGTTGACGGAAGCAGGGGGGAACACCCGTGTCGCGCTGGTCTCGCTGCTCGGCGAGGTGCCGGCGGCGCGGGCGACGATGGTGCTGGAGGAAACCGACGGCGGCGTACGGGAGGCTTTGCGGCGGTTGTAGACGGGTGCGGCGGCCCGGGTCGCCGCGGGCCGGTGGCGGCCGGGCGGTAGAACGGGATTCGGGGATTGGGGGTGGAATCGCCTACGATCGGGGCCGTGACCGTCAAAGCTGTGATCACCGACTGGGGTGGCGTCCTGACGTCCCCGCTGGCCGACGCGATCGACGTCTGGCTCGCCGCCGACCGCATCGACGTCGGGCATTACAAGAACGTCATGCGCGCCTGGGTGAAGCAGGCGTACGACGGCGCCGGGACCAACCCCATCCACGGGCTGGAGGACGGCTCGATGGCCGTCGCGGAGTTCGAGCGGCTCCTGGCCGCCGAACTGCTCACCGTCGACGGCGACCCGGTGGAGGCCGCCGGGCTGATCGCCCGCATGTTCGGGGCGTTCTCTCCCGTCGAGCCGATGTACGACGCGCTCCGCTCCGCCCGCGCCGCCGGCACCCGCACCGCGCTGCTGTCGAACTCGTGGGGCAACGACTACCCCCACGACCTGTTCTCCGACCTGTTCGACGCCGTCGTCATCTCCTGCGAGGTCGGGATGCGCAAGCCCGACGAGCGGATCTTCCGGCACGCCCTCGACCTGCTCGGCCTGGACGCCGCCGAATGCGTGTTCATCGACGACATCGAGCACAACATCCGCGCCGCCGAGCGGCTCGGCATCCGCGGCATCCACCACACCGCGCCCGACATCACGATCGCCGAACTGCGCGAGCTGAACCTGCTGCCCTGACGCCCGGCGGGGCGGCGGTCTGGCAGACTTGCTGACCGTCATGCGCGTCTACCTGCCGTCCACGCTCACGCTCCTCGCCGGCGTCCACGCCGCCCGGGAGATCGGTCCCGCGCCGCTCGCCGCGCATGCGGTCACGCCCGCGCTGCGCGAGTGGTACGCGGGCGGCGACCTGGAGGAGCTGGAGTACGCGGCGCTGTCCGCCGCCGCCCGCGCCTCGCTGCGGCTGCTCGCCGCCGACCCGTCCGCCCCGCGCCGCCGCGTCGTGCTGGCCGCCGAGGTGCCCGACGACCTGGTCGCCTGGGCCCGCGGCGACGCCGGGGTGGGCAGCGGCGACCGCGCGCTCGTCGAGGTGTCCGCCGCCGTCCCGTGGAAGAAGATCGCCTCCGGCCATGTGGACGACGCGGACGCCGCCGCCGGCATCGCCGCCGCCGCGGACGCCCTCCCCGCCGCCGACGCGGGCGACGACGACGCCCTCTTCACCGTGGACGGCGCCGAAGGCCACGAACTCCTCTGGTACGCCACGCAGGAGTTGCCGCACCTCCTCGACTGACGGGCGGCCTCGGCTGACGAGTGACCCGGGCGGCCTGGGCGGCCTGGGCCGGCGGGCAAATCGCGTGGGGCGGCATTTCGTGGGGTGCGGGCGGGTAGGTCCCCCGGCAGATCGGACAACGCCGTCGGATTCGCAGGGAGCCGTCAGATGGACGCCGTCACCACCGTGCCGGTACCGAGGAACGAACCCGTCAAAAGCCACGCGCCGGGAAGCCTCGAACGCGCCGCGCTCGAAGCCAGGATCAAGGAGCTCGGCGGCGAGCAGACCGAGCTGACCATGACGATCGGAGGCGACCGGCGGATGGGCGCCGGCACGCCCATCGACGTCGTCGAGCCCCACAACCACGGGCACGTACTCGGCCGGATGGGCAACGCCACCGAACGGGACGTGGCCGAGGCGATCTCGGCGGCGCGGGAGGCGGCGCCCGCGTGGCGGGCGATGGCGTTCGAGGACCGCGCCGCGATCTTCCTGCGCGCCGCCGACCTGCTCGCCGGGCCGTGGCGGTCCACGGTGAACGCCGCCACGATCCTCGGGCAGTCCAAGTCGGTGCAGCAGGCCGAGATCGACGCCGCCTGCGAGCTGATCGACTTCCTGCGGTTCAACGTCGCCTACGCGGAGCAGATCCACGGGATACAGCCGCTGTCGCCCCCCGGCGTGTGGAACCGGCTGGAGTACCGGCCGCTGGAGGGCTTCGTCCTCGCCATCACCCCGTTCAACTTCAGCGCGATCGCCGGGAACCTGCCGACCTCGCCCGCGCTGAT
Organism: Spirillospora sp. NPDC048824; assembly: GCF_043198455.1. Lineage (NCBI taxonomy): Bacteria > Bacillati > Actinomycetota > Actinomycetes > Streptosporangiales > Thermomonosporaceae > Spirillospora > Spirillospora sp. NPDC048824. The sequence continues at coordinate 575,806 of NZ_JBICUS010000002.1, read as the reverse complement.
GGGCAACGTCGTGGTGTGGAAGCCGTCCCCGACCCAGCAGCTCGCCGCGCACCACACGATGCGGCTGCTGGAGGCCGCCGGCCTGCCGCCCGGAGTGATCAACCTGGTCACGGGGGACGGGCAGGCCGTCTCGAACGTGGCGCTTCGCCACCCCGACCTGGCCGGGCTGCACTTCACCGGGTCGGCCGGCACCTTCCAGAACCTCTGGCGGACGATCGGGGAGAACATCTCCGGGTACAGGGGCTACCCGCGGATCGTCGGCGAGACCGGCGGGAAGGACTTCGTCGTCGCGCACCCGTCCGCCGACCCGGCCGTGCTGAAGACGGCCCTCGTCCGCGGCGCCTTCGAGTACCAGGGGCAGAAGTGCTCCGCCGCGTCCCGCGCCTACGTCCCCCGTTCCGTCTGGGACGCGATCCGCGACGAGTTCTGCGCCGAGACCGAGTCCCTCACGATGGGCAACGTCGCCGAGGACCTGTCGCTGTTCATGGGCGCCGTCATCGACGAACGCGCGTTCGCCAAGCACCGCGCGGCGATCGAGCGGGCCCGCGGCATCGGCAGCATGAAGATCCTGACCGGCGGGGAGCTGGACGACTCGCGGGGCTACTTCGTCCGGCCGACGGTGCTGGAGTCCCTCGACCCCACCGACGAGATCTTCACGAAGGAGTACTTCGGCCCGATCCTCGGCGTGCACGTCTATGACGACGGCGACTACGGCAGCGTCCTCCACCAGATGGAGAGCGTCTCCGAGTACGGCCTGACCGGCGCGATCATCGCCGAGGACCGCGCCGCGGCCGCCGCCGCCACCGAGGCGCTCCGGTTCGCCGCCGGCAACTTCTACATCAACGACAAGCCGACCGGTTCGATCGTCGGGCAGCAACCGTTCGGCGGCGCCCGCGGGTCCGGCACCAACGACAAGGCCGGCTCGGTGTTCAACCTCACCCGCTGGACGAGCGTCCGCTCGATCAAGGAGACGTTCGTCCCGCCGACCGACCACCGCTACCCGCACATGGACACCTGACGGAGCCCGCGCGGCGGCATGGTTGCGGTGGGCGGGCAGGAGGCCGGACGATAAGCTCGCCCCGCCGCTTCGGCGGGGCGGGCCGGTGCCGGGGCGCCGCCCGTCCAGGTTCAACCGACCGCGCATGGGAACGGGATGTCGACGCTGAACCGTCTGGTGCTGTGGAACATCGATCACACCCTGGTCGACGTCGGGCGGGTCACCCGGGACGCCTACGCCGAGGCGTTCCAGCGGACCATCGGCCGCCCCCTCGTCCGCCTCGCACCCACCCCCGGCCGCACCGAATCCGAGATCATCTTCGAGACCCTCGCGTTCAACGACGTGGTCACCACCGACGATCACCTGGCGGCCTTCTTCGACGCGCTCACCGAGGCGTTCGCGACCCGCCGCGCCGACCTGCGCGCCGACGGCCGGGTCCTGGCCGGTGCCCGCGAGGCCGTCGAGGCGCTCGCCCACGTCCCCGGCGTCGTCCAGTCCGTGCTGACCGGGTCCCTCCAGCCGAACGCCTACCTGAAGGTGACCGAGCTGGGGCTCGGCGGCCGCCTCGACCTCGATGCCGGCGGCTACGAGAACGGCGTCTACAGCAAGGCCGCCCTCCTGGAGCTCGCCCGCACCCGCGCCGGCGAACGCCACGGCACCCGCTATCCCGAATCCGCCACCGTCTACATCGCCGACTCGCCCCGCGACGTCCAGGCCGCGCACATCGCCGGCTCCCCGATCATCGCCGTCGCCACCGGCAGCGCCACCGAGGCCGAACTCCGCGCCGCCGGCGCCGAACGGGTCCTGGCCACCCTCTCCGACACCAACGCGGTCGTCGGCGCCGTCGCCGACCTCACCCGCATCTGAACCACCGGTTTCCGGCGGCGCCGCCTTTCGCGGCGTCGGCGGGGCCCCTGGCCATGTGTGGGCGGCGGATGATCCGGGGCGGCGGTGTGTGAGGATCCGGGATTGCGCCGGGCGGGTCTGTGACCTGCGATGGGACGCGGCACAAGGCGTATCGGCATGCGGATCGGGGAAGTTGCGCGGTGTGCGCGGCGGGGCCGATATTGGGAGGGCCGCGCCCGGGGCGCGGCGGGGAGGGAGAGAGATGACCCGTGAGGTTTCTGAGGGTTCGGCGCTGTGGGAGCCGTCGGACGAGGTCGTCGCGAACGCGCGGCTGACCCACTTCGTCCACTGGCTGTGGGACCGGGGCGTCCTCACGGAGACCTACGACGACCTGTGGCGCTGGTCCGTCACCGAGGTCGACGCGTTCTGGGACGCGATCTGGTCGTATTTCGAGGTCGTCGGCGAGCGCGGTGACGGCCCCGTCCGGGCGGGCGGGCCCATGCCGGTGGACGGGCTGACCTGGTTCCCCGGCGCGACCCTCAACTACGCCGCGAACGCGCTGCGCCGCGCGGAGGACACCCCGGACGAGACCGCGGTGATCTTCCGTTCGGAGGCGGGCGGGCACCGCATGCTGTCCTACCGGGAACTGGCCATGCACGTCGCGGAGGTCCGCGCGGGTCTGGCCGACCTGGGCGTGGGCCGAGGGGACCGGGTCGCCGCCTACCTTCCGAACATTCCCGAGGCGCTGATCTGCTTCCTCGCCACGGCGTCGCTCGGCGCGGTCTGGTCGTCGTGCTCCCCGGACTTCGGCGCCTCCTCGGTGGTCGACCGGTTCGCGCAGATCGAACCGAAGGTCCTCATCGCCGTGGACGGCTACGCCTACAACGGCAAGCGGTTCGACCGGCGTGAGGTCGTCGCCGAGATCGAGGCCGCGCTGCCGGGCCTGGCCGCCACCGTGCTGATCCCCTACCTCGACCCGGCCGCGACCCCGGACGGCCTGCGGGTGGGCATGCACTACGGCGACCTGCCGCGTCCCGGCAACGACACGCCGGTATTCGAGGACGTCCCGTTCGACCATCCCCTGTGGGTCGTCTACTCGTCCGGTACCACCGGCCTGCCCAAGCCGATCGTCCACGGCCACGGCGGCGTCGTCCTCGAACACCTCAAGGCCCTGTCGTTCCACCAGGACCTCGGCCCGGAGGACGTCTTCTTCTGGTTCACCACCACCGGCTGGATGATGTGGAACTACCTCATCGGCGGCCTGCTGGTGGGCTCCACCATCGTGATGTACGACGGCGCCCCCCTCGACCTGTGGACGCTCGCCGCCGACAACGGCGTCACCTACATGGGCGTCGGCGCGCCCTACATCACGGCCTCGGCCAAGGAGGGCCGCCGCCCCGGCGAGGAACACGACCTGTCGGGCCTGCGCGGCATCGGCTCCACCGGTTCGCCGCTCCCGCCCGAAGGGTTCGCCTGGGTGTACGACGCCGTCGGCAAGGACCTCCTCCTCGGCTCGTTCTCCGGCGGCACCGACCTGTGCACCGGTTTCGTCGGCCCGTCGCCTCTGCTGCCTTTGCGCGCCGGCGTCATCCAGTGCCGCGGCCTGGGCGCCAAGGTCGAGGCGTTCGGCGACGACGGCAAGGCCGTGGAGGACGAGGTCGGCGAGCTCGTCATCACCGAGCCCATGCCGTCCATGCCGGTCTTCTTCTGGAACGACGAGAACGGCGAGCGCTACCGCGAGTCGTACTTCGACATGTACCCGGGCGTGTGGCGGCACGGCGACTGGGTCAAGGTCCTTCCGGACGGCGGCTGCGTCATCTACGGCCGTTCCGACTCCACACTGAACCGCGGCGGCGTCCGCATGGGCACGTCCGACTTCTACCGCGTCGTCGAGGCGTTCGAGGAGATCACCGACAGCCTCGTCATCGACACCGGCCGCCTCGGCCAGGAGGGCCGCCTGCTCCTCTACATCCAGCTCGCCGAGGGCGCGTCCCTCACCGACGACCTGCTCGGCGGCCTCAAACGCGAGATCCGCTCGTCGCTGTCACCGCGTCACGTCCCGGACGAGATCCACGCCGTCCCCGGCATCCCCCGCACGCTGTCGGGCAAGAAGCTGGAGGTCCCCGTCCGCAAGATCCTCCAGGGCACCCCGGTCGACGAGGCCGCCAACCGCGACTCCATGGCCAACCCCGAGGTCCTCACCCACTTCACCCCGTAGGACCTACGCCGTCCAGGGCTTCCACCGCTCGGTGTCGATCTCGAAGCCGAGCGGGTCGGGAAGCTTGATGACCTCGCCGAACTTCCAGGTGTGGAGCGGCTCGTACGTTCCCGCCTGGATGTCCGGCTCACCGTAGAGAGTGATCGCCGGCATGCGGGGGTCGCGATCGACGAGAAGGTAGAACGCGATGCCCGATCTGGCGTAGGCGCTCCACTTGGTACCCGGTGCCTGCACAAGCCGCGGCGGCCGGTCGTAGCCCGCGTTGGACAGCGAGGTGATCTCAACGACCGCTTCTACTTCGTGGGGCAGCACATGCCTGCGGTCCTCGTCATCGACCTTCTGGGCGAACTGCTTGTCCATGATGATGAGGTCGGGGACGTACCCGTCCTTCACCGGTACCAGGTTCAGTTCATTCGTCTGCACGGAGTCCCAACGGAACTCCGGATCAGCCGTCTCCGCTGCGTACATGGCGCGGTCGATGGCCTGCACCACGCGATTGTGGCGGAAGGCGGGGGCGGGTGACACGACGATCTCTCCTCCGATGACCTCGACCCGGCTGCCGTCGTTCGGAAGGTGGAGTTCGTCGGCGAGTTCACCCCGGACCCACAGGGCGTACGGGGTGTCCGAAAGCGTGTAGTACTTGGCGACTGCGACGCCCATGACACTGTGCTCCCTCTTGGCGACGGATGGTGACATCGTACGGGTGGAGGCGGCACCAGCGTACCGAGAACGCCGGCATTCAGCCGGGGCGGGAGGCGGCGTAGGCGAGGATGTCGCGGCGGCGGTAGAGGCGGCGGACGCGGCCGCCGCCGAGGGGCTCCACCCGGGCCGGCTCGGGCCAGCCCGCGGGTGGACGTTTCGGGTAGACGGTGACGCTCGTCTGGGCCAGGCCCAGGATGCGGGCGGCGTCGGCGAGGGTGACGAGGTCGTCCGGGTCTTCGTCCGAAGGACGTTCCTCATACGCGGTGAACCAGGCCGTCCATGCGGCTTCGTCCCAGTAGAGGGCCTTGCCTGACCGGTGTGCGACGTCGGGGTGGCCGTTGGACGCGCGGCCGGCCCAGAGCTCCTTGAGGCGGTGGCGGCTCACGTTGTGGCGTGCCGCCAGCTGGTCGCGGGTGACCAGGCCCGGCGGGACGTCCCCGGTGCGGCGGGCGGCGTACCAGCGGTCCCAGGCGCCGGCGTCCCAGGCGAGCTGGGAGCCGACCGTCCCGGCCGGTTCGGGGTGGCCGTTGGACGCGCGCTCACGGAACCACTTCTCCAGCGTGCTGCGTCCCAGCCCGTGCGCCTCCATGAGTTCGGCGCGGGTGTAGACGCGGCGGCCATCGAGCATCGTCATGGCGTCAAGTCTCGCTTGTGTGACACGTTGGTCGGTCGTACCGCTGGGACATGTGACGGCATTAGGGTTGGTCCCCCGGCCAAACGGGTCCGAAGTGAGCGGTTGGTCAGATCACGCCGTATTGACGCATGACGGGGTGAACTTCCCATGGGTCTCGGGCGTCACACTTCGGAGGGTGATCCGGGCCCGTGGCAGGCCGGGGCGGCGACGGGTCGATCAAGAGAGGGACGGTTCGACGCATGGAGGTTGGGGCGCTGCGGTCCGGTGACCCGGATCGGCTCGGTTCGTACGCCCTGATCGGCCGGGTCGGCGAGGGCGGCCAGGGAACCGTGTACCTGGGCACCGACGAGGACGGCCGGCAGGTCGCGATCAAGCTGCTGCATGCGGAGCTGACGTCCGACGACAAGGCACGCGCCCGGTTCCTGCGGGAACTGGAGGTCGCCAAGCAGGTCGCGCCGTTCTGCACGGCCCAGGTGATCGACGCCGACGCGGACGGCGACCGCCCCTACATCGTCAGCGAGTACGTCCGGGGACCGTCGCTGAACCAGCAGGTGCTGGGGGACGGCCCGCTCGGCGGCGCGGCGCTGGACCGGCTCGCGGTCGGCACCGCGACGGCCCTGTCGGCGATCCACCAGGCGAAGATCGTCCACCGCGACTTCAAGCCGCACAACGTGCTGATCGGCCCGGACGGCCCGCGGGTCATCGACTTCGGGGTGGCACGGGCGATCAGCGGCGGCACCACGCTCACCAGCCGCGTGATCGGCACCCCGTCCTACATGTCGCCCGAGCAGATCGGCGGCGACGAGGTCGGGACGCCGTCGGACGTGTTCTGCTGGGCGGCCACACTGGTGTTCGCGGCGACGGGGGAGCCCCCGTTCGGCCAGGACACCATCCCCGCCGTGATCAACCGGATCCTGCACGAGGAACCCGACCTCGGCGACATGGGCGGGCCGCTGCGCGACCTGGTGCTCGACTGCCTGGAGAAGGACCCCTCGCACCGGCCGGCCGCGCGGCAGGTGCTGATGCGGCTGCTCGGTCATGAGGAGGCGTCCCCGGCGTCGGCGTCGGCCGGTGTCCCCGCCGACGCGCGCGCGTCCGGCGGCACCGACGCGACCGCCATGCTCGCCGCCGGTTCCGTCCGGGCCGCGGAACTGGGCGACGAGGACGAGGTGTTCGAGCCGGACCCGGTGTTCGGCGACGACCCCGTCTTCGAGGACGAGCCCGCCTTCGGCGACGACCCGGCCTTCGGCAAGGAGCCCGGGTTCGGGCGACCGGCGGCCCCGGCCGCCTTCCACGGCGCGGCGGCGGACGACCGGGACGGTCACGGGCGCGGCGCCCCCGGCCTGGACGGCACCGACCCGAGGGGCTTCGCGGCCGGACCACTCCCGACGCCCGCGGACTGGGCCGCCGACAGCACACAGCCCGGCGGCCTCGCCGACGGCGGAGGCGGAGGCGGCCTGCGGCGGACGTTCGCCGGTTCGGGCCGCTCGGCCGTGCTGGCCGGGGCGGCCGCGCTGGCCGTCGCGATCGTGGTGATCTCCTCCGTGCTCGTCCTCAGTGCCGGCGACCGGGGCAAGGCGGGGCAGAAGGTCAGCGACCCGAGCGCCCCGCCCTCGTCGTCCGTCGCGCCGAGCACATCGCCGCCGGCGACGAGCGAGGAGCCCGTCGAGCAGAAGCCGGTCGCCCCCTCCTACACCCCGCCGCCCGGCAGCGAGACGCCGACGGAGAGCCCGTCGCCGTCCACCAGCCCCACCTCGAGCGGTACGCCGACCGGCCCGACGACGTCACCGACGAATACACCGCCGCCCGGCGACGATCCGCCCCCCGATACGGAAGAGCCGCCTCCCGGGGACGACCCACCGCCGGACCCGGATGACCCCGGCACCGGTGGGGGCACCAGCCCCTGACGCCTCCTTCGCCGATCGGAGCCGGCAGACCGTCGGAACCGGCGCCGCGAGGCGTTCCGGCCATCGCCGCGCGTGTCGTGCGGACGCCGCGGCACCGGGTTCGGCGATCTCCCCGGGCGGTGCCGCACGGGCTGGCAGGGTGGGAAATGCCACGTTGACCTCGCGGCCGGGCAGGTCGGCTTTGCGGCGATTCCTGGCTACGCTGGCGCGTGAGCGGCGCCACAACGAGGTGGCGAAGGGTCTCTAGGGGAGTTTTGATGGGCGGCATGCTCGATCCAGCGAAGGACGACCTGCTCCGGCGGGCCGCGGAGACGTGCGCGGGACGCCAGGGAGCGCGCGGCGGAGACGTGGAGGAGTCCTACGCCTACCTCCGGCTCTACTACCGGCACGTCGCCCGCGAGGATCTGGCCGACCGGGATCCGGCCGACATCTGCGGTCCCGCGCTGGCGCACCGGGCACTGGGCGAGGAGCGGCCGCAGGGACGCGCGAAGGTGCGGGTCTTCACGCCGTCGCTGGAGGAGTACGGCTGGGACCCGGGCCACACGGTCCTGCAGGTCGTCACCGACGACATGCCCTACCTGGTCGACTCGGTGACCATGGAGCTCACCCGGCACCAGCTGGCCACCCACATGATCGTCCACCCGCTGCTGGGCGTCGACCGCGACGTCGCCGGCCACCTGAAGGCGTTCCGCGGCAAGCTCGACAGCGACACCGACATCGACGAGTCGTGGATCCACATCGAGGTGGACCGCACAAGCGACCGGTCCGTCCTGGAGAACCTGGAGCGGGACCTGTTGCGCGTCCTGCAGGACGTGCGGGTCGCCGTCGAGGACGAACCGAAGATGCGGTCCCGGGCGGGGGAGATCGCCGCCTCGATCCGGGAGACCGCGCCGCCACTGCCGGACAAGGAGATCGACGAGGGCGTCGAGCTGCTCGACTGGCTGGCGGACGGCCACTTCACGTTCCTCGGCTACCGCGAATACACGCTGACCGAGGACGGAACCGCGCTGCGTCCCGAGCCGGGCACCGGCTTCGGCCTCCTGCGCAGCGACAAGCGCGAGTCCGACAGCTTCGCCGCGCTGCCGCCCGAGGTGCGCGAGAAGGCGACCGAGAAGCGTCTCCTGGTGCTCACCAAGGCGAACTCGCGTTCCACCGTCCACCGGCCCCTGTACCTGGACTACATCGGGGTGAAGAAGTTCGACGGGTCCGGCGCCGTCATCGGCGAGCGGCGGTTCCTCGGCCTGTTCACCCACGTCGCCTACAGTGCGTCGATCGCGCACATCCCCGTCCTCAAGCGCAAGCTGGAAGAGGTGCTGGAACTCGCCGGGTTCACCGCCGACAGCTACGACGGGCAGGACCTCGTCGAGATACTGGAGAGCTACCCGCGCGACGAGCTGTTCCAGATCTCCGTCGACGACCTGCTGCCGATCGCGCTCGGCGTCCTGCGGCTGCGTGAGCGCCGTCAGCTGAAGCTGTTCCTGCGCAAGGACCTGTACGGCCGGTTCATGTCGTGCATGGTGTACCTGCCGCGCGACCGGTACACGACCAAGGTCCGGCTGCGCATCCAGCACCTGCTGAAGGAGGCGTTCGAGGGCGTCAGCGTCGACTACAGCGCGAACGTCACCGAGTCGATGCTGGCGCGGCTGCACGTCGTGGTCCGCGGTGAGCGCGGCCGTCCGCTGCCCGACGTGGACGTCACGGACCTGGAGTCGCGGCTCGCCGCCGCCACCCGCTCCTGGGCCGACGACCTGGCCGACGCGATCGTCGAGCAGTGCGGCGAGGAACGGTCCGGGACGCTCGGCCGCCGGTTCGGGGACGCCTTCCCCGAGGCCTACAAGGCCGACTTCCCCGCCCGCACGGCGGTCGCCGACCTGCGCCGCCTCGAAGAGCTCAGCGGTGACGCCGACACCTCCATCAACCTGTACGAGCCGTACAGCGCCGAGCCCGGCGAACGCCGGATGAAGATCTACCGGCTGGGGGAGCCGATCGCGCTGTCGCGGATGCTCCCGCTGCTGCACAACATGGGCGTCGAGCTGATCGACGAGCGTCCCTACGAGATCAACACGTCCGACGAACAGCGGTTCTGGATCTACGACCTGGGACTGCGGTACGTGCCGCCCGCCGGCGTCCCCGAGGACGCCATCAAGGGCCTGTTCCAGGAGGCGTTCACCCGCCTGTGGAACGGCGAGATCGAGAACGACGGCTTCAACGCCCTCGTCCTGCACGTCGGCCTCCACTGGTGGCAGGCGATGATCCTGCGCGCCTACGCCCTGTACCTGCGGCAGACCGGCACCACGTTCTCCAAGCGCTACATCGAGCAGGTGCTGCTGCGGAACGCGTCCATCACCCGGCTGATCGTCCGGCTGTGGGAGAGCCGCCTCGACCCGTCGATCGCGGGCGGCGAGGACGAGCGCAGCCCCGGCATCATCGAGGAGATCCAGGGCAAGCTGGACGACGTCGCCAGCCTCGACGAGGACCGCATCCTGCGCGCCTACCTGGCGCTCGTCCAGGCGACCCTGCGCACCAACCACTACCAGGCCAAGCCGTACCTGGCGATGAAGTTCGACCCGCAGGCCATCCCGGACCTGCCGGAGCCCAGGCCGACCTACGAGATCTTCGTGTACTCGCCGAAGGTCGAGGGCGTGCACCTGCGGTTCGGGTCGGTGGCGCGCGGCGGGCTGCGCTGGTCCGACCGGCGCGAGGACTTCCGCACCGAGATCCTCGGCCTGGTCAAGGCGCAGGCGGTGAAGAACACCGTGATCGTCCCGGCGGGCGCGAAGGGCGGCTTCGTCGGCAAGCAGCTCCCCGACCCGTCCGTGGACCGGGAGGCGTGGCAGAAGGCCGGCATCGCCTGCTACACCGACTTCATCTCCGGCCTGCTCGACCTGACCGACAACCTCGTGGACGGCAAGGTCGTCCCGCCGCCGAACGTCGTCCGCCACGACGGCGACGACACCTACATGGTGGTCGCCGCCGACAAGGGCACCGCGACGTTCTCCGACCTCGCCAACAAGGTCGCCGCCGAGTACGGCTTCTGGCTCGGTGACGCGTTCGCGTCCGGCGGGTCGGTCGGCTACGACCACAAGGGCATGGGCATCACCGCCCGCGGCGGCTGGGAGTCGGTGAAGTACCACTTCCACTCCCTGGGCACCGACATCCAGAACGAGGACTTCACGGCCGTCGGCATCGGCGACATGTCCGGGGACGTGTTCGGCAACGGGATGCTGCTGTCCGAACACACCCGGCTCGTCGCCGCGTTCGACCACCGGCACATCTTCGTCGACCCCGAACCGGACGCCGCGACGTCGTTCGCCGAGCGCCGCCGCCTGTTCGAGCTGCCGCGCAGCAGCTGGGCCGACTACGACACCTCGCTGATCTCCAAGGGCGGCGGCGTGTACCCCCGCACCGCCAAGTCGATCGCGGTGACCCCCCAGATCAGCGAAGCCCTCGGCATCGACGACGGCGTGAAGGCCCTCACCCCGTACGAGCTGATCAAGGCCATCCTCAAGGCGCCCGTCGACCTGCTCTGGAACGGCGGCATCGGCACCTACGTCAAGTCGTCCCTGGAGAACAACGCCGAGGTCGGCGACAAGGCCAACGACCCCGTCCGGGTCAACGGCGCCGACCTGCGCTGCCTGGTGGTCGGCGAGGGCGGCAACCTCGGCGTGACGCAGCTCGGCCGCATCGAGTACGCCCGCGAGGGCGGGCGGGGCGGCGCAGCCACCGGCGCGAGGACGGGCGGGCGGATCAACACCGACTTCATCGACAACTCCGCGGGCGTCGACACCTCCGACCACGAGGTCAACATCAAGATCCTCCTCGACCAGGTGGTGCGGGACGGGGAGCTGACCGGCAAGCAGCGCGAGAACCTGCTGTACGAGATGACCGACGAGGTCGGACGGCTCGTCCTGCGCGACAACTACGCGCAGAACGTGGTGCTCGCCGCGTCCCGCGCGCAGGCGCCCGCGATGCTGCACATCCACGCCCGCTACCTGCGCAAGCTCGAACGGGAAGGCCGGCTGCTGCGCCGCCTGGAGTTCCTCCCCGACGACAAGGCGCTCGCCGAACGGCGGCAGTCGGGGCTCGGGCTCACCGGCCCCGAGTTCGCCGTCATGCTGGCCTACGCCAAACTCGCCCTCGACCACGACCTCGTCGCCTCCGACCTGGCCGACGACCCGTACCTGGAGTCCTGGCTGGTCGACTACTTCCCGACGCCGCTGCGCGACCGGTTCACCCGCTACATGGACCGGCACCCGCTGCGCCGCGAGATCATCACCACCGCCGTCGTGAACGACCTGGTCAACGCGAGCGGCTCCACGTTCGTGTTCCGGATGAACGAGGAGACCGGCGCGTCGTCGTCCGACATCGCCCGCGCCTACCTGGTCGCCCGCGACGTGTTCGGGATGCCGCGGTTCTGGGAGTCGGTGGAGGGCCTGTCGCAGCAGGTCGCGCAGTCCACGCAGATCGCGATGCTGCTGGAGGCGCGCAAGCTCACCGAACGCGGTGCCCGCTGGCTGCTGCACAAGCGGCGGCCACCGTTCGACATCCGCGAGACCATCGACTTCTTCGGCGGCGGCGCGGCCACGCTGCGCACCCACCTGTCGAAGCTGCTGGTCGGGCTGGACCTCGCCGCGTTCGAGCAGCGCCGCGACGGCTTCGCCGAGCTGGGCGTCCCGGACGATCTGGCCGAGCAGTGCGCGACGTTCGTCCCCGCGTTCTCCACGTTCGACCTGGTGGGCATCGCCCACGACACGGGCCGCCCGGTGGAGGAGGTCGCCGAGGTCTACTTCGACCTCGCCGACCGGTTGCAGCTGTCCCGGATGCGCGAACGCATCATCGCGCTGCCGCGTGACGACAAGTGGCGTTCGATGGCGCGCTCCGCGCTCCGCGACGACCTCTACACGGCGCACGCGGCGCTCACCCAGGACGTCCTCGTCACCAGCGAGCCCGGTCTGAACCCCGAGGAGCGCATGGTCCACTGGGCGGACAAGAACAAGCCCGCCGTCCAGCGCGCCCAGCAGACCCTCAGCGAAATCTGGGAGAGCGACAGCTTCGACCTGGCGACCCTGTCGGTGGCCCTGGGCGCGATCCGCACCCTCGTCACCGCCAGTTCCCTCCCGTCCACGGATTCCTGACACTCACGTGTGGCGTGCCGCCGGCCGGCGGCACGCCGCACGTCGGCACAGCACCGCCGGATGCCGGGACGCTCCCGCTGCAGCGGTCAGAAGAGCGGGACCGCCCGGCATCCGACGGAGATCGGAGTTCCTCAGTTCACCTGACGCCGACGGCCTTGCGGTACATGCCGTTGACGGTGGCGCGGCCCTTCGGTGGAACGGTGGCCAGGTACTGCACGAGGACGGTCGTGTCCATCCGCGTCCGTGCGGACCTCGCCGGGGCCAGCCCGACGAGGTCACCGCTTACCGCCAGCCTGCCCCGCCGGGACGCGGAGTACGCCTCGTGCTGCTTCAGGACATACCAGACCAGAGCCCCGCGATCCTTGGTGCGCAGCGCGTGGACGGTGTACGGGGTGGCGGAGAACCTGGACGACAGCGTCACACCCCGTCCGGCCAGGGTCTGCTCGCCCTGCTTCAGCGCCTTGTACGTATCGCTGGTCCTCGGGCCGTCCGCCAGGGCGGACGCGCCCGCCGCGCCGGGCCCGTCGGTCAGCAGCGCCGCGTGCGTCGCGGGCAGCTTCCCGGGTGGGACGGCGAGGTCCTTGACCTCCGGGCCGACCGGGGTGGCGTAGCCGTCCGGGTCGAGCGCCACCCGGCTCAGCGCGGCGTCCGCCGGGTGGGGGTCGGCGGCCAGCAGCCACGGCGCCCCCTCCTTGGCCCGCGTGAACAGCATCGCGTGCCGCACCGCCTGCTTTCCCCGGCCGGTGACGGCGCCGACGGCGAACCAGTGCGGATAGCCGGTCAGCCGCGGGATGTAGAACGCCGTGTCCGTGTACCGCAGTTTCGGTGGCGGCTGCTTGACGGCACGCCGGAGCTTGAAGGCCGCGGCGTCCATGGTCAGCTGCGGGTCGGTCTCGATCGTGTGCAGGACTCTCCGGTCGAGGCGCCGCCCCGCCCGGTTGGCCGCGTCGGTGTAGGAGGCCAGTACGCGCTGCGCCTGCTCCTTGTTCAGCGGTGGCGCCCCGGCCGGCTTCGCCGGGTCGGCGGATGATGCGTCACCCGAGCATCCCGCGCTCAACACCGCGGTGAGCAGGCTGGGTACGAGAAGCAGGGCGACGGAGACGGTACGTGCGGGCATTCGGCCCCCCGAATGGTGACGGCGATCCGGACCGTCCGCCATCCTCGCAGAGTGACCATAGGGTCACGCTACGAACACAAAAGCCAGCCGAAGATCTTCTGGGACCTGTGTGGAGACCAGGGACGCACCAACCCAAGGCCCGCCCCGGTCCCGCAACGACAAAAACCGTCGCGAGCGCGTCCGAAGGCAGGTTTCGAGCCTGCGGGAAACTACGCGGACTCCTGCTGGCGCATCCAGCGGATCTCGGCCTCGATGAACTCGTCGATGTCGCCGTCCAGGACCCCGGACGGGTTGCCCACCTCAACGCCGGTGCGCAGGTCCTTCACGATCTGGTACGGGTGCAGCACGTAGTTGCGGATCTGCGTGCCCCAGCTGCTGGTGCCCTCGCCGCGCAGCGCGGACATCTTCTCCGCCTCCTCCTGGCGCTTGCGCTCCAGGAGCTTGGCCTGCAGGACGTTCATCGCCGTGGCCTTGTTCTGGATCTGGCTGCGCTCGTTCTGGCAGGACACGACGATCCCGGTCGGGATGTGGGTGATCCGCACCGCCGAGTCGGTGGTGTTGACGCCCTGGCCGCCCGGCCCCGACGACCGGTACACGTCCACGCGGAGGTCGTTCTCGTCGATGTCGACGTGGTCGCTCTGCTCGACAACCGGCACGACGTCCAGGCCCGCGAACGATGTCTGGCGGCGGCCCTGGTTGTCGAACGGGGAGATGCGGACCAGCCGGTGGGTGCCGTGCTCGCCGCGCAGCGTCCCGTAGGCGTAGGGGGCCTTCACCGCGAAGGTCGTGGACTTGATCCCGGCCTCTTCGGCGTAGGACGTCTCGTAGACCTCCGTCGGGTACTTGTGCCGCTCGGCCCAACGCAGGTACATCCGCTGGAGCTGCTCGGCCCAGTCGGCCGCGTCGATGCCGCCGGCCTGCGCGTTGATGGTGACCAGCGCCTCACGGGCGTCGTACTCGCCCGACATGAGGGTGCGGACCTCGAGCTGCTGGACGGCCTTGCGCAGCGCCGCCATCTCCTCGTCCGCCTCCGTGCGCGTGTCGGCGTCGTCCATCTCCTTGGCGAGTTCGTACAGGGTCGCGGCGTCGTCGAGCCGCTGCCGCAGGGCCTCGACCTTCCCCAGTTCGCTTTCCAGGTACGACAGGCGGCGCGTCACCGACTGAGCCCGCTCCTGGTCGCTCCACAGGTCAGGGTCGGCCGACTGCTCGCGCAGCTCGGCGATGTCGCGCCGCATGCCGTCGAGGTCCAGCACCTGCTCGATGCTGGTGAGTGTCGAGCCGAGCTCCTTGAGCTGCTCTTCGGGTTCGATGCCTGCCACGCTCCCGAGCCTATCGCCGTCCGGGCACTACAATGCTCACGGCCGTTCTGCCGCCGCCCACCGCCGACCCGCCGCGTCCTGGCGCGCTGATCCGCGTCCGGCGGGAGCGCACGGCCAATATCATGTAGGTGGCAGAATCACGGGCCGAGGAAGCCGGCCGGAGAGCGGCCGGCGGGGACGCCCGTCCGGGGGATGGTCTGTGCAGAGGTTCACGCGGGTGGTCGCGGCCGGGGTGCTGCTCATCCTGGCGGTCGCCGTCGTGGGCTGCGCCGAGGGCAGGACGGAGGCGCGGCCGACCGTCAGCATGCCCACGACCTCCCCGCCCGAGCCGGTCGCGATGACCCCCGAGGTCGCGGAGCGGGCGTTCCGCTCCTACGTCACCGACGAGGACGTGGCCAGGGCCGCCGGGGACGAGCGGCTGGCGCTGACCTGGACGTCCGACGGCCAGTCCCAGCTCACCGCGGCGGAGTTCCGCGAGGCCGCCTACGACGGCGACCCGGTGCGGCGCTTCGACTATGGCGAGCCCGAGCTGTACGTCCCGAAGCTGAAGGACGCCGGCTATCCGCAGTGGTTCATGGTGTCGGTGGACCGCTCGGTCCTCGGCAAGCGCAAGAGTGAGCGCAGGGTGCTGATGGCGTTCATCCTGCGTGACCCGTCCGAGCACTGGAAGCTCACGCTCACGACCGTCATGCGGCGGAAGACGAAGGTACCGGAGGTCGCGATCGACGACGACGGCTACGCGGAGGCGCTCGGCACGGACGACACGTCCGTCCTGATCCGTCCCCGCGACGTCATCGGCATCCACGCGACGATCGCCGCGGAGGGCGGCGGCAGCGTCGCCGCCAAGGTGATGAAGCCCGGTCCCGTCACCACCGGTTTCTACAAGGACGCCAAGCGTGACACGAAGAAGGCGAAGGAGGAGGACCTCACGCTCCAGGTCGTCCACACGGCCACGCCCTTCCCCTACTTCGGCGTCCGGACGGAGAACGGCGGCGGCCTGATCGTCTACTCGCTGTTCCGCAACACCTCGCTCATCGCCAAGGACCCGGACACGCCCAAGCCGGAGATCCCGGAGGAGGCGGAGCACCTGCTGGACGGCACCGTCGAGGGCAAGCAGGTCGACACGGCCGCGACCCTGCACTTCGCGGCGTACGACCCTCCGCGCGCCGAGAAGGGCAAGCAGCCGAAGGCGCACGTCATCGCCGACGAGGGCACGATCACCAAGGCCGCCACCCCGCCGCTCGAGAAGCAGCCCTGACGCGGAACGGTCCTGACTCGGAGCAGCCCTGACGCACGTTCGGCCGCGGGCGCCTTTCAGCCGTAGACCCGCTGCAGGACCAGCGCGGCGAACAGCAGGGCGACGAGCGCCGCGAGAACGAGGGCCGGCGAGCCGGACAGGCCGTGGCGGTGCACTTCCGACCGAGCCTCCCGGCACGTGGGGCAGCGCCCCTCGACCACCGGGTTCGAGCACCGAGCGCAGATCAGATGTTCGCAGCTCATGTCGTGGGCCCCAATCTCGGAGAACGGCACGCGGGTCCGTGCGGGGAAGCGTCGACCTGTCTGGTGTCCGTCGACCTATTAGGTATCTTTCGCCATCATCCAGCGTAGCCGGACTGTATGGTCGTTCCGGCAAGTCCGGGAGCTTGAAGGTATGAAACGGCCGGACGTCGGGAGACGGTTCACATGGCACTGATCGGACGGCGCACGCTGTTCGGGCGATGTGGCCGCCCCGGGCACACCCACCACGCCGAGTGGGACGAGACAGTTGACCGTCCCCTCTACACTGCTCGAAGGCACCGCGTCCCGCCTGGTCGCGGAGCCGGGCGGCGCAGACCTGCGGGCACGGACGATTCCGTGGCCGGCGGGCCGGGCCGCTCCCCAACCCCGAGAGACCGAACCGCCGTGATGCAGCCGTGATCCATTTCGACAACGTCACCAAGGTCTATCCGAGCCAGAACCGGCCCGCCCTGCAGCACGTGAACGTCGCCATCGAAAAGGGCGAGTTCCTGTTCCTGGTGGGTCCGTCCGGCTCCGGAAAGTCGACCTTCCTGCGCCTCGTGCTGAAGGAGGAGCGTCCTTCCCAGGGTCACGTTCACGTGGCGGGCAAGGACCTGAGCAGGCTGAGCAACTGGAAGGTGCCGCACCTGCGCCGCAGGATCGGCTGCGTCTTCCAGGACTTCCGCCTCCTGCCGAACAAGAACGTCTTCGAGAACGTCGCGTTCGCCCTCGAGGTGATCGGCAAGCCGAGGCGTTTCATCGGCAAGGTCGTCCCCGAGGTCATCGACCTCGTCGGTCTGGAGGGCAAGGCCCACCGGATGCCGGACGAGCTGTCCGGCGGTGAGCAGCAGCGCGTCGCCATCGCGCGGGCGTTCGTCAACCGGCCGATGATCCTGCTGGCGGACGAGCCGACGGGCAACATCGACCCTGCGACATCGATCGGCATCATGAAGGTGCTGGACCGGATCAACCGGACCGGCACCACCGTCGTCATGGCCACCCATGACGCCGCGATCGTCGACGCCTTCCGCAAGCGCGTCGTCGAACTGGAGGACGGACGCGTCGTCCGCGACCAGTCGCGCGGTGTGTACGGGCAGGCCTACTAAACGTGTTCGCCGGAGGGTGCGGGAGATCGTCCGCCCGCGATGACCCGGGCCGGGGCCCGGATCCCCTCCATGGCACTTCCATCTGAACCATCGATTCCTGCCGGGTCGTACGACACCCCGAAGGCCCACAGGCAGGAAAGCCCCGCATCGGGCCCGCGTTCCAACGCGGGACGACCCAGGCGTCCGGCGGGACACAGGCGATCAAGGACAGCGAGGCATGCGCGTACAGTTCGTTCTCCAGGAGATCTGGATCGGTCTCCGCAGGAACATGACGATGACGATCTCTCTCGTCATCACCGTCGCCATCGCCATGGCGCTCTTCGGCACCGGGCTGCTCCTCAGACAGCAGGTCGACTCGTCCAAGAGCTACTGGTACGACAAGATCGAGGTCTCGATCTTCCTGTGCGCCAAGACGAGCTCGAATCCCAGTTGCCAGAAGCAGGACGTCACCGCTCAGCAGCGGGAGACGCTCAAGGCGCAACTGGAGAAGATGCCGCAGGTCTCCGCGGTCGAGTACGAGGACAAGCAGCAGGCGTTCAAGAGGTTCAAGGACAACTTCGCGGGCTCCCCCGGCTTCGTGGAGAGCACCCGTGAGGGCGACATTCCCGACTCGTTCCGGGTCAAGCTGCAGAACCCCGAGGAGTACAAGGCGGTCGCGCAGGCGATGCTCGGCCAGCCGGGCGTCGACACCGTGATCAACGAACAGGAGATCCTGAAGCGCTTCTTCCGGATCCTCAACGGCCTGCAGGTGGCGGCGCTGACGATCGCGCTGATCCAGGTGGTCGCCGCGGTGATGCTCGTCGGCAACACGGTCCGGCTGTCGGCGTTCAACAGGCGCCGCGAGACCGGCATCATGCGGCTGGTCGGCGCGTCCAACACCTATATCCAGATGCCGTTCATCCTGGAGGGCGCCATCGCCGGCCTGATCGGCGGGATCTTCTCGGCCATCCTGCTGGTGTTCAGCAAGACGCTGCTGATCGACAGATTGGCGGGGGACGTCCAGCTCGTCAGCCAGCTCGGCTGGAGCACGGTGATAGCCGTCATCGTCCTCTCGATCTGTTTCGGTGTGCTGCTGTGCGCGGTCGCGTCGTTCCTCACACTGCGCAGATATCTGAAGATCTGATGTGGTGACCGGATCCGGTGGAGGCACCGGATCCGGCGGCTCACCTCGTCCTATACTTGCCGCATGTTCCGGTCTGCGCCGCTCCAGGGGAGGCGGCCCCGGCGACCGACCGCCCGCACCGGCCGAGCAGCGCGCCCGGATGGTGCCGCGCGGCCTGAACGCGACAGAGCCGGGCGACGGGTGAACCGCCGGGCAACGACTGAGACGCCGGACAAGGACGGATGACGTGGCACGCGACACCGGGCGCAAGAAGGACACCGGACGCAAGCTCATCGCCCAGAACAAACGGGCGCGCTACGACTACCACGTCGACGAGACGTGGGAGGCGGGCATGGTGCTGATGGGCACCGAGGTCAAGGCCCTGCGCGCCGGACGCGCCTCCCTCGCCGACGGCTACGCGCACGTGATGGACGGGGAGGTGTGGCTGGAACACGTCCATATCCCCGAGTACACGCAGGGCACCTGGACCAATCACGCGCCGCGCCGGCGCCGCAAGCTGCTGCTGCACAAGCGCGAGATCCAGAAGATCATCGCCAAGTCGTCGGAGCCGGGCTGGACTCTGATCCCGCTCGCGCTGTACTTCAAGGACGGCAAGGCCAAGGTCGAGATCGGGCTGGCCCGTGGTAAGAAGGCCTACGACAAGCGCCAGGCCATCGCCAAGCGGGAAGCCGATCGCGAGATGCAGAAGGCGGCGGCGGCCCGGTTCAGGAGACGGTGAAGGGTGTCGATGACGAACCGAGGCCGGAGGCGGGGGACCGGTGGGATCCGGGCGATGCGGCGCCGGGCGATCGCGCTGACGGTCTGCGGCGCCCTCGTCGCGGGCATGACGACCGGATGCTGGGCCGAGCGTTCCCCGCTGCCCGCCGTCCGCGACTTCCTGATCGCCTGGCAGGTCGGCAACTTCGAAGCCGCGGCCGGCAACACCGTCGGCGCCGACGGGAAGCAGGTCGAGGACGCGCTGAGCCGGGTCCGCCGGCAACTCGACGCCGCGTCCCTGCGGCTGTCGCTCGGCACGGGCGTCGCCGACAGCGACGTCGACCAGATCATCAAGAAGGGCGACGAGGCCGACGCGCGCTTCACCGTGAAGATCGACCTCGGTGAGAACGGCCAGCCGTGGGAGTACCCCGGGCTGATGCACCTGCGCCGCGTCGGCGGCCAGTGGAAGGTCGTCTGGAGCCCCTCGATCATCCACACGAGCCTGAAGCCCGGGCAGCGGCTCGCCGTCGTGACCGACGAACCCGAGCGCGCCCCCCTCACCGACACGCACGGCCGTTCCCTGATGCACGAGGTCGGCGCCTACGACGTCGGGGTGTTCCCCGGGCAGCTCGCCGACCCGAAGAAGACCCTCGACCTCCTCGCCAAACAGACCAAGATCGACGGTGGCCGCCGGCTGGACGCCGAACGCCTCCTCGGCCGCGTCCGGTCCGCCCCGCCGCAGGACTTCCTGCCGCTGCTCACCCTGCAGGTCCCCGCGCACAACGCCCTCATCAGGCGGCTCAACAACATTCCCGGGCTGAAGTTCAACGGCGTCAGGGCGCCGATCGCCCCCGCCTTCGCGCCCGAGCTGGTCGGCACCCTCGGCCCCGCCACCGCCGACCGCCTCCAGCAGGTCGGCGCCCCCTACCAGCCGGGCGACACGATCGGCGTCAGCGGCATCCAGCTCCTCCAGCAGCGCCGTCTCGCCGGCACGCCCACCGTCCGCGTCGTGGCGCAGGACGAGTCCGGGAAGAACACCGAGGAACTGCGCTCCTGGGAGGGTCAGCAGCCGCAGGAGGTCCAGACCACCCTCGACCCCGCCTTCCAGCGCAAGGCCGACAAGGCGCTCGCGGGCGTGCGGTACCCGGCGTCCATGGTGGTGGTGCGCCCGAGCACCGGCGAGGTGCTCGCCGTGTCCAACCACGGGACGAACGGGCGGAACCTCGCGTTCGAAGGCAAGTACCCGCCCGGGCTGACGTTCGGGATCGTCTCCGCCGAGGCCCTGTTCTCCAAGGCCGGCATCAACCAGGACACCGAGACCACCTGCCCGGGCAGCGTCACCGTCGGCGGCGAGACGTTCACCAACAGGGCCCGTCGCGACAGCACCTTCGACAACCACTTCGCCGCGTCCTGCAAGACGACCCTCGCGCAGCTCAGCACCAAGCTGGACGCGCAGACCCTCGTCAACGAGGCGGCCCAGCTCGGCATCGGCAAGAACTGGGGCCTGACCATCCCCGCCTTCACCGGCTCCGTGCCGACCCCCGCCAACGACGGCGAGAAGGCCGCCGCCATGATCGGGGAAGGCGACGTCCAGGTGAGCCCCCTCGCCATGGCCCTCGTCGCCGCCGCCGCACAGAACGGCACCTGGAAGCCCCCGTACGTCCTCAAGGACATCCCGAAGACCGTTCAGGCGCCCCCGCCGCAGAACCTCCGCCCCGAGTCGATCGCGAGCCTCAAGAAGATCCTCGGCCGCACCGCGTCCCACGGCAGCGCCCGCGGCGCCCGCGTCTCCGGCGACGTCGTCGGCGTCGCCGCCCTCACCGCCTACCGGGACGGCGACAGCAACAAGACCGTCTCCTGGTTCGTCGGCTCCAGCAACGACCGCGCCTTCGCCATCGCCGTCGAAGGCCGCGCCAACGCCGCCGGGATCGCCGCCGAGTTCCTCGGCCGCCGCTGACCGAACCACCGTCCGACCGGGCGCGTGACAACTTTGTGATCTCTTTGCCTGGGAGAGGCAACCAACCCGCCGCGCCCGAGCGTCTTTACGGGTGACTGAGATCCCGCTCGGGGGGTTGCGGGCTCAGTCGCCGTGAGGAGACCAGAGCCTCGTCTCGGGGGAGGCTCTGCCGTCCGGACCGGCCCGACCCTGCCGGTCGACCCCGGTGGGTGCGACACACTCGCACCCACCGGGGTTCACGGCTGTCCCCGGGAATCACATTGCCGTCCCGCACGTTAACCTTGTAACGTCATCGTGCGGACGTCCCCGGACATCCGCTTTGACAACTCAACATGGGGGTGACCGGCTTCGACTTCGGTCGTTCGAGCCAGGGGAAGCGGGTCGAGGGTTGCTGTCGTGACCTCGTAAATCCTGTGACAGCAAACCAATAACTGCCAACAAGCAGCAGTCCGAGTTCGCACTCGCCGCCTGAGGCGAGTAGCCAACTCTGTCAGCCCGGGAGCGTCTCCGACCCGGGGTCTGGCATCGTAAGGAGACTCCACCTGCAAGCCCGGCCGCGGGACCTGTAGGAAAAACAAACAGCGGCTGAGCCCGTCGGCGACACGCCTGCGTGAGTGCCGGGGCTGAGAAAGCGCCAAGCAGGCTGCACCCGGAGAAGCCCTGACTTATCACCGAAGGACGCGGGTTCGATTCCCGCCACCTCCACTCTGGGCGACGTGTGCTCGCCGCGCGCTTCGCGCGTGGCTTCGCCGCGTCGTTCCGTTCTGTCTATCTGGGGGGCGACCCCCAGACCCCCGATGTGGGGGCTCCGCCCCACGCCCCTTGTGGGTCGGGGTTCTTGTTCGTCTTGATCATCGTGCGGGGTCATCTGGGCTGCGTATGCCGCCGCGCTCCGCGTGGCTTCGCCCCGACCGGGACGCCGGTCGGGGCTTTCTCATTGGGCTCGCCTACCTCGTTCCGCTGTGCGGAGAGGCGTACGCGGCACGATCGAGGAGGTCATGACCGCGTCCTGTGCCGCCGACGCTCTGTGCGTGCGGGCACGCCCTCATTTCTTGAGGGTCGCCATGGCGCGGTCGGGTTCCCAGTGGGCGCGCAGGGAGGTGATCTGGCCGGCTGCGTTGATCGTGTAGATGAGGACGCAGTCGATGGTCATGGTCGAGCCGTCGGCCATGGTGGTGGTGATCGTCGCTACGTTGGCGCAGCAGTCGCCGTTGGCGAAGGAGTCGGCGATGGTGAAGCGGAAGCCGGCGATGGTGGAGATGAAGGTGTCCCAGAAGGCGCCGATGCCGTCGTGGCCCCGGTGACCGTTGCCGGACGGGTCCAGGAACGACGGGCCCACGGGGTCCTCGACCAGGGCGTCCGGGGCGAAGAGGTTCAGCCAGGTGTCCTTGCGGCCGCCGATCACGGCCGTCATGGAGGCGCGGGCGGCCCGGCGGGCCGGGTGGTCGGCGTCCGGGGCGTTCCAGGCGATGGCGTCCATGGCTCCGGACTGTAACGTGTTCTCGTTCAGTGGTCGACCTTGGCGATGACCGTCTCGGCGAAGCGTTCGAGGTGCTCGATCTTCTTGTGCAGGGGCTCGGTGTCGGGGCCCTTGACGTAGGGCATGCGGAAGCCGACGATCACGTCGGTGACACCCTTGTCCTCCAGGCGTTTCACGCCGTCCGGTGTGTAGGCGTCCATGGAGATCACGTGGATCTCGAACGGGTCCGCCGTCTTGCCCTCGGCCTCGCGGATGCGGTTGATCCTGGCCAGGAGGTCGTCCAGGTCGTCTCCGCCCGCGTGCATCCAGCCGTCGCCGCGGACCACGGCGCGGCGCAGGGCCGCCTCGCTGTGCCCGCCGACCAGGATCGGAAACGGCTGCGCCGGCGTCATCTTGATCGCCGGGATGTCGAAGAACTCGCCGTGGAACTCGAAGTACCCGCCGCCGCTCAGCCCTCGCACGATGTCGACGGCCTCGTCCATCCGCTTGCCGCGCCGCTCCCACGGGACGCCCATGACCTCGAAATCCTCGGGCCACGGGCTGAGGCCCACGCCCAGGCCGAGCCGTCCGCCGGTCAGGCACGCGACCGAGGTCGCCTGCTTGGCCACCAGCACGGGCGGACGCACCGGCAGCTTGAGGACGAACGGGGTGAACCGGATACTGCTGGTCACGGCTCCCATGGCCGCGATCAGCGTGAAGGTCTCGATGAACGCCTTGTCCTCAAGGAACTCCCTGTTGCCGTCCGCGGTGTAGGGGTAGACCGAGTCAGACTCCTTCGGATAGACGAGCGAGTCGGCCACGGAGATGCTCGCGTACCCGGCCGCCTCGGCGGCCCTGGCCAGCGGCAGGTAGTAGGACGGGTCGGTCATCGCCTCGGCGTAGGTGAACCTCATCCAAAAATACTAGAACGTGTTCCACCTTTTGTACCAGGGGTTGCCCGGCCTATAGGGTCTGGCTGCGTGAGCCAACCGCACGTCCCCCCAGCGCCCAAGCCGTCCGGTTTCAAGGATCTGTTCAACGGTGTCGGCTATCTGCTGCGCGGCATCGGGTGGGCGGCCCGCCATCCGGCGCAGTGGCTGTTCGGCCTCATCCCCGCGCTGATCGTGCTGGCCGTCTACGGGGCGGCGCTGAGCTTCCTGGCGTTCCAGATCGACGACCTGGCCGGGTGGGTGACGGGGTTCGCGGACGACTGGTCGGACGCTCCGCGGACGTCGGCGCGGGTGGTCGCCGGGATCGCGATCTACGGCGCGTCCCTGTTCCTGGCGCTGATCACGTTCACGGCGGTGACGCTGCTGGTCGGGGATCCGTTCTATGAGGCCATCGCGGTGCGGGTCGAGGAGTCGCAGGGCGGCGCGCCGCCGGAGCCGGACGTCCCGCTGATGGTCCAGATCGGGCGGGCCGTCAAGGACACGCTGCTGCTCGGGGCCGTCGCGCTGGCGTTCGCGGTGGTGTTCTTCGCCTGCGGGTTCCTGCCCGTGGTGGGGCAGACGGTCGTGCCGGTGACCGCGGCGCTGGTGTCGGGGTACTTCCTGGCGGGCGAGCTGATGTCGATCGCGTTGGAGCGGCGCGGGATCCTCCGCAAGGAGCGGTTCAGGCGGATGAGGGCGAACCGGCCGCTGGTGGTCGGCTTCGGCGCCGCGACCGTTGTGGTGTTCCTCATTCCGCTGGGCGCGGTGCTCGCGATGCCGGGTGCGGTGGCGGGCGGGACGCTGCTGGCCAGGGAGCGGCTGGCGGACGATCCGCGGGCGGAGGAGACGCTGGTCACACCGGGAAACGGCGGATCGGCGAGCCATCACTGAGGCGATAGGAAGATGTGTCCGGAGCGTGATTACACATCGAAACTCAAGTGCTGATCTTCGCGTAACGTGTGCCGCATGTCCGATCAGGGGGAGCGCGGTGTGCGCTGGACCGATATGAGCGAGAGTGAGCCGCGGGACGAGTCCCCGGAGCCCGGCGATGCGACCGGCCCGCAGACGGCCTTCCCCGAGCCCGAGGTGCCCGAGGGCTCCCTGCCCGCCCCGGGTTCCGGGAAGGACGCGGGGGCGCACGATGTCTGGGGCGGCGTCGAGGACGACGACGTCCGGGTGGCACCCGTCTCGGAGGACGACTCGCCGCAGTGGGAGGGCGACCTGTTCGACGAGGGCGCCGGTGACGAGCGGTACACGCCGGCCGTCCCCACCGGGGTGGGTGGGCCGGCCAGACCCGGCAAGCCGAGCAGCGGCAACTGGCAGATGCCGGACTGGATGGCGGACGAGGCGTCCGCCGACGCCAAGCTCGGCGGTTCGCCCAAGCCGGCGCGCGATGTCCTGGACGATGGCGGCGGCCGGTCCCGGCTGCTGCTGTTCGGCGGGGTCGGGCTGCTGGTCATCGCTCTGGTCGCGGCCGCTGCCGTCTACTTCCTGAAGGGCGGCGGCGACGAGCCGGCGGAGGCGAACGGGAACGCCGGCCGGACGGCCGCGGAGCAGCCCGAGGCGCCGCAGGTGGAACTGCCGCCGGACAAGCGGCTCACGGCGTTCGCCGGTACCCCGAGCCGGGTGCTCGGGCGGGTCGCCGACCCTCATTCGGGGCTGGCGTACCCGCGGCTGGCCGCGCCCTGGAAGGTGCCCACCAAGCAGAACAAGCTGGGCACGGCCGGGTGGTCCGGCCAGCAGATCCTGGTGACGGAGCGGAGCGCCGGGCAGATCTGGTACGGGCAGCTGCTCACCGGCACGCTGCACCCGAGCATGCAGAACGCGTACCAGGGGCCCGACAGCGTCAAGAGCGTCGCCGCGCTGGTCGCCCAGGGGTACGAGGCGCAGTACTACGCGTTCCCGCACAAGACGGCGCCGCTGGCCTCGCAGCCCCTGACCGTGGACGGGCGCCCCGGCTGGCTGATCGCCTCGTACCTGACCTACCAGCGGGACGGGGTGAGGGCGACCGGTGAGGTCGTCGCCACCGCGGTGGTCGACACCGGCCGCAAGACGCCCGCCGTGGTGTTCGCGTCGCTGCCGAACACGCACAAGAAGATGTGGCCGGACGTGAACACGTTCTTCACCGGGCTGAAGATCGCCGCCTGACAAACCGAATGGCGTTCTAATAGGCTGTGCCCACTTCGAGGGAGGGGTGTGGTCATGGCGATCGGACTGACCGAGGAACACGAGGCGCTGGCGGCATCCGTGCGCGGGTTCGCGGAGCGGAACATCACGGCGCAGGCCGTCCGGGACGCGGACACCGGCTTCTGGCCGGCGCTCGCCGCGCAGGGGCTGCCCGGCCTGCATCTGCCGGAGGAGGCGGGCGGGCAGGGTTTCGGGCTCCTGGAGCAGGCGGTCGCGCTGGAGGAACTCGGCCGCGTCCTCGCCCCGGGGCCGTACACGCCGACCGTTCTGGCGTCGGCGGTCCTGCACGCCTGCGGGGCGGCGACGTTGCTGCCCGGACTGGCGGACGGTTCCCGTACGGCGGCGGTGGGGCTGTCCGGAAGCCTGGATGTGAACGGCTCCACCGTCTCCGGGACTGTGCGGCCCGTGCTGGGCGCACCGCTCGCCGACGTGTTCCTGCTTCCGGCCGGTGAACGCTGGGTCGTCGTTGAACGGGACGAGGTCGTCCTAGGGTTGCTGGAATCTCTGGACATCACTCGCCCTGTCGGATCGGTCACGGTCGACGGGTTGACCGTCCCCGACGAGCGGTTCCTGGACGACGTGGACGTGCAGGCGCTCGCCGTCGTCCTCCTAGGCGCAGAAGCCTGCGGTGTAGCGGGACGTGCCCTGGACGACGCGGTGGCGTACGCGAAGCTCCGTGAGCAGTTCGGCCGTCCGATCGGGCAGTTCCAGGGCATCAAGCACAAGTGCGCCCGGATGCTCATCGCCGTCGAGCGGGCCAGGGCGGCGGTCTGGGACGCCGCGCGCGCGCTGGACGAGCCGGAGGAACAGCGCGCCTACGCCGTCGGGGTCGCTGCGGCGCTGGCCGCGGACGCCGCCGTCACCTGCGCGGAAGGCAACATCCAGGTGCACGGTGGCATCGGCTACACCTACGAGCACGACGCCCACCTGCTCTACCGGAGGGCGCTGACGCTGCGCGCGCTCCTGGGACGGGCGAGCAAGCACAGGGCGGACGTCGCCGCGCTGACCGTCGCGGGAGTCCGGCGTCCCATGAACATCGACCTCCCCGACGACGCCGCGCCGGTGCGCGAGGAGATCCGCGCCCGCGTCGCCGAACTCGCCGCGATGGACCCCTTCGCACAGCGGGCGGCGATGGCGGAGGGCGGCTGGGTGACCCCGCATCTGCCGAAGCCGTGGGGGCGGGGCGCCGGGCCGCTGGAGCAGATCGTCATCCAGCAGGAGCTGAAGGCGGCGAAGGTGCGGCCGGTGCCGCTGATGATCGCGGCGTGGGTCGTCCCGTCGCTGGTCCAGTACGGGACGCCGGAGCAGCAGGAGCGGTTCCTGCCGCCGACGCTGCGCGGCGAGATCATCTGGTGCCAGCTGTTCTCCGAGCCGGGCGCGGGCTCCGACCTCGCCGGGCTGCGGACGCGCGCCGAACGCGTCGAGGGCGGCTGGAAGATCAGCGGCCAGAAGATCTGGACGTCGCTGGCCCGCGAGTCGCAGTGGGGCATCTGCATCGCCCGCACCGACCCCGATCGAGCCAAACACGACGGGATCACGTACTTCCTGGTGGACATGGCGTCGCCGGGCATCGAGATCAGACCGCTGCGCGAATGCACCGGCGACGCCGTCTTCAACGAGGTGTTCCTGGACGGCGTGTTCGTCCCGGACGACCTCGTCGTCGGGCCCGTCAACGCGGGCTGGCGCGTCGCACGCACCACCCTCGCCAACGAACGCGTCGGCCTGACCAGCAGCTTCCAGCTCGGCGGCGACCTGCCCAAGCTGCTCGACCTCGCCGCAGGGCTCGACGTCGCGGGGGACCCGGTCGTCCGCGACGGCCTCGGCCGCCTGGCCTGCGACGAGCACTCCTTCAACCTCCTCGGCCTCCGCGCCACGCTCAAGCAGCTGTCGGGCACGGACCCGGGCGCGACGGCGAACGTCCGCAAGCTCGTGGCGATGGAGCACGGCCAGCAGGTCACCGAGTTCGGGTTCACGCTGCTCGGCGAGGACGGCGCGCTGACCGGCGGCTGGAAGGACGATCTGCGCGCCCGCTGGACCCGCTACCTGCTCGCGTCGCGCGCGATGAGCATCGGCGGGGGCACCACCGAGGTCAACCTCAACGTGATCGGTGAGCGCATCCTCGGCCTGCCCCGCGACCCCGACCCGGCGCGGCCGGGGGGTGCGGAGGGCCGTTCCCCCGCAAGGGAGCAGGTCGGGTAGCGTCCAGGCGCACACGGGGGAGTGGGCCGTACTGAACGATTGGGCGGATTGAACGAGCGGGCACGGCACCTGGCGGCCGCGCTGACCGGGCTGGGGCTCGGGCTCGCGGCGCTGGGGCCGGGGCTCGCGCCCGGCTTCGTGCTGTCGTACGACATGGTGTTCGTGCCCGATCCCGCGTTCACCCCCATGACGTTCGGGCTGACCGGGGTCGTGCCGCGGCACGTCCCGAGCGACGCGTTCATCACGGCGCTGGCCACCGTCGTCCCGGCGGACGTCGTGCAGAAGCTCGTCCTGCTGGCGATCTTCGTGGTGGCGTGCACGGCGGCGGCTTCGCTGGTGCCGTCCCGCCGGCCGGCGCCGCGCCTGGCCGCCGGGATCTGCTACGCGTGGAACCCCTTCGTCGCGGAGCGTCTGCTGCTCGGCCAGTGGGCGCTCCTCCTCGGCTACGCGGCTCTCCCCTGGGTGGTCGCGGCGGCATCGCGGACGGACGAGCCCGGTGGGGGGAGACGGCTGGTCCGAGCCCTGATCCCCGCCGCCGTCGGCGGCTTCGCGGCCCTGGCGGTGTCGGGGCTGACGGCTCTGGTGGTCGCCCTGGTGGCCGGAGGCCCGTCCGTCCGGGCGCGGGCGGCCGGTGCGGCACGGGTCGCCGGGGCCGCGGGGGTCCTGAGCCTTCCGTGGCTGGTGCCGGGGGCGCTGCGGCCGGCGGGCGTGCCGGGGGACGGGACGGCCGTCGACCTGTTCGCCGCCCGGGCCGACACCCCGTTCGGGACGCTCGGAAGCCTGCTCCTGCTCGGCGGCGTGTGGAACGGCGAGACGGTGCCGGACGGGTACGGGGCACCGGTGACCGCAACGATCTGGCTGGTCGTGGTGGTCATCGCGCTGGCCGCCTACTGGACGTGGTGCCGGGAGCCCCGGTGGCGGCGCGGCGCGGCCGCCGCGGCGGCGGCAGGGTTCGCGGTCGCGGCGCTGGGGGCGGTGGCGGCACCGGTCCTCGAAGGGCTCATCGGCCTCTGGCCGGGGTTCGCCGTCCTGCGGGACGGGCAGCAGTACGCGGCGCCGCTCGCCGTCGTGGTCGCGGTGGGGCTCGGGGTGGCCGCCGACCGGGCCGCCGAGGCGCGGTGGCCGGCGGTGCCGGCGGCGGCGATGGCCGTGCCGGTGATGCTGCTGCCGACGCTGGCGTGGGGGGCGGCGGGCGATCTGCGGGCCGTCCGCTATCCGGACGACTGGGCGCGGGCCCGGCAGATCATCGACGGCGACCCGGTCGAGGGCGACGTGCTGGTGCTGCCGTGGGCGTCGTATCGCAGCTACCCGTGGAACCACGGCCGCCGCGTCCTCGATCCGCTGCCCCGCCACCTGCACCGCCGGGTGATCGTGGACGACGCCGTCACCGTGGGGGGGACGACCGTCGCGCCCGAGGACCCGAGGGCGGTCCGGCTGGCGCCCGCCGCCCGGACGGGCTCCCCGCCCGTGACGACGCTGCGTGATGAGGGGGTACGGTACGTCGTGGTCGACGCCGAGATCGGCGCGCTCCGTCCGTCCGGCGCCGCCGTCGAGGTGCTGCGTGGCCCTGACCTGGCCGTCTATCGGATCGATGGGGCCGCGCATGTCGCGGCGGACGGGGTCCCGGCGGCGCCCGTCGCCGCCGGGTGGGCCATCGTCAGTCTTGTCGTTTTCTGGTCATTTCGGGCTTCAGGCACTACTCTGAGCATTCCGTTACTCGGCAGTATCATTGGCCGCAGTTCAACCCACCGACGAAGGACCCCCTGATGCGCATTGCCATCGCCGCAGTGGTCGGCGTCCTGTTCGCCGCCGGAGCGTCGTTCGGCACGGTCCAGCTGGTGAACTCCTCCCAGCAGGACCCAGTCATTAAGCCGTTGTACAACTACGGCTCCCGTTGACGCGTAGGCCCTGATGGGGACCCAGCGTGACGGCCCCGCCCTCCTGGAGATCGTCGTTCCCGCCTACAACGAGGCCCACCGGCTTCCGGAGGGGCTCGGCGAGCTGTGCGACAAGCTCGCCGGGCTGCCCGTGCGCGCTGACGTCATCGTCGTCGACAACGCCAGCACGGACGGCACCGCCGACATCGTCCGATCGTGGGACGGGCCGGTGCCCGTGCGGCTGGTGCACTGCGAACGCCGGGGCAAGGGAGCCGCGGTCCGCGCGGGACTGCTCGCGACCCGCGCACCCTATGTAGGATTCGTGGACGCCGATATGGCGACAGACCTCGACGCGCTGGACGAAGCCATCGTCCTGCTGCGCGAGGGCCGCCCGGTCGTGGTCGGGTCAAGGCGCCACGGTCGGTCGGTCGTCGAGGGCTACGCCGTGCCCGTCAGGCGGCTCGGCGCCATCACGTTCAACCGGATCGTCCGCGACCTCGTGGGCGGCATCGCCGACACCCAGTGCGGGTTCAAGTTCTTCGACGGGCCGCTGGCCCGCGCGGCGGCGGAGGATCTGCGCACGGCGGGCTTCTCGTTCGACGTCGAACTCCTCGCCCACTGCGTGCGGCGGGGCGCGTCCGTCACGGACATCCCGGTGGTGTGGAGTGACCGGCCGGGCTCGACGTTCTCGGTGCGGCGGCATTCGCTGCAATGCCTGTTCGACCTGGCCCGGATCCGCGCGCGCGCCGGATTCCGGCTGCCGTCCGTGCCCGTGGCCCCGATCATCCCGGTCGTGCCCTTCCGGACGATGCTCGCCGAGCAGGAGCCGGGCGCGATCGTGCTGGAGAAGGGCCTGCCGTCGACGTCGAGCGCCAAGTCGGGATGAACGCGAGTACCCCAGCCCCCGACCCTCCCGCGCCCGATCCTCCAGGGCCCGGCGCAACCTCCATGGACCTGCGGCTTGCGATCGTCAACTGGCGGGATCCCTGGCATCCGGCCGCGGGTGGAGCCGAACGCTACGCCTGGGAGCTCGCGCGCAGGTTCGCCGGTCGTGGGGACCGTGTGCACTACGTCACGTCGAGAGCGCGCGGCCAGAAGCGCAGGGAACGCGTCGAGAACGTGGAGTTCGTGCGCCTCGGCGGCCGTTTCACCGTGTACCCCCTCGTGCTGCTGTGGCTGCTGGCTCACCGCATACGGCGGGCCGGCTCGTTCGACGCGGTCGTCGACTGCCAGAACGGCATCCCCTTCTTCACACCGTGGGTGCTCCCTCGCCGGGTGCCGGTGTTCTGCGTCATCCACCATGTGCACGACGCCCAGTTCGACCTGTACTTCCCGCGGTGGCTGGCCTGGCTCGGGCAGATGCTGGAGGGCCCGGTGAGCCGCTGGACGTATCGGCGGCACGCCTTCGTGGTCGTCTCGCCGTCCACGCTGCGCGCCGTAAGGGAGCGGCTGGGCTGGACAGGGCCCGCCCATGTCATCCCCAACGGAACGGCGGTCGCCGAACCCGGCGGGATGGTTCCGGAGCCCGCCGGAGACCCGGATCTGGTCTGCGTGACCCGTCTCGTCCCGCACAAGCGCCTCGGCCTCCTCCTCGACCTCGCGCAGCGGCTCGCGGAGAACCGCCCCGGGCTGCGGCTGCACATCGTCGGGGACGGGCCGGAAGCGCCCGCGCTGGCCGCGGGCATCACCGAGCGGGGCCTGGACGGCGTCGTCATCGCGCACGGGTACGTGGCAGAGGAGGTCAAGGCGTCCCTGGTCGCCCGCGCCGACCTGCACCTCAGCACGTCCCAGGGCGAGGGCTGGGGCCTCAGCGTGATCGAGGCCGCCGCGCTCGGCGTCCCGACCGTGGCCCATGACGTGGACGGCCTGCGCGACGCCGTGCGCGACACGGTCACCGGATGGCTCGTCCACCACGGCGACGACCAGGCCGGTGTCGTCGAACGGGCCCTCAAGGAACTGGACGATCCCGCGCGCCGGGAGGAGATCGCCGACTCCTGCCGGACGTGGGGCGGGGAGTTCGACTGGGCGCGGACGGCCGAGCGGATGCGCGACCTCCTCCTCACCGCCGCCGTCGGCGCCGGTTCTGCCGGGGCCGGTTCCTCCCGCGCCGGTTCCTCCCGCGCCGGTTTCTCTCGTTCCGGTTTCTCTCGTGCCTCTGCGCGCCCGTCCACTCGCCGTCCAGAGGTACCGTGACGGGCACCCGGGCCGATACACCGGGGCGGGCAGAAAGGGGCAGAGCGCGAGCATGGCCGTGGGAGAGGCGAATCCGCCCCGCGCCGGCGTGCCCGACCAGCCTGCCCCGGGCGGCGGGCCGCCGGACGGCATGGACACCGGTGAACGGCTGCGGGAGCGGCTGCGCGTCCTCGCGTGCTGCCTGACGCTCACCGCCCTGGCGTTCAGTACACGTCCCGGCGCCATCCTCGCCGACACGAAGATCGACATGGCGGTGAACCCGCTCGGGTTCCTCGGCCGGGCGCTGCACCTGTGGGATCCCGAGCAGTTCGGCCAGATTCAGAACCAGGCCGTCGGCTACCTGTTCCCAATGGGCCCGTTCTTCGCCCTCGGCGACGTGATCGGGATGCCCGCCTGGATCACCCAGCGGCTGTGGACGTCCCTGCTGCTGTGCCTGGCGTTCGTCGGCATGTGGAAGCTGGCGCGGCGGCTCGGCGTCGGCGGCCACGGCGCCTCGTCCAGCACCCCGCGCCTGTTCGCCGCGATGGGGTACGCGCTCGCACCGAACGCGCTGGCCACGCTCGGGCAGATCTCCTCGGAGTACATGCCGGTCGCGATGCTGCCGTGGATCGTCCTGCCGCTGGTCTCCGCGGCGTCCGGCGAGCGCGGGCGGCTGCGGGCCGCCGCCGCGTCGGGGCTGGCGATCGCCTGCTGCGGCGGCATCAACGCGACCGCCACCGTCGCCGTCCTGGTCGTCCCGTTCCTGTACATCGTGACGCGGCCGCGCGGCTCGTTCCGGCTGCGGCTCCTCGCGTGGTGGTCGGCGGCCACGGCCGCGGCGACGAGTTGGTGGCTGGTCCCGCTGCTGCTGACCGGGACGTACGGGTTCTCGTGGCTGACCTACACCGAGAAGGCGGTGACGACGACCGGCCCCACCGGCCTGATCAACGTGCTGCGCGGCGCGGAACGCTGGGTCAACTACCTGTTCGTGGACGGCCAGGTGTGGTGGCCGGTCGGGTACGAGCTGTCGGTCAGCCCGATACCGGTCATCTGCACCGGCGTGGTCGCGGCGCTCGGACTCGCCGGCCTGCTCGGCCGGCTGCTGCCGGAGCGGACGTTTCTACTGGTCACACTGCTGGCCGGGATCGCCATCCTGTCCATCGGCCACATCAGCGACATCCCGGGCCCGCTCGCCGGCCAGATGCGCGAACTGCTGGACGGGCCGCTCGCGCCCCTCCGCAACCTGCACAAGTTCGACGCGGCCGTCCGGCTGCCGCTCGCGCTCGGCCTGGCCCACCTGCTGGTCGTCGCGACAGGGAGGATCCGGGACGGCGCGACCCGGGGCGGCCGGGTCGGCGGCCCCGCCGGCGGGACGGCGTTCGGCGGGACGCTGAAAGGCCTGGTCAGCCTGCCCGTCGCCGCCGCCGTCGCGCTCGGCGGCATCGGCCTCACGGCCGTCTCCAACGGGCTGAGCGGGCCGGGCGACTTCAAGCAGGTCCCGCAGTACTGGCGGGACGCGGCGTCGTGGATCAACGCGCGGGCCGGGCAGCAGGGCGTGCTGGCCGTCCCCGGGGCGCCGTTCGGCGAGTACCTGTGGGGCCGCCCGATGGACGACATCGTCCAGCCGCTGCTGACGGCGCAGTGGGGCGTCCGGCAGCTCGTCCCCGCCGGTTCGCCCGGCTACACGCGCGCCCTGGACGCGATCGACCTGCAGGTCCGGTCGGGGCGGGGGTCGCCCGGGCTGAGCGAGTTCCTCGGCCGGATGGGCATCCGGTACGTGCTGGTCCGCAACGACCTGCGGCGCGAGACGCTGCGCGGTGCCTGGCCCGCCCGCGTCCATCAGGCACTGGACGACTCGGCCGGCATGCGCAGGGTCGCCTCGTTCGGCGGCCCCGTGGGTGTGGAGGCGGATGACGCGATGTCGTCCGTGGACCAGCGGTACCCCGCGCTGGAGGTCTACGAGGTCGAGGGAGCCGCGGCCGTCGCGAACCTCGCCGACGCCACCGACCCCGTCCGCGTGTACGGGGGACCGGAGTCGCTGCTGGCCATGGCGGACGACGGCGCGCTGCCCGCGGGGCCCGTCCTGCTGGACCACGACGCCCCCGACCTCAAGGGCGCCCCGGTCGTGACGGACTCGCCCCGGCTCGTCCGCCGCAACTTCGGCGAACTGCACCAGACGTCCCCGACGCTGTCGGCCGGGCATCGCCGGGAGGCCACCGACGTCCTGGACACGGACTGGAAACGGTATGCCACGCACGTGACCTACGGCGGCGGTGTCCGCGACGTCACGGCGTCCAGTTCGGCGGCCGGCGATGACGCGGTCCCGCAGAACCGCAAGCCCGGCGCGACCCCGTACGCCGCGTTCGACGGCAACCGGTTCACCGCCTGGGAGACGGGCGGGTGGACGGGCCCGTCCGGGCAGTGGCTGCGCGTCGACTTCGACCGCCCCCGGGACGTGACGAGCCTGACGGCCGCGTTCGTCCAGAACACCTCCTCCCTGGGGCCGCCGGTCTCACGTGTCGCGGTCGAGACCGAGAACGGGACGCTGGAGCAGGACGTCCGGCAGGCGGCCACGGCGCAGCCGCTCCGCGCACCGGACGGCCCCACCCGGTGGCTGCGGCTGCGCATCACCGAACTCGCCTCGGATCCGCCCGTCCAGGCCTTCGCGCGGGTGGCGGTGTCGGAGGTGTCGATCGGCGGCGTGCAACCGACCCGCACGTACACGCTGCCGGCGCCGGCCGGGATCGGCGGCCCGGCCACGTACGTGATGAGCCGGAGGCCCGGCGCGACGGCCGAATGCATGAAGGGCAGCCGGCGCTGGGTGTGCTCGCCGACCCTGGGGTCGAAGGACGAGGAAGGCGCCGGTTTCGACCGCACGTTCACGTCCGCGGTGGGCGGCGGCGCCCCCGTCACCGGAACGGCCGTCCTCACCGACCAGCGGTTGATCGACCGGTACACGGCCGTCCGGGGGCAGCCGGCCGTCACGGCGAGTTCGGTGCTGGCCGACCATCCCGCCGCCCAGCCGAGATCCGGGTTCGACGGCGACCCGGCGACGACCTGGATCGCGTCGGAGCAGGACGACACGGCGACCTACGGCGTCCGGTGGAAGGGCCGCAAGCCTGTGTCCAGGATCACTCTGCAGCGTCCACCGGCCGTGTCGGGGCCCATCCGCGTGCGGATCCAGGGCGGCAACGGTGAGATCCGCGAGGGACTGTCGGACCGCAAGGGCAGGCTGTCGTTCGCCCCGATGACCACCGACAGGCTGACGCTCACCTTCTTCAGGGAAACCCAGATCCAGCCGGTTCAGCTGACCGACCTCACCATCCCCGGTGTGAAACCGTTCCCGGACGTGCGCAGCTCCCCGCTGCAGCTGCCCTGCGGTTACGGGCCGAAGCTGCGGATCGGCCCGCCGGGCTCCCCGGTCGCCGGCTCCCCGGCCGCCGGCACCCAGGCCGCCGACATCCCGACGAAGGCCACCGGCACGCTCGGCGATCTGCTCGCCGGGCGCCCCCTGCGGTTCGCCGGCTGCGAGCAGGCGACGCTGAAGACCGGCCAGAACCGGCTGACCACCGCGCCCCTCGACTCCTACCGCATCGACACCGTGACGGTCGGCGCCAAGCCGGGGCAGGCCACCACCGCACGGCCGCCGGAGCAGGTCGAGATCATCAGCTGGGGATCGAGTTCCCGCAAGCTGAAGGTGGACGCCGCGACGCCGTCGTTCCTCACCGTCAACGAGAACTTCAACGACGGATGGAGCGCCACCGTCGGCGGCCACGAGCTGCGGGCCGTCCGGCTGGACGGGTGGAAGCAGGGCTGGCTCGTCCCCGCGGGCACCGGCGGCATCGTCGAACTCACCTACGGCCCCGACCGGGCACAGCAGGTCGCCGTGGTGGCCGGGCTCAACATGCTCCTCGTCCTGCTGATCATCGCCGTCTGGCCGGGCGGATCGAGGAACCGGCGCGATCCGCGGCAGCGGCCGCGCGCGCTGGTGGCCGGAACGGGCTGGCCCGCGTGGGCGGCCGTCGGGCTCGCCGCCGTGCTCGGCGGCTGGATCGCCGGTGCGCCCGGGTTCGCCGTCGCCGTCCTGGTCGCGGCCGGGTGCGGCTGGGCGCGCACCCGCCGCTCCGCCGTCCTGCGCGCCGTCGCGTCACCGTGGACGATCGCGATCGCCATGCTCGCCGGGACGGGATGCCTTGCCGCCGGCGCCTGGCTCAACAAGATCAGCAACTTCGCCGCCCCGTCCGGCCCGCTCGGCGACATCGCACCCCAGCTGCTCGGGCTCGTGATCGTCGGGCGGGTCGCGGCGGAGCTGTGGCGGCCACGGCCGGCCGGCGGCGGATCCGGCGGCCGGATCCCGCTCAGCTGGACGGCGCCGAAGCGGGGGCCCGGCGGGGACGGTCCCGGCGAGTCAGCCGCTGAACCGGACGCTCCACCAGGTAGTAACTCAGAGTCCCCGCTGCGATGGACGCCGCCGCCATCAGCGGGAGGTCCGTCGCCACGTCCCCCCGGAACACCCGGTCCGCCGCCTCATACCAGCCGACGATGATCAGCAGCTGCCACAGGAACAGGCCGTAGGAGATCCGGCCGAGGAACCGCATCACCGGGTTGGCGAGGACCGCGCCGAGCGCCGGATGCCCGGCCGGGGCCAGCGCCACCGGGGCGATCAGCGCCGCCGCGCACAGCCCGTCCACGACCAGGTGCAGGGTGGACGTCCAGAACGCGTCCGGTTCCTGGAGGGTGAGCGGTCCGGTCGCGGGCGTGGCGGCCACCACGTACAGCATCGCGGCCGCCACCCAGCACGCCGCCCACGAGTCCGAGACGGTCCGGCACAGCGTCGCCACGGGACGGCGCCCGTCCAGCCGCGCCCACACCGTCACCACGGCGAGGGCCATCCCCAGCGCGAACCAGACGAAGAAGCGCGGCAGCCACAGACCCATCTGCGTGTGCCGCGCCGGGAAGAACATCACGGCCGTGAAGGGGAACGACAGCGACCCGTACACCGCGATGCCGATCAGGAGCCGCTTGGCCCGCACCCCCACGTCGTGGGTGCGTTTCCGCCGCGCGTACCAGCCGAGGACGGCCGCCGTGAAGGGCAGCGTGGCGTACCAGGCGACCTCGACCACCAGGCTCCACAGCTGCCCCAGATGCGCGGGCCCCAGCACGCTGTCCCACCACACGCCGGGCACGTACGTATGCGTGACGGTGAGCAGGGAAACCCACGAGACGGGGTCGCCGATGTGGTCCCGTCCTGCCGTCAGCATGAAGCAGACGATCACGGCCCAGTAGGCGGGCATGATGCGGAGCACCCGCTTGCGCAGGTATTCGCCGATGCGCGGGGCGTCACGTCCGTTCAGCACCGCCGCCGCCCACGGACGGTAGAGAAGCAGGCCCGACAGGATGAAGAAGATGGGCACACCGACCTGGCCGCCGTTGAACAGCCAGCGCGCGCCGGCCGGGTTGGTGATGGAGCCCGCCGTGGCGGCGACGTGGTAGACGAGGACGCCCAGTGCCGCCACGGCGCGCACACCGTCGAGCGTGTCCTGACGCCCGGAGATGGGCGGCGGCGTCGGTCTGGCCACCTGGGGGGCGGTTTTCAAGGCCCCTTCTTCCGGAGAATCAGGACCAGGTTCCAGGTGGCGATCTCGCGCAACCCCGGAATCCGGACGATTCCCGCGGCCCAGCGCGGATGGTAGCGGGGACCGGCGTCCAGGACGCGCACGTCGTCGCGGCCTCGCGCCCACCCCAGGGCCGCCGACACCGACACCGGGTGCAGGCTGAGTCCGTACCGGTTCTTCGGCGGGCGGCCGTTCCGGCGCTCGTACCTCCGGGCGGCCCGGTCTCCGCCGAGGTAGTGCCACGGCGAGGTCTCGTGCCCGCCCCACGGGGACAGCCAGTTGGTGAACGACAGGAAGACCGTCCCGCCCGGCCGGGTCACGCGGACCATCTCGTCCGCCATCCGCCACGGAGACGGGACGTGTTCCAGCACGTTCGACGAAAAGCAGACGTCGGCGGAGCCGGTGCGGAAGGGCAGGGCGAGCGCGCTGGCGACGAATGTGTTCGGCCCGCAGACGTTGTGCGCGGTCAATTCGGCGAGGTCGTGATCAATGCCCGTACAGCGGGCGCCGGCGGCCGTCAGCGTCCGTGCGAAGAAACCGGAGCCCGTCCCGACGTCGATGACGGTCGCCCCGGCGAGATCGGTGTACGAACTGAGTTGCGCGACGGCGTCACGAGCCATCAGTTCGTAGAAGTACTCCGGGTTGCTCCGCTCTTGCCGGAACGCGCTCAGAAGCCGGACTGACCGGGCCAGCGTGGCACGGTGTTCCAGGGGGATGCCGCGCTCTGGCTCGGGCGGCTGCCAGTCCTGCCTGGGGGGCGCCGTGGTCATCGCCACCTCGCTGTCGATTCGGGATCGGTCCAGGGTCCGGTTCGAGCGGATCCTACCGGCCAGTACGCTATGGACGTAAGCGTTCGCTGTTGAGGCTTAGAACACGGATTCATGGTGTTCTGCCTGCGGCAGTCGGCGCTTACTGTTACTGGACTGATGATTTCAGTGGCCCTGTAGGGTAACCCGGACATGCCGGACTCCCGCCCCTTGGCCTGAGAACGATGGCATTCCTCGGAGGTATCCATGCGGCGACCGGTCGGACTGGCCTTGATCGGCCTGGGCGCGTTCTTTCTCACGCTCGCGCCCCTGGTTCGTTTCTACGTGGCCGACCAGGTGATCGCCGCGCCACTGAACCGCTATCAGGTGACGCTTCTGGAATCGAAGAACTCCACGTACTTCGACCAGGCCGAACTCAAGACCAAGACGGGCGTCACCCTCATGGCCAAGAGCACCGTCCGCGGTGACGTCCGCGCCAACGAGGGCGACAACGACATCGCCGTCTGGGACTCCACGACCAACATCTACGACCAGGCCAACCCGGAGAACCCCGTCCAGATCCAGGGGTACCGGATCGCCTTCGACCGCCGGACGAGCGTCCTGACCAACTGCTGCGGCACGCACGTCGACGGCGACAACGCCGTCCGGATGTCGGGCTACGGGCTGCTGTTCCCCCTGGCGAACGTCCAGAAGCGCGACTACCCGGTCTTCGACACGACGACCAAGCAGACGGCGCCGATGGAGTTCAACGCCGTCGAGGAGATCCAGGGCCTCACGACCTACCGCTTCACCCAGTCCATCCCGCTGACGAAGACCGCCGCGATGGACGTCAAGCTGCCCGCCAAGATGCTCGGCCTCCCCGAGGAGGCTGGCGCCCAGAAGGTGGACCGCTACACCGAGGCCTACAACACCGTCTGGGTCGATCCGCGCACCGGAGTCCCGGTCAAGCACCGCAAGAACATCCGCAGCACCGTTCAGACCCCGGACGGCAAGGGCAAGATGATCGTCGCGCAGGCCGACCTCATCACCGTCGACAAGGACCAGAAGGCCGGGGTCGACCTGGCCGACAGCACGGCCTTGAAGATCGACGCGATGCGCAGCTACGTTCCGGGCGGCGCGATCCTGCTCGGCCTGATCCTGCTGGGCGTCGGCGGCTTTCTGGGGCTCGGCCGCCGCCCGGCCCCGCCGGCGCCGGTGGCCCCGCGCCGCTCCGACGGCAAGTTCGGCGACACGGCCCCGGCCGGCCCGCCGAACCCGCCGGCCGCGGCCCCGCCCGCTCCGCCGGAGGGCCGCCCGGCACCGAGCAGCCAGCGGCAGCAGCGCAAGGCGTCCGGCCCCACCCGCCGCCGCTGACGTCCCGCCCTTCCGCACCGGACCGCCCGGGTCACCGCGGGCCGCGTCGCCCTGCCCACCCGCCCAAGCTGATACGTGTTCTATATGGAGCTGTAAAGCGGATCAGCAAGGATCTTCCTAACTAGAACCTGTTGCAGTTTCGCTTGGGCGGGCCTAGGGTCGAGGTTGTGCGGACACGAGTCACCGAACTATTCGGCATTGAGTACCCGATCTTCGCGTTCAGTCACTGCCGCGACGTCGTCGCCGCGGTGAGCCGCGCAGGCGGCATGGGCGTCCTCGGCGCCCTGCATTTCACCCCCGAGGAGCTCGAACTCGAGCTCAAATGGATCGACGAGCACGTCGGTGGCAAGCCCTACGGCGTCGACACGGTGATGCCGGCCAAGTACGAGGGCGGCGACCTGGGCGACGCCGAGGAGCTGCTCGGCAAGCTGCAGGGGATGATCCCCGCGGAGAACCGCAGGTTCCTTGAGGACCTGCTCGCCGAGCACGGCGTCGAACCGTCCACCGAGAGCGCCACCAAGGCGCTGCTCGGCTGGACGGACCAGACCGCCCGGCCCCAGGTCGAGGTGGCGCTCCGCCATCCGATCGCGCTGCTGGCCAACGCGCTCGGCCCGCCCCCGGCCGATATCGTGGCGGAGGCGCACGAGCACGGCGTCAAGGTCGCCGGGCTCGCCTCCAACGCCCGGCATGCCCGCAAGCAGGTCGACGTGGGCGTCGACATCATCGTCGCCCAGGGCACCGAGGCAGGCGGCCACACCGGCGACGTCGCCACGATGGTGCTGATCCCCGAGGTCGTGGACGCGGTCGGCGACGAGACGATCGTCCTCGCCGCGGGCGGCATCGGACGGGGCCGGCAGATGGCCGCGGGCATGGCCCTCGGCGCCGACGGCGTCTGGACCGGCTCGATCTGGTTGACCGTCGACGAGGCCGACACCCCGGAACGCGCGCTGCCGAAGCTTCTCGAGGCGACGTCCCGGGACACGGTCCGGTCCCGCGCCTGGACGGGCAAGCCGGCCCGCTTCCTGAAGTCCGCGTGGACCGAGGCGTGGGAGAGCGAGAAGTCCCCCGGCTACCTCCCGATGCCCATGCAGTTCATGCTGATCGCGGACGCCCTGCCCCGCATCGCCCGCTCGGGCGACGGCGAGCTGGTCACGTTCCCCGTCGGCCAGATCGTCGGCTCGATGAACCAGGTCAAGCCCGCCGCCCAGGTCGTCTACGAGCTGATCGAGGAGTACGTCGAGGCCATCGAACGCCTCAACACCATCACCGAATCGGACTGACCTTCCTCGAACGCCGCCGCCGCGCCCAATTCCCCCTGGGCGCGGCGGCGCGCGTACGTCGGGCCCCCCGGCTCCCGGCGGGCGCCGGACCCGCGGTCAGAAGCGCGTCATCCAGGACAGGGCTCGCGCGAGGACGTAGTAGATCACGCCGGCGAGGGCCCAGTTGATGTAGAGCTGCTGCTCGGGGTCGGTGCGGGTGAAGACGTCGTGGAACGGCGTGGCGAGCCAGCCGCCCGCGTCGAGGACGGCGTCGACCAGGACGTTCCCGGGGTTGGCGTCGCCCCAGGTGAGAAGTATCCCCAGGGCCAGGATCGCGGCGGCCGCCCAGCCCGCGGCCATGATCATCGCACTGACCGGGTTCTGCCTGCTGCGCAGCCACCGCCGCGGCCTGCGCTTGACCACGACGGTCTTCGCCGTGTCGTCCGCCGGCGGCGTCTGCGCTCTGCCGGGCCAGAGCCGCCTGCGGGGTGCCTCCTTCGTGGTCTCGTGCCGCCTGCGTCCAAGGTGCGAGGCCATGGCCTGCTCAGTCCCTCCGTGACTCGGTTGCGACCAGCCGTGCCACGGAGAGAGGCCCGGAAACCCGGGCCGTGGTTTCGGACGGACCGTTATTTGCCCTTGTAGGCGGCGGGGCGCTTCTCCTTGAAGGCGAGGGAGCCTTCCTTGGCGTCCTCGGAGCCGATGACGGGCCAGCCGATCTCGTCGGAGATCTTGAGGGCGTCCTCCTCGGACAGGTGCTCGGTCTCGCGGTACGTGCGCAGGATCCCCTGGACGGCGAGCGGACCGCATTCGGCGATCTGCCCGGCCAGTTCACGGGCGGCGGCGAGGGCCGTGCCATCCGGGACGATCTTGTTGATCAGACCCATGCCGAGGGCCTCCTGCGGGGTCACCGAGCGGGCGGTGAGCAGGATGTCCATCGCGTTGGCGTAGCCGATCTGGCGGGGGAGCCGGATCGCGGAGCCGCCCATGGGGAACAGCCCGCGCTTCGCCTCGTACAGGCCGAGGGTGGCGCCTTCGGCGACGACGCGCAGGTCGGTGCCGACCAGGAGCTCGGTTCCGCCGGCGACGGCATATCCCTCGATGGCGCAGATGAGCGGCTTGGTGGGCCGGCCCTCGCGCAGCAGGCCCTTCCAGTGGAAGTCGGGGATCTGTGCCATGCGCTCCTGGACGCGGGGGTCGGACGGCGTCTGCCCCATGGCCTTCAGGTCGGCGCCGGCGCAGAATGTGCCTTCGGCCCCGGTGAGAATGCCGACGCGGATCTCCGGGGTGTCGGACATGTAGGCCCAGGCGTCCGCGAGGCCCACCAGCATGGACGAGCTGAGCGCGTTGCGCGCCTCGGGCCGGTTCATCGTGACGATGACGACGTGGCCGTCGCGCTCGACTGTGCAGTGCTCGGTGCTGATCGGCAGCCGCTCCGCCATGGTTCCTCCAGCTTAGATGGCAAACGAGAACAGATTCTAGTTAAGCCGTCGCCCTACCGGTAGGGGTTGATCTGCAAAACGAGAACGTGATCTACTTTGGTCGCCGGGGCGTCGCCGTGTGACGGCGCTCACCGTGCTGACGGCGCTCATCGTGCTACGTAGGGAGATCCGATGGGGTCATTGGGCTTTTGGCGGCTGGCGCAGGCCGATCCCGAGTGGGTC
This sequence comes from Spirillospora sp. NPDC048824, assembly GCF_043198455.1. Lineage (NCBI taxonomy): Bacteria > Bacillati > Actinomycetota > Actinomycetes > Streptosporangiales > Thermomonosporaceae > Spirillospora > Spirillospora sp. NPDC048824. The sequence goes on along the minus strand of NZ_JBICUS010000002.1, from coordinate 533,074 downwards.
GCGGCCGTCGATCCGGACGGGACGAAGTACTCGGCGGGCGATCTGCTGGCCCGCTCCAACAGACTCGTCCACGGACTGCGCGCACTCGGTCTCAAGAACGGCGACGGCATCTGCGGGCTCGTTCCGAACGGCGTCGACGGACTGGTGCTGTACCTGGCGGCGCTGCAGGCCGGCTGGTACTACACGCCGATCAACTGGCATCTGGCCGGACCGGAGATCGCGTACATCGTCTCCGACGCCGAGGCCAAGGCGTTCTTCGTCCATGAGCGGTACGCCGCCGAGGGCGTGGCGGCCGCCGGGGAGATCGAGGCTCACCGGCGGTTCGCGTTCGGGAACGTCGAGGGATTCCGCCCGTACGGCGAACTCGTCGAGGGGCGGCCCGACACCCTTCCGGACGACCGGAGCAACGGCGCCACGATGCACTACACGTCCGGGACGACCGGGCGGCCGAAGGGCGTCAAGCGGGCGCTGATGGGCATCGATCCCGACGACAGCGCCGAACTGATGACGTTCCTGCTGACCCTCTTCGGCATCACGCAGGGACGCCCGGCGGGCGGCGAGCAGCAGGCCCATCTGATCACCTCACCGAACTACCACACGGCCGTCACCCAGTTCGGCGGCACGGCCCTGCACATGGGGCACACCCTCGTCTACACGGACCGGTGGGACGCCGAAGACACCCTGAGAATGATCCAGGAACACGGCGTCAGCAACACCCACATGGTGCCGACGCACTTCAAGCGGCTCCTCGGCCTGCCCGAGGACGTCAAGTCCCGGTACGACGTCTCCAGCATGAAGTGGGCGATCCACGCGGCCGCGCCGTGCCCGGTGCCGATCAAGCAGCAGATGCTCGACTGGTGGGGCGACTGCATCTGGGAGTACTACGCGGCGACCGAGGGCGGCGGGACGATAGCCAGCCCGGCCGACTGGCGCGCCCATCCCGGAACGGTCGGGAACGCCTGGCCGATCAGCGAGCTCCTCATCGTGGACGACGACGGTGAACCCGTTCCGGCCGGGACGCACGGCACGATCTACATGAAGATGGCCGGCGTCGAGTTCGAGTACAAGGGCGACAAGGAGAAGACGGAGAAGAACCGCCTCAAGGACTTCTTCACCGTCGGGGACATCGGCTATCTCACCGACGACGGGTTCCTGTTCCTGTCCGACCGCAAGGCCGACATGATCATCTCGGGTGGGGCGAACATCTACCCGGCCGAGATCGAGAACGAGATCACCATGCATCCGAAGGTCGCGGACGTGGCCGTGTTCGGCATCCCGGACGAGGAGTGGGGTGAGCAGATCAAGGCCGTCGTGGAGCCCGCCGAGGGCGTCGAACCCGGCGACGGGCTGACGGCGGAGATCCTCGCGTCGCTGGAGGGCCGGCTCGCCAGGATGAAGTGGCCGAAGTCCATCGACTACATCGAGACGATGCCGCGCGAACCGAACGGCAAGCTCCTCAAGCGCAGGCTCAGGGACCCGTACTGGAAGGACCGCGGCAGTGCCATCTGACACGGCGCCATCTAAGCCCAACCACGTCCTGGAGTTCCCCGGCGGGTACACGCGCTCGGTGGGGCCCGTCATCGGGCGGTTCCTCAGCGATCTGCGCGACGCCCGGCTCGTCGGCGTCCGCACGGCGGAGGGCCGGGTGCTCGTCCCGCCGTCGGAGTACGACCCCGACACCGGCGAGGACGTGACGGACGAGTTCGTCGAGGTCGGCCCGGTCGGGACGGTCACGACGTGGTCGTGGGTGCCGCGTCCGGCGAAGGAGCATCCGCTGGACCGCCCGTTCGCGTGGGCGCTGATCCGGCCGGACGGCGCCGACACCGCGCTCCTGCACGCGCTCGACCTCGGCGTCTTCGAGGAGGGCGCGGAGCCGCCGAGGTTCCTCAAGACCGGGATGCGCGTCCGGCCCAAGTGGCGGGCGGAGCGCACCGGCGGGATCGGCGACATCGAGTGCTTCCTCCCCGAGGTCACGGTGATCAACGCGCCGACGCGGCTGGAGTACTCGCTGAAGGGCGGCCAGGCGCTCGGCCGGTTCCTGGAGGGCATCTCGCAGGGCAGGATCCTCGGCCACCGGTGCCCGGTGTGCGAGCAGGTCATCGTCCCGATGAAGGGCCTGTGCCCGCGCGACGGCGTCCCCACCACCGAGGAGGTGGAGCTGCCCGACACCGGCACCGTCACCACCTTCGCCGTCAACAACATCCCCGACCCGCGCGCCCCCGAGGTGCCGTTCGTGTCGGGCTACGTGCTGCTGGACGGCGCCGGGCTGACGATGCTGACGCTCGTCGCGGGCGTCCCGGCGGACCAGGTCCGGATGGGCATGCGGGTCAGGGCGGCGTGGCGTCCCCGCGAGGAGTGGGAGCGGTCGATGAGCAACATCAAGTGGTTCGAGCCCATCGACGAGCCCGACGTCCCCTTCGAAGAGATCAAGGACTTCATGTGATGCGCGAGATCGCTGTCGTCGCCTTCACGCAGAGCCGCCACTCCGGCGAGGACCAGGGGCTGGCGGAGATCGAGATGCTCGCGCCCGTCATCACCGAGGTCAAGGAGAAGACGGGGCTGAAGCAGTTCGGCTTCACCTGCTCCGGGTCGTGCGACTACCTCGCCGGCGCGCCGTTCTCGTTCGTGTCGGCGCTGGACGCGGTGGGTGCGTGGCCGCCGATCTCGGAGAGCCACGTCGAGATGGACGGTGCCTGGGCGCTGTACGAGGCGTGGGTGAAGCTGCTGCACGGCGAGATCGACACGGCGCTCGTCTACGGGTTCGGGAAGTCGTCGCAGGGGGACCTGCGCACGATCCTCACCCAGCAGCTCGACCCGTACCACCTGGCGCCGCTCGGCATCGACCAGGTGTCGCTGGCCGCGCTCCAGGCCCGCGCCTACATGGAACGGTCGGGCGCCAAGGAGGACGACCTGCGCGCCGTCGCGGCACGGTCCCGGGCGTCCGGACGGGACAACCCGTTCGCGCTGCACCTGCCGGAGCCTGAGGACGAAGGCTACGACGTGGCTCCGCTGCGCCCGTACGACGTCGCGCCCATCACCGATGGTGCGGCGGCGATCGTCCTCGCGGCGGGGGACAAGGCGCGGGAGCTGTGCGAGCGCCCCGCGTGGATCACCGGGATCGACCACCGGACCGAGGCGCACGCGCCCGGCGTCCGCGACCTGACCCGCTCGGACGCGACGCGCATCGCCGGGGAGAAGGCGGGCGCCGCGGGCGTCGAGGTCGCCGAGCTGCACGCGCAGTTCAGCCATGAGGAGCTCATCCTGCGCGAGGCCCTCGGCCTGGGCGACGACGTGGCGGTCAACCCGTCCGGCGGCGCGCTGTCGGCCAACCCCATGATGGCGGCGGGCCTGATCCGGATCGGTGAGGCGGCCGCCCGCATCCACGACGGGACGGCGTCCAGGGCCCTCGGCCACGCCTCGTCCGGCCCCTGCCTCCAGCAGAACCTCGTCTGCGTGCTGTCGGGAGAGAGCGAATGAGCAACGCGTGTGCCGTCATCGGCGTCGGGCAGACGGCGTACAAGACCAAGCGGCTTGACGTGTCGATGGCGGGGATGCTGCGCGAGGCGGCCCGGCGGGCGCTCGACGACGCCGGCCTCACCTGGAAGGACATCGACGCCGTCGTCGTCGGCAAGGCCCCCGACCTGTTCGAGGGCGTCATGATGCCGGAGACGTTCCTGGCGGAGGCGCTGGGCGCCAAGGGCAAGCCGATCATGCGCGTGCACACGGCCGGCTCGGTCGGCGGGTCCACGGCGATCGTCGCGGCCGGCCTGATCCAGGGCGGCGTGCACCAGCGCGTCCTCACGGTGGCGTGGGAGAAGCAGTCGGAGTCGAACGCGACGTGGGCGCTGACCGTGAACTCGCCGTTCACGACGTCGCTGGTCGTGGGCGCGGGCGGCTACTTCGCCCCGCACATCCGCGCCTACATGCGGCGGTCGGGCGCCCCCGACCACATCGGGATGCTGGTCGCGGTCAAGGACCGGGAGAACGCGCTGCGGAACCAGTACGCGCACCTCAAGATCCCGGGCATCTCGCGGGAGATGGTCGAGTCGACCCCGATGCTGTGGGAGCCGATCCGCTACCTGGAGACGTGTCCGTCGTCGGACGGGGCGTGCGCCATGGTGCTGGCTTCCGAGGACGCCGCGAAGAAGGCGCCGAATCCGCCCGCGTGGGTGCACGGCACGTCGATGCGGTCGGAGCCGATGATGTTCGCCGGGCGCGACTCCGTGAGCCCGCAGGGCGGCAAGGACGCGGCGGCGGACGTGTACCGGCAGGCCGGGATCAGCGATCCGCGCCGCGAGCTGGACTGCGCCGAGGTGTACGTCCCGTTCTCCTGGTACGAGCCGATGTGGCTGGAGAACCTCGGGTTCTGCGGCGAGAGCGAAGGCTGGAAGCTCACCGAGGCGGGGGCGACGGCGATGGACGGTGACATCCCGTGGAACCCGTCCGGCGGCGTGCTGTCGTCCAACCCGATCGGCGCGTCCGGGATGATCCGGTTCGCCGAGGCGGCGCTGCAGGTGCGCGGGCTGGCCGGCGACCATCAGGTGGACGGCGCGCGGCGCGCGCTGGGCCACGCCTACGGAGGCGGCGCCCAGTTCTTCGCGATGTGGATAGTCGGCAGCGACAAACCCTGACCCCCCGAAAGGGCCGTCCGATGGAGTACAACCACGCTGATCTGTTCGAGGGAGTCGCGGACGCGATCGGGGAGCGTGTCGCCCTGGTGTGCGGCGACCGGCGACTCACCTACGCCGAGATGGACGAGCACGCGAACCGTCTCGCGCACCACCTGGCGGGTGCGGGCGTCGGGCCCGGCCAGCATGTCGCGGTCCAGCTCTACAACGGCATCGAGTACGCGGCGGCGCTGCTGGCGGTGCTGAAGATCCGGGCCGTCCCCATCAACGTCAACTACCGGTATGTGGAGAGCGAGCTGCTCTACATCTACCGGGACTCCGACAGCGTCGCGCTTCTGTACGACGTCGAGTTCGAGGACCGCGTCGCCGCGACCGCCGCGGAGGTGCCCGAGCTGAGGCACCTCATCGCGGTGGGCGGCACGCCGTCCATACCGGGCGCGGTCGCCTACGACGACGCGGTGCGGGACGCGGACGGAACGCGAGGCTTCCCGGCGCGTTCCCCCGACGACCTCTACATCATCTACACGGGCGGCACGACGGGGATGCCGAAGGGCGTCATGTGGTCGACCGAGCAGATTCTGCACGCGTTCTGGAACCCGTCGCTTCCGCGGCCGTCGAGACCGCAGGACATCGTCGAGAACGCCCGCAACGGCGGCCCGCTGGTGATGATGCCGGTCGCGCCGCTGATGCACGGCGCCGCGCAGCTCGCCACGTGGATCGCCTGGTTCATGGGCGCGACGCTCGTGTACACGCGCAAGTTCGACGCGGCCGAGGTGTGGCGGACGATCGAGCGGGAGAAGGTCAACTCGCTGACCATCACCGGCGACGCCATGGCGATCCCGATGGCGGAGGAACTGGCGCGCGGCGACTATGACACGTCGTCGCTGCTGGCGTTCGTGTCCACGGGCGCGATCTTCACCGGGACCGTCCGCAACCGTATCCAGGAGCTCCTGCCGAACACGATGACCCTGGACCGGTTCGGGTCGACGGAGTCGGGCTCGACGGCCGAGGCGGTGGCCGGGTCGACGCCGGAGAAGGGCCTGCGGTTCGCGCCGGACGTGGAGGACGTCACCGTCCTCGACGACGCGCTCCAGCCGGTCAAACCGGGATCGGGCGTCATCGGGCAGGTCGCGCGGACGGGGTACATCGCGCAGGGCTACTACAACGACCCGGAGAAGACGGCGAAGACGTTCCCCGTGGTGGACGGGCGGCGCTGGCTCCTCACCGGCGACATCGCCACCGTCGAGGAGGACGGCGCGATCGCCGTGTTCGGGCGGGGCTCGCAGGCCATCAACACCGGCGGCGAGAAGGTGTTCCCGGAGGAGGTCGAGGCCGTCCTGAAGGGCCATCCGGGCGTGTACGACGCGGTCGTGACGGGTGTCCCGGACGAGCGCTGGGGCAACCGGGTCGCGGCGGTGGTCCAGCCGTCCGGCGGTGGCGAGCCGCCCGCGACCGAGGACCTGGACGCGCACTGCCGCAAGGAGCTGTCGGGCTACAAGGTGCCGCGCGTCTACGCGTTCGTGGACGAGATGAAGCGCTCCCCGGCCGGCAAGGCCGACTACCGGTGGGCGAAGCAGATCGCCGAGGAGGCGGAGGAGGCCCGAGGGTAGCGGGCGCCCAAGAGGAGGGAGAGCGCCCGGGTGTAGAGGTCGGCCCCGAACCTTCGTGGGATTCGGGGCCTGGAGACGGACCTCTGTTAGTGGCCCTAATAAAATTATCCTAGGGGCCGTCCCGGGGTGCTCTGATCATCCAGGGTGTCGCCTTCGCCACACGCGGCGGGCATCCGCCGCGCCCGCACGCATGCCGACCCACTAGAATCTCCTCCAAAGAGTCACTCTTGCATTGAGTCTCTCTGCAGCGGAGAGAAGGGGAGGGGTAAGGCGTGACGACTCCGGAACGGGAGCGGATGGCGGGCGAACTGCAGATGGCGATGCAGCGCAGCACCATGTTCACGGTGCTGCTGCACCATGCCACCGCGAGCAAGGCGGGCATGAACGTCACCGACGCGCAGTGCGTCAACGCGCTGTCGCTCGACGGGCCGCAGACCCCCGGACGGCTCGCCCAGCTGATGGGCATCACGACAGGGGGTGCCATCACCGCCGTGATCGACCGGCTGGAGAAGGCGGGCTACGTCCGGCGCACCCGCGACCCCGACGACCGCCGGCGCGTGATCGTCGAACTCGTCGAGGACAACGTCGTGGAGTTCGCCCGGTACTTCGAGCCGATCAGGCGTCTCTTCCGTGATCGGCTCGACGGCTACAGCGACGAGCAGGTCGCCTTCCTGCTGGACTGGATCCGCCGCAACAACGAGGCGATGCCCCAGATCATCGAGGAGGTCAGAAAGCTGCCCGACCCCATCTGAGGCCGCCTCGGCCCGAGCTTGACGCGGACCTCCGTCGCGGCGGCCCTCCCACGCGGCCGACTGCGGCTCCGGGACGGCCCCCGCCAGTCCCGGAGCCGGTCGGCACCGGGTCCAGGAACGGCCGCGGCGGTCCCCCCGGCCGCGGCGACCGTCCCTGGAGCTTGCCGGGAACGTCATGGCGACGTTCGCGTGACTACAGGCCCATGACCGCCACGTCGCAGGTCACACACCTTGTGGACGGTGACTTCGGTCACACCGCGCCATTTCGGGCCCCTTCGACGCTCTCGCGGCCGCCCACGGCCGCCGGGCGATCCAGGTCGCCCGCGAGGACCGCTGAGAGCCGTCCGTTCGGGCGCCACCGGACCGCCGGCGATGAGATCATGAAGGCATGCGCGTAGGACCTGAGAGCCGCTGACGTGGAGCCGCTGCGTCCCGAGGACCCCGCCGAGATCGGCGGATACCCGCTGGTCGCCCGTATCGGCGCGGGCGGCATGGGCCAGGTGTATCTGGGGCTCACCGGCGCCGGCCGGCACGTCGCCCTCAAGGTGATCCGCGAGGACTTCGAGGGCCCGCAGGCGCTCGCCCGGTTCCGCCGCGAGGTCGCCACCGTCGAACGGGTGCGCAGCCGGTTCGCCGCCGCGATGGTCGGCGCCGGGCTGGACGCGCCGCCGTACTGGCTCGCGACCGAGTACGTCCCCGGCCCGACGCTCCGCCAGGCCGTCGCCGAGCACGGGCCGCCGCCGCCGGACACCTGCCTGCGGCTGCTGGCCGCCCTGGCCCAGGGGCTGCTGGAGATCCACGGGCAGGGCGTCCAGCACCGCGACCTCAAGCCCGGCAACGTGATCCTCGCCCCGGACGGGCCCCGGCTGATCGACTTCGGCATCGCCCGCGGCGAGGGCCAGACGCAGATCACCCAGACCGGCGCGTGGAACGGCACCCCCGGGTACGTCGCGCCCGAGGTCGTCCGCGAGCAGGAGCCCGTCCCCGCGTCGGACGTGTTCTCCCTCGCCGGCACCGTCGCGTACGCCGCCACGGGACGCCCGCCGTTCGGTGGCGGCCGCATCGAGGCCATCATCCACCGGACCCTCGACGGCGACATCGACCTCGACGGGGCCGACCCGCGCGTCGCCGATCTCGTCCGGCTCTGCGCCGAGAAGGAGCCCGGCTCCCGGATTGCGCTGGAGCGGCTGATCGAGATGGCCGCGTCCCCGGTCGCTCTCGCCGCCGATCCCGGCTACCGGCGGCTGGTGGGCGTCCCGCGGCCGGTGCCCGCCGGCCTCGCGGACGCCGCCGCGTCCGGTCTCGTCCCGCCGGACCGCACGAGGACGGTACCGGGAGGCGGGACGAGACTGCGGTCGCGCGCCGCCGTCATCGCGGCGGGCGCCGGGATGGTCGCCGTCGTGCTGGGCGGTGCCTTCGTCGCCAGGTCCGTGCTGAACGGCGACGACGGCCGGAGCGGCGCGAACGCGTCCCGGAACGGACAGGGGACGGGCGGCGGAGAGACGGGCGGCGGAGAGGCGGGCGCCCCCACGACATCGGCGGGCTCGCCCGCGGAGCGGACGCCCCGGAAGGACGGCCGTCCGCCGGACAAGATCCTGGTGAAGCAGCCCACCGCGGACTACCACGCCATGGAGTTCTCCCAGAAGGACTTCACGTGCCTGCCCGCGATCCGTTCCGAGGACGAGACCCTCTCCGGCCAGTTGCAGGTTTCGGCGCCGCGCCGGCCGTACACGAAGGAGTCCGTCGAGTTCGGCATGCGCTTCAAGTACGCGACTCCGTCCAACTACTACGTGGTGGCCCAGCTCCGCCCGCCGGGGCCGCATGGCAGCGCGGGGCCGGGATGGGTCCACAGCAAGCCGCATCTGTATCCGGCAGGCACCTCCGGGCTCGACCTCACCTTCCCGGACGACTTCGTGTGGGAGGGATCCGGCGGCGGGACGGGCCCTCTGGCGAGAAAGGGCGTCTGGACGATCGTCTGGATGCACGTCCATCCCAACGGCGACGCCTACTACATCGGCTGCGACGGCTTCACGGCCGCGTAGTCGCCGGAAGGAGTGCGGCCACCGGAAGGAGTGCGGCTACCGGACGGCTTGCGGCTACCGGACGACGTGCGGCTACCGGACGACGATGGTGGCGGAGCCGTGGCCGAAGAGGCCCTGGTTCACCGCGATGCCCGCGCGGGCGTCCTCGACCTGGCGGCCCTCGGCCTGGCCGCGCAGCTGCCAGGTCAGCTCGCACACCTGCGCGATGGCCTGCGCCGGGATCGCCTCGCCGAAGGACGCGAGCCCGCCGCTCGGGTTGACGGGGACGCGGCCGCCGAGCGCGGTGGCGCCGGACCGGAGCAGTTCCTCCGCGCCGCCCGGCTCGCACAGGCCGATGTCCTCGTACCAGTCCAGCTCAAGGGCCGTGGACAGGTCGTACACCTCGGCGAGCGACAGGTCGTCCGGCCCGATCCCGGCCTCCTCGTAGGCGGCGTGCGCGATCGCGGACCGGAACGGACGCTCGGGCTCCGCCGCCGCCATCGCCGAGTCCGTGGCGAAGTCGGGCAGGTCCAGGACGGTCTTGGGGAACGTCGGCGTCACCGTGGACAGCCCGGGGATGCGCACGGGGTCGGCGATGCCGTGCCGCCGCGCGAAGTCCATCGACGTCAGCACCAGCGCGGCGCCGCCGTCACTGGTGGCGCAGATGTCCAGAAGCCGCAGCGGGTCGGCGACCACGGCGGACTCGCGGACGTCCTCCAGCGTCACCTCCTTGCGGTACCGGGCATTCGGGTTCGCCAGCCCGTGCCGCGCGTTCTTCACCTTCACGGCGGCGAAGTCGTCCAGCGTCGCGCCGTGCATCGCCATGCGGCGGCGGGCGTACAGCGCGAAGTAGATCGGGTTGGTCGCGCCGAGCAGCCGGAACCGCAGCCAGTCGGGGTCGTCCGGCCGGTCGCCGCCGACGGGCTTGAAGAAACCCTTCGGCGCGGCGTCCGCGCCCACGACCAGCGCCACGTCGCACAGGCCCGCGAGGATCCGCGCGCGCGCGTTGTCGATGGCCTGCGCCCCCGAGGCGCACGCCGCGTACGAGCTGGACACCCGCGCGCCGGACCAGCCGAGCGCCTGCGCGAACGTCGCGCCGGCGATGAACCCCGGATACCCGGTGCGGATGGTGTCCGCGCCCGCGACGTACTGGACGTCCGGCCACGCGAGCCCGGCGTCGGCCAGCGCCGCCCGCGCAGCCGCCAGCCCGTACTCGACGAAGTTCCGGCCCCACTTGCCCCAGGGGTGCATCCCCGCACCCAGAACGGCGATATCGCGGCTCATCGCACGGGCCTCCACATCCAGACGGTGTATTCGGCTTCGTCGTCCTCGTACAGGGTGCCTTCGGTCAGCTCGACCTCCATGCCGACGGCGAGGTCGTCGACGGTGTGGCCGGGGGCGACCTGGCCCAGGACGACCATGCGCTCGGCTTCGAGTTCGACTGCCGCGACGGTGTAGGGGACGAACGGCTCGGGGGAGACGTACGGGGGCGGCGGCTTGTAGCGGGAGTCCGCGTAGGACCAGATGCGGCCGCGTCCGGAGAGGGCGTACGGCTCCAGCTCGGAGCCGTCCTTCGGGCCGGTGCAGCCGGGGTTGCGGCAGGCCAGCTCGTTGCGCGGGAAGTACGGCGTTCCGCACGACGCGCAGCGGGTGCCCAGCAGCCGGACGTCGCCGCCCTCGGCCGTGTACCAGCCCTCGATCGCCGGACGACGTTCCTTGGTCGTGGTCACGCGGCTCCTCCCTCGTCCGGACAGCCCCATCCGGTACAGCCCTCGTCCGGACAGCCCTCATCCGGTACCGCGCGCAGCGTAACAACCAAGCGATCGCTCCAACCCGGCCTGTCCGGTGAGCGGGACGAAACCACCACGTACCGACGCGGGGTCAGGTAACTGACTCGTCAGTCACTTCCGGTACAGTGACCGAGTCGGATTCTGCCGAGGCTGCCCACAGGGTGCGGACACGTAGGGAGAGCGCGGATGCGAACTGGACTTCAAGGCAAGACCGCCCTGGTCACCGGGGCTTCCCGGGGAATCGGAAAGGCGATCGCCACCGCGTTCGCCGCCGAGGGCGCCAACGTGGTGCTCTCCTCGCGCAAGCAGGAGGCGCTCGACGAGGTCGCCAAGGAGATCGGCAAGGCGTACCCGGACGCCGGCGTCCTCGCCAAGGCCGCGCACGTGGGCCACGCCGACGAGGCCGCCGCCTGCGTGGACGCCGCCGTCGCCGAGTTCGGCGGCCTGGACATCCTGGTCAACAACGCCGGGACCAACCCCTACTACGGGCCGATGTCCGACATCGAGCCCGCCGCCGCCGCGAAGACCGTCGAGGTCAACCAGTTCGCGATCGTCCAGTGGACCCAGCTCGCGCTGCGCGCGTCCCTGGCCGAGCGCGGCGGCGCCGTCATCAACATCGCGTCCGTCGGCGGGATGATCACCGAGCACGGCATCGGGTACTACAACGCCACCAAGGCCGCCGTCATCCACCTCAGCCGGCAGTTCGCGATGGAGCTGGCGCCGAAGGTCCGCGTCAACTGCATCGCGCCGGGACTGGTCAAGACCCACCTCGCCCGCGCGCTGTGGGAGCCCAACGAGGCGGAGATCAGCAAGCACATGCCGCTGGGGCGCCTCGGCGAACCCGAGGACATCGCGAACGCGGCGGTGTTCCTCGCCGGCGACGCATCGTCGTGGATGACGGGGCAGACCATGGTCGTCGACGGCGGCGCCACCATCCGCGCCTCGATCGCCTGAGGAGGCGCGCATGTCGAGTAAGGGCACCTCACGCTGGGGACTGACCATTCCGCTGACCGGGCTCTCGCTGGCCGAGCACCGCGAGATCGTCGAAGGGCTGTCCGCGCTCGGGTACACCGACGCCTGGTCCGCCGAGACGAACGGCACCGACGCGTTCACCCCGCTGGCGCTCGCCTCGCAGTGGGACCCGGGGCTGCGCCTCGGCCCCGCGATCGTGCCGGTCTACACGCGCGGCCCCGCGCTGCTGGCACAGCAGGCCGCGACGCTCGCCGGCCTCGCGCCCGGACGGTTCGTGCTGGGCATCGGCACCTCGTCCGACACGATCGTGGAGCGCTGGAACGGCATCCCGTTCGAGGAGCCCTACAAGCGCACCCGTGACACGCTGCGCTTCCTCCGCAAGGCCCTCGCGGGGGAGAAGGTGAAGGAGGAGTACGACACCTTCGCCGTCAAGGGCTTCAAGCTGGACAACGCGCCCGCGACGCCGCCGCCCATCGTCCTCGCGGCCCTGCGGCCCGGCATGCTGCGGCTCGCCGCCCGGGAGGCCGACGGCGCGATCACCAACTGGCTGGCGCCCAAGGACGTCCGGACGGTGCGCGGCGAGATCGGCGACGACCTCGAACTGATCGCGCGGCTGTTCGTCTGCCCGACCGACGACGCCGACGAGGCCCGCGCGATCGGCCGCTGGATGATCGCCGCGTACATGACGGTCCCCGTCTACCGGGCGTTCCACGAATGGCTCGGACGCGGTGAGGCGCTGCGCCCGATGAACGAGGCGTGGGCGGCCGGCGACCGGAAGAAGGCCCTGGAGGTCATCCCGGACGAGGTCGTCGACGACCTGATCGTGCACGGGTCCCCGGAGCGGTGCCGCGCCCGCCTCCGCGAGTACGTGGACAACGGCCTCACCACGCCCGTACTGGCCATCGTCCCCGGTGGGGGCCTCTCCCAGGCCGAGGCCGTCCGCGCTCTGGCCCCGGCCGCCGGCTGACGGCGGAGGGCCGGGGCGGCCCACCGGGCGACGCGCCGGGCGGCCCACCGGCAACGCGCCGGGCGGCCCACCGGCAACGCGCCGGGCGGCGGTGGCGGGACGGCACCGCGCGATCACGCCCCGAGGTTTACCGCCGTGAGGATCGGGGAGGGTGGGGCAGATCCGATCCGAGAAACATAGAGACGTGAGGAGCTGATCGTGCTCACGCTGACCAGCGGTGCCGTCCAGGTCATACGTACTGTGACCGCGAACCCGGAGCTTCCGCCCGAGACCGGCATCCGCATCGAGTCCGGGCTCGACGGCTCGGACGCCCTGCGGCTCTCCGTCGCCCCGGCCCCCGAGGCGGGCGACCAGGTCGTCGAGGAGGAGGGCGCCAAGGTGTACCTGGAGCCCACCGTCGCCGAGATGCTGGACGACAAGACCCTGGACGCCCAGGTCGACCCGCAGGGCGATGTGGCGTTCACCATCGCGGAGGGGTCCGAGGGGACCCCGGCCTAGGCCCCGGCCGGCCAGATTCCGAACCTGAACCGAGCTTGCGAAGCCGGGGCGCCGATCCGGTCGGCGCCCCGGCTTCAGCTCATCGCCGTATTTTCAGCTCGCCATGATTCTCAGCTCATCGCCATGACGACGGCCACCACCGCGAACGCGAACGCCGCGGTGGTGAGGATCATGAAGGCGCCGATCACCGCGCAGGCCAGGCCACGCGGCTGGTCGCGCCAGTTTCGGTAGCGGTCGCGCACCTGCCGGTCCAGTTCTTCCCGGGACGGCCGTTCCTCGCTCGGGGGGTCGGGCGAGGGCGGGGTCGTCACGGTCGCCAGTCTGGCAGACCGATCACTCGGGAAAGGACGGGTGGGGGCCGAGCGCCCAGTACTCGTAGAGTCCGTACCCCGTCGTGACGCCCGTGGGCTGCGCGCCGTTCACGTACTCGTACCGTCCGACCGCGTCGACGATGCCCCACATCCGGGCGGCGTCCTCGGGTTTGCGGGTGTCGTAGGTGACGCCCTGCACCTTGAGGTCGGGGCCCTGGTACATGCCGTGCTTCCAGTCGGGTTCCAGCCCGTAGCCGGTGCCGACCATCAGGTGGACGGGCAGGATCGGCGTGGCGCGGATCTCGAACGGCTCACCTCCCGGCGGCGCGAACCGGAGCGTGGCGGTGACCACGTCGCGGGTGCCTTCGGCGTAGACCGGGAGGTACTCGGGCCGGCCGAGGAACTCGGGTTCGCGGTCGGGCCAGACCCGGGTGGCCTCCTCCAGGATGCGGCGCCCCTTCTCGTCCTCCTGGACGATGCAGAGGATCGAGTGGTCCTCGAACTGCATCGGCGTGTACAGCCAGTAGAACGTGCCCGCGTTGTTGGCCTGGATGCCGGGCGGTTCCGGCTCGCCCACGGGACGGATGCCCCAGGAGCGGTCCCGGGAGCCCCACCAGTGGTCGGGCGTGACCTCGATGGTCTCACCGTCGATCGTGATGCTGCCCGTCCAGCGGCCGGTCTGCGCGACGCGCCGTGAGTCGAACACGACCCTTTCCTGCCAGCGCAGGTAGTGCGGGGGCTCCAGCGTGGCGGGAATCGCCCCCTCCCAGGTGAGGTCGAACGCGAGCCCGTGTTCGCTGCCGTCGAGAACGACCCTCAGCCGCTTGAGCCCTTCGATCACCTCGACGCGGAACGGTCCGACCGTGGTGTCCATCCGGTCGGCGCCCAGCTCGCGGGACGCCCGGACCACCTTGTGCACCGGCCCGCGCCGCACGACCGCGAACGCGTCCATCACCCCGAGGTTCGGGTACTGCCCGATCCCGATGATCATCATCATCTCGTCCGAGCAGGCGTGGACGTTGAAGTAGTAGCGGTCGTAGAAGTTGCGGTCGGACGTCGTGACGTGCCGCATCACCTCGGGAGCCTGGTGGATCGGGTAGTCGTCGAGCGGCGAGAGCGTCACCGGTCTCCTTCCATGATGCGGGCGAGCAGCTGCGTGCAGTTGTTGTCGTACGGGAAGTCGGAGGCCTCGTCGATCCAGCCGAAGTCGATCATCGCCTGCCCGATCCGGGCCATGATCACCGAGAATTTGAAGCCGGACAGGATCTCGTAGTACGCCATGTTCCGCATCGGCCGCCCGAGCAGCTCCTCGTAGCGGGCGACCGTCTCGGCGTAGGAGGGGAAGCCGTCCAGCCGTGCCGCGCCCACGCCCTCGCAGTGGTGGCGGTCGAGGAACATGAACCAGGCGAGGTCCTCCTCCGGTGCGCCGAGCACCGCCGTCTCCCAGTCGAGGACGGCCGCCGGCACCCCCGCCTGGAAGATCACGTTGCCGATGCGCGCGTCGCCCCACAGCGCGACGGGGTCGTCCGGCTCGCCGGGCCGGTTGGCCTTCAGCCACTCCAGCGCCTTCAGCGCCGTCTCCTGCGGACCCTTGTAGGCCCAGTGCAGGTAGTGCTCGTAGTAGTTGAGCCGCTGGTCGAGGCCGGGGGCGCCCCAGGCCGGCTGGTCGAGGAACCCGAGGCCGAGTTCGCCGACGTCCAGCCGGTGCAGGTCCGCGAGGATCTCCAGGGTGGACCACCACATCGCGGCCCGCTCGTCCTGCGGGGCCTCGGTCACCCAGCCGTCCATGTGGTACGGCGGCATGTCGGTCGGGACGCGGCCGTCGATGCGCCCCATCACGAAGAACGCGGCGCCCAGCACGTCCGCGGACGGCTCGTACCAGCGGATCGGCGGCACCGGGATGCCGGTCCGCTCGTCCAGGATCCGCATCAGCCGGTACTGCTCCTCGAACCGCGGCTCGGGGAAGATCTGGTACTTCACCGGGGCGACCCGCGCGACGAACGGCTCCCGGTGCGCGGTGCCGTCGCCGCCGGTCCATTCGGCGTCGAACATCAGGGTCTCGTTGGAGAAGCCGCTGGTCTGCGGGGTCTCCAGATGGGGGATCCGGACGCCGGGCAGATGCCCGCCGAGCCAGTCCGTCAGGCTCCGCCGGGTCACCTCGGAGTCACGTTGGTCGGGAACGGGCATAGCGCCGCCTCCTTGCACCGGTTCGCGCCCCGAATTAGAACGTGTTCTATCAACGGGGTTCGGGCCCGGTCAATGGGGCCGGGCACCCGGTGTGGGAAACCGGCGTGGGAAAATCGCCTGATGCTTCTCACCAAACTCGGACACGCGTGCGTCCAGATCACCAAGGACGACCGGACCATCGTCATCGACCCCGGCGCGTTCAGCGGGGCGTCCGGAGCCCTCGCCGCCGCCGACGCCGTCCTGATCACCCACGAGCACTTCGACCACTTCGACGCCGACGCGCTGCGCGCCGCGATGGCCGAGCGCCCCTCCCTGGAGGTGTGGACGTCCCGCGTCGTCGCCGGGAACCTCGCCGACCTCGGCGGGCGCGTCCACCAGGTCGGCCACGGCGACGCCGTCACGGTCGCGGGCTTCGACGTCCACGTCTACGGCGAGGACCACGAGATCATGCACCCCGACCTGCCGCCGATCCCGAACGTCGGGTTCCTGCTGGACGGCGAGGTCTTCCACCCCGGGGACGCGCTGACCGTCCCGTCCGAGCCCGTCCCCACGCTGTGCCTGCCCGGCAACGCCCCCTGGATGAAGGCCGTCGACCTGTACGAGTACACGCGGGCCGTCGACCCTGGGCGCGCCTTCGCCATCCACGACGGCCTGCTCAACGACATCGGCCTCGACGTCATGAACCGCATCATCGCCGGGGCCGGGAAGGAACTCGGCAAGGAGTTCACCCGCCTCGCCCCCGGCGCCTCGGCAGACCTGGCCCGCCCGTGACGCCGCCCCCGCCCCTGACCCCGCCCCTGACCGGGGACCTCCGGACTCCCCGCCCCGTTCAGGCCGTCTTCTTCGACATCGGGGAGACGCTGATCAACGAGGGGGAGATCTACGGACGCTGGGCCGACTGGCTGGGCGTGCCGCGGCACACGTTCCTCACCAAGCTGGGTGCCGTGCTCGCCACGGGCGGCACCCACATGGACCTCTTCGAGTACTTCCGCCCGGGTTTCGACCTGAAGGTGGAGCAGCGCGGCCGCCTGGAGGCGGGCGTCCCGAACGGGTTCGGGCCCGACGACCTGTACCCGGACGCGCGCGCCTGCCTGTCCGGAATCCGCGACCAGGGCCTCTACGTCGGGATCGCGGGCAACCAGCCGGTGGAGGCGGCCGAGCAGATGGCGGCGCTCGGGCTGGACGCCGACGTCGTCGGGATCTCCGACGTGTGGGGCGTCCAGAAACCGTCGCACGAGTTCTTCGAGCGCTGCGCGCAGATCGCGGACGTTCCGCCCGACCGCGTCCTGTACGTGGGGGACCGCATCGACAACGACGTCCGTCCCGCGCTGGCGCTCGGGATGCAGGCGGCGTTCCTGCGGCGCGGCCCCTGGGGGCACATCCAGCAGGACGCCGAGGCCCTGCGCGGCTGCCTTTTCGTCCTCGACGACCTGGCCGGCCTCCCGAATCTCGTCGCCGGCCACAACACCGGCCGGCCGTGACGAGGCCCTTAACGTGACGAGGCCCTTAAGGGGCATCCCCTAATCCCGGAGTAGGGGATGCGAACGGTTCGAGCGACTGATGTGACGCGTCTCGTCCGGCTCGTAGCGTGGAGGGCATGGACGCGAATTCCGCGACCTTGTCCGCCGCTCGACGTTCACCGCTCGACGAATCGGGGAGAGAAGAACTCATGAACGGTCTCTATCGTCCGCGCCACAACCGGATGATCGCGGGTGTCTGTGCCGGGCTCGGGCACCGGTTCGGCATGTCACCCGGGACCGTCCGGCTGCTGTTCGTACTGTCGTGCCTGCTGCCCGGCCCGCAGTTCGTCGTCTACCTCGTGCTCTGGGTGATGATGCCGAACGAGGACCGCTACATGGCGAGCACCCGCTAGGCAAGATCATTGATAGTGCTTGGCCGGGCCCGCCCATAGGTGTTAGATCGTGGCACCACCATCGGACTTTTTCATCCGGCCGAGCGGCAGGCTCAGCCCGTGCGACGGCCGAGGATGTGAGAGGTTCGTTCCCCCGTGGGAAGGGAAGGAGCCACGGTGCCTGACGAGGGCCCGGGTCCCGGCGGGTCTCCGGGCGGGGCGACGCCCGCCCGCACCCCCCGGGGGCTGCCCCGTGCCGCGGACGAGTCCGCGCGCGAGTCCGAGCACGCGGCGCGGCTGCTGCGGTTCCTGCGCGATCTGGCGCGGGCCCGCCGGCGACCGTCCCGCGACCTGGCTTCCCACGACCACGTCCACTGGCTGTCCGAACTGCCCGGCGACGTCTACGTGGAGACGGACGCGGGGCCCGGCGACGTCCTGTTCAGCGTGCCGGTCATCCCGCTGACGCCCCCGGTCGTCCTGGACGAGTTCGACGGCTGGCTCGCCCTGCGCAACTGGTACCGGATCCTCCGCGACCTGGCCGGGCAGGAGGTGGTGCTCGCGACGGGCCTGCTCGACTGGCGCCCCGCCGTCCACGACCATCTGCTGAACACGCCCGTGCGCATCGTCGTCGACGAGCGCACCGACCGCATCGACGTCGTCCTCGCCGGGCGCACGAGCCTGCGCGACCGGGAACTGCTGTCCGGCCATCCCGGCTACCGTCCCGCGGACCGGGTGTCGGACGCCGTCCGTGCCGGGCAGGGCTTCGGGCTGAACACCTCGGCCGGCGACGTGCTGCGCGAATGGTGCGTCGCCGCGCTGAACACCCCCGCCGACTACCGCGAGGACTGGGCGCCGGACGCCGGCGCCGCCTCGCCCGCCCCGCGCCTGCGGCTCGCGCCCGCCCTCGTCGTCCGCCCGCCGGGCCGCCGCGCCGTCGCCGACCACCACGCCCGGCTCCTCGGCCTCCTGTCCGGCGGTGTCCCCGAGGGGCTCGCGCGGCTCGTGTCGCCGTCCAGGAAGACGCACGTCATGCATGTCCCCGAGCGTGCGCCGGAGACCGTCCCGGACCTGCTCGCCGGCCTGCTCGCCCGCGGCCACCGCGTGCTGGTCGCCACGTCCGGCGCCACCGCGTCGGGCGCGATCCGCGCCGCGCTCCCACCCGGCCTCGCCGGCCTCGCGGTCGCCGACCCGGCCGTCGCGGGCGACGCGGCGAACGAGCTCCTCGCCCGCACCGGCGCCCCCGACGTGGACGCGCTGGCCGAACGGGAGAAGAACGCCGCCCGGGAGGTCACCGAGATCGGCGAACGCCTCCGCGCCGGCACCGGCCAGGAACCGGACGGGCCGCGTGAGCGGGAGAGGGCGCAGGCGCCCGACCTGGCATGGATGCCGGTCCGGCCGGAGATGCCGCCGGGGCCGCCGATCTCCCGCTCCGAAGCCGCCGAACTCGTCGTCCTCCTCGCGGAGGAGACCGCCGAACGCAAGGCCCGCACCGCGCAGCGCGACGTCGACCCCGGCGCGCTGCCCAGCGCCGCCTACGTCCGCACGCTGATCGAGGCGGAGACGGCGGCGGCCGAACGCGCCGAGCGCTCCAAGACCGACCTGTCCCGCCGGCTGCGCGACACCGACGTCACCTTCCTGGCCCGCCTCGACGGCAACGCCTCCGTCGTCGCCGCCGCACTCCGCGACCTCGGCCTGGACGGCGACCCGGGCGGCTGGAACCCCGCCGACCTCGCCGTCCAGGCGTTCGGCGACGCCCTCGCCGACCGCCGGCCCCTCATCTGGTCGCGGGTCGCCGAGATGACCGCCCGGGCCCGGTGGGCGGAAGGCGCACTGGGGGAGATCGGCGGCCACACCATCGAGCTCCCCGGCAACGCGGACCTGCGCGGCCTCGCCGCGGCCGCGCACGACCTGCGCGCCCACCTCGCCGGCGGCGGGACCCTCAAACGCGGGCCGCTCCGCTCCTCCGCGCAGCGCCAGGCCGAGCCCCTCCTCGCCGGCGTGAAGGTCGACGGCGCCGCGCCCACCACACCGGAGCTGCTCGACCTCGTCCACACCGACCTCATGGTCCGGATCACCTGCCGCGAGCTGCAGTACGTGTGGGAGGCCGCCGGCATCTCCTTCCCGGCGGACCTCCCGCCCGCCGAACGCGTCGCGCGTTTCGTCCGCGCCCACGCCCGCCTGGGCCGCATCCGCGACGCCATGGCCGCCGTGCACGAGACCAGGCAGCTCCTCGACCGCTCCGGCCTCGCCATCCCCCTCGGCCACCCCCACCAGTGGCACGGCTACGTCACCGCGCTCCGCAACGCCCTGGAGGGCCTCGGCGTCAGCCGGGCCGCCGCCGACCTCGACGCCCTCCGCGACTCGATCGGCCCCGTCGACGACGACGATCCCTCCGAACTCCGGTCCACCCTGGCCGCCATCGACGCCCGCGACGCCGCCGCCTACGGCCGCGCCCTCGGCGCCCTCGCCGAGGCACGGCACGAACGGTCCCGCCAGATCCGCTGCGAGGAACTCCTCGCCCGCGTCCGAGCCGTCCACCCCGACCTCGCCAACCTCATGATCGCCACCGACGGCGACGAGGTCTGGCACTCCCGCACCCCGCGCTGGGACGAGGCCTGGGCCTGGGCCCGCACCGCGGCCCGGCAGACGGTCCCGGCCGAAGAACGCCTCCGCACCGCCCTGGCCGAGGCCGAGGAGCGCCTCCGGGCCGTCCGCGCCGACCTCACGGCCGCCCGCGCCTGGGCCGCCGCGCTCGCCGCCGTCCCCGCGTCCCCCGCCGGCCCGTCCGACGTCGTCCCCGCCTGGATCCTCCCGCTCTGGCGCATCCCCGAGACGCTCCCGCCCACTCCCGGCTCCTTCGACGTCGTCATCGTGGACGGCGAACACGAGGCCGGCGCCGAAGCCCTCTTCCTCCTCTGGTTCGCCCCCCGGATCATCCTCGTGGGCCCACCCGGCCCGGACCTGCCACCGCTGGAGGGCCCGCCCCCGCCCACGCTCCTCCCACGCCACCTCCACGGCGTGATAACCCCCACGACCGCCCTCTTCACGGCCCTGACCATGGAACCCCCGCCATTCGAGGAACCCACGGCGTCCGAGGTCCCCACGGCGTCCGAGGTCCCCACGGAGTCCGAGGTCCCGGCTGCGCCCGAGGTCTCGCCCAGGGCCGCGGCATCCACACGACCCGGCGACACCGCCCCGGACCCGGGAATCCCCACGTCCGCCTCGAACGCCCCGCCCCAGCGGCTGGACGCACGGGCCAGGGACCCGCGGGCCGGAGCCGCCCCGCCCGAGCCGACCGCGGCCCCGCCCGCACCGAGGCCCGCCGAGCCCGCTCCCAGCGCTCCTCCCGCTCCCCCCGCACCTCCCGCTCCTACCGCGCCATCCCGGCGTGGCGGCAGGCCCGTGGCGGACCCGGGCATCCCGCCGCGGCGGCCGGATGCCCGCGGCCGCGATTCGCGTACACCCGGACAAGACCCCGGCACCGCGAAACCGGAGCCGACAGCCCCGTCTCCGTCTCCGTCACCGGCGGGTCCCGCCCTGCCGCCTCGCCGCCTGGACGCTCCGCGCTGGAACGCACGGGTTCCGAACCAGGGTCCAACCGCCACGACCCCGGAGCCGGAGCCGCCCGCCCGGCGTGAAGGCGCCCCCGCGTCCGGTTCGGACGTTCCACCCCGGCGGCCGGAGCGCGGCTCCGGTCCGGGCGCCACGCCTCGTGATCCGGGCCCGCCCGCGCCGGGCCCCCGGGTGCCGCCTCGGCGGCTGGACGCTCGCGGCGGCGCGCCCCACACCGCCGGTCAGGGCGAACCGCAGCCGCCCACCGCCCCGGCCCAGCCCCCGAACGTTCCCGCTCTCTGGGGTAGGCCGGGCGGGCGGCCCGGGACGGAACCGCCGGGGCCGCCCGAGCCACCGAGGCCGCCGAAGTCGCGGCCGCCCGAACCCGTGGCAGAGTTCGCGCAGGTCAGGCGCGGACAGTCGATCGTCACCTACAAGCGTCCCGAGCTGGTCGAGATAGTCGGACGCATCGCCGCGCGCGAGCCGGACCTCTCGGATGAACAGATCATCGAGCTGGTGCGACGCCTCCTCGGATGCCCCGAGGACGAGGAACTCCTCGTCGGCGCCCGGCTCCGCTACGCCGTGGAGGCGTACCGCGAACAGTCCGGCGACGCCTGACCGGCCATGGGAGTGAACCGGCCGGAGGGTAAAGGCCAGCCATAGGAATAGAGCATTCCGTTCTGGTATATTGGAACGGAACAGTTCGTTCTCTTTTGGGGTCGTGATGCGGATACTTGATCGCCGGACGCTGAACCGGGCGGCCCTGGAGCGGCAGCTCCTCCTGAAACACTCCCACATGCCTGTCCGTGACGCGGTCGCGAGGCTCGTCGCCATCCAGGCCCAGGAAACCAACATGCCCTACTTCGGCCTGTGGGCAAGGCTGGCCGGTTTCCGCCACCACGAACTCACCGACTTGATGACCGACCGTTCCGTCGTGCGCGGCTCGATCCTCCGCGGGACGCAGCACATGGCGCTTGCCGAGGACTACCTGTGGCTCCGTCCCCTCATCGGCGACAGCATCCTGCGCGGGCGGCAGGCCGCGTACGGGCGCGTCACCAAGGACTGGGACCTGGACGAGCTGGCCACCGAGGCCCGCAGGCTCCTGGACGGCCGGACCCTCACCCGCCCCGAGCTCGCCCGGAGCCTCGCCGAACTCTGGCCGGGCCGCGATCTGCAGGCCCTCGGGTGGTCGGCGCAGGCACTGCTGCCCATCGTCCACCCGCCGCCCCGGGGCACCTGGAACACCGGCGGCGCCACCCCGTTCGCCCTGGCGGAGGAGTGGATCGGCCAGCCCCTCCACGACGCCGCCCCCGACCGCCTGATCCGCCGGTACCTCGCCGCGTTCGGGCCCGCCTCGGTCAAGGACTTCCAGATGTGGTCCGGCCTGCGCCGCATGGACGCCGCCTTCGCAGAACTCCGCCCGGCCCTGGAGGTCTACGAGGACGAGAACGGCGTGGAACTCTTCGACCTCCCCGACGCACCCCTCCCGGACCCCGACGTCCCCGCCCCCGTCCGCTTCCTCCCCTACTTCGACAACCTGATCCTCGCCTACGCCGACCGCACACGCCTGATGACGGACGAGCAGCGCAAGGCCGTCTGCGTGGGTGCGATAACGAACCCCACGCTCCTCATCGACGGGCGCGTCCACGGCATGTGGACGCTGAAGCACGACAGGAAGGCCGACCGCGCCGACCTGGCCATCGACCTTTTCGCCCCCCTTCCCGACGGTGCCGCCGTGGAAGAGGAAGCCGCGCGCCTCCTGCACTTCGCCGCGCCCGACGCGTCCCACACCGTCCGGTTCAACCTCCGGTCGTGATCCAACCCGCCGGGAAGCGGGCCGCATGGCGGGGAGCGGGTTTGCTGAATCGGTGTGTCGTGTCGGTGTTCGTCTGTACAAATGTCTGCGTGACCGAATGGGGCGAGGACGCGCTGGCGGGTCTGCGTGCCGCCGCGCACCGGGGTGACGGGGCAGCCGGATACGAGTTGCTCCGGGTGCGCCCCCTCGAACCGGTGCTGCAGTACGCGGGGGACGTGCTCGTGGCCGCGCTCGCCGAGCGCGTGGCCGGCGCGGAGTCCCTGGCCCGTGAGTGCGTGGATCGGCTCGGCCGGCGGGACCATCCGGGGGACGCCGAGCTGGCCGGCGAGGTCGCCGACGCGCTGGGCGCCCACCCCGGTTCAGGACTCGTGGAGCTGACCGCCGACCTGGGGGCCGTGGCGGCGGCCATGGACGGCGGGCTGCACATCCTGGACGTCGCGCGAGGCGATGTCCTCCCCTTGGACGAAGGGGAGGACGGCATCCCGATCCCGCCGTGCGCCCTGCCGGAGGGGGAGGACGCGCGGCGGGGCGCGGCGCGGCGCTGGCTGGCCGGGCAGGGGTTCCGGCCTGCTCCGCGAGGGGCGCTCTAGTTCCGCGAGGGATCAGGAGCCGGGGCGGACCAGCGGGAACGGGATCGTCTCGCGGATGCTGCGGCCGGTGAGGGTGATCATGAGGCGGTCGATGCCCATGCCCATGCCGCCCGCCGGGGGCATCGCGTACTCCAGGGCGCGCAGGAAGTCCTCGTCCAGTTCCATGGCCTCGGGGTCGCCGCCGGCGGCCTGGAGCGACTGCTCGGTGAGCCGCTTCCGCTGGAGGATGGGGTCGATCAGTTCGGAGTAGGCGGTGCCGAGTTCGAGGCCGAAGACGATGAGGTCCCATTTCTCGGCGAGACGCGGGTCCGCGCGGTGCGGGCGGGTGAGCGGGGACGTCTCGGCCGGGTAGTCGCGGACGAAGGTGGGCGCCGTCAGCCCCTCCTCGATCAGCGACTCGAACAGCTCCTGGACGATCTTGCCCTGGCCCCACTGCGGGTTGAAGTTCAGGCCGAGGCTCACGGCGAACGACCGGACGGTGGCCACAGGCGTGTCGGGGGTGATCTCCTCACCGAGGGCCTTGGAGACGGACTCGTAGACGGTGATCTCCTGCCACGGTTCGGCCAGATCGTACTCGACGCCGTCGCGGACGATCACGGTGGTGCCGAGGGCCGCGCGGGCGGCGTCCACGACCAGAGAGCGGGTCAGGGCGGCCATCGTGTCGTAGTCGCCGTAGGGTTCGTAGGCCTCCAGCATCGTGAACTCGGGGTTGTGCTTGGGGGAGACGCCCTCGTTGCGGAAGTTGCGGTTCAGTTCGAACACGCGGCCGACGCCGCCGACGAGGAGGCGCTTCAGGTACAGCTCGGGTGCGATGCGCAGGTAGAGCTGCATGTTGTAGGCGTTGATGCGGGTGGTGAACGGGCGGGCGGTGGCGCCGCCGTGGACGGGCTGCAGCATCGGCGTCTCGACTTCGAGGTAGCCGCGTTCGCGGAGGCCGTCGCGGACGGCGGCGACGGCGTCGCCGCGCATCCGGAGCATCCGGCGGGACTCGTCGTTGACGATGAAGTCGACGTACCGCTGCCGGACGCGGGCCTCCGGATCCGACAGCCCGGCGCGCTTGTTCGGCAGCGGCCGCAGGCACTTGGCGGCGAGCCGCCACGAGGACGCCAGCACCGACAGTTCACCGCGCCGGGACGTGACGACCTCGCCTTGGACGCCGACCTGGTCGCCGAGGTCGATCAGCGTCTTCCAGTGGCGCAGGGACTCCTCGTCGAGGGCGTCGGCGGTCAGCATGACCTGCAGGTCGGCGGTCTCGTCCCGCAGGGTGACGAAGATGAGGCGGCCGTGTTCGCGGGCGAGGACGACGCGTCCCGCGATCGCCACGCGGCAGCCCGTGCGGGTGTCCGGTGCGAGGCCGGGGAATCGGGAGCGGATGTCGGCGGCGAAGTCGGTGCGTTCGCAGCCGAGCGCGTAGGGCTCCATCCCGGCGTCGCGGATCTGGTCGAGTTTGGCGTGCCTGACCCGCTCCTGCTCCGACAGCCGGCGCTGCGGCGCGCGGGCCGCGTCGGCGGCCTCCTCGATCCGCTGGATCTCGTCGACGAGGTCGGCGGACGGGGCCATGGCGGCGGCCCGGTCCAGCTTGGGCCGGTTCAGGTTCGGCAGGAACCCTTCGGCGCGGGCGTAGGCGAGGCCCAGCCGGACGAGGTGACGGCCCTGCATGTAGCAGATGTAGCGGGGACGCCAGTGGGGCAGGTACTTGGCGTTCGACAGGTACAGCGATTCGAGCTGCCAGAACTTCGACGCGAACGACAGGAACCGGTAGTACAGGCGCGCGACGGGACCGGCGCCGATCTGGGAGCCGCGCGCGAACGCGGCGCGCAGCATCGCGAAGTTCAGCGAGAGCTGCTGCGCGCCGACGGCGGCGGCCTTCTCGGCGAGCTTGGCGACCATGTACTCGTTCAGCCCGTTCTCGGCGAGCCGGTCGCGGCGCATCAGGTCCAGCGACAGCCCGGCGCGTCCCCACGGGACGAAGCTGAGCAGCCCGCGCAGGTCGCCCCCGGCGTCGAACGCCTCGACCATGACGCAGCGGCCGTCGGTCGGGTCGCCGAGGCGGCCGAGGGCCATGGAGAAGCCGCGTTCGGTGTCCTCGCCGCGCCACGCGTCGGCGCTGCGGATCAGCTTGGCCATCTCCCAGGCGGGGATCTGCGAGTGCCGCCGGATCCGCACCGAGTACCCGGCCCGCTCGACGCGCCGGACGGCCTGGCGGACCTGCCGCATCTCGCGTCCTTCCAGGTTGAAGTCGGTGAGGTCGACGACGGCCTCGTCGCCGAGTTCCAGCGCGTCGAACCCGTGCCGGCGGTAGATGTGCGCGCCGCGTTCGCCGACGCTGACCGCGCCGGGGATCCAGGCGTGGGCGCGGCACTCCTCCAGCCACGCCTCGATCGCCTGGTCCCACGATTCGGGGTCGCCGAGCGGGTCGCCGCTGGCCAGGGAGACCGAACCCTCCACCCGGTAGGCGATCGCCGCCTTACCGTTCGGTGCGACCATGATGTCCTTGTCGCGGCGCAGCGCGAAGTAGCCGAGGGAGTCCTGGTCGCCGTACTCGGCGAGCAGCGTGCGCGCCGCCAGCTCCTCCTGGGCGCTCAGGACGGGGTCCTGGCGGCCCGGCCGGAACATCGCCCAGAACGTGACGATCAGCAGCCCGGTCCCGAGGACCCACAGGATCGCGTCGACCCAGAACGGCACGTGGACGTCGATCGGCTTGCCCGTCACGCGCGGCCCGAGGACGGTCTGGGAGATCGCGTAGACCGGCTGCGTCCAGAAGGCGCCGCTGAGGTCCCGGTCGGTGACGGTGACCAGGAGCGTGCCGATTCCGCAGGTCACGACCAGGAGGCTGGTGAAGACGAGGGTGGCGAGCCGGCGGTTGGCGCGGTCGGGCAGCGTGGTGAACTGCCCCCGCGCGCTGATCAGCAGGGCGAGGACGGCGAGGTAGACGGCGGCGCTGACGATCAGCCCGACGGGGGTGCCCTTGTCCGGGTTGAGGATCGTCGTCAGGACGGCGGTGACGCCGAGCGCCGTCGGCAGGCAGAAGATCAGGATGAGGATCCGCCAGGCGGCCTTCTTGCGCCGCCGGATCCCCATCGACAGCAGGATCCAGACGAGGCCGATGGGCACGCTCGGGAACCAGCCGAGGTACCCGATCCAGCGCAGCGCCCAGATATCGGCTATCTCAAGGATGAGACCATAGGAGACCCAGGCGAGCAGCGACAGGATCCCGGAGAGACGGGTGTACCAGAAGAAGATCGTCGGCGCGGACTGGATCAGCCGCCCCCATTCGCCCCGCAGGCCGCCCCCGCCCTGCGGGTCCTTCCCCGCCGCCGTCCCCCGGTCGCCGCGCGGCGCGGTCCTGTCGCTCGCAGCGGGGTCCTTCGCAGCGGGGTCCTTCGCACCGGGGTCATTAGCAACGGGATCGTTCGCAGTGGGATCGTTCACAGCGGGGTCGTTCACAGCGGGGTCATCAGTAGCGGGTGTCACGTCCACCATGCTTCCGTCCGTACGGGTGGGTACTGCGGCGAACCTCGGCGTGACGCCGGACGTCGTACGGGTAGGGGGATGTGGCTTGCAAGCTCGGTCCAAGGTTGTCAGCAAAAGTCGATATGGTCGCGGATATGCCAAGTGAACCCACCGGTGAGCGATTGCTCGCCCGCCGTTACCGACTGGTGACCCAGGTCGGCCGGGGCGGAATGGGGACGGTCTGGCAGGCACACGATGAGGTCCTCGGTCGTGATGTCGCGGTGAAGGAGGTCATCCTCCCGCATGGTCTCACCGATGAGGAACGCGCCGTCCACCATAAGCGCACGTTCCGTGAGGCCCGTACCGCCGCGCGGCTCGGCCATCCCGGCGTCGTCACCGTCTACGACGTCGTCGAGGAGGACGACCGGCCCTGGATCATCATGGAGCTCATCAAGGCGCGCTCCCTCGATCAGGTGATCAAGCAGGACGGGCCGCTGGAGACGCGCCGCGCCGCCGAGATCGGCCGGCAGATGCTCGCCGCGCTGCACGCCGCGCACGACGCCGGCGTCCTGCACCGCGACGTCAAGCCCAGCAATGTGCTCATCACGGGTACGGGGCGGATGGGCGAGCGTGCCGTCCTCACCGACTTCGGCATCGCCACCGCCTCCGGCGACGCCACCCTCACGCAGACCGGGCTGGTCATGGGCTCGCCCGCCTACATCGCTCCCGAACGCGCCCGCGGCCGCGTCGCCGGCCCGGCCTCCGACCTGTGGTCGCTCGGCGTCACCCTCTACGCGATGATGAACGGCAAGTCGCCGTTCGAACGGTCCGAGCCGATGGCGGCGCTGGTCGCGGTGATCTCCGACGAGCCCGACCCGCCGCAGAACGGCGGCCGGCTCAACCCGGTCATCGACGGGCTGCTGCGCAAGAACCCCGACCAGCGGATGGACGCCATCGAGGCCGGCGCCCTGCTGGACGAGATCGTCCGCCGGGAGACCGTCGACACGCAGCGCACCATGGCCGTCGAGTTCTCCATGGACGAGCTCCCCGGCGCCCAGCCGGCGGCCCCGGCCCCGGAAACGCACGGGCCGGGATCACACGGGCCGGGATCACACGGGCCGGGATCACACGGGCCGGAGTCGTACGGGGCGCAGCCGTATGCGGAGGGATACGCCGAGCCCTACCCGGAGACGTACGCGCCCGACCAGCCGATCCCCGGGGAGATGGACGACCCCGGCGGCGCCACGAGCGTCGACCCGGTCCGTGGGGCGGCCGGCCCGGAGGCGTCCGAAGCCCGCCCGGACCAGCTGACCAGCTTCGACATCCCGGCCGGCAAGTCCGCCAGAACCGGAAGGCCCGGCGGCGCCGGCAAGGGAGGCGGCACCGGTGACGGGGACGGCGCGAAGGCCGGCCCCGGCGAGACGGCGCCCGACCCGGACCGCGTCTCGTCCTGGCGCTCCGGCCGGCGGACCAAGCCCACCGGCGGCGCGGTGCCCGCGGCCCACGGGTCGCCGGGCCACGGCGCCCCGAGACACGGGCCCTCCGGCGATGCGGGCTCAGGTCACGCGGGTTCGGGCTCAGGTCACGCGGGTGCAGGTCTCGGGGGCCTCGACCACGGGACCGCGACGCACTTCCCGCCGACGACGCACGCGACCGGGCGCCCGGCCCTGGCCTCCAACCGGAACGTGCTGGTCATCGCCGTGGTGGTGCTGATCGTCATCGTGGTCGTCGCGAGCATCGCCCTCGCGAACGGCGGCGGCGACGGCGGGAAGAAGGCCCGCAACGAGGGCGCCACGACTCCGGTGACCGGCGGCGACAACGTGTCCGCCACCGCGACGTCCGCGGAACCGAGCGCCACGGCGAGCGGGGGGCTGCCCGCCGGCTTCACGATGCACGAGGACCGCAGCGGCTACTCCGTGCCCGTCCCGGAGGGCTGGAGCGGGCCGGAACGCAAGAACGGCGGCGACTACTTCTACTCGCCCGACCGCAAGGTCTACATCCAGATCGACCAGACCGACGACCCGGGCGACAGCGCGATCGACGACTGGCGGCGGCAGGAGCGCGGCGGTTCCGGCTGGCCCGGCTACGACCTGATCGGGATCGAGCCGACCGGCGACGAGCCGCCCGTCCCCGACACGGGCGACGGCGACGACTCGGCCGACTGGGAGTTCACCTTCGACGGCGCAGGCGGCCGCCAGCACATCCTCAACCGGGGCTTCGTGACGGACGGGCACGGCTACGCCATCCTGCTGCGCGCCCCCGACAAGGACTGGGACAAGGTGCTCTCCGATCTCCAGCCGGTCTACCGGTTCTTCGAACCCGCGGACGACTGATGGAAGGCCGTGTCCTGGCGGGCCGGTACCGGCTCGAGTCCGTGGTCGGACGTGGCGGCATGGGCACGGTCTGGCGCGCCCGCGACGAGACCCTCGACCGGGACGTCGCCGTCAAGGAGGTCGTCCTGCCCGCCGGGCTGAGCGACGACGAGCGCGACAACCGGCACCGCCGGACGCTGCGCGAGGCCCGCGCGTCGGCGCGGCTGAACCATCCGGGCGTCGTGACCGTACACGACGTCGTGGACGAGGACGACCGGCCATGGATCGTCATGGAGCTGGTACGGGCCCGTTCTCTCCAGGACATCGTGGACGAGGACGGGCCGCTGCCGCCCGGCCGCGTCGCGACGATCGGGCGGCAGGTCGCGGGGGCGCTGCGCGCCGCGCACGCGATCGGCATCCTGCACAGGGACGTCAAGCCCGCCAACGTGCTCGTCGCGGACGACGACCGGGCGGTCCTCACCGACTTCGGCATCGCGCAGATGGCGGGGGACGCGACGCTCACCGGCACCGGCCTGATCATCGGGTCGCCCGCGTACATGTCGCCGGAGCGGGTGAACGGCGACCCCGCGATCCCCGCGTCCGACCTGTGGGCGCTCGGCGCCACCCTCTACGCCGCGACCGAGGGCAGGGCGCCGCACCATCGCAGCGACGCGATGGCCGTCCTCGCCGCCGTGATGACGCAGGACGTCCCGCCGCCGAAGAACGCGGGCCCGCTCGCGCCCGTCCTCACCGGCCTGCTGGAGCGCGACCCGGTCCGGCGGCTGAGCGGCGACCGCGCCGAGGAGGCCCTCAAGGCGATCGCCTCCGGTCACGCCGCCGGCCTGGCCGCCGCCCAGATCGCGTCGGGCGAGGCGACGACGGCGGACCCGGCCGCGGATGCCGCCGCACCCCATGCCGCCGCCGCACCCCATGCGGCCGGGCCGCAGCCGCCGCCGGGACAGCCCGTCCCAGGCCCGGTCCCGGAAATGACCGCGCAGTACCCGCCGGGACCGGGCACCCAGTGGACGCCCGGCCACGCGCCGCCCGCGCCGCCGGCCGCGTCCGGGACGAGGCGGAAACGGTCGGTCGTGCCGCCGATCCTCGCCGGAGCCGCCGTGGCTGCGGTGATCCTGGCCTCGGCCGGGTTCCTGCTGTGGCCGGACGGAACCTCCGGCGGTGGACCGGGCGCCTCGCGGCAGCCGACGACCGTCGCGAAGCAGTCCGCGCCGGACACGCCCACCCCACCGGCCACGTCCCCGTCGGCGTCCCCGGCGAGGTCGGGCGCCCAGGGCCGCAGGCCCGTCCCGGACGGGCTCGTCCCGGCGCGCGGCCCCGGCTTCACGATCGGCGTCCCGCGCGGGTGGCAGCGTTCCGTGCGAGGCAACAGCGTCGTCTGGAACGACCCCGCGAGCAGCGCCTACGTGCAGGTCGACCGGACGCCGTGGTCGGGCGACCCGTACGACCACTGGCTGATCTGGGAGCGGCAGGCCATCGCCGACGGGAAACTGGCGAACTTCAACCGGATCTCGATCACCCGCACGACCGTCGCCGGCGTGCCCGCCGCCGACATCGAGTTCACCTGGTCCCGCAGCGACGGCGCCGCCCGGGCGCGCGACCGCGGAGTGGTCCACCAGGGCAGGCCGTACGCCGTGGTGGTCGCGGTACCCGCGTCCCAGTGGAACGAGAACGAGGCACTCGTGAACAATGTGCTCGACACGTTCCGTCCCTCCGGGGTGGGATGACCGACGGGGGGACCCTCCAGCCATGGCACAGGCACGTCTGCTCGGTAACCGCTACCGGCTCGACTCGGTGGTCGGCCGCGGCGGCATGGGCACCGTGTGGCGCGCCTTCGACGTGATGCTCGACCGCGAGGTCGCGGTCAAGGAGGTCCTGCTGCCGCCGGGCCTCAACGACTCCGAACGCGCCGTCCTGTACGAGCGGACGTTCCGGGAGGCGCGGGCGTCGGCGCGGCTGAACCACTCCGGGGTGGTGACCGTCCACGACGTGGTGGAGGAGTCGGACCGCCCGTGGATCGTGATGGAGCTGGTCCTCGCTCCGTCCCTCCAGGATCTGCTGGACCGGGGTCCGATGGAGCACCGCCGCGTCGCCGACATCGGGCTGCAGATGCTCGGCGCGCTGCGGCACGCCCACGAGAAGGGGATCCTGCACCGCGACGTCAAGCCCAGCAACGTGCTGATCACCGACGCGGGCCGGGTCGTGCTCACCGACTTCGGCATCGCACAGGTGGAGGGCGACGCCACCCTCACGCAGACGGGCCTGGTCATGGGTTCGCCCGCCTACATTCCGCCGGAGCGGGCGCAGGGCGAGCGTGCGGTGCCGGCGTCCGACCTGTGGGCGCTGGGCGCGACCCTGTACGCGGCGGTGGAGGGCCGCTCACCCTACGAGCGGTCGGACGCGATGTCGTCGTTGCAGGCCGCGCTGACCGAGCCGGTCCCGCCGCCGCGCAACGCCGGGCCCCTCGCACGGGTACTGGACGGGCTGCTGGCGCGCGAGCCGGTCAACCGGATGACGGCGGCGCAGGCGCAGCCGCTGCTCACCCAGGTGGCGCACCTGCCTCCGCCGCCTCCGCCGCGCTCGTTCCGCCCGCTCCCCTCGCCGGCCGGTGAGACGCTGACGGACGACCCTCCCGGCCGTTACCGGCCCGGCGGCCCGGCCGATGACGCGTCGGAGACCGTGCTCGACCCGGACGAGCTGAACGCGATCACCCGCCGCGACCCGGGCGAGCCGGAACCGATCACCCGCGACGACCCCGGCCGGTTCGGCGACCCCGGCCAATTCGGCGGCCCCGGCCAGGGACAGGGCGCCGGCCAGGGACAGGGCGCCGGCCAGGGACAGGGCGCCGGCCAGGGACAGGGCGCCGGCCAGGGACGGAACGAGAACGGCTCGGCCTACGCGCCCCCGCCGCGTCACGGTCGCGATCAGGAGGCACGGACGTTCCTGGAGACCGAGTGGGTGCCGCCGCCGTCCGGGTCGCAGCCGTCTCAGCAGGGCCTTCCCGCGCAGACCCCGCCGCCGTGGGAGCAGCCGCAGCAGTACACGAACTGGCAGCAGCCCCCTCCGCCGCCCGTCCACGGTCCGATGGGCGACCGGGTGGAGCGCCGCAAGACGGTCCTGGTCGTCACGATCGCGGTGATCCTCGTCGTGGCGGCCGTGCTGGCGGGCGCGTTCATCCTGCGCGGCAAGCTGAGGACGGGCACGGCGGCCCAGGTGGCCGTGATCCAGCCCCGGTGACCTGCGCGCCCGTCAGCCGCCCGCGGACAGGGCGTCCAGTGCGAGACGCAGGTCGGCGACGTGGTCGTCGAGGTCGCCGGCCGGCTCGCCGGCGCGTATCCGGGCCGCGTCGTCCTCGACCCGCTGGAGGCGCTCGTCGAGGGCGGACAGGAACCGGTCGCAGCCCGTCAGGACACCGCCGCCCTCACCGTCCGCGTGGGTCTGCCGCAGCAGCTTCGCCTGCCGCTGCAGTTCCAGGTGGCGGCGGTGCAGGTCGACGAACACCGAGACCTTGGCGCGCAGGAGCCACGGGTCGAACGGCTTGGTGAGATAGTCCGCCGCGCCGGCCTCGTACCCCTGGAACGCCTGCTCGCCGGACGCTCCACCCGCGGTGAGGAAGATGATCGGGATGTCGCGGGTCCGCGGCCGGGACTTGATGTGCCGCGCGGTCTCGAACCCGTCCATCTCCGGCATGACGACGTCGAGCAGGATCAGCGCGAAGTCGTCGTTCAGCAGTTCCTTGAGAGCCGCCTGACCGGAGGTGACCGGCACGACGTCGACCGGGAGGGCGTCGAGGACGGCCGCGAGGGCGGTCAGGTTCTCCTGCCGGTCGTCGACGGCCAGGATCCTCGTGTCGTTCGGCACCGGACTCCTTCGCGTCCATGACGGCCTGTGCCGTCGACCCTGTCATGCCACCCTGTCATGCCCCGGCGGACGACAACAGTGAATCGCCCCAGAGTAAGAATTTCTAGGGCAGCCAGCCCGGTTTGACCAGCCCCGACTCGTAGGCGAACACCACGAGCTGGGCGCGGTCGCGGGCGTGGAGCTTGACCATCGTCCGGCTGACATGGGTCTTCGCGGTCGCCGGGCTCACCACCAGCCGGGCCGCGATCTCCTCGTTCGACAGTCCCTCCCCGACCAGCGCCATCACCTCCCGTTCCCGCTCGGTCAGCGCGTTCAGCCGCGGCGACGGCGCGGGCTCCTTCGCCCGCGCGGCGAACTCGGCGATCAGCCGCCTCGTCACGCTGGGCGACAGCAGCGCGTCCCCGTCCGCGACGGCCCGCACGGCGTGGATCAGCTCCACCGGCTCGGTGTCCTTGACCAGGAAGCCGCTCGCGCCGCCGCGCAGCGCCTCGAACACGTACTCGTCCAGCTCGAACGTGGTGAGGATCACGATCTTGACGCCGTCGAGCCGGTCGTCGGCGGCGATCCGCCGGGTGGCCTCCAGGCCGTCCAGGCCCGGCATCCGGATGTCCATCAGGATGACGTCGGGACGCAGCCGGCGCGCCTGCGCCACCGCCTCCTCGCCGTCGCTCGCCTCTCCGACGACCTCGATGTCGGGCTGCGCGTTCAGGAGCGCCTGGAATCCGGCGCGGACCAGGACCTGGTCGTCGGCCAGCATGACCTTGATGATCGAGCCGCCCTCATCCGGCGCTCCACCAGAGACCCGCATGTTCAGCCCCTCCGAGGGTGAGAATGGCTCATTGCGTCCCCTTTCCGGGTGCCGCGGTGTCCTCCGCCGCGGTGTCGCCGGCCGCGGTGTCGCCCGCCGGCTCCTCGGTCAGGGGGAGGCGCGCGTGCACCCGGAACCCGCCGCCGGGCCGCGGCCCGGCGTCGAACGCGCCGCCGAGAGCCGCCGCCCGCTCCCGCATGCCCCTGATCCCGCTGCCGCCCGGATGGTCGTCCAGGAGGGACACCCCCCGGCCGTCGTCCTCGACCCGCACCACGATCTCGTGTTCACCGTAGGCGATCTGGACCCGCGCCGTCACCGGGCCGGGCCCGGCATGGCGGGTCACGTTCGTCAGCGACTCCTGGACGATGCGGAACGCGGCGAGGTCGGTGCCCGCGTGCAGCGGACGGCGGTCCCCGGTGATCTCCACCTCGACGCGCAGTCCGGCGGAGCGGGCGCGGGCCGCCAGGTCCTCCAGCCGGTCGAGGCCGGCGGTGGGAGTCCGGGGCGCGGTCTCGCCCTGCGACCGCAGCGCTCCGATCACCCCGCGCATCTCGGTGAGCGCGTCCTTGCTGGCATCCTTGATGGCGGCGAGCGCCGTCCTGGCCTGCTCGGGATTCTCGTCCATCAGATGCAGAGCCACCCCCGCCTGCACGTTGATCATCGAGATGTTGTGGGCGAGGACGTCGTGCAGCTCGCGGGCCATCCGCAGCCGTTCCTCGCTGGCCTGGCGGCGTTCCTCCTCGGCGCGGATGCGGGCCGTCTCGGCGGCGCGCTGCGCGCGCATCCGGATCAGCTCGGCGGTGACGAGCACCACCAGCGCCCAGCCGGTGACGAACGTCGCGCCGACGAAGGTCGGCTCCTCCACCGGGAACGCCCCGCCGGAGCCGCGTTCGGCCACCGGGACGCCGATCAGGGACGTCAGGGCGAAGTAGGCGGCGAGGGCGATGCCCGTCCCCGCCCAGGTGACCAGCCGGTGCCCCGCGACGATCGCCGCGAGCATCGCGACGGCCAAGGAGAAGATCACCGGGCCGTAGGTGTAGGCGCGCAGCAGGTAGAGGGCCGTCACCGCCGCGGTCGCGCCCAGCGTGAACACCGGATTCCGGCGGCGCAGCAGAAGCAGTGCCGGGCCGGCCAGGAGGAGACCGTAGCCGAGCGGGTCCAGATCGGTGTGGCCGATGTCGGGTCCGCCGCCCTCCGCCCACGGCGGGCCGGACGGCTCGCCCCCGCGCCCGCCGCCCCCCGGCCCGTCGCCGCCGTGCTCCGCGCCGACCGACCCGAAGATCTGGAAGACCGCGAGGAGGACCGGGACGACCCACACCGGCCACAGGGCGGGACGCGGCCAGTGCGGCCGGACCGGGCCGTGCGGCGGTGAAGTGCTCATGCCTGCACGTTAAGTCATCGGGATCCGGATTCACGTCGGACGTGGGGAGTGTGCGCCGCTACTCCCCGGGACGTACCCGGACGGCCCGTCCGGGTACGTCCCCGCTCACCGTGCTCAGCCTGCGAGCCATTCCCCGGTCTCCACGCTGACCAGGCCGTTCCTGGCCGCCGCGATCACCGCTTCCCGCTGCGAATGCACACCGAGCTTGCTCAGCACGCTCTGCACATGGCTGCGCGCCGTGCTGCGCGTCACCCCCATCGCCTTCGCCAGCGCCTGCGTCGACTCGCCGCGCACCAGCCGGGTCAGCACCTCGCGTTCACGCGGGGTCAGGAACCGGGCGACCTGCTGCGCCTGGTTGCGCGGCCGCGCCGGACCGCGCCGGGTCACCTGATCGACGACGACCTCGCCGTTCGCGACCCTGCGCAGCACGGTGAGGATGTCGCCGGCCTGCTGGCCCTTGTGGGCGAACCCGCGCACGCCCACCGCGATCCCGGCGTCCAGGACCGGCCGCTCAAGGAACCCGGTGAGGACGACGAAGTCCGTGCGCGGGGAGGCCGCCCGCAGCCTCGGCATCCAGTCGAGTGCCGTCCCTGACGGGAACTGCAGGTCGATCAGGCAGATGTCGGGCTGCCTGGCCCGCAGCGCGGGCAGCGCGTCCGCGGGGGAGTAGGTCACCCCGACGACGCTGTGCCCGGCGTCCGCCAGCACCAGCGACAGCGACTCGGCGAAGACCGCGTGGTCATCGCAGATGATCATTCTCATGGGTGGCGCCGCCAGTCGTCGGCGTGCGGTTCGGCCGGCCCGGTGCCCGCGGCCGGCGCGGTGTTCATCGGCGGTGCGGTGTCCGGTGGCGGTGCCGCGGGGAGCCGCATCCGCACCCGCGCGCCGCCCATCTCGCACGTACGGATCTCCAGGCTGCCGCCGTGGCCGGAGATGAGGTCGTGGACGATGCCCAGCCCGAGCGACGCGAGCCCGCCGCGCCGCCCGCCGTGCGCGGCCCCGCCCGGACGCGTCTCCCGGACCGCACCGAACCCGGGCCCGTCGTCATCGACCTGGATGACGATCCAGCCGCGGTCCGTCTCGACCCGCACGTTCACCCGCCGCTCGGCGACGCGGCACGCGTTGTCGAGGACGTTGCGGACCGCGCGCCACAACGCGACCGGATCCATGTGCGCCCAAGCCTCACCGCCGGTGAAGCACACCTCGTGCCGGGTGGCGAGACGCATCCCGGTGACGACCTCCGCGGTGAGGTCGTCGACCCGGATGCGCTCCGGGCCGGGCAGCGGCCGGCAGTCGTCCTTGTCCGGGTCGTCGTCCTCGTCGAGCCGCCGCAGAAGATGGTCGAGCCACCGGGTCTCGCCGAGGAGCTGCTCGACTCGCGCCCGGCTGCCGTCGCCGACGTCCTCCGCGACGACGACCGCCGACGCCAGCATGATGATCGTGCCGAGTTCATGCCGGATGTCGTGCTGCAGCCGCCTCCGCCACAGGACGTCCTCCCCGTGGCCGGCGGCCGCCCCGCCCGATTCGCCGAGGTCCCTCCGCGGACCCGAATCCGCAAGCGTCCCCACGCCCGCCGGAGACGACCGAGACCGCCCGTTGTTCATGAGAACCCCCGTCTGCTATTCCAGCACCCGTCTTAGACGGTCACCCCTGCGACCTGCGGATGTCCAGAGAATTGACCACAACAGACCAGTGCATGTCCACTTCTGGACATGCAGTTGGGCGGCGCAAACTTTTCCCATTGTTGAGGCGTCTCAGCCGGGATAGTCGATTTCTGTCCTCGCCTTTCTTTCATGCCTACGGCGTAGTCGCTTTGCGTATTCCTGCGGGTGTGCCGGCGCGCCCGTGGAGAGACAGTCTCCACATGCCGAAGGTCACATTTCTCGGACATGCGGGGGTCGCGGTGGACGCCGCCGCGTTCCACCTGCTCGCGGACCCGTGGCTCGCGCCGGACGGGGCGTTTCTCGGTGCCTGGCACCAGTATCCGAGAAACGATCACCTCGATGTCGCCGCGTTGCTGGACGCCGACTGGGTCGCGGTCTCGCACGAGCATCTAGATCATTTCGATCCATGGGTCCTCGACCGGCTTCCGGAACGGACCAGAATCCTCATTCCGCGCTATCCGGGACCGGCCTTCCGGGAACGGATGACGGCCGCCGCGGGCGGACGCCAGGTAATCGAGTTGACTTCGTGGGAGAAATTCCCGCTCGACAATCGAGGCTCCTGGATCACCGCGATTCCGGAACTCTCCCCGATGTGCCATGACGCCGCCTTTCTCATCGTCGCCGACGGCCGCGGAATCCTGCACTGCAACGACGCCCGCCTCACTGCCGCGCAGGCGCGCCGCGCCAAGCACCTGGCGGGCCGGCTCGACCTGATGGCCGTGCAGACGTCCGGCGCGTCCTGGCATCCGATCTGCTACGAATACCCGCCCGCCGAGATGGCCAGGGTCTCCATGGACAAGCGGGTGTCCAAGCTCCGTGCCGTGCAGCGCCTCGTCCGGCAGACCGCGCCGGAGCTCGCCGTCCCGTTCGCCGGCCCGCCCTGCTTCCTGGACGCGGAGGTCCGCCACCTCAACTGGGTCCTCGACCAGCGGGAAGGCGCGTTCTGCGACCCGGACGTCTCCACCGCCTGGCTGCGCGAGCACCTCCCGCAGCAACGCTGGGACTACTTCAAACCCGGTGACGTCGTCGACCTCGACACCGGCGAATGCACCCGCGACCCCGTCTCCGCCGAGTTCTCCTTCGCCGACGCCGCCGAATACCTCGACCGCTACGCCGCCGACCGCGCCCCCGCCATCGCCGAGGTGGTGGCCGGCCATCCCGACCCCGGCCCCGACCTCTACGACCGGTTCGTCGCCCACTTCGAGTACCTGGGCGGCCTCAGCGACTACTTCCTCCGCCAGATCGCCATGACCGTCCGCTTCGAGGTCACCGGCCCGAACGGCGGCGTCTGGGACGTGGACTTCTCCCCTGACGGTGTCACCGTGTCCGAAGCCTCCCCGGACGTCCGTCCCCACTACCGCGTCACCGCCGCGGGCCGCTGGATCGACGGCATCCTCACCGGCCGCCTCGCCTGGGAGGACCTCCTCATCTCCTTCCGCGTCAGCCTCTACCGCGACCCCGACGTCTACAACGACTACCTCGTCGGACTCCTCAAGCACGCCAACGCGCCCGCCCTGATGGCCGTCGAGGACTACGAGACCGGACGCGACGAGAGCGAACGCATCACCGTCGAATGCGACGGCAGCCGCTACGACATCCCCCGCTACTGCCCCCACGCGGGCGAAGACCTCTCCGTCGGCGCCGTCGTCCGCGACGGCCAGATCCACTGCCTCGCCCACAACTTCGCCTTCGACCTCGCGACCGGCGAATGCGTCAACGCCCGGGCCGCCAACCTGACAAGCCGCCTGTCCTGATCGGGAGTCACCCCTCCGCCACGCCCGCCCGCGCCGCGTTCTCGCGGCGCGGGCGGTTGAGCGCGGAGACCGGTGCCGTCGGGTGTGTTTCGGTCTGGGCACGGTGGGTTTGCGGCTCTCGGGGTGGGCGGGCCGAGTTGTAACGATGCGAGCACTTCGTGTGTCCGGTACGGGCCTACACATCGTGATGTGTTACGTTTTTTGCCTGCTTAACTGGGGTTTGAAGGGGTGCGCGGGGTGGACCGCAAGAGGCTCGGCCTTATGGCCGTCGCGTTCGTTCTGGTCGTCGGAGTGATGGAGGTTCTGGCCGTGAAACTCGGGTCCATGGAGGTCCCGTTCCCCGCCGGTCCCCAGCAGCAGCCGGCCGTCGCCGACAGCCAGGGACAGGACGACTAGCCCGCGAGGCGGACGTCAGCGGGTGTTCCGGGCCTTGATCATGCTTTGCAGATCGGGGTGGTCGCCGCCGGTGGCGTCGGCGAGGGTGGGGCAGGCCCACTCGTCCTGGTGGCCCCACGAGTAGGAGATCTCCAGCCGGGGGCGCGGCGCCAGGACGTCCCAGCGGGCGAGGATGCTGCGGAACTGGGCCTGCGTGGGAAGCCAGTACTGCTTGTCGCCGTCGGAGCAGCCCTGCCCGAACGCCTGCAGGACGGGGGCGATCCTGGCGCGCGGAATGCCGGCGTCGTCGGCCAGGCGGACCATCCGGTCGATCGCGCCGATGTCGCAGTGTTCGCGGGCCTCCGCCGAGCCCTCGCAGGGGTAGGGGTCGAGGCCGAACAGGTCGACGCCGACGCGCTCGGGTGTGAGGGGCTTCATCGGGAAGTCGGTGAGCGAGATGAACGAGAGCTGCCCGGGTGCGTGCCGTCCGATGTACTCGGCGCGGAGGCGGATGTCCTTGACGATCTCCGGGCATTCGCCGGTGTTCGGCTCGTCCGACAGGTACCAGCCGTAGACCCTCGGGTCGCGTCCGAACCGGTGGACGGCGTCCTTGAACGCCTCGAAGCCGAGTTCGAAGTCCTCGCAGTGGAAGTTCCCCACCCACAGGAACGCCTGCATGCCCGGCGGGACGCCGGCGACGAGGGACGCGTCGGGTTTGACGTCCACCAGGTCGTAGCCGAGTGCCCGGAGGCGCGGGTAGTCGGACGGCTCGGTGTTCAGCGCGATGCGGCGCGTCCCGCCCGGCTCCGCCGCGGGCGTGCCGGGCGAGGCGAGCGGCCCCGGGTAGGGCTCCCGGCTGGACGGCTCCGCACGCTGATGGAACAGGAGCCCCGCGGCCAGCACGACCGCCGCGGCGACGGCCGCGACCCTGAACTGGACGCTCCCCGTATGCATGCCGTACCTTCCCGCCGCCGCTAGGCGGCCGACCCGGGCTCCTTGGCGGGATGCGCGGTCTCGGACGGCTGCGCCACCTCCGTCACCGTCCCGTCCGCCGATACCCGCAGCGGCGGGACGGTGAACCCCAGGACGTACCAGACGGTCTGGGCCAGTGTCCGGAGCGTCGCGCGCATCGACGGGTCGCTCAGGAACACCGCGTCGACGGCGGCCTGCGCCGGCGCGAGCCGCTCGACGTAGAAGGCGAGGTCGACCTCCTCACCGGGAGGGAGCACGTCGGAGTCCCGGAACCTGACCTGGGACACCCCCGTCATCCCGGGCCGGTGATCGAAGACCCACCGCCAGCGCGCGTCGTAGTACACCGCGAGGTCGTAGGTCTCGGGGCGCGGCCCGACGAGCGTCATGTCGCCGCGCAGCACGTTCACGAGCTGCGGCAGCTCGTCCAGATACCAGCGGCGCAGCACGCGGCCGAGCCGGGTGACCCGCGGGTCGCTGGTCGCGGTGACCTTGATGCCGCCGACGTCGCGCCGCATCGTCCGGAACTTGAGGATGGTGAACGGCCGGCCGCCCTGCCCGACCCGGGTCTGCCGGAAGATCCCCGGACCCCGGCTCGTCAGCCGCACCAGCGCGTAGATGAGCACCAGCGGGACGGAGAACAGCAGCAGCCCCGCCAGCGCGCCGGTGACGTCCAGCGCCCGCCGCCCGCGCGAGGGCGGGATGCCCTCGGACGGGTCGACGGGACGGGCGATGAGATCCTCGGACATGGTCACCCCTTGTTCCTCACGTGCTGGAACCACGCCAGCAGAGCCGCGGTGGTGGCGATGAAGGAGACGGACGTCGCGACCGCGGCGCCCCCCGCGCCGTGCGCCGGGATCAGGACGATGCCGAGCACGACGACCACCAGCAGGCCGATGCCCTGCCCGGTGGACGCGGCGCCCGGCCGCCCGACCCCGTACAGGTAGGCCATGATGAGACCCGTCACACCGAACGTGACGACGCCGGCGAGACGGATGTAGGTGGGCACGACCGCGTCCTCGAACACGTCGCCGAACACCCACGGCAGCGCCGTCCCGGCGATGAGCGCGAGCGGCAGCGCGGCGAGCACGGAGATGCCGAGCGCGGGCAGGATGAGGGCCGCGGTACGGCGTGCGGCGCTCCTCTTGTCCTCCCTCGCGAAGTCCGGGTACAGGACGTAGTTCACGGCGAGGCCTGGCAGCTGCACCAGCTCCGCGAACTTGCTCGCGACGGTGTAGACGCCCAGGACCTTCGGCCCGGCGAGCGCGCCCAGCAGCGCCATGTCGAAGCGGAGCTGGAGGAGGTCGATGAGCTGGCCGACGTAGCCCCGGAACCCGTAGCCGGCGATCGACCTGCCGAGCCGCGCGTCCGGCCGGCCCCAGCCGCGGAAGAACCCGCGCCGCCTCAGCCGCCGCGCGATCCACGCCGCGGCGGCGATGTCGGCGAGCACGAGCCCGGCGACGAGAGCGCCCGGCCCGTGCCAGCCCAGCAGGATCGCGACGTAGATCGGCAGGAACACGAACTCCTCGACGGCGATGGCGAGGCTCGCGCCGTTCGGGTCGTCCGTCCCCTGGAGCAGACCCTTCCCGACGGAGACGAACCCCTGCGTGAACGACGGGACGGCCGCGGCGAGCGTCACCCAGACGCCGAACGACTTGAAGAAGACCAGGAACAGCAGCGGGCTCAGCGCGAGCCAGCTCAGGCACGCCAGGAACGCGCCGATGACCGTCAGCCAGGCGAGCGTCGGCCGCACCCGGCTCTGGTCGCGGTCGTCGCGCGCCAGGAAGAAGGGCGCGGCGGCCGGCAGCCCCGCGTTCGACAGGTGGCAGAGCAGCCCCGGCAGAATCCGGACCAGGGTGAACGCCCCGACCAGCTCCGGCCCGCCGACCCGCGCGACGAGGATCGTCGCGACCCCCAGCGACGCCAGCGCCCCCACC
Organism: Spirillospora sp. NPDC048824; assembly: GCF_043198455.1. Taxonomy (NCBI): domain Bacteria; kingdom Bacillati; phylum Actinomycetota; class Actinomycetes; order Streptosporangiales; family Thermomonosporaceae; genus Spirillospora; species Spirillospora sp. NPDC048824. Next base: position 490,999 of record NZ_JBICUS010000002.1, on the reverse strand, counting down.
CGCGCCGCCATGTTCCCGGCGACCAGCGACACGAGCCGTTTGCGCACCGACTTCACCGCCTCGCCCCTGGACTCGGGCGGCGCGCCGGTCGTCTCGGGAGGCGCGGTATCCGTTCCGCGAGGCGCGGAGCCTGCTTCGGGAAGCATGGTTCTCGGTTCGGGGGGCGTGGTTCTCGGTTCGGGGGGCGTGGTTCTCGGTTCGGGGGGCGCGGTTCTCGGTTCGCGAGGAGCGGTGCCGGTATCGGGGAGCGCGGTGCCGGTCCGGCGGCCGAAGAGGTCGAGGGCGGCGATGAGGCCGAAGAAGGCGAAGCCGTGCCGGTAGTGCAGGACCTCGTAGAACAGGGCGCAGATGAGGAACACGGCGAGGAGGGCCCCGAAGAGCTCGGGATGCGGGACGAGCCGCGCGTACTCGGGCTTCAGCGCGTCCCGCCGCGCGATCCGCACCGACCTCAGTACCAGGACCGACACGATCAGGATCAGCGCGACCCCGCCGATGAACCCGCGTTCCAGGATGGAGGCGATGTAGTCGTTGTGCGCCTCGCGGACGTACGTCTCCTGCCGGACGAGCATCTGCCTCTCGGTCTGCGCGGCGCCGATGCCCCACGGGTGGTCCTGCGCCTCGATCATGTGCCAGGTCGTGGTGAAGACGGCGCCGCGCGACTCGGTGCTCTCCCCGGTGGTCCGGCCGATGGAGTCGCGGATGATCGGGGACATCTCGCTGGCGCGGTCCAGAGCCGGCTGGACGTCGATCTGCGTGACCGCGGCGACCGCGCCGCCGCCGAAGAACACGGCGGCGGCGCCGACCGCGACGGCGTGGTGGGCCTTGCCCTCGCGGAACAGCCGGAACACGTAGCCGAGCAGCAGCGCGCAGCACAGCGCGAGCAGGCCGCCGTTCGAGCCGGTCAGCAGTTCGGCGGCGATGAGGATCCCGCACACGGCCCGGCGCCGCCATCTCCCCTCCGGGAAGCGGGTCGCGCGCGCGATGAAGAAGACGCAGATGAACCAGTTGGCCGCGTAGTTGGCGTCGCCGAAGGTGAACATCAGGCGCTCGCCGTCGACCTGCTTGCCGGAGACCGCGTCGTTCCCGATCGCGAAGCCGGTCATCATGACGAGCGCGTAGACCGTGCCGATCCAGACGAAGGCGCGCAGCGCGACGCGGAGCAGGGACGGGTCGCGGCCGAGGTTGGCGACGCAGACCGCCCACAGCAGCACGAACAGGTCCTTGACGAGGGTGAGCGCCCCGACGTCGTCGTTGGCGAGCGCCGCGATGCCGCCCGCGAGGACCGTCAGCAGGGTGGGCAGCAGGTACGGCCAGCGGACGGGCAGCTTCCGCGTCCCCGCCCACAGGAACGTCGTGATGGCGAACAGGACCAGGACTACATCGGGCAGCGCCGTGTTGCCGGGCCCGGGAGCGAGCCCGGCGGGCATCAGCATCGGCAGCGACGCGATGCCGGCGACGAGGGCGACCGCCTCCGGCCGCCACCGCCGCCGGGCCCCCGGCGGCGCCGCCGCCTCCCCCGGCGCCCCGGCCGGGACGGTCGCGAGCCGTCCCGCCGCCTTGGTCGCTGTCGCCGTCATGACCGCTGGTAGGGCCGCCTGGAAGTGCCCCGGTACGTCTCGTCCAGCACCGTGCCGAGGTGTGCGGGGGTGAACCACTCGCCGATCCGGCCGCGGGCGCGTTCGGCCATCCGGTCGGCGGCGGCCGGGTCGTCCAGCATCGCCGCGATGGCGCCGGCGAGCCGCTCCGGGTCCTCCGGCGGGACGAGCAGGCCGGTCTCCCCGGCGAGGACGAGGTCCTGGTTGGACGGGACGGCCGTCGCCACGAGCGGGATCCCGGCGCTGATCGCCTCGACCAGCACGCAGGGCAGGCCCTCCCAGCGGCTCGCCATCGCCATCAGGTCGAACGCGGGCAGGACGGCGGCGACATCGTCGCTGTGCCCGAGCCAGCGCATCCGGTCCTCGACGCCGAGCTTCGCGGTGAGCTTCGCCAGCCGGTCCGCCATCGGGCCGCCGCCGACCCACAGCCCGAACACGTCGTCCGGCAACCGGGCGATGGCCCTCGCGAAGATCTCCGGGCCCTTCTGGAAGGTGAGCCGTCCGATCGACCCGACGACCTTCACGCCGAGGGGCAGGTCGAGGCGGCGGCGCGCCTGCGCCCTGGCCCCGGGGACGGTCGCGTACGCGTCGACGTCCACGGCCGGCCACGACAGCCGTACCCGCTCCGGCGTCGTGAGGCCGAGCCGCAGCGCGGTCGTCACCGTGTCCGTCCCGACTCCGAGGAACGCGTCGGTGTGCTTGGCGGCGATGCGTTCGAGGCGGATGTAGGCGGTGCGCCGCGCCCACGACTGGAACTCGTTGAACGGGAACCCGTGCCACGTGTGCACGATGCGGGGTACGCCGGCGCGTGCCGCCGCCAGCCGCCCGATGACGCCGGCCTTGGACGAGTGGGTGTGGACGACGTCGTACCGGCCTTCCGCCAGCACCCTGGTGAGGGTGGACAGCGCGGCGAGGTCGTCGCGCGGCGAGATCTGCGGCACCAGCGGCCCCACCTGGACGATCTCCATCCCGGCGCGGTGCGCCGCGGGCGTGAGGTCCCCGGCGGCGGCGTTGGCGACGGCCTCGTCGCCGTGGAGCACGGTGCCGCGGGCGGTCGTGCCGCCGCCGGAGAGGGGCTCGCTGTCCATGCCGACGCCGCCGGTGACGATCGCCCGCTCGTACGTGCCGTCCGGCAGCGCCAGGGCCCCGTTCAGCGCCACCCGGCCGCCGCCGCCGTTGAAGCGGGTGATCACCTGCGCGACTCGCAGTTTCCTGGCTGTACTCACGACTCACCTCTGGTCACGGGTCACCCCTGGTCACTGGTCACCTCTGGTCGCGGGTCACCTCTGGTCACGGGTCACCTCACGGGACGGGTGGGGACGCCGGGCCGGGCGGTACTCCGGCAGCAGGCGGCGCAGCAGCAGCCGCACCTGCGCCGCGTCGCCCGCCTCGGCCGCCGCGGCGAGCGCGTCGAGCAGCCGCGGCAGCCCGGCGGGCGGCGGCACCGGCCGGGTTCCCCAGATCTTCGGGTGGGCGGTGCGGATGCGGCGCTCGGAGTCGGCGAACGCCTTCTCGGTGAGCTTCTCACCGGGCCCGAGCCCGCTGAACCTGACCGTCACCGCGGGCGTGCGGAGCTGCGCGGCGTACCGCTGTACGAGGTCGAGCACCGGGACGGGACGGCCCATGTCGAGCGCGAACGTCTCCGCCTCCTCCGCGAGCGCCGCCGCCTCGATCAGCAGACCCGCCGCCTCCGTCACCGTCATGACGTGCCGCGCCGCCTCCGGATGCGTGAGGGTGATGACCTCACCGGCCGCGATGCGGTGCGCGAGCGGGCCGCTCGGGCCGGGCGTCCCGAGCGCGCCCGGCGGAGCGGCCGGCGCGCCGATGACGTCGCCGACGCGGACGGCCGCGAAGCATGTCGGGCCGCCGGTCGCCGTCTGCAGCAGCAGTTCCCCGAGCCGCATCGTCGCGCCCAGCACCGACGTCGGCTCCGCCGCCCGGTCGGACGAGACGAGCACGAGCCGCCGCACCCCGTGCCGCACCGCGCTGTCGACGACGTGCCGGGTGCCGAGCACGTTGTCGGCGACGCCGCGGCAGGGATCGTCCTCGACCGCCGACAGCCGGTTCTGGCCCGCCGCGTGGAAGAGCAGCTCGGGCCGCGCGTCCCCGATGAGGCCGTCGACGCGGTCGGCGTCCCGCACGTCCGCCTCGGCGACGGTGACGCGGACGTCCGGGTCGCCGCCCGGCTTCCCGGCCAGCTCGCGGGCGAGCCGCTCCAGCCCGCGCCCGTCCTTGTCGACGAGGCACAGTGCGTCCGGGCCGAGCCGCCGGATCCGCCGGCAGAGCGCGCCGCCGACCGTCCCGCAGGCGCCGGTGACGAGCACCCGCCTGCCGCGCAGGAGGCGCTGCCCCCGCGGGTCGGCGAGGACGATCTCGTCCCGGTCCAGCAGCAGGGCGAGCGGGCTGGCGGCCGGCGCGGCCGAGGCGGCCGCGGCGGGTCCGGCGCACGTCGCGCCCAGGATCCGGCGGAGCCGGTGCGGCGAGTACCAGCGCACGGTCAGTTCCGGGTCCGCAGTGCCTCGGCGAGGGCGGCGACGACCCGGTGCTGGCCGTCCTCCGTCAGTCCCGGGTAGAGCGGCAGCGACAGCAGTTCCTCCCCGACGCGGTCGGTCACGGGCAGCAGCCCGCACTCCTCCTCGCCGAGGAGCGCCCGGTAGGCGGTCAGCTGGTTCGCCGGGATGAAATGGACGGACGTCCCGACGCCCGCCGCCTGCATCGCGTCGCCGACCGCGTCGCGGTCCGGGACGCGCACCTGGTAGAGGTGCCAGGCGTGCTGGACGCCGTCGAGGCTGCGGCGCTGCGGGAGGACGACCCCGGGCAGCCCGGCCAGCGCCTCGTCGTAGCGGGCGACGAGTTCCGCGCGGGCCTGCTGCCAGCCCGGCAGCGAGCGGATCTGGGCGCGTCCGATCGTCGCCTGGGAGTCGGTCATGTTGGCCTTCAGCCCGATGGCCTTCACGTCGTACCGCCAGCTTCCGCCCGGCAGGTACCGCTTCCACGAGTCCTTGCTCATCCCGTGCAGCCGCAGCGACCGGACCCGGTCGGCGAACTCCTCGTCGTTCGTCGCGACCGCGCCGCCCTCGCCGATCGGCATGTTCTTCGTCGCGTAGAAGGAGAAGCACGCCGCATGGGAGGCCGACCCGACGGGGGCGCCGCCGCGCGCCGCGCCCGGTCCGTGCGCGGTGTCCTCCACCACCCGCGTCCTGTCGAGGCCGGCCGCCGCGGCGAGGGCCGGCACGTCCACCGGGTAGCCGCCCTGGTTCTGGGTGACCATCGCGGCGGGCTTCACCCGGGCCGCGGCCGCGGCGACCGTCTCCGGGCTCGGCACCAGCGTCTCCTCGTCGATGTCGACCAGGACGGGACGGTGCCCGGCGTGCAGGATCGCGTTGATCGCGCCGCAGAACGTCAGGCTGGGCGTCAGCACCGGCGACCCCGGCGGCAGGCCCATCGCGCGGAGGCTCAGCTCCAGCGCGCTCGTGCACGAGGCGACCGCGACGACGTGCGCGGCGCCGAGGTGGTCGGCGAACTCCTGCTCGAACGCGGCGGTCTCCGGGCCCGTGGTGAGCCATCGGGAGTCGAGCACCTTGGCGACCGCGTCGGGCACCCCGTCGGTGAGCGGCGGGACGCAGAACGGAACGGCTGGACTCATCTGGCTACTCCTTGTTCTTTCGCGCTCGGGCGGCCTTCCGCGCTTTGGCGGCCTTCCGCCCCTTGGCGGTCTTCTGCGCCCTCGCGGGCCTGTGGGATGTCGCCTTGCGTGATGTGGCCACGACGCCGAGCAGCGGCCAGCCGGAGGCGGCGACCAGGTCGCAGACCGTCTCCAGCCCGGACACCGTCGTCACCGGCCCGACGGCCACGACCACGCCGACCGCGTCGTCCGCGCCCGGGTCGATGTCCTCGAACGCGTGCACGTGGCACAGCCGGCGGACCGGGACCGGCTGAGTGATCTCCGACGGGGACGCCTCGCCGGGCTTCTTCGTCATGACGGCGGCGCCACCGCCGCCGCGGACCACCGACGTGCCGCTCCGGCCGCCGTGCCCGCCGCTGTTCAGGGACGGCCCACCGCCGTCCGCGCCGGGCGACCCGCCCCCGCCGGGTTCACCGCCCCCGCCGGGGCCGCCGCCCCCGCCGCCTTCGCCGGGTCCGCCGCGCTCCGGCCGGGCCGTGACGAGCTTCGTCTCGTTCCCGTACACCGCCGAGGCCACCGCCGACACCAGTTCGGCGGGCAGGGGCCCGGGTGCGCCGACCAGCGTGACCCGTCCGACGTCCTCCTTCTTCGCCGCCAGCCGCACCCGCCGGCCGAGGTCGGCGAGCTGCGCGGGCCCCTTGTCGGCCCAGCCGAGCAGTGGCACCCCGAGCCGCCGCGCGACCCGCCGCTGCCCCGGGATCGTGGGCCGGACCATCTCCGCCACGACCGCGATCAGGATCCCGCCGACCAGCCCGACCAGCCCCGCGATCGCCGACATCATCACCATCGGGTCCGACTTCGGGGCGAGCACGGCGGGCTGCACCACCGACGCCGTCCCGGCCGACGTGAGCTGCGTCAGCAGATCCGAGCGGTTCGACCGCAGGTCCGTCAGCTCCGACTGCACCCGCTCCCGCTCGTTCGCGGCCTCGACGTCCGGGACGGGCCCGGCCGCCCGCCGCGACAGCGGCCCGAGCCGGCCCTCCAGTTGCCGGAGGCGCTTGCCGATCTCGTCGAGCCGCTGCCTGATCGCACTCTGGTTGGACTCGTTGATCTCCCTGACGACCTCGGTTCCGATGGCGTCCGCCAGCTTCCGCGCCACGACCGGGTCGGCGTCCTTCACCGACAGCTCCACGACCGTGGACGTCCCGAGCCCGGACACGTCGATGGCCTTCGCGAGCTTCGGAACCGACCGGTCGACCCGCTGCCGCCGCAGCACCTCGCGCAGCAGGGTGTCGCCGGTCGCGAACGCCTTCACCTGGCTGACCACGATGCTCACGCCCGCGTCCCCGGCCGCCGCGTCGGTCACCTCGCCGCCCGCCTGCAGCCGCGTCTTCGCGACCGACGGCGGCTGCTGCGTGCTCATCAGGAGCGCCACCAGCGTCAGCGGAAGAACCGTCATGACCAGCAGGACCGCCCAGTAGCTGCGAACCACCCGCGCCGCGACTTCGTCGATCTCCACGAGCTTCCCTCCGGCACGTCGCGGGCTTCTCCGGCTTTGTCACGGCGAGCGTAAGAAGGCCCGTTACCGGAGCAATCGCTCAAAAGACGACCCCGGCCTACGCCGTTTGCACCAGGGACCCAGGGACGACCCAGGGACGACCCAGGGACGACCAGGGCACGACCCAGGGCACGCCCCCGGGACCGCACCGCGCAGGTCAGGGATCCGACGGCCGCATGCCGGCCCGCATGGCGAGGGTGATCGCCTCCAGGGCGGAGTGCACGTCGAGCTTGGCCAGCAGGTTCTGCGTGTGGGTGCGGACGGTGTTCGCCGACAGGCCGAGCCGTTCGGCGATCTCCGCGCGGCCCAGGCCGTCCACCATGCACTGCAGCACCTCCCGCTCACGCGGCGTCAGCCCCGCGAGCAGCCGTGCGCTGCCGTTCGGCTCCCCGTCGTCCCGCATGAGGCGGCGCAGCACCTCGCCCAGCACGTCCGGCGGGATCCACCCGCCCCGCCGCGCCGCCGACCGGATCACGCGGGCGACCAGGTCGGCGCTCTCGGTCTTCTCCAGCCAGCCCACGGCGCCGCGCCGGACGGCCCGTACCAGCGCGTCCAGGTCGCTCATCGCGGTCAGCACCACGACCCGGACGTCCGGACTCGACTCGCGGACCCGGTCCAGGACGTCCAGGCCGCTCTCCGCGCCGAGCGTCAGGTCGAGGACGAGCACGTGGGGGCGCTCGGTGGCGGTCAGCGCGAGTGCGCGCCGCACGTCGTCGGCGATCGGCAGGATCACCAGATCGGGTTCGCGGCCCAGCCGCGCCGCGAGGGCCTCGGCGAACAGCGCGTGATCGTCCACGATGAGGACGCGGATCGGTTGCATCCACCGACGATGACCGGCGCCGGCGCCGAGCGGATCCTGCAAACGCTGTACTCGCGCCGGACGCCCCTCCCGGACGCCCCTCCCGGACGCCGCCCGTTCGCACGGCGCCCGTTCGGACGGCGCCCGTTCGGACGGCGCCCGTTCGGACGGCGCCCGTTTGGGACATCCGTATGTCGTGCGGCCACGCTCGGCGATCTTCGCTGGTGACGGCCCGGAAGAACTCGTGCGCGGACGCTCCGGCGTCCCCGCGGGTTCACCGGCGTCCGGTGCCGGTCACCCGGCGTGCGGGACGTTGACCGTCCGGGTTCCCCTGCTGATCCTGTGCGTGACCGTTCAGGGGACGCACTGGCCATCTGGGGGATGCCACATGAAAGTCCTGATCACCGGGGGAGCCGGGTTCATCGGCAGCACCATCGCCTCCGCCTTCGCCGAACGCGGGGTGACGCCCGTGGTGCTCGACAGCCTGATCACGGGCCGGCCGGAGTTCGCCGACGGCAAGATCTTCTACCAGGGCGACATCGGCGACGGGGACCTGGTCGACGAGATCTTCCGCGACCACCCCGACATCATCGCGACCGTCCACTGCGCGGCGCTGATCGTGGTGCCCGACTCGATGACCGACCCGCTGCGCTACTACCGGGTCAACCTCAGCAGGACCCTCGACCTCGCCGGTCACCTCGTCCGCAACGGCTGCGACCGGATGATCTTCGCGTCCACCGCCGGGATGTACCGCCCCGAGCCGGACCTGTCGGTCTCCGAGACGTCGGCCCTGGAACCGCAGAACCCCTACACCCGCTCGAAGATGATGGCCGAGCTCCTTCTGGAGGACCTCACCAAGGCCCAGGGCCTGCGCGTCATCTCGCTGCGCTACCTCAACCCGATCGGCGCGGACCCGCAGCTGCGCACCGGACTGCAGAGCAGCAGACCCACGCACGCCCTCGGCAAGATGATCGAGTGCCATGAACTCGGCGTCCCCTTCAAGATCACCGGCGTGAACTGGGAGACCCGCGACGGCACGGCGATCCGCGACTACATCCACGTCTGGGACATCGCCCGCGCCTTCTACGAGGCCGCGCTCCGCTTCGACTCCCTCATTCCGCCGCTGGGCGGCCGGTCCGGCTACCAGGTCATCAACCTCGGCACCGGCGACGGCACCACCGTCCGCGAACTCGTCGAAGCCTTCCGCGAGGTCGTCGGCGACTCGTTCCAGGCCGAGGAGGCCCCCGCCCGCCCCGGCGACGTCGTCGGCGCCTACGTCAACCCGGCCAAGGCACGTGAGCTGCTCGGCTGGAAACCCGAGTACAACATCGAAGACGCCATCCGCCACTCACTCCAATGGTCCGAACGCCGCCGGCGGCTGGACGTCCTCGAACCCCAGGCCACCTGACCCGCGAAACGGCCCCGGCCCACCCCGGCTGACGGCCGGGCTTCAGGCCGTTGAGCCTCCGCCCGCACGGGCCCGTCCGGGCCTCCCGGCGCCATCGACGCGACGGGAGGACGGGACGGGCCCTGCCGTCGCGTTCGGGCGCCGGCTCCGCGGGGGCGGCCATCCCGGATGAGCGTCGTGCAAGATGATGGGGCGATATCTGAGCAGATTGCTCAGGTTCGATCTGACTTCTTGCCGGAGCTGAGCGTTCGTGACCCGTACCACCCTCCTCGACCTGCAGATCCTTCGCCGCCTCGTCGAGCAGCCCCGCATCGGCATCACCGAACTGGCGGCGAGGCTCGGCATCGCCCGCAACACCGCCCACGCTCGCGTCGACAGGCTCGAACGCGACGGCGTCATCGGCCACCGCGGCCGCGAGGTCGACCTCGGCGCCATCGGTTTCGAGCTGACCGCGTTCGTCACCCTCGAAGTCGCCCAGGGCCGCCTCCGCGAAGCCGCCGCCGCGCTGGCCGCGATCCCGCGCGTCCTGGAGGTCCTCGGCATCACCGGACAGGGCGACCTCCTCGTCCGCGCGGTCGCGCCGAACGGCAAGCAACTCCACGAGGTGATCGATTCGATCCTCGCCTGCCCCGGCGTCCGCCGCAGCACCACCTCGATCGTCCTCACCCACCAGGTCCCGTTCCGGGTGGGCCCGCTCCTGGAGGACGAGGAACGCCGAGCCCGCGAGGACCAGAAACCAGGACGCTGACGCCCTCCCGGCCCCTTCCCTCCCCGCCCCCTTCCTCCCCGTCTCTTCCTTCCGGGCCGGTACCGGTGGCATCCTGCCTGAACAAAGGTTAAGGAGATTTTATGGATTTCCACCTTCCGGCTGAGTTGACCCGGAGGCTCGCCGAGCTGGACGCGTTCATCGAACGGGAGATCGCTCCGCTCCAATCCCAGGACGACAACGAGCGCTTCTTCGACCACCGCCGCGAGTACGCGCGCACCGACTTCGAGAACGGCGGGGTGCCCCGTCCCGAGTGGGAGGAACTGCTCGGCGAGATGTTCCGGCGCGCCGACGCGGCGGGGTGGCTGCGCTACGGGCTGCCCAAGGAGGTCGGCGGCTCCGACGGGACGAACCTCGACATGGCGGTGATCCGCGAGCACCTGGCGCACAAGGGCCTGGGCCTGCACAACGACCTGCAGAACGAGGCGTCCGTCGTCGGGAACTTCCCGTTCGCGCACATGCTCCTGGAGTTCGGGACGCCCGAGCAGAAACAGGAGTACCTGGAGCCGATGCTCGCAGGGGACAAGCGGATCGGCTTCGGCCTGACCGAACCCGAGCACGGCAGCGACGCCACCTGGATGGAGACCACCGCGGTCCGCGACGGCGGCGACTGGATCATCAACGGCGCCAAGCGGTTCAACTCGGGCATGCACTCCGCCACCCACGACGTGGTCTTCGCCCGGACGAGCGGCGAACCGGGCGACGCCAGGGGGATCACCGCGTTCTTCGTCCCGACCGACGCGCCGGGCTTCTCGGTCGACTTCCACTGGTGGACGTTCAACATGCCCACCGACCACGCCGAAGTGACCATCCGGGACGTGCGGGTACCGCATTCGTCGGTCTTCGGGGGCGAGGGCGAGGGCCTGGCCGTGGCGCAGACGTTCGTCCACGAGAACCGGATCCGGCAGGCGGCCTCCGGAGTCGGCGCCGGGCAGTACTGCGTGGACCGCAGCGTCGAGTACGCCCGCCGGCGCGTGACGTTCGGCCGTCCGCTGGCGACGCGGCAGGCGGTCCAGTGGCCGCTGGTCGAATTGCAGACCGAGGCCGAGATGCTGCGCGGGCTGATCCGCAAGACCGCCTGGGAACTGGACCGGCTGCCGCACATGGAGATCAGCGACCGGGTCTCGATGTGCAACTACCGGGCCAACCGGTTCGTCTGCGAGGCCGCCGACCGCGCGATGCAGGTGCACGGCGGTCTCGGCTACACGCGGCACACGCCGTTCGAGCACATCTACCGCCATCACCGCCGGTACCGCATCACCGAGGGTTCCGAGGAGATCCAGATGCGCAAGGTCGCCGGCTACCTGTTCGGCTTCGCCGGCCCGAACAGGGCGAGGGACTAGCCGGATGGCGCAGGGGCCGGGCGAGGCGGGGATCCTGGAGGCCGCGATCGCCGTGATGACCGAGCACGGCTACCACGGCACCTCGGTCCGGGACATCGCGATGCGCGCGGGGATCAGCCCGCCCGCGCTCTACTACCACTTCGAGTCCAAGCAGGAGGTTCTGGCGACGATCATGGAGCGGGGGATCGAGGCCCTGCTCCGCGACAGCCGCGCGGCGCTCGCCGCCGCCGGTGACGACCCCGCCGGCAGGCTCGGGGCGCTCGTCGAGACGCACGTGCTGTTCCACCTCCGGGACCAGCGCGGCACCATGCTGGGCACCAGCGAACTGCGCGCGCTGGGCGAACCGGTCCGCACCAGGCACATCGGCAAGCGCCACCAGCAGCAGCGGCTGTTCGACGGTGTGATCACGCAGGGCGCCGAACTCGGTGTCTTCACCACGCCGATCCCGCTGGAGGCGTCCAGGGCGATCGTCGTGATGTGCACCGGAGTGGCCGCCTGGTTCTCGCCGGACGGTCCGCTCGGCCGGCCCGAGGTCGCCCGGAACTACCGGCGGCTCGCGCTCGACATGGTGGGCGCACGCCGACCCTGACACCGCTCGGAGGATGCGGGCGGACCTAACGTTCATACAGGAAATCTTGCGGAAAAGCGTGGTCATCGACCAAGACCGGCCCCGCCGAGACCACCGTCCCAGCGCCGGCGAGCCGACCAGGGAGGAACAGTATGGAACGGGACGTCAGGTACGACACCGACGGGCATGTCGGCATCGTGACGCTCGACCGGCCGCAGGTCCACAACGTTCTGCGCCGGCAGACCTACGACGAACTGACCGAGTTGGTGCGCACGACCGACGCACGGGCACTGGTGGTGACCGGCGCTGCCCGCTCCTTCTGCTCCGGAGACGACGTCCGCGAACTGATGACCGGCGGCACGGACACAGGGGGTGACACGGGCACTGCGGGTGACACGGGCGGCGCGGCGGCGAGGCCCGGACCCCGGCTCACACCGGCCGCCGGTGCGCTGCTCGACACCGATGTCCCGGTGATCGCCGCCGTCAACGGGCCCGCCGTCGGCTGGGGCATGGAGCTGGCGCTGCTGGCCGACCTGAGGGTCGCGGCGCGCCGCGCGAGGTTCGGTGAGCTGTTCGTCAAACGCGGGCTGCGGCGTGCCCTCGATCCCGACTGGGACGACCTCGGCGTGTGGGTGACCACCACGCTCGGGGAACTGTTCACCACCGAAGACCACCGTGAAGGCGTCCGGTCCTTCCTGGAGAAGAGGGAACCGAACTATGTCGGCCGCTGAGCCCCGTCCCACCGGCAGTGTCCAGCCGGGCGGCGTCCAACCTGACCGCGTCCAGCCGGGCGGCGTCCAATCGGGCGGCGTCCGATCGGGCGGTGCTGAGCCCGGGGATGCTCACCCCTTGCCGGGTATCGATCGGGAACGGGTCGGGCGCTGGCTAGCCGCGAACGTCGAGGGGCTGATCGCGCCGGTCGAGTTCGAACTGGTCTCGGGTGGCCGGTCCAACCTCACCTACCGGGTCACCGACGCCGCCGGCGCCGCGTACGCGCTGCGCCGCCCGCCGATGGGCGGCGTCCTGCAGACCGCGCACGACATGGGACGGGAGTGGCGGTTCATGACGGCGATGGCGGGCACCGGCGTCCCGGTCGCGCCGCCGCTGGCGTTCTGCGACGACACCGGCGTCGCCGGCGCCCCGTTCTACGTCATGGGCTTCGTGGACGGACTCGTGCTCGCCGACGCCGACGCGGCGGCGCGCCTGGAACCGGCGGCGCGGGCGCGGGCGGGGGAGAGCCTCGTCGAGGTGCTCGTCGCGCTGCACGTCCTCGACCCGTACGAACAGGGCCTCGACGCGATGGTGCGCTCGACCGGGTACGCCGAGCGGCAGCTGCGGCGCTGGCACCGCCAGATCCGCCAGTCGGAGGTCGCGCATCTCGCCCTGCTCGACGAGACGCACGACCTGCTCGCCTCGCACGTCCCGGCGCAGCGGACCGGGATCGTCCACGGCGACTACCGTCCCGGCAATCTCGCGTTCGGTCCCGACGGCACGGTCCGCGCCGTCTTCGACTGGGAGCTGGCGACCTCGGGCGAACCGCTGGCCGACGTCGGCTACCTCGTGGCGACCTGGCAGGAACCGGACGACCCCGAGCCGGTGGGCACCCCTGGCCCCACCGTCGTGCCCGGATTCCCGTCCAGAACGGACCTGGTCGAGCGGTATGAGCGGCTGTCGTCCCGCGACGTGTCGGACGTCCCGTACTGGGTCGCGTTCGCCCAGTGGCGTTCCGCCTGCATCAGCGTGGGCGTCCGGGCCCGTTACGCGGCCGGGCACATGGCCGACGACGGCTACCGCGAGGAGGCGCAGGCCCGCGCCGACCAGGAGATCCGCCTGGCCGAGGCCGCCCGCGACGCCGTCCGCAGCCTGGCGGCATGACGAGCGAGGGGAAGGAACAGCCGATGACATCACAGGACTACCGGGCCGGCGTCCGCGCCTGGCTGCGCGCGCATGCGCCCGCGCCTGACCCGGACGCGACCCCCGACGAGCATCTGCGCCGCGCCAAGGAGTTCCAGGCCGCGCTGTACGACGCCGGGTACGCCGGGATCACCTGGCCCGAGGAGGCCGGCGGTCGGGGGCTCGGCACCGCCGAGCAGCAGATCTTCGCGGAGGAGGCCGCCGAGTACGACCTCCCCACCTACCCGTTCATCGTCGGCCTCGGCATGTGCGGGCCGACCCTCGTCGACCTCGGCACACCCGAGCAGAAGCGGCGCCACCTGCCCGGCCTGCTGCGCGGCGAGGAGATCTGGTGCCAGCTGTTCTCCGAGCCGGGCGCCGGATCAGACGTGGCGAGCCTCCAGGCCCGGGCCGTCCGCGACGGGGACGGCTGGGTGGTGAACGGCCAGAAGGTGTGGACGACCAACGCCCAATGGGCCGACTTCGGCGCCCTGCTGGCCCGTACCGACCCCGACGTTCCCAAGCACGCGGGCATCACCATGTTCATCGTCGACATGCACGCGCCGGGCGTGACCGTCCGTCCCCTCAAGGACATGTCCGGTAAGGCGCCGTTCAACGAGGTGTACTTCGACGACGTGCGCATCCCCGCGGACGCGGTGATCGGCGAGGTCGGCGGCGGCTGGCGGGCCGCGGTGACCATGCTCGGCCACGAGCGGGTGTCGATCGGCGGATCGCGTCCTTCGCGCAACAGCGCGCTCACCTTCGCGGCGCTGCTCGACCTGGCCCGCCGCGAAGGGGCCACGGACGTCCCGGCACAGCGCGAACGCCTCGCCGACCTGTACGCGCACGAGCGGGCACTCGACCTGCTCAACGCGCGGATGCGGCAGGAGGCCGCCGCGGGCCGGCCGCCGGGGGCACGCGGCTCCGTCGCCAAGCTGGCCGGCGCGCTCCAGCTGCGCCGTGCGATCGCGGTGGCCGGTGAGCTGGCGGGCGCGAACGCGGTGGCCTGGGAGCCCGGCGACGTCCACGGCGACGGCCTCGCGCTCGGTATCAACGCGGCGCCCGCGTCCGGAATCGCCGGTGGCACCGACGAGGTGCAGCGCACCATCATCGGCGAACGCATCCTCGGCCTGCCGAAGGAACCGCAGGTCGACCGGGACGTCCCGTTCCGCGAACTCAAGGTCGGCACCCAGCGTGAGGAGGGCGGCCGGTGAAACTCGTCCTGGACGCCGAACAGGAAGAACTGCGCGCCACCGTCCGCAAAGTCCTGACCGACCGCTCACCGACCGCGAAGGTCCGCGAGGTCATGGACTCGGAGCTCGGCTACGACCCCGACCTGTGGCGGACGCTCGGTGATCTCGGCGTCCTCGGCCTGGTCGTCCCGGAGGACCTGGGCGGCTCCGGCGCGGGCCACACCGAACGCGCCGTCGTGATGGAGGAACTGGGCCGCGCGCTCGCACCCTCCCCGTTCCTGGCCTCGGCGGTCCTCGCGACCGACGTCCTCCTCGCCCTCGACGCGGACGAACCCGCCCGCGCCGCGCTGCTCCCGAGGCTGGCCGCCGGCGAACTGGCCGGCACCGTCGCCGCGGCCGAGGGCGGCGGCTCCTGGGACCGCGCCGGCGGGACGACGACCGCGACCGTACACGACGGGACATGGTGGCTGGACGGCGTCAAAACGCCCGTCCTCGCCGGCGACTCCGCCGATCTGGTCCTCGTCCACGCCCGCACGCCGGGCGGCCCCGGCTGGTTCGCCGTCGAGGGCAACGCGGTCGGCCTCACCCGTACCGCCCTGACCGGCCTCGACCCGACCCGCCGCTTCGCCGCACTCGCCTTCGACGGCACACCGGCCCGTCCGCTGTCGGTACCGGACGCCGGAGCGGCGCTGGAGACCGTCGCGGATCTCGCGGCGGTAGCGCTGGCCGCCGAACAGGTCGGAGGAATGGGACGCGCGTTGGAGCTGACCGTCGAGTACGCGAAGGCGCGCATGCAGTTCGGCCGCGCGATCGGCTCCTATCAGGCCGTGAAGCACGGCTGCGCCGACATGTACAGCGCCTGGGAGCAGGCGGTGTCCGTACTGCGCTTCGCTTCATGGACGGCCGACCACGACCGCCCCGGCCTCCCGGCGGCGGCCTCACTCGCGCAGACCTACATCGGCCCGGCGTTCTTCGAGACGGCCGCCGCCATGGTCCACTACCACGGCGGCATCGGCTACACCTGGGAGCACGACGCCCACCTGTACTACAAGCGCGCCAAGAGCAGCGAACTGCTCCTCGGCCCTCCCAGCGACCACCGCGCCCGCCTGGCCGCCCTTGTAATCACCGACCACATACCGACCGACCACATACCGACCGACGACCCGAAGGACCTGTGATGGCCACCGACGTCCTGCTCGTCACCCGCGACACCGATGTCCTGACCCTCACACTGAACCGCCCGCACCGCAGGAACGCGATCGACGCCGACCTGTGGGCGGCACTGCACCAGGAACTCACCGCCGCCCGCAACGATCCCGCCGTCCGCGCGGTCGTGATCGCCGGAGCCGGCGGGGCGTTCTGCGCGGGCGCCGACCTGTCCGGCGGCGTCGCGTCCGGACATCCGTTGAACCGGATGCGCACGGTGAACGACGTGGCGCTGCTCCTGCACGAACTGCCGGTCCCGTCGATCGCCAAGGTCGAGGGCGTGGCGGTCGGCGCCGGCTGGAACCTGGCGCTCGGCTGCGACCTGGTGGTGTCCACCCCCGAGGCGCGCTTCTCCCAGATCTTCGCCCGCCGCGGCCTGTCCCTGGACTTCGGCGGTTCGTGGCTCCTGCCCAAGCTGGTGGGCCTGCAACAAGCCAAACGCCTGGCACTGCTCGCCGAAATGATCGACGCGGAAGAAGCTCACCGGCTGGGCCTGGTGACCTGGGTGGTCGACCCGGCCGAGATCGACGCGTTCGTCACCGACCTGGCCGGACGCCTCGCCGCCGGGCCACCGGTGGCGCTGGCGCAGAGCAAGGCCCTGCTGACCGAGGGCGCGAACAGCTCATTCCGCGACGCCCTCGCCAACGAGGCGCGCGCCCAGACGGTCAACTTCGCCACCGCCGACGCCCCGGCCGCGTTCGAGGCCTTCAACGAGAAACGCGAACCGACCTTCACCGGCGAATGGGCCATCGACTGACCTTCACCCCCCGGGCACCCGGGCTCTCCCGGACCTCGCAGGCGTCGGCAGCTGCCGACGGGTGCGGTTCCTGCCGGGGTTCGCGGAGACCGCCACGGTGACGGGAGGACGGCACGTTACACGGCGCCGTTCAAGCGATGGAGCAAATGACGACGGTCGGCGACCCGGTAACCAGGGGCTCCGCGCTGGGCGGCCCAACGGCATCGACAGGTATCGGTACTTTTCTAAATGCCTGCCCGTCAGGTTGAGATGCGGACGACCAGGATGCGGGTGCACGGGCGAATCGGCTGGAATACGCGCTCGGCCGGAATACGCGCTCGTCCCGCCCGGCACGATTGCTGGTGCCACAGCAGGCAACGTTCGCCCTGTAACGGCCTGGCGCGTCAGCTCGTGCCGAGTGGAGCGCTCTCCTCAGCATCGAGCTGGTGGTTGGCCCAGATGTAGCTTTCGGGAAGCAGGTCGGTGACGGGCACCATCCGGAGGCCGTCGTTAGTCCCGACGATGACCTTGAGTGCTGGGAAGTAATCAAGAAGGACCTGGCGGCAGCGGCCACATGGGGGCACGACACCTCGGCCGCGGTCACCCACGGCGACGATGGTGTCCAGGTCATAGGCGCCCTGGGCGGCAGCAGTGCCGATCAGGACCAGCTCTGCACAGGGGCCTCCGGTGAAGTGATAAGCGTTCACCGCGGTGACGATCCGGCCGTCCCCGGTGCGGGCCGCAGCGGCCATGGTGTGGTCATCGCCCCGGCAGCGTGTGACCGCGACGTGCGCTGCTGCCCGGATCAGTTCGTGGTCGACACGGTCGGTCTGTGTGGTCATCTTCTCTGCCCTCTTGCACGGTCGGGCGACGTTGGCCCTGTCGACGACAGAGCATAGGCGCCGGTCGTCGGCGTGGCGGTTTCGTCAAATGATGTAGCGGCAAATCACGCTGCCCTGCTTGTGGCCATCGTGGTCGGTGCCGTCGAGGGTGAAATTGCGCAGGGCGGTGAACTGGCCCGAGACGCGGTTGAGCCAGGAGCTGTTGGTAAAGGTGTAGGCGATCTCGACGTTGTTCGTCGTCGCCCAGGTGCCGACCCGTTTGGCACTTCTTCGTGGTCAGGTGCGGGGCGACGTCGCAGACGATCGCGATACGGGCCTCGGGCGGGTAGAGGGGGCTTCCCCCGAAATGTGGACACGAATACGGCCTGGCGGGCGGTGCGGGCGTCGGGCCAGTGGGCGGCTCCTTGCAGTGTTACGCGTTTGAGGGTGGCGTTGAAAGACTCGGCGGCGTTGTCGGCGCTGGTGCCGACCGCGCCGCGGGACTGGGTGACCCCGAGCCGGCGGCAGGCCCGCTCGAAGTCCTTGCTGCAGTACTGGGCGCCGTTGTCGGAGTGGAAGATCGCCCCGTCCAGGCGTCCGCCGCGGGCCGCTGCGGCCGCCTGTAGTGCGTCGGTCACCAGGTCGGTGCGCATGTGGTCGGCGATCGACCAGCCCGCCGGCCGGCGCGGGCCCAGATCCAGCACGGTGGCCAGGTAGAGGAACTCCCCGTCGGCGACCGGCAGGTAGGTGATGTCGCCGACGTACCGCTGCCCGGGGGCCGGGGCGGTGAAGTCTCGTTTGATCAGGTCGGGCACGGGTGTGGCGTCGGGGGCGGGCAGCGTGGTGCGGATCTTGCGGCGCAGCCGCAGCCCGGCGATCCCCGAACGCGCGCCACCCGCCCGATCCGCTTGTGGTTGACCCTTAGCCCTTGGTCGCGCAGTTCGGCGGTGATCCGCGGGGACCCGTAGGCGCCGTCCAGTTCGGCGTGGATGCGCCGGATCCTGGTGGCCAGGTCCCTCATCGGCGCGCCGCCGCGCCAGCCGCCCGGCGGCACACCCGGACCGTGACGCTCTTACCCGTAGCGATCGCGCAAGGTGGGCAGAGCCTTATGCGGCTTGAGGCCAGGGGGGTGGGCGACCTGTCGCGGCGGGTTCCCGTGTTTCGCTCCCGATGTCGGGTCTGGGAGGTTGAAGGCGGTAGGTGTAGCGGCCGTCGGCTGTTCGGCGGATGGTGATCTGGTTGGGGTTGGCCGCCTTGTACCGGTTGTGGAATCCGCAGGTGAGGGCGAGTTGGTCGATGTCGGTGGGGCTGTCGCCGAGGGCCCAGCCGTGAACGTGGTCGACCTCGCTCAACGTCCCGGGGACTTCGCAGCCCACGACGGCGCAGGTGGGGTAGAGGGTCTCAAGGACGCGTCGCTGTCCCGGCGTGGCGAACCGTTCCCGGTATCCAAGGTAGAGCGGCACGTGACTGCGTCCCAGCAGCAGGGGCGAGACTCCGGCCGCCAGAGCGATCCGCCGGGCCTGCTCGGCGGGGATCGGTGTTCCGTCGGTCAACCTCGCAGGGGCGGCGCCACCCGTGAGGGTGTCCAGGTCGCAGATGACGGTGACCTTGGTGGCCCTATGCCCGCCCGACAGCACGGCGGACAACGCCGCTGCGGCCCGCTCGGGCAGGTCACGATCGTCGTCGGCCCCGGCGGGCTTGGCCAGCGGCCCGAGGGTGCCGTCCCAGATGGCGGCGTCCTCGGCGTTCAGCCACCCCTTTATGTACCGGCCGCCGTCCAGGGATCGCGTCGAATCGATCCAGGACCGCTCGTAGCCGCGTTCGGCGTCGCGGGGTGCCTGTTCGGTGCCGTCCCGCTCGGCGATGACGTCGCGGATCCGCTTGCCGAACGAGGCGACCTTCCCGGCTGAGAAGTCCTGGTCGGCCATGCTGAGCAGGATCTCTTCGGCGGCGCCGCAGTCCTCATCGTCCAGCCGGGCGACCGCACCGGCGATGGTGGCGGCGTATCCGAGCGACAGGTCACCGGTGCGCCACCGCCTCGTGACCTGGGTGAGCCGGTGCCGCTGCCGGGCGAGTGTGAGGCGTTCCCTGGCCCGGGTATCGCGCATGCCGAGCCGGTTGCGCAGCCACGACTGCGTTGAGGGAAACCCCCACCGCTGCACTTCACGACCGGTGTCCACGACGGAGACGAACCCGGCGAGGGCGGCCTCGTTCATGTCACCGGCCGCGGAAAGAATTTCGGTGAGTTCCAGGCAGGCGGCCGCCGATTCGGGCGGCTCGCGCCGGGCGAGTTCGGCCGCGATCGCGGACGCGGCGTTCACCAATTCCATGGTGGACGCCCCCGCCAGATCGACCGCGACTGTTCCCATAACTCAATTCTAACGCCCCTCACCCCCAATCGCAGTCCATATCAGGCTCCAATATTGTCACCACCGCGCCACGTCGGAGTTTGGCGGTATTTAACAAAGGAACGAGTCCGAAAAATCGGGCATCGCCCCACAGGGAATGCATCGTTCCACAAGATTGCATGGTCCCATAGGCAATGTGCCGTCTCATCCCATCAGAACGGATTCAAAATAGCTGGTGCCCTTTAAAGGGGTGACGGTGAAGCTTCTTGGCCGGCGGTGGGGGCGGTGCGTCGGGCAGAGGGCAGGCGGAGCCTGCCCGACGAAAGCTGCACTCAGGGGCCGCAGAGGCTCCGAAGTCAAGGGTGGGACGGAGTCCCATCGCGAAGCGACGCCGAAGGCGCCCTTGACTTTGGAGGGGCGGCCCCGTACGCAGCGCCGCCCCCACCGCACAACGCCGATTCACGAACTTCGAGCTACGAGCTACGAGCACTGGGCTACGAGCCGCTGGGTTATAGCACGGGGCTATGAGCCACTGGGCTACGAGCTCCCGGGCCAGCACTCGAGATTGAAGCGGCAGGCGCTGTTCTGGATCAGGCGTTCTTCAGGCTCTGGGTCAGTTGCCTGAAGTCGTGGGGGGTGAGGAGGAGTTGGGGTCCGCGGGGGTCCTTGCTGTCGCGTATGGCGACGGTGTCGCTGACGCGTGCGAGTTCGACGCAGTTGCCGCCGTTATTGGAGCTACGGCTTGCCTTGCGCCATGTGGCGATGCTCAGGTCCATTTCTCCTTCGCCACCTTTGCTATCAGTTCGAGGGACTGGTCCACGGGGTACGCGGCGGACTGAATTGACGCGAACAGCCCGGTGAGCCGTTTGATTTCGAGGCGATCGGTGGTCGTGTCGCCGCTGATTGCGTTGTCTTTGTACCCTACCTCGCCTCCATCCGGGAGCGTTCCGATGGCGAAGGCTCCGCCGATGCCCTCGTGCAGGCGGAGCGGGGCGATCTGGATGCGGATACGACGGCAGGAGACCGTCAGCAGGTGCTGGAGTTGGTCGCGCATCACGTCGGGGTTGCCCGCGTCGCGGAGGAGCACGCTCTCGTCCAGCACGTACATCAGGTGTGGTGCCGTGTCACTGGCCAGGACTCCTGCCGTGCCAGGCGGGCCTCGACGGCGGGTTCGTTGTTGTCGAGCAGGTGGGCGACGTAGGCGGGGGTCTGGAGAAGACCGGGGACGACCAGCGGTTCGTAACTGCGGATGGCGTCGAACTTCGGTTCCTGCATCGCCCAGTCGGCGAACCATGCCGGGACGGCGTTGGCGCCCTTGAACAGGCCGTCCCACATGTGGGTCAGCGCCTCGCGGGTGTCGAGAACGCGGTCGGCGTGGACGGCGAGGAGCCGGTCGGGGCGTGACTCCCCGCGTTCCACGGAGCCGATCGTGCTCTTCGAGTACGGCGCACCGTCCTGGATCAGGTCGCACAGGCCGGCGATGCTCAGGCCCGCGGCTTCCCGGTAACGCCGCAGTTCGGAGCCGAACAGCGCGTTGGGTGACTCCCAGGGTCGTAGATCGTTCGGACGTTGTCCCATTGCTCCGTCTCCCTTGATCGTGGACGGCCGGTGATGACCGGCCATGTGTGGCGGCTGCCGCGGAAGGGCAGTCCATGTGCACTCTTCGTGCAAATTCCAGTGCACAGAGTGACATGAGGGAGATGATTTGGCCACCGGATTTCGCGAACAACATCGGTTCTGGAGGTCGTTTTCCGTGATCGATTCAAACTCGCCACGAAGATAGGGGTGATCTCGCTCAAATCTTCCGCGCGCGCGCCGGAGATGGCTCGTAGATGGCTTGCAGGTGTGTTCCAGGAGTGGGGGCTTGGGGACGACTACATCGGACGTACGGTCGTCACTGAATTGGTCACGAACGTCCACAGGCACACCGACACGGAGTTCATTCCCGTACGTCTTCTTCTGGAGAACGGCCATCCGGTGGTGGAGGTGGAGGACCGCTCCGATGGCCTCCCACTCGTCCACACGGAGGGCGGCGCAGAAGGTGGTGTGGAGGGCGGCGCAGAGGGCGACCTGGCTGAGTCCGGGCGAGGGCTGCTGATGATGTCGCTGCTCGTTCAGGCCTGGGGTGTTCGGACGCTGGCCGGCGGCGGGAAGGTGACGTGGGCGCGGCTGGGCGAGTGAGGGTCCCACGGAGTCGGCTCGGGGTTTGGTGGGTGCGCGTCCGCTATCGGCATCGCATCGCGGAACGACATCTGGACGCTCTGGCCGGGGAGATGCAGGCGCGCGGCTGGGCGCGGCTCAAACTGTATGTGGAGTCGCCGCCGGTCTTGTTCGTCTACGCGGACGGGAACGAGGAGTCCGCATTGAGCATCGCGGCCACGAACACCGGCGGACAGTGGGTTTTCCAGACGTCGCGGTTGATCGAGTACCCGTGTGAGGCGGTCATTCCAGTGGCGAACATCCTGAGCGATGTTCTGCGGGATCGGATGCCTGACGCTTTCAGATAGCTGCACGATCGGATGGCTGCACGATCGGATAGCTGACGGAACCAGGTGACTCACGCAATCGGATGACCTACGGGGTAGCCGACGACAGTGCGCTCATCTACCGGCGAGCGCTTATACGCCGACGAGCGCTCGGCGGGTGCCGACGGCTATTTCGAGGTCTTCGCGGGCGGCGACGACCAGGGTGCGGACGGAGGCGTCGTCGGAGGTGATGTCGGCGTCGCCGTCCGCTTCCGTGTTGCGGTCGGGGTCGACGGAGACGCCGAGGAAGGCGAGGTCCTCGGCCAGGCGCATGCGGACGGACGGGTCGTGTTCGCCGACGCCGCCGGTGAACACGAGCGCGTCGAGGCCGCCGAGGGACGCGGTCATGGCGGCGGCGCAGGCGCGGAGGCGGTGGTGGTAGACGTCCAGGGCGGCGAGGGCGTTCACGTCGCGTTCGCCGGCCAGTTCGCGGATGCGGCGCATGTCGCCGGTGCCGGTGAGGCCGCGTAGCCCCGAGTCGCGGTCGAGAGCGGAGTTGACGTCCTGCGCGGAGAGCCCGTGTTTGATCAGCCACAGCGGGATGCCCGGATCGATGCTGCCCGCCCGGGACGCCATGACGAGCCCTTCCAGTGGAGTGAAGCCCATGGTGGTGTCGACGGAGCGGCCTTCGGCGACGGCGCAGAGGGACGCGCCTGAGCCGAGGTGGCAGATGACCATCCGGGGCGGGGTCGTGCCGAGAAGTTCGCCGGTGCGGCGGACGGCGTAGGAGAACGACAGCCCGTGGAAGCCGAACCGCCGCAGCCCGAACCGCCGTCGCCATTCTTCCGGGAGCGCGTAGGTGGCGGCGGCGTCCGGCAGGGTGGCGTGGAAGGCGGTGTCGAAGCACGCGACGGCGGGGATGCCGGGCAGCGCACTGGTGATCTCCGACAGTGCGTGCAGCGACGCCGGCTGGTGCAGTGGGGCCAGGTCGGCGAGGTCGTGCAGCCGTTCGGTGACCTTGGCGTCGATGAGCACGGGTTCGGTGAACTCGGTGCCGCCGTGGACGAACCGCACGCCGATCGCGTCGGGCTTCGGCATGTCCGTGACCATCGGGGCCATCTCGTGGCCGGTGCCCGACTCCACGGCGAGGACGGTGCCGTCGAGGTCGAGCAGGCTCACCTTCAGGCTGCTCGACCCGGGATTGACCGTGAGGACCCGCATCGGTTCGGACGTCCTTGGTTCGGTTGCCTTTGGTTCGGTTGCCTTTGGTTCGGTTGGCCTTGGTTCGGCGGCCATCAGTAGGGCCAGGTCCAGTCGCGGATCTCTGGTGCGTCTTCGCCGTGTTCCCGCGTGTAGGAGCGCGCCGCGATACGCCGGTCGGCCATCTGCTGCCTGATGTGGGCGACGCGTCCGCCGAGTGAGGGGACCCGGTCGATGACGTCCATGACCAGGTGGAAGCGGTCCAGGTCGTTCAGCATGACCATGTCGAACGGCGTGGTCGTCGTGCCTTCCTCCTTGTAGCCGCGGACGTGCAGATTGTGGTGCCCGGCGCGCCGGTAGGTGAGCCGGTGGATGAGGTACGGGTAGCCGTGGAACGCGAAGATGACGGGCTTGTCGGTGGTGAACAGCGCGTCGTAGTCGCGGTCCGGCATCCCGTGCGGATGCTCGCTGGACGGCTGGAGCCGCATGAGGTCCACGACGTTCACGACCCGGACGCGCAGATCGGGGAACAGTTGCCGCAGCAGGTCGGTGGCGGCGAGCGTCTCCAGCGTCGGGATGTCGCCCGCGCAGGCGAGCACCACGTCGGGCTCGGTGCCCTCTTCGGCGGTGCTGGCCGGCCGCGGCGGAGAATGCGACGCCCACTCCCAGATGCCGATGCCGCGGGTGCAGTGCGCGATCGCCTCGTCCATCGGCAGCCAGTTCAGGGCGGGTTGCTTGCCCGCGACGACCACGTTGACGTAGTCGCGGGACCGCAGGCAGTGGTCGCCGACCGACAGCAGCGTGTTCGCGTCCGGCGGCAGGTACACCCGGACGATCTCCGGCTTCTTGTTCATGACGATGTCGAGGAAGCCGGGGTCCTGGTGGGTGAAGCCGTTGTGGTCCTGCCGCCACACGTGCGACGACAGCAGGTAGTTCAGCGACGCTATCGGACGCCGCCACGGCAGATGGCGGGTGACGTTCAGCCATTTGGCGTGCTGGTTGAACATCGCGTCCACGATGTGGATGAATGCCTCGTAGCTGTTGAACAGCCCGTGCCGTCCAGTGAGGAGGTAGCCCTCCAGCCAGCCTTGGCACAGGTGCTCGCTCAGCACCTCCATGACCTGGCCGGACGGCCCCTGGTGCTCGTCGGTCGGGAGCCGTTCGCCCTGGAAGACGCGGTCGGTCGCCTCGAAGACGTCCCCGAGCCGGTTGGACGCGGTCTCGTCGGCGCCCATGATGCGGAAGTTGGACGGGTTGGCCTTCACGACGTCGCGCAGGAACGTCCCGAAAGTCCGGGTGGGCTCGGTGGACGTCGTGCCGGGCTTGTCGACCGGCACCGCGTAGTCACGGAAGCCGGGCAGCCGCAGCGGCTTCAGCACCACCCCGCCGTTGGCGTGCGGGCTGGCGCTCATGCGGCGTTCCCCCGCGGGCGC
Source organism: Spirillospora sp. NPDC048824 (assembly GCF_043198455.1). Classification (NCBI taxonomy): domain Bacteria; kingdom Bacillati; phylum Actinomycetota; class Actinomycetes; order Streptosporangiales; family Thermomonosporaceae; genus Spirillospora; species Spirillospora sp. NPDC048824. The sequence continues at coordinate 466,042 of NZ_JBICUS010000002.1, read as the reverse complement.
CGACGCCAGGAGCTCCGCGACGGGACGTCCTTCGTCGTCGAACAGTTCTTCCGGGCCGTACGAGCGCAGCCATTCCTCCAACTGCGCGAGGTGCGCGGGGTCGTCGCGCACTCCGGCGAGCGGGACCTGGTGGGAGCGCCACGTGTTCTCGACCGGTTGCCCGTCGACCTCCTTCGGGCCCGTCCAGCCCTTCGGGGACCGCAGGATGATCATGGGCCAGCGCCGCCGCCCGGAGGTCCGCCCCTCACGGGCGCCGCGCTGGATGTCGCCGATCTCGGTGAGCGCCTGGTCGAGCGCGGCGGCCATCTTGCGGTGCATGGACGCGGGCTCGTCGCCGCTCACCAGGAACGGCTGGTATCCGTAGCCGTCGAACAACTGGACGAGTTCTTCCTCGGGGATCCGCGCGAGCACCGACGGGTTCGCGATCTTGTACCCGTTCAGGTGCAGGATCGGCAGGACGGCGCCGTCCTTCACCGGGTCGAGGAACTTGTTGGAGTGCCAGCTCGCCGCCAGCGGCCCGGTCTCCGCCTCACCGTCCCCGACGATGCACGCGACGACCAGATCAGGGTTGTCGAATGCCGCCCCGTAGGCGTGGGCCAGCGAATACCCCAGCTCGCCGCCCTCGTGGATGGAGCCCGGCGTCTCCGGCGCCACATGGCTGGGGATGCCCCCGGGGAACGAGAACTGCCGGAACAGGCGGCGCATGCCCTCCTCGTCCAGCGACACGTCCGGATACACCTCGCTGTAGGTGCCCTCAAGCCATGCGTTCGCGACGGCCGCCGGGCCGCCGTGCCCCGGGCCCATGATGTAGATCATGTCGAGGTCGCGCGCCTTGATGGCCCGGCTGAGGTGCGCGTAGCAGAAGTTCAGGCCAGGGGAGGTGCCCCAGTGCCCGAGCAGGCGCGGCTTGATGTGCCGGCGTTCGAGCGGCTCGCGGAGCAGCGGGTTGTCCAGCAGGTAGATCTGCCCGACGGACAGGTAGTTGGCCGCCCTCCAGTAGGCGTCGATCCGGCGTACTTCGTCGTCGGTCATGGCGACGGACTCGGTCATGGCGCGTCCCTTGTCCCTTCGGTGCCGGGGCCGGTGCCGGGGCCGGTGCCTGGCCCGGTATGTCGGTACCGTCCTGGCAGCATCACGTCCCCTGGATCGGCCTCCTCAACCATCACCGAAAGCCCATCACCAAAGGGATCGCGCCCCTAGGGCCGAACGTCCCCCCGACCGCGCCCCACCGCCACGGCCCACCGCCACGACCCAGCACCACGTCCCCCCGACCGCGCCCCACCGCCACGGCCCAGCACCACGTCCCCCGGCCGCGCCCCACCGCCACGACCCACCGCCGCGATCCGCCGCGATCCGTCGCCACGAGACACAGCAAGGCCACGGCGGCGTGTGCGTGCCGCCGTGGCCTTGTCCCCCCACCTGGATGTGGACGTCACCGGTTACAGGGGCGGCGGCCGCGTCCGGAAGCAGGCGCGGTCTCCGCCCCGCCCCCCAGCGAACCGGTGGGAGCGTCTCCATTGGGTGCGTTGAAGCCTGCCGCCTACTCGCGCGTAGGTTCACGTGTCCGGGTGGGCGGTCGATCGGCGGTCGTGTTTCCGCGACGAGGAGCCGACACTCGGAGACCGGCGGACGACGGAGAGCGACGAGCGGGTCGGCCCGCACCGCCGCCGGTCTGTCATGCTACGCAGACCGGAAGGCTGGACGGACGGGAGGCTACATGGGCGGGTTCTTCACGGGGCGGACGCTCGCGGACATCGGCCGCGACCTGCGTGCGGGCGACGAGTCGGCGACCGGGCTGCTGGCGCGGGCCCTGAAATCGGTCGACCCGGACCTGAACGCCTTCGTCACCCTCGACCCCGAGGGCGCCGAGGCCGCCGCCAGATGGGCGGACGAGGAACTCGCGGCCGGCGTCGACCGGGGGCCGCTGCACGGCGTCCCCGTCGCGGTGAAGGACCTCATCGACGTCGCCGGCCTCCCGACGGGGATGGGCTCGGCGCACTTCGACGGGCATGTGGCCGAGACCGACGCGGCCTGCGTGACCATGCTGCGGGACGCCGGTGCCGTGATCGTCGGCAAGACCGGCACGCACGAGTTCGCGTACGGCGGCACCGGCGACGTGTCGGTGAACGGGCCGGTCCGCAACCCGCACGACCGGGAACGGATGTCGGGCGGCTCCAGCAGCGGCAGCGCCGTCGCCGTCGCCGCCGGTATGGTCCCGCTCGCGCTCGGCACGGACACGGGCGGCTCGGTGCGGATCCCCGCCGCGTTCTGCGGCATCGCCGGCTTCAAGCCGCCGTACGACGCCATCCCCACGCAGGGCGTGTTCCCGCTGTCGGTGTCGTTCGACCATGTCGGAGTCCTCGCCGGGTCCGCGGCCGACTGCCGCATCGCCTACCACGCGCTGACCGGCCCCGCGGAGGCCGTCCCGTCGCCGGTCGACGAGAGCGCACCGCATGGGCGCGTCGCGTGGATCGAACCGTCGGCGATCGACCCGGACGTGGAGCGGACCGTCCGGGCGCTGTTCCCGGACGCGCCGTCCGAGCGGATCGACCTCCTCGGGATACGGCAGGTCTTCCGCGCCATCCAGGACGGCGAGGCGTACGACGTGCACGCCGAGCGCGTCGCGGAGGCGCCCGGCCTGTACCAGGCGCCGACGCTTGAGCGCCTGAAGAACGCGGGCCGCACGCCTGGCTGGCGGTACCTCCGCGCCGTCCGCGAACGGGAACGGATCGCCCGGGAGGTCGCCGCGCTGCTGGACCGCTACGACTACCTGGCGATGCCCACCCTCCCGATCACCGCCCCGAAGATCGGCGAGACGGAGGGGCCGCTCGGCCCGCACGTGCCGACGCTGGTGAGCCTCACGTGCCCGTGGAACGTGCTGGGACTGCCGGCGCTGAGCATCCCCGCCGGAACGGTCCACGGCCTGCCGGTCGGCGCGCAACTCATCACGCGTCCGGGCGCCGAAACCCTCCTCTTCGACGCCGCCGCCCGCCTCGCACACTGAGGCCGCGTCATATCCGCTCAGAGTCAGAGGTACAGACCGAAGAACTCCTCGGGATGTTCCAGGAGCGGGGGCAGGTCGTCGGCCGTGAGCGTGATCAGTTCCTTCTTGGTGGGGGCCTTGACGGGGGCCTTCTTGGGAGAACCTGCGGGCTTGCGGCCCTTGGCGCCCCGCCCGTCCTCGCCGCCCTTCGCACCGTGGCCTTTCGCACCGTGGACCTTCGCGCCGCCGTTCTTAGCGCTGCCGTCCTTTGCGCTGCCGTCCTTGACGGCGGCGGACGCCACGCGGTCGGCCTGGTTCGCGACGGCCACGTCCAGCATGTTGCGCATCAGGCGGCCGTTGCCGAACGACGGGCCTCGCGGTGCGCGTCGCAGCATCGTCAGCAGGAGGTCCTCGGTGCCGGGGGCGAGCCGGAAACCGTCCGCGGCGGCGAGCTGCCCGAACACTGTGATCAGCTCGTCGTCGGTGTAGTCGGGGAAGTGGATCTGCTTGGGGAAGCGGGAGTCCAGGCCCGGGTTGGCGACCAGGAACTCCGCCATCTCCTGCTCGTACCCGGCCACGATCACCACGAGGTCGTCGCGGTGGTCCTCCATCAGCTTCACCAGCTCGGCGATCGCCTCATGCCCGTAGTCGCCCTTCAGCGGCGACTGGGTGAGCGTGTACGCCTCGTCGATGAACAGGACGCCGCCGATCGCGCGTTCCACCAGCCTGCGGGTGCGCGGCGCGGTCTGCCCGATGTACTCGCCGACGAGGTGGGCGCGGGACGCCTCGACGAGATGCCCGGACGACAGCACCCCGAGCCTCTTGTAGATGCGTCCGAGCAGCCGGGCCACCATCGTCTTGCCGGTGCCGGGGTTGCCGGTGAACACCATGTGCCGGGTCGGCGGGGTGATCGTCAGCCCGGACTCGCTGCGCAGCCTCGCCGCATGCGTTCCGGCGACGAGCAGTGCGATCTCGTGCTTGACGGCCTCCAGCCCGGTGAGGTCGCGCAGCTCGGCGAGCGGGTTGCCGGTCGCCAGCGAGGTGTCCAGCGTCTCCGGGATGTCCTGTTTGCGGATGACCAGCCTGCCTGCCGGGGCCGCCGCTTCTAGCGTCACCGCTTCCGAGGACGCTGCTTCAGGTGTCGCGGCATTGGGCGATGCGGCGTCCGGCACCGCTGCTCTTGGTGACGCTGCTTTTGGTGACCCGGCTTTTGGTGACCCGGCTTTTGGAGTCGCTGCCGTTAGTGACGCGGCTCTTGGTGTCGCGGCTGTCGGTGACGTCGCCTTCGATGTCGCGGCGTCCGGTGTCGCGGTGTTCGCCGCGTCCGCCGAGTCCGCGTCCGGCGTCATGCGTGCCCTGGCCGTGGCGACGACCTGGTCGGCGAGGTGGGGGGCGAGGCGGGCGTTGCGGAGCGTCTGCATCGGGGGCGTCGCGGCCAGCAGCTCGCCCGCCGCCTCGACCGCCTGCCGGGTGCCGCGGGCGCCGCGGGCGTTCAGGGCGCGGCGGAACAGCTCGGCGTGGCCCTGCGCCGTGAAGGGCCGGGTCCGCGCGATCCGGAACCGCTGCGGCAGGACGGGATTGATGTCGCGGATCCGTTCCTCGCCGTCGGTGTCGCACAGCGCCACCAGGTGCAGGTCGGGGTGGACGGCCAGCAGCCGGTACAGTTCGGCGGCGATGGCCTCCCCCTTGCCGGGGTCGGTGACGATGCCGTCGAGGCCCTCGATGATGAGGAGCCGGTCGCCGGCGCAGTCGCGGGCGTCGACGTGAAGCTTGGCGACGGCGTCCGACAGCCGCTGGCCCGTGAACAGGTTGTCGGTGACCCAGTGCGGGTCGCGGCCGAGCGCCAGGGCCCTGCCGAGTTCCTGGGCGGCGTCGCGCTTGCCGGTGCCGTCGGGCCCGGTGAGCAGCAGCCGGACGGGCTCGTTGCCGCGGGTCAGCTCGTCCAGCGCCTCGACCACCTCGGGCTGCTCGACCAGCGACGTCGCGATCTCCGCCCGCGCGGCGGCCCGCCCGCCCTGCCGCACGGCGGCGTCCCCGGCCGGTTCAGGGACGCTCTTCAGCGTCTCCGTGAGCGGGTTGACGACGCGGCGCCGCGGCGCGTACAGGCGCCGCAGGTCCGTCTGGAACTGGCCGACGGGGATGCATTCGGCCCTCGGGAACCCCGGGTCGCCGGGCAGGCCCTGGACGATCGCGCAGAACCGCATCGCCATGTCGAGCCAGCCCCGGCAGGCGTCGGCGGCGCCCGCGACCATCGCCCGGACGAGCCACGCCCGCGTCCGCTCCTGCCAGGCGCCCGCTTTGAACCCGCGGCGCTCGACGGCGAAGCGCTGCTGCAGCTCGTGGTAGCGGTCCTCGCCCAGCGCCACGGACAGTTCCGCCGGGACGTGCTCCATGCTGCCCTGCAGGAGCAGCTGGATCAGGTGGACCTCCACGCTCTCATCGCGCGGCGCCGCCTCCGTCAGTTTCTCGTAGGACGCGAGCAGCCCCGCGCACACCCATTCCAGGTAGCCGACCGGGCCGAGCAGTTCGGGCAGCGCCGCGACGATGTCGTCGCCGGCGTGCGCGTGCCAATGCTCCCGCAGCTCCATCTTCGGCAGGTTCACGTCGCACACGGGCGCGTCGTCGTACAGCCGAAGCAGCGCCTTGCGCCGTTCCTCCAGCGGCTCGATGCCCTCCAGGACGGACAGGCAGTCGCGCGCCAGGTCGATCGCGAGTTCCCGGTCGGGGGCCTCGTCCAGCCAGCCCACCGGCGGACGCCACCGGCCGCCCGGCGCGTCCCAGCGGGTCATCCGGGTGCTGAGCGGCCCCGGGTTGAGCAGGTGCCGGTACAGCAGCCGCTCGGGCAGCTGCGACCACGAGCCCGCCTTGATCGCGCCGCCGCCGGGCAAGAACGCCAGGATGCCGAAGATCTCAGCGGTGACCAGGGGCGCCGGCAGCGTGAGCCGCTTGTGCTCGTCGGTCGTCAGCTCCGCGGCCCGCGGGTCGGCCGCCAGGCCGTCGATCCGCGCCGAGATCTCCTCGAACAGCCCGTCCGGGACGCGCCATGGACCGTGCGAGTAGACGTCGAGCACCGGCTCGTCGGTGAGCAGTAGCTCCAGATGATCCGGCAGCCGCAACGAAATTCTCCCCAAGTCTGGTCCAAGCCGGGGTATAGCTTATGTTTACCGAGGGAGTGCTGGCTTAGCGGTCATGCGGATCCGACGGTATTGGACCGATCGCAATGTGCTCACTGGCGCGGCGGAGCCGCTTGAGGGGCGCGGCGAAGCCGGTTCAGGGCCACGGCGGAGGCGGCTCGGGGGCGCGGCGGAGGCGGCTCAGGGGCGGCGGAGCGACTCCACGGCCATGCGGGCGGCGGTGCCGATGACGGCGTCCGCCTGCGGCAGGACGGCGATGGGCAGCAGCGACCGGGTGAACACCGCCACGGCGTACCGGCCACCGTCCGGGTACTCGACGGCGCCGACCTCGTTGCGGAGGGTCGGCAACGTCCCGGTCTTGCCGCTCACGACCACGTCGTCGTAGGGGAACCCGGACGACAGGCGGTGCGGCCAGACCTGGAGCCCGAAAAGCCGCCGCATCGCCGCGCATCCGTCGGGCGGCGCGGCCTCGTCCCGCCAGATCATCGACAGCAGCCGGGTCATGTCGCGGGGCGTGCTGCGGCTCGTGCGCAGCGGGTCGAGGGCACGCAGCCGCGCCGCCACGCCGGGCTCGTCCAGCCGGGTCCACACGTCCGCGAAGGTGGCGGCCCCGGCGTCCGCCAGCAGGGTTTCGTGCAGTTCACGCCCACTGACCTCGACGACGGTGTCGCGGAGCCCGAGCGCGGCGGCCGTCGCGTTGACCGCGTCCCGGCCGACCCGGTCGAGGACGACGTCGGCGGCCGCGTTGTCGCTCACCGTGATCATCAGGAGGGTCAGGTCGCGCAGGGACATGCGGACGTCGTCCAGCATCGCCGATATCCCGGTCGGGCCTTCCGTGCGGTCCCGCGAGCGCAGCGTGACCGGCTCGGCCGGGTCGAGGAGCCCGTCGGCGGCCTGCCGGTGGAACGCGACGAGCAGCGGCACCTTGAACACCGAGGCCAGCACGACGGGGTCATCGGCGCGGACCGCGACCTCACGTCCGGTGTCCATGTCCGTGACGTGCAGGAAACCGGTCACGCCGGCGGAACGGAACTCCGCCTCGATGCGCTCCGCCACGTCCTCCCGGACGTCCCGCGCCCCCCACGCCCCCCGGTTCGCTTCGCTCATGCCTGTCTCCTGTGAGGGGGCGACCCCCCACGCCCCCCGGTTCGCTTCGCTCATGCCTGTCTCCTGTGAGGGGGCGACCCCCCACGCCCCCCGGTTCGCTTCGCTCATGCCAGGAACCCCGACGACGGCCGCGGGACGACGCGGCGGGCCGGCGTGCCGTCCAGCGGAGTCATTCCGGCCTCACTGCGCAGGACGGTGGTCGCGACGGCGGTGAAGTCGGCGATCGCGCGGGCGTGCTCGGGGTCGGCGGCCCGCCGCCACACGCACGACGTCCGCCACGCCAGCGGCTCGCCCACCAGCGGACGCCACGTCACGCCCGCCGTGTCGTCGACGCGGGGAACGAGGGCCACGGCCGTCCCCGCGAGGACGAGTCCCAGCGCGAACTGCGGGTGCCGCGCCTCGTGGACGGCGGCGGGCGCGAAGCCGTGCCTGCGGCAGGCCGCCAGCAGTTCGTCGTGGGCGCCGGGGGACTCCTCACGCGGGGACACCACGAGGTCACGTCCGCCGAGGTCGGCGAGATGCACCTCGGCGGCCGCGCCGAGTGGGCCGGGAGCACCGGCGGGGCCAGGGGAAGAGGGACCAGGGGAAGAGGGGAGAGGGGCTGTGGGTGGAGGGTCGGTGGGGAGAGGGGCCGTGGGCAGCAGGACGCCGAGTGGCTGGGAGAGCATCGGGCCGAGTTCCAGGTCTCGGGAGTCGCACGGGTGGCGCACGATTCCGGCGTCCAGCGCGCCGTCGGCGAGCGCGCGGACCTGCTCGGCCGTCCCCGTCTCCCGGAGGTCGAGCCGCAGGTCCGGGCGGCGGTCCCGGAACGCGGCGATGAGCGCCGCGACGATCGGCCCGCCGAGGTCGCTCGGCAGGCCCGCCCGGACCGTGCCGACCTCGCCGAGCCGGGCGCGCTCGGCGACGGAGTAGATGCGTTCCACGCGGGTGAGGATGTCACGGGCCTCGTCCAGCAGCAGCCTTCCCGGCGCGGTCAGCTCCACTTTCCGGCTGGACCGGTCGAACAGCCGCACGCCGAGTTCGTGCTCCAGCCGCTGGATCCGCTGGCTCAGCGGCGGCTGCGCCATGCCGATACGCTCCGCCGCGCGGCCGAAATGCAGTTCCTCGGCCACGACGACGAAGCACCGCAGATGCCCCACGACGTTCACGACCAGCGACGATATCAATCAACGTATCTCTGTGACACCGATATCAATCTTGGACATTCCGGGGTGTGGCTGGTGTTCTTGTGTCCCGACCGTGCCCGACCATGGGGCGGGGCCCGGTCAAGGGAAGGGAGTTCGATATGCACCGATCCCGTGTGATCGTCGCGGCGGCGGTCGCGGTGGTGGTCGTGATCGTGGGGGCGGGGGCGGTGTGGTTCGTGCACCGGGGGGACGACCCGAGGGACACGGCGGAGCGCTACCTCGCGGCCTGGAGCGGCGGCGACCTCGCCGCGATGAAGGCCCTGACCGACGGCGCGCCCGCCGACTTCGACAAGCGTGTCTCCGGCATGCGGGACGACCTGGGCGTCGTCCGCCAGCGCTACACCGTCGCCTCGGTGGGAGATCCGGACGACGGCAGGGCGGGCGGGTCCTACTCGGCCGAACTGACGCTCGCCGGTGACCGGACCTTCAAGTACGACGGGGCTCTGCCGCTCGTCGAGCGGGACGGAGAGTGGCTCGTCCGGTGGTCGCCGCAACTCCTGCATCCCGGGCTCAAGGAAGGGCAGCGGCTGCGCGTGGCCCGCGACTGGCCCGACCGCGCCGCCGTCCTCGCGGCGGACGGCAGCGTGCTGAGCACCTCACCGTCCGGGTCGGCCCGCCAGCTCGCCGGGCAGCTCGGGGTCGCGTCCCCCGAGGCCGCGAAGAAGCTCGGCGCGCCCTACCGCGAGGGCGACGCGGTCGGCACCGGCGGCCTGCACCAGCAGTACGAGCGCCGCCTCGCCGGAACGCCCGCTCTCGGCGTGCAGATCGTCGACGCCGAAGACAACGCGGTGAAGACCCTGCAGCGTTTCGGCGGCGCCGACGGCGAGCCCCTGAGGACGACGATCGACCCGAAGGTGCAGGCCGCCGCCGGCAAAGCCCTCGGCGAGGCGAGCGAGCCCGCCTCCATGGTGGCGCTGCGTCCGTCCACCGGCGAGATCCTCGCCGTGGCGAACAAGCCCGGCGGGTACAACCGCGCCCTGATGGGCCAGTACCCGCCCGGCTCCACGTTCAAGGTCGTCACCGCCGCCGCCCTCGTCGCGGACGGTGTGGGCGTGGGAACGAAGGTCGCCTGCCCGGCCACGACCACGGTCGGCGGCCGCTCGTTCCACAACTACCACCATGAGGACTTCGGGACGATCCCGTTCCGTGAGGCGTTCGCGCACTCGTGCAACACCACGTTCGCGCGGCTCGCCGTGGACAAGCTCGGGGAGAAGCGGCTCGCGGAGGTCGCGGGCCAGTTCGGCTTCAACGTCCCGATCATCGCCGGGCTCCCGGCGGTGCGCGCCGCGTTCCCCGGCAACAAGGACGACACCGCGTTCGCGTCCGCGTCCTTCGGCCAGGGCAAGGTGCTGACCAGCCCGCTCAACATGGCGAGCGTCGCCGCGGCGGCGGCCGACGGCACCTGGCGTTCGCCCCGCATCGTGGACGCGGCGGTCGCCTCGCAGGCCGCCGACGCCGGCGGCCGCAAGCCCGTGCCGCCGAAGAAGCTGGAGCCGGCGGTCGAGAAGGCCCTGCACGCCCTGATGCCCGCCGTGGTCAGCGAGGGGACCGCGTCCGGCGTCGGCTTCCCGTCCGGGACGGCGGGCAAGACGGGGACGGCCGAGTACGGGTCGGGCGAGGAACCGCCGACCCACGCCTGGTTCATCGGCTACCGCGAGGACGTCGCCTTCGCCGTCATCGTCGAGGGCGGCGGCACCGGCGCCGAAGCCGCCGCGCCCATCGCCGCGAAGTTCCTGAAGGCCCTCTGACCGGGGACGGGGTCACGGCACCGTCTGCGGTCCGGCTCAGGCGGACGGCGGACAGTAGCGCGAGGACGCCCAGCCCGGTGAGCGCGGTGGCCGCGCCGGCGGGCCCCGCGTCGAAGAGCGCGCCGACGGCCAGGCCGCCGGCGAAGGCCATCATCCCGGCGAGGAACGACGACGTCCCGAGATACGCGCCGACCCGTCCGGGCGGCGCGTGCCGGGCGACGACCTGGAAGATCGACGGCTGCAGGAGGCCCGCCCCCAGCCCGCTGAGGACGGCCGCGGCCAGCAGCCCCGCGACCTGCGCGGCGTCCCCGCCACCGGTGAGTTGGGATCCGTCCAGCGGGACGAGTGCCAGGTACCCGGTGCCCGACAGGAGCAGCCCGGCCCGCAGGACACGGGGCCGGCCGGCCCGCCCGCCGGTGGCGCACCAGGGCTGGACGGCGGCGATCACGGCGGCGGCCACGCAGAAGAACACGGTCGCCCAGCCGGAGTCGAAGCCCTTCAGCGGGACGACGGTCGTGGTCGTGCTCGCGAGCAGGGTGGAGGGGGCGACGGCCACGGCGAACCGGAGGAACCGGCGGTCCCGGCCCACCTCGCCGAGGCTCCGCGTCAGCGTCCGGGGCGCCGAGGCGCCGGGCGCGCGCGGGGCCGGAGGCAGCAGCAGGAAGAGGGCGGCGGCGACGCCCCAGGCGGCCGCCGCGGCCGCCGCGAGAACGGGGAAGCCTCCGCCGGCCAGCAGCACCAGCCCGGCGGGCGGGCCGATCACCGCGGAGATGTGCCCGCTGATCAGATAGGTCGCGTAGCCGCCCGGCCGGCGTGCGGGTGAGAGTCCCGCGACCAGCGACTGGGCGGCCGGATGGTAGAGGGCGCCGCCGACGCCGAGCAGGACCGCGGCGGAGACCAGCCCGGCGATGCCGTCCGCCGTGCCCAGCAGCCCGAATCCGCCGGCGCGGACGACGCATGCGAGCGTCCCGGCCCGGGGCGCGCCCAGAGCGTCCGTCAGCGCACCGACCGGCAGCAGCAGCGTGTACTGGATGAGGAGCCGGGTTCCGAGCACCAGGCCGATCGTCCCGGCGGCCAGGCCGACGCCGTCGCGCATATGGGCGACGACGTGGCCGAACACGGCGTAGAAGCCGAGGCCGATGGCGACCTGGATGGCGGCGATCACCAGGATGGTCCGGCGGTCGGCGGATCGCCCGCCAGAGGTCCCCGTGCCGGAGATCTCCGTGCCGGGGGTCTCCGTGCCGGGGGTCTCCGTGCCGGGGGTCTCCGGGCCGGGGGTCTCCGGGCCGCCGGGGGACGGGTCCCGGGCCGGGAGGGGACGCGCGGAGGCGGTGGTGCGGCCCGGGACCATCGTGCCTCTAGCCGGCCGGCCGGAGGGCGCGGACCAGGATGGCGGTGGCCTTGGCGATGGCCGCGCCGTCGGCGGCGCCGTCCGGCGTCCGCCGGTTGGTCGTCACCACGATGATCAGCGGTGCTCCGCCGGACGGGGGCCAGGCGATCGCGACGTCGTTCGCGGTGCCGTAGGTGCCGCCCGTGCCGGTCTTGTTGCCGGCCGTCCAGCCGTCCGGCAGCCCGGCGCGGATGCGGTCGGCGCCCGTCTCGGAGGCCTTCATCCAGCCGGTCAGGCGGTCCCGGTCGGCGGGCGCCAGCGCGTCCCCGACGGTGAGCGCCCGGAGGCTGCGGGCCCAGGTGCGCGGCACGAGCGTGTCGCGTCGCTCGCCCGGCTTCCAGTCGTTGAGCGCGGTCTCCCAGCGGTCATGCCGGCTGAGCCGGTCGCCGAGCGAGCGGAAGAACGCGGTGTGCGCCGCGGGACCGCCGATCTGCTTCAGCACCAGGTTCCCGGCGGTGTTGTCGCTGACGGTGATCGCCGCGTGGCACAGTTCGGCGACGGTCATGCCGGTCTTCACGTGCTTCTCGGTGACGGGGGAGTAGTCGACAAGGTCGGTTTCCTTGTAGCGGATGACGCGGTCCATCAGGCCGGGATCGGAGCGGCGGGCCTTCTGCAGGACCGCGCCGCACACCACGGCCTTGAACGTGGACAGGAAGGGGAAACGCTCGTTGGCACGATAGCCGACGGCACGATCGCTGCCGGTGTCGATCGCATACGCTCCGATCCGCACCTGACGGGTCTTCTCAAGTGCGCGGAGTTGCGTGTTGACCGTTCCCTGGGACGAGGCCGGACGGTCCGGCACCACGGGCAGGGGAGCGGTGGCGCTCTGCGGTGTCGCGGTCGCGGTCCCGGTCTCCTCTCCGCCGCCGCATCCGGCGGCGGAGAGGAGGAGGGAGAGCGTCAGGCCGGTGGCCCCGAGGACGGTTCCTAGGCGGGTTGATCTCGTTCGCATGCAGCGAGCAGACCAGAGCCGCGACGGCGATGTCCAATATTGATATTGGAGAAACACCGATATGCGTTGACATATAAATCCACGGTGACCTGTGGATATGGGCGGTATCACAGCCAGTCGCGGAGCTTGAAGATCACATAGAGGCCGACGCTGCAGATGACGATGATGAGGGTGCTGGCCACGACACCGGAATACTCCCCCTCACCCGGGTAGGGGATGTTCTGCCCGTAGAAACCGGTGACGGCGGTCGGCACCGCGATGATCGCCGCCCAGCTCGTGACCTTCTTCATCACCTCGTTCATCCGGTTGCTCTGCAGGGCCAGCCGCGTCTCGATCAGGTCCGCGACGAGGTCGCGCAGCCCGTCCGTCCACTCCGCGACGCGCAGCGTGTGGTCGTGGACGTCCTGGAAGTAGGGCACGAGCGACGGTGCGACGAGCCGCAGGTCGCGCCGGAGCAGCGTGTCCACGACCTCCCGCATGGGCAGCGCGACCCGCCGCAGCGTGGCCAGATTCTTGCGCAGCCGGTAGCTGCGGTGCTGGATCTCCTTGACCGGGAACGTCTCGCCGAAGACCAGTTCCTCCACCACGGCGGCCTCGTCGTCGAGGGCCTCGACGGCCTCCAATTGCATGTCCACGACCAGGTCGAGCATCCCGTACAGCAGGAACGCGGCGCCGGTTTCGCCGAGTTCGCCGCCGGGGCTCTCGTCCCAGCGGCGGATGAGCGCGTCGACGTCGAAGCCGCCGTCCTGCCGCACCGTGACCAGCGCCCGCTCGGCGAGGAAGGCCGACAGTTCGTGCATCGTGAGCTCGGCGTCGTCCACCAGCGGGACGTACATGTTGAGGAACGAGTACCCCTCGTAGCGGTCGAGCTTCGCCCGCTCGTGACGGGACACCGCGTCCTCCACCGCGACGGGGTCGAGCCCCAGTTCGTCGCCGACGACGTGCAGGTCCTCCTGGCGCGGCCCGCACACGTCGAGCCACACGACGACGTCCGGCCGCCGCAGATACTCGCGGATCCGGTGGACGGGGAAGCCCTCGGCCTCGATCTTGCCGCTGCGCCAGGCCCGGGTCCGGGGCGCCGCCGTGCCGATGCGGTTCTCCGGATGCCCCTCGACATCGGTTTCGGACGGCTGCCCGGTTCTGGACGGCTGCCCGGTTTCGGACGGTGGCCCGGTTTCGGACGGTGGGCTTTCCATGTGCCCCTTATACCCGTCCTCCTCAGGTCCGCGAGGACGACGGGCGCCCGGTCGCCGGGGCCGCCGTGGAATCGCGGACGATCAGCTCGCCGGGAAGGACGCGGGGACCCGGGCGTCCGCCGGCGAGGAGGTCGAGCAGAGCCGTCATGCCCTGCGCGCCCAGCTCCTCCGCGGGGAGCCGGACGGTGGTCAGCTCGGGTTCCAGCGCGATCGCGAGCAGCACGTCGTCGAACCCGGTGACCGACAGGTCGGACGGGACGTCCAGCCCGCGCGCCCGCGCCGCCTTGTAGGCGCCTGCGGCGATCAGGTCGTCGTCGCAGACGAGCGCGGTCGGCCGGCCGGGGCCGTCCAGCAGCCGCCCGGCGGCCTCCTTGGACGAGGCGACGTCGATCGCGCACGTGGACCGGGTCAGGCGGCCGCCGGGCAGTGCGGCGACGGCGGCGGCGAGGGCGGCGGCGCGGGCGTGGAACGTCCACTGGTCGACGGCGGCGGCCACATGCCCGATCCGGCGGTGGCCGAGGCCGGCGAGGTGATCGGCGATCGCGCGCATCCCGTCGGCGACGCCGAAGTCGACCGTGGGGATCGCGGCCGTGGAAGCGCCGGCCGCGCGGGCGCCTGCCGTGGGGGCGCCTGCCGTGGGAATGGAGCCGCCGGCGCGGGGGGCCGGGCCGCTGTCGAGCATCACCGCGGGCGTCTCCCGGAACTCGCCGAGCGCCTCCACGGCCATCGAGGACGCGAGGATCCCGTCGATCGCCTCGTCCGGCGCCGCGAACGGGCCGTCGGCCGGCCCGGCCGCGTCGTCCGGCCACGTCGAGACGACGACGCCGAACCCGTGCCGTGCCGCGACCCTCGCCGCGCCCGTGTAGACGGGGCCGAAGAACGGCGCGGTCAGGGTCGGGACCATCAGCAGGACGGTCCGGGTGGTGCCGAGCCGCAGGTTCCGGGCCGCCTGGTTGGGCCGGTAGCCGAGGCGCTCGGCCGCGCCGCGCACGCTGCGCGCGGTGGCGGGGGAGACCCGGCCCCGCCACTTGCCGCCGAGCACGAGCGAGACCGTGGACTGCGAGACCCCGGCCTCCTGAGCCACGTCCTTGCTGGTGGGGCGGCCGACTAAGGGCACCTGCGCCTCCCTGTGGAGTGTTCCGGGACCAACGCGGACTTGATCGGGACCAATTCAGACTAGAGCCGAACACCTCCGAAGTGGTACGTATGACCTTGCGAGTAATACGTATGACTCAATCTCCGGGGAGCCATCGATGCGCGGCTATGTCGTCTTCCTGCGGAGGCCGTATGCGGGAAGGCTGCTCGGCGGCACCCTGCTCGGCCGGCTCCCCAACGGCATGGGGATGCTCGCCGTCGTGCTGCACATCCGCGCGGACGGCGGCGGATACCCTCTCGCCGGAACCCTCGCCGCGATCTTCGGGCTCGCGACGGCCGCGGGGCAGCCCGTCCTCGGCCGCGCCATGGACCGGCTCGGCCAGCCGCGCGTCCTGCTGCCGGCCGCCTGCACCGCCGCCGCCGGCTTCGGACTCCTCGCCGCCGTCGGCGCCGAACCGCTGCCGGCCGCCGTCACCGCGGCGGTCATCGCCGGGTTCGCCACCCCGCCGCTGGAGGCCGGGCTCCGCGCCCTGTGGCCGGACGTCCTGGACGGCCAGGAACAGGTCGACGCCGCGTACGCGCTGGACGCCGCCGCCCAGGAGATCCTCTTCACCGTCGGCCCCCTGCTCGTCGTCGCCGCGGCCGTCGTGAACACCGAGACGGCGCTGCTGCTCACCGGCGCACTCGGCATCGCCGGGACGCTGGTCGTCACGCTGTCCGGGCCGTCCCGCAGATGGCGGGGGCAGCCGCGCGCCGCCGACTGGGCCGGGCCGCTGCGCTCCCCGGGGCTGCGGATCCTGCTGTTGTCGCTCGCCTGCGCCGGCATCGCGCTCGGCGTCTACGCCGTCGCCGTCGTCGCCTACGCCGAACGGTACGGCCGCGACCTGGCGTCCGGGCTGCTGCTGGCCTGCATGGCGGGCGGTGCGCTGGCGGGAGGACTCGTCTACGGTGCCCGGCCATGGGCGGGTGAGCCGCACCGGCGGCTGGCGTGGCTGCTCGCCGCGCTCGCCGCCGGGTACGTCCCGCTCGTCCTCGCGCCCGGCCTGCCGGTCATGTCGGTGCTCGCGTTCGTCAGCGGCGTCTCCCTCGCGCCCGTGCTGGCGTGCAGCTTCGCGCTCGTCGACCGGCTCGCGCCGAGCGGGACCGTCACCGAGGCGTTCGCGTGGGTCGTCGCGGCGATCGGCGCGGGCGGTTCCCTCGGCTCCTTCGTCTCCGGCGTCGGGCAGGACGCCGCCGGCGTCCCGGGCGCGTTCGCCGGGGCCGGCGTCGGCGGTGTCCTCGCCCTGGTGCTCTGCCTTCTCGGCGCCCGGACGCTCCGTCCCCGAACCGCGCCCGCCCTCACCGCCGAAGCCCCGGCCTGAACCCCGCCGCCGGAGGTCGGACCCAGGAGCGGGCGGCGGTCAGACCCAGGACTGGAACCAGATCCGTTCGTGCCAGTCGTCGTAGGGGATCGTCTGGGCCGTCAGGATCGGATGGAAGTACGCGAAGTTCGCCAGCACCACCAGCAGGAACGCCCCGGCGGCCGCGGCGCCGACCAGCCGCCGCGTCCCCGCCGCCTGGGCGACCTCCGGCCCGTGCGCGCCGCCCACTCTGGCGGGGGCGGGCCCTATCAGGAACCCCAGCACGAGGACGACCGCCAGCACCATGAACGGGATCAGCGGCGTCGCGTAGAACAGGAACATCGTGCGCTCGCTGAACGCCGAGGGGAACCAGGTCAGCCAGCCGGCGAGGAACCCGAGCAGGATCGCCCCCGCCCGCCAGTCCCGCAGCATGATCCAGATGAAGGCGACGGCGACCAGCGCGACCAGCGCACCCCACCACAGCGCGGGCGTCCCGATCCCGAGGATCTCGCGGGAGCAGCGCCCCGCATCGCCGCAGGCGTTCTTCGGCTCGGTGTAGAAGAACGCGACCGGACGCCGCAGTATCGGCCAGTCCCACGGCCACGACTGGTACGGGTGCTTGTCGTCCAGCCCGCTGTGGAAGCCGAGGATCTGCCCGTGGTAGCGCCACAGGTCCGGCAGGGCCTCGAACGGCCGCCACAGCGGATTGCCGGACACGTCGCCGCGTCCCCAGCCGCCCGGCCGGAAGATCCAGCCCCACCAGGTCGCCACGTAGGTCACCAGCCCCACCACGACGATCTGGACGAACGCGGGAACGGCCTCCAGCAGCATCGTCCCGGCGAACGGCGCGCGGACCCCGGCCGCGCGGCGGGCGCCGTAGTCCCACAGCACCACCATCAGCCCGAACGCGGCGACATAGAAGAGGCCCGTCCACTTGGTGGCGCAGGCCAGCCCGAGGCAGATCCCCGCGCCGTACCGCCAGCCGTGCGCGAGGAACGGCCCGTGGACCGACGTGGTCCCACCTTCGATCTTCTCGGCGAGGACGCGGCGGGACCGGTCCCGGTCGGCCACCAGGCACGCGAACCCGGCGAGGACCCAGAACATCACGAAGATGTCCAGCAGGGCCGCCCGGCTGGTCACGAAGTGCAGGCCGTCCAGCGCCAGCAGCAGCCCGGCGGCGCAGCCGAGCAGCGTCGAGCCGGTCATCCGGCGGGCGACCCGGCACAGGATCAGCACCGACAGCGTCCCGACGAGGGCGGGCATGAACCGCCACCCGAACGGTGTCGCGCCGAACATCCACTCACCGATCGCGATCATCCACTTGCCGAACGGCGGGTGCGCCACGAACGCGGCGCCCTCGCCCCAGATGTTCGCGTTCTGGTCGGCGATCAGCATCTTGTCGGCGTTCTCGACGGTGTTGTGCTCCCAGCCGAACTCCAGCAGCGCCAGGGCGTCCTTGGCGTAGTAGGTCTCGTCGAAGACGACCGTCTTCGGCGTCCCCAGCCGGTCGAAACGCAGGTAGCCCGCGAAGAGCGTCACCAGCAGCGGGCCCAGCCAGGACAGCAGCGGGCTGCCCGGGATCGCGGGCGCCATCCACTCCCGGAGCGGGGGCGGCATCCGCCGGGACCCAACGGCCGGGGCGGGGACCAGATCCGTTGTCGCCATCTTGGGAGTTTATTGCGTTACTCAGGCCGCAAGGCGCCTCATTGGCTTCCATGGGTCGCTCCGCTGGGAGAATGGGTGCGTGATGGGGACCCTGTTGCTCGCGGCGGCGCCGATCGGGCGTGCCGAGGACGCCTCCGCCCGGCTGCGGGCGGCGCTCGCCGGCACCCCGGTGATCGCCGCGGAGGACACCCGGCGGCTGCGCAGGCTGGCGGGCGACCTCGGCGTGGAGGTCACCGCGCGGATCGTGTCGTACTACGACCAGAACGAGAAGGCCAGGGCGGCCGAACTGCTGGCGGAACTGCTGTCCGGACGGGACGTCCTCGTGATCACCGACGCGGGCATGCCGGGCGTGTCCGACCCCGGATACCGGCTCGTCCGCGCGGCGGTCACCGAGGGGGTCCCGGTCTCGGTGCTGCCCGGGCCGTCCGCCGTCACGACCGCGCTGGTGGTGTCGGGCCTGCCCACCGACCGGTTCTGCTTCGAGGGCTTCCCGCCGCGCAAGCCGGGCGAGCGGTCCCGGCGGCTGGCCGCGCTGGCCGCCGAGCCCCGCACGATGGTGTTCTTCGAGTCGCCGCGCCGGCTGGCCGACACGCTCACGTCGATGGCGGACGCGTTCGGTGCCGGCCGTCCGGCCGCCGTCTGCCGGGAGCTGACCAAGACGTACGAGGAGGTCCGCCGCGGGACGCTCGGCGAACTGGCCGCGTGGGCGGACGACGGCGTCCGCGGCGAGATCACGCTGGTGGTCGGCGGTGCGCCCGAGCCTGAAGGGCTCTCGGATCCGGCCGACCTCGCCGCCGCCGTCGCCGCGCGGGTGGACGCCGGGACGCCCCGCAAACAGGCCATCGTGGACGTCGCCAAGGAGAACGGCACCCCGAAACGCGTGGTCTACGACGCCGTCGTCCAGGCGAAGAAGTAAACCCGCCGGGCGATGCAACCGGCGCGTCCGGGGAATAACCCGGGGCAGCGGCGCATGGAGGGCGTCACCGAGGGGGGTGATCGCCGTGCGGGACGCATGGTCGAGCCATGAAGCGTGGGTCTTCGAGTGTCTGAACTGCTCGACGACCTGGAACGAGGAACTGGAGGTCCGCCACTGCGGTGACGGGCACGGGAACGAGGCCGTCATCTACGAGCGCGGCGGGCAGCCCTGCACGACGCCCTGGATGGACCGCTGCTGCCCCCGCTGCCAGAGCCAGAACGTGAAGGCGCTGTCCGCGGTACGGGGCAGGCGGGACGAGGTGCCGAAGGCGCGCAGCGGCGACGACGTCGCGATGGTGTTCCACCTCCGCCGCCTGCACGCCTGGTGACCCCGGCCTGACTACTTGCCGCGGCCTGGCTACGCGGCCTGATTACTTGGCCGCGACCTCCGGGACCTTGGGCTCGGCGGGTTCGGCCGGGACCTCCGACGTGTCCGTCGGGGCGGCCGTGCCCGAACCGTCCCCGCGCCGCAGCCGGCGTCCCCACCCGGCGACCGCACCGCGGACCTCCGGTGTGAACGCCATCCCCGCGGCGAGCGCCGCCAGCGGGACGGCGGGCAGCACGTACCGGTAGTCGAACTCGGCGGTGGCCGCCGGCGCCAGCAGCAGCCCGGTCGCGAGCGTCCACGGCAGCAGCGCCTGGCCGCCGAAGCGGCGCCACAGCGGGACGAGCCCGGCGAGGCCGATGAGCAGGATGCCGCCGACCATCGTCCCGCGCAGGTAGAAGACGTCCTGGTAGCCGCGGGCGACACCGGCGAACGGCTCGACGACCCGGGTCTCGGCGTCGCCGTTCTCGTACGCCTTCGCCTCGGCGGACGCGATCGAGTTGCCGTCCATCTTCCAGTCGGGCAGCGTCCTGCTGGTGGTCTTGCGGAACTCGTACTGCTTGTAGGTGTCCGGGTCGGGGAACGTCGTCCGCTCCCATCGGAAGACCCGGAAGAAGTCGTACGCGACCACCTGCAGGTAGTCGCCGGGCTGCGCGATGATCGCCCGCTTGGCGAAGTCGTTGCCCAGCGCGTTGTTCTCGGGGCCGAACCGTGTGCCGGTGTAGCGGTTCAGCGGGGACTGGGCGTTCCAGATGCCGTCCTGTGAGTTGGGCAGCCGGTTCGCCGGCTCCGTGCACAGCGGGTATTCGCGGACCGGCAGATCGTTCATCTGGTGGCAGTCGGCGAACTTGTAGACCCGCGCGTACAGGAAGATCCCGTTGCTCTCGGTGATCGCGAACTTGTCGCTGTCGAGCTTGTACCAGCCCATGTAGGACAGGACGGGCAGCATGCAGGCCGCCAGCGTGACGCCCATCAGCTTCCAGCCGCTGCGCCGGATCAGCATGTACACCAGCACGCCGAGGAGCACCGGCATCCCGACCGAGCGGGTCAGCCAGGACAGCCCGATGATCAGCCCGACCGCCGCCGCGATCCGCCAGGACGGGCGGTCGTGCCACAGCAGCAGCGTGACCGCGCTCATCACCAGGAACATGAACATCGTGTCGGACAGCACCAGGTGCTCGAGCTGCAGCTGGTAGGCGTCCAGCAGCACGGGCGCGGCGGCGAGCGCGGCGCCCCAGCCGGGCAGCCGGAACTTGCGCCGCAGCAACGCGTAGATCATCACGCCCATGGCCAGGCCCATGAGGTGCTGGACGGCGGCGACGAGCGCGAAGCTGTGGAACGGCTTGAGCAGGATGAGCAGGAAGGCGTAGCCGTCGGGACGCAGCGGGTGCGGGTACGGGTCGGTCGCGACGTGCAGGTAGTCGAAGCTGTCGTTGAAGAACATCACCGGCTGGTAGCCGAGCATCGCGATGACCCGGAGCAGTGCCGCTATGGCAATGATCACACTGAAGGCCGGATGGCGGCGTGCCAGCGTCCACAGCCCGCGGGCGCGCCGCCGGCGTCCGGAATCGACGCTCTCATCAGGCGTTTCGTCGCCTCGGCCGGGCCTGTCGGCGGTGTCGGCCGTACGCACCGGACCGGATTTTGAGACAGACGATGTGCCGGATTTCGGCCCGTCCTTAATGTCGCCGGCCGATTTTCCGGCGCTTTTCGTCCCACCGGGCGTGTCGCGGCGTGCCGCGGTGCCCGCCACGCCCGGCCGCCCGGCGGGGGTGACCTCGGCGGATCCGTCCCCCGCGCCCGCGTCGCCGGCGCCCCCCGCGGCACCGCCCGGCGCCGTCCCGCCCGGCGCCGTCCCGCCCGGCGCTGCCCCGTCCGACGCGGCCCCGTCCGACGCGGCATCGTCGGCCGCCCTGCCCGGCGCCGTGCCGAGCGCCGTGCCCTGCGGCGATTCGCCCGCCACTGCCGCACCTCCCCTTCGGTGTCCGGCCCCCGGTCCGGTGGCACTGCGTTCCCCGTCGCGCGTCACAGCCGACCCAACCTTTCCGGGCCGCTGTGCCCGTATGCTTGACGTCCTAGCCTGCCGCCCGCGACCGTGGCGGAGAGGGTCTTTCGGTTGCAAGTGCGCAACACGATACGGGTGCTCTTGACGAGAGCGGCCATCATTACCCGTCCCCGGCAGGCATCATGAACCGACGACGGGCCGCCCCGCGGAACCCAAGAGATTAGTGGAAAACACCGCAGACGGTCACCAGGGGTAACGAAGGAGATCGCGTGGAACTCTCCGTAGTGATGCCATGCCTGAACGAGGCCGAGACGGTCGAAACCTGCGTCCGCAAGACGATCGGCTTCTTCGAGGACAAGGGTATCGACGGCGAGGTGGTCATCGCCGACAACGGCAGCACCGACGGCAGCCAGCAGCTCGCCCGCGACGCGGGAGCGCGGGTCGTGCCGGTGATCGAAAAGGGATACGGCAACGCCCTGATGGGCGGGATCGCCGCCGCGCGCGGCAGGTACGTCGCCATGGGCGACGCCGACGACTCCTACGACTTCACCACCCTCGGGCCGTTCCTCGACGAGCTGCGCGACGGCGCCGACCTCGTCATGGGCAACCGCTTCAAGGGCGGCATCGCCGAGGGGGCCATGCCGCCGCTGCACCGCTACCTCGGCAACCCGGTGCTCAGCTTCGTCGGCCGGCTGTTCTTCGGCAGCAAGAGCGGCGACTTCCACTGCGGGCTGCGCGCCTTCGACAAGGAGGCGATCCTGCGGCTCGGGCTGCAGACCGGCGGCATGGAGTTCGCCAGCGAGATGGTCGTCAAGGCGACCCTGCAGGGATACGACATCCGCGAGGTCCCGACGACGCTCTCGCCGGACGGGCGGACGCGCGCCCCGCATCTGAACACCTGGCGTGACGGGTGGCGTCATCTCCGCTTCCTCATGCTCTACAGCCCGCGCTGGCTGTTCCTTATCCCCGGTCTCGTCTTCATGACTCTCGGACTGGTCGCCGGAGTCGCGCTGTCGACCGGACCGGTCACGGTCGGGGAGATCGCGTTCGACGTCGACACCCTGGTCGGCGCCGGCGCCGCACTGGTCATCGGCTTCCAGGCGGTGCTGTTCGCGCTGCTGACGAAGGTGTACGCGATGCAGGAGGGATTCCTGCCGCACGACGGCCGCGTCCAGAAGATCATCGACTGGTGGAGCCTGGAGCGCGGGCTGCTGCTCGGCGGCCTGCTCGCGGCCGCCGGTCTGGCCGGTCTCGTCGCGTCGCTGCTGCACTGGCGGGTCAACAGCTTCGGCGAACTGGACCCGCGTGAGTCGCTGCGCATCGTCGTCCCCGCCGCGACCGCGCTCGTGATGAGCTTCCAGGCCATCTTCGCCTCGCTGTTCGTCAGCATCCTCGGCATCCGCCGCCGCCAGCACCCGCCGCTCACCGACGCGGCCGAGGAGGCCGCCGGGGTCGTGGACGCCGCCGCGCAGAAGGTCGCCCGGGGCGAGGCCGAGGAGCCGGAGACGGCCGCCGGGCGTGCCGAGAAGACCGAGGCGGACAAGATCCCCGCAGGTCGCGCCGCCGCGAAGGCGGCCCCTGCGAAGGCGGCCTCTGTGAAGGCGGGGGTGCAGGCGTCCGAGGGCGACGTCGACGAGGACGGCTCGGCCGGGAGTTGACGGCCGGCCCGCCAGCCCGTGCCCGGGGGGCCCGTACGTCGATGAGCACGCGAATACCGGCGGACGCCGAGACCACGTCCCCGGCCGTCGCACTACCACCGGTCGCCCCCGCCGACCCGGGCGCCGTTCACGCCGGGGCGAGCCGACGCCGCTGGGCCTGGCTGTTCGGCCTCGGCTGGCTCGCGCAGGTCGCGGTGCGGCTCTGGCTGAGCTCGGGGCAGACGGTGCCGGTGGCGACACCGGACGAGTCCGGCTACCTGTTCGCCGCCCGCGTCCTGACCGGCGGTCCCGACGCCGACATGTCGTTCGGGACGATCTACCGGGGCGGGTATCCGCTGCTGCTGACGCCCGCGTTCTGGTTCGGCGACGAACCGGTCGGCGTCTACCGCGCCGCCCTGGTCATCAACGCGCTGGTCGGCGCGGCGATGCTGCCGCTCGCCTTCCTGCTGCTGCGCCGCCTGCGGGTCGGCGGGCGATGGTCGTACGTCTTCGCGCACGTGACGGCGATGCTGCCGTGCGTCCTGTTCTACTCCGGGTTCGTGCTGACCGACGCGGTCCTGCCGCTGATCCTGACCGGCTGGCTGCTGCTCGTCCACACCTGGCTGAACGCCCCACCCCCCGCGGACCGGCGCGCGGCCTCCCGCCTGCACCTGGCCGGGACGGGCGCGTCGCTCCTCGCCGCCTACGCCTACGCCTGCCACTCGCGCGGCGCGATCCTGCTGGCCGTGCACGCGGCGCTGCTGGCGGTCGCTCTGGTGTGCCGGTGGCGGTCGTGGCGCGGCGTGTCCGTCGCCGCGCTCGCCGCGGCCGCCGGGACGGCCGCGGGGACGCTGCTGAACCGGTCGCTGCTGCCGCACATGTACCCGCACGGCGACAACGACCTCGGCGGCAACGTCGCGCGGCGGCTCACCGGCGAGGACGGGTGGGCGTGGATTCTGTCGCTCGGCACCGGCCAGGTCTGGTACCAGGCCGTCGCCACCGGCGGCATGGCGGCGGTCGGCCTCGTCGCCGTCGCGTTCGCCGCGATCCGCCCCTCCGCCGCCGAGTCCGCCCTGTCGGGTACACCAGGCACACCGGGCGCGTACGGCACGTCCGGGCGGACGCGGGCGCTCGCACTCGCCGTCGTCGCGATCGTGGCGGGCATCGCGTTCGCCACCTCGGCTGCCCTGCCCGTCGAGTACCGCATCGGCAACTACGTGTACGGCCGCTACCTCGCCTGCATCACGCCGGTCCTGTTCATCGCCGGTGTCGCGGTCCTGCTGCGCGCGTCGCAGCGGACGCTGCTGTGGGCGTCGGCCGCGGCGGCCACCCTGATCCTCACCGCCGCGTGCGTCGTCCAGTGGTACGCGGGCGACCTGCTCACCCGGTACACCTACACGGCCTACGACTTCCCCGAGACGGCGTTCCTCACCTGGGACTGGACGTCGTTCCGCCTGTGGCACGCCACCCTGGCCGGTCTCGTGCTGCTCATCGCGTCCGTCGTGCTCGTCCGGCTGCGGCGCCGTGGCCCGCTGCTGCTCGCGGTGGTGCTGGCGGTCGTCGCCGTGGGGATGTGCCTCACCGCCACCGACCGCATCGCCCGCCCGCTGGTGCGCGACGCGACCGCGCACACCGACATCCGGCAGAGCATCGACCTGCGCGGCCGGCGGTCCATCGCCATCGACTGGAACGTCCCGTGGACGATCCGGCTCTCGCACTACTACTGGGCGTGGTGGAGCGAGGGCAGCGTCTTCAACGCCCGGTGGACCCCGCCGCCGCAGAACGTGGACGTCGTCGTCCTGGCGTGGCCGAAGGACGTCCCCGACACCGCGTCCTGGCCGCATGGAGCCCCGCCCGGCTGGCGCGTCGTCGACAGCCGCCGCACCATCGAAGGCGACTGGGTCGCCTGGTCCCGCTAGCTCCCCGGAGGCGGAGCCGGAGGGTTCCAGATCTGGAGGACGCCGTCGGAGGAGCGCCACATGAGGGTCCAGCCCCGCTCGGTGGACGGCTGCCAGCCGCCGCCGATCTGCGACTCCATGCCGCGCCAGCGCGTGTAGAGCATCGGCCCCTCGGTCGCGTTCCTCGGGACCTTCGGCAGATAGTGCGGGAAGTCGCGGATCTCGCCGCGCCACACCGGGTCGCCCCACACGTCCCGCGTGTAGAACGTGAGGGTCTGCGCGAGCCGCCGGTCGGCGCAGATCAGCGTGATCTCGCGGTGCTCGCCGAGGTAGCCGCGCAGCTCGTCCCACGCCTTGTCGCGCGGCAGGTCGGGGACGGCGCGGACGGCGGCGACCGCGTACGCACCGCCGAGCGCGACGGGTACGGCGCCGACGAGCACGACGGCGAGCGGGCGCAGCCGGGACGTGAGCCCGGCGGGCAGCATCCGCACCATCAGGGTCAATGACCCGAACCCGCCGGCGAGGAGCGCGGGCAGCACCGCGAACCAGTACCGCTGCAGCCACGCCCGCAGCTTGATGTCGTTCGGGTCGAGGACGCCGGAGAACAGCGTCAGCGGGACGGCGAGGGTGAGGAACCACACCAGGACCAGCGCGAGCCGCCGGTCGCGGGTGACCGCCCAGCCGACGATCGTGAGCGCCAGCGCGGCGGTGAAGACGAGGCCGAGCGGATGCCAGTCGTGCATCGCGCGCGTGAAGGAGCGGAGCGCGAGTTCGCGCGTCACGTAGTCGCGGGACTGGCCGCCGTGCGTGGCGGCCGACGCCAGCCCGGCGAGGGGCGTCCCCCAGACCAGCTGGTTGTGGACGAGGTTGAGCACCAGGATCGCGAGCATCGGCGCGCCGACCGTGACGTTGCGCCGCCACGGGATCCGCAGCAGCGCCAGGTACACGGGGATGGCGAGGAACAGGAACGCCAGGAACTCCCGGACCAGGAACGACGCGCCGAGGAACACCCCGGCGGCCAGCAGCATGCGGGTCTGGGCCCGCCCGGTCCTGCGGCTCGCGACGACCAGGCCGGCCATCCCGGTCGCGAACAGCCCGGCGCCCGGCATGTCCGGCAGCACCACCCCGGTCGACCAGGTGATCTCGTGGCCGTACGGGTTCGTCAGCGTGAAGAACGGGTGGACGAGCAGGATCGCCGCGGACGCCAGCCCCGCCACGTCCCCGAACAGGGACCGGACGACCAGGTACGTCCCGGCGAAGAACGCGCAGCCGCCGAGCGCGGCCACGACGAAGTAGGCGGTCTCGCCGGGCCCGAGGATCTCCTGGACGAGCCGCGCGGGAAGCACGAGACCGATCCGGGTGACCTGGTGGGGGACCTCGTCGTACGGCCACGTCGTGAGCGGGATGTCGGGCCAGGATCGGGCGGCGAGCCACACGTAGTACGGGTCGAAGTACAGCGGCGGCGTCATGATCACCCACTGCACGAGCACCGTGGCCGCCGCCACCAGCAGGGTCAGCCACACCACCCGCCGTGTCCGCCGCAGCCGGGAGACCACCCGTGCGGCCGCCGCGCGGCCGGGCCGGCCCGGCCGATCCGATTCGGTGCCCTCGTCTCCCGCCGCCTGCTCGACGCCCTGCTCGTCGGCCGTGGTGTGGGCCATGCTTCGCTTCTGCCTTCTACGGAGCCTGCTGTTACGGGGACGCTGCACGGCGGGGGAGCGTCCTGCCGCCGGGACGCCGGACCAGGCTACTCGCGCACACGGGCCCCTGTGACGCGACTACCCTTGATTTCATGTCCTCGTCAAGCCGTCACATCTTGACCGCGCCCGCATGGCCGTACGCCAACGGGCCCCGTCACATCGGGCACGTCTCCGGTTTCGCGCTGCCCGCCGACATGTTCTCCCGCTACCAGCGGATGGCGGGCAGCAAGGTCCTGATGGTCAGCGGCACCGACGAGCACGGCACCCCGATCCAGGTGCAGGCCGACAAGGAGGGCGTGACCGCCCGCGAGCTCGCCGACCGCTACAACGGCGTGATCGCCGAGGACCTGCACGGCCTCGGCATGTCCTACGACCTGTTCACCCGCACCACCACGCTGAACCACTACGCGGTCGTCCAGGAGATCTTCAAGGGCCTGTACGACAACGGCTACATCTTTCCGCAGAAGACGATGGGCGCGATCTCGCCGTCCACCGGCCGGACGCTCCCGGACCGCTACATCGAGGGCACGTGCCCGATCTGCGGGTACGACGGGGCGCGCGGCGACCAGTGCGACAACTGCGGCAACCAGCTCGACCCCGTCGACCTGATCAACCCGGTGTCCCGGATCAACGGGGAGAAGCCGAAGTTCGTCGAGACCGAGCACTTCATGCTCGACCTGCCCGCGTTCACCGAGGTCCTCGGCCGGTATCTGCGCGGCAAGCAGGGCGGGTCGCTGGCGTGGCGGCCGAACGTGCTGAAGTTCGCGCTGAACCTGCTGGACGACCTGCAGCCGCGGGCGATCAGCCGCGACCTCGACTGGGGCGTGCCGATCCCGCTGGACGGCTGGCGCGACAACCCGGCCAAGAAGCTGTACGTGTGGTTCGACGCGGTCGTCGGGTACTTCTCGGCGTCCGTCGAGTGGGCGCGGCGCGCGGGCGACCCGGAGGCGTGGCGGGCCTGGTGGCAGGACCCGGACGCCCTGTCGTACTACTTCATGGGCAAGGACAACATCGTCTTCCACGCGGAGATCTGGCCGGCGATGCTGCTCGGCTACTCCGGCCAGGGCGACAAGGGCGGCACGGCCGGTTCGCTCGGGGCGCTGAACGTGCCGACGGAGGTCGTGTCGTCGGAGTTCCTGACGATGGAGGGCAAGAAGTTCTCCTCGTCCCGCCAGGTCGTCATCTACGTGCAGGACTTCCTGGAGCGCTACGACGTGGACGCACTGCGGTACTACGTCGCGATCGCCGGGCCGGAGAACCAGGACACCGACTTCACGTGGTCGGAGTTCGTCCGCCGCAACAACGACGAGCTGGTCGCCGCGTGGGGCAACCTCGTCAACCGCTCGGTGAACATGGCGGCGAAGAACTTCGGCGCGGTCCCCGAGGCGGGCGACCTCACCGACGCCGACCGGGCGCTGATGGAGCGCAGCCGCAACGCGTTCCGGGCGGTGGGCGCCGAACTCGAGCGGTCGCGGTTCAAGAACGCGATCACCGAGGCGCTGGACGTCGTCCGCGACGCCAACCGGTACCTGTCGGACCAGGCGCCGTGGAAACTGAAGGACGACCCGGCACGCGTCCAGTCGATCCTGCACACCGCGCTGCAGGTCGTCGACGACGCCAAGACGCTGCTGACGCCGTTCCTGCCCAACTCGTCGCAGAAGGTGTACGAGATGCTCGGCGGGCGGGGCGTGTGGAGCGGCATGCCGGAGCTGAAGACGGTCTCCGAGGAGGGCGGCCCGGACTACCGCATCCTGACCGGCGACTACGCGACCGAGGCGCGCTGGGAGTCCATACCGGTCAAGCCGGGCGTTCCGCTGACCAAGCCGACTCCGCTGTTCACGAAGCTGGACTCGTCCGTCGTCGACGAGGAACTCGCCCGCCTGGAGAACCGGTGAGCCGCGACGGGGACGGGCAGAGCTCGCGCTCGTTCCCGCCGCTTCCCGAACGCCTGCCGGTCGACGTGTTCGACAGCCACTGCCACCTCGACATCGTCGACACGCCCGTGCAGGAGCAGCTCAGGTCGGCGAAGGCGGCGGGAGTCGCCCGGATCGTCACGATCGGCTGCGATCTGCCGTCGTCGCGTTTCGCGGTGGAGGCCGCCGGCGAGTTCGACGAGGTGTACGCGGCGGTGGCGATCCACCCGAACGAGACGACCGGGGTCTCCGGCGCCGTCCTGGACGACGTCGAGCGGCTGGCGGCGCACCCGAAGGTCCGCGCCATCGGCGAGACGGGCCTGGACTACTACCGCGACTGGGCGCCGAAGGACGACCAGCACCGCGCCTTCCGCGCGCACATAGCGATCGCGAAGCGGACCGGCAAGGCGCTGGTCGTCCACGATCGCGACGCCCACGACGACGTGCTGGCCATCTTGAGCGAGGAGGGCGCGCCCGACAGGGTCGTCTTCCACTGCTATTCGGGCGACGCCGCCATGGCGGAGGTCTGCGCCGAGAACGGCTACGTGATGAGCTTCGCCGGCAACGTCACGTTCAAGAACGCCGAGCCGCTCCGCGAGGCCCTGAGGGCGGCCCCGCTCGACCTGCTGCTGGTGGAGACCGACGCGCCGTTCCTGACGCCGATCCCGCACCGGGGCAAGCCGAACGCCTCGTACCTGATCCCGCACACGGTGCGGGCGATGGCGGAGGTGAAGGGCGTGGACGTGGCGGAGCTGTGCACCGCGATCGCCGCGAACGGAGAACGCGTCTTCGGCCCCTGGTGAGCCCGGCCGGTTCTCGGGCGGCCAGGTCAGTCGATGTTGATCAGCTGGATGAGGACGAGTGCGATGGCGGCGTCCCGCAGGAGAGGCGGCACGCCGTCCTCCATCCGCAGCACTCGCCGGCGGCGGAGCTTGGCTGCGGTGGCGGCCGGCCTGTCGCCGGCATCGCGGACCTCCAGCGTCGTCATGTTGCGGTTCTCGGCGGGCCCGGAGGTGCCGAGACCGGCGCCGGCGGGGTCCAGCAGCAGGTGGAAGAAGGGGCCCCGCTCGGTGTCCGGGCGGATGAGCAGCCTCGGGGCGCCCGACGGGTCGAGCAGCACGTGCTCGGGGTGCAGCCCGCGGTCCGAGCGGTGCTCAAGGTGCATCAGCGGCCGGCCGGCGGCGTCCACCACGGACTGGAACCGGTGCAGGCTGTCGCGCGACCCCAGCGTCGGCTGGTCACGGGTGCTCGCGGGGCGGCCCGGCAGTTCGAGGCGCCGGTGGCCGGGCGGGGGCTCCAGGCTCGTGGTGACGGTGGCGTACGGGGAGCCGTCCGGGCGGCGGACGCCTTCCCTTTCGGAGATCACGAGTACGTCGCCGGACGCGGCGAGCAGCGACTCGGCGAGCCTCCGGGCGGGGAGGATGAACCGCCGGCGGATCCAGACGAACAGGAACGCGAAGAACAGGACCGGCACCAGGCTGAGGAAGTAGTCCCATGAGCCGCCCCACCCGTTCGCGTAGGGGCCCAGGGGGCCGATCCGGACGGGGACGGCGTCGTCGTCGCGCCCATGGGTCTGCTCGTAGTCGAGTCCGTAGATCTCGCCTTCGCCGTGCTCTCCGTCCTCGGTGCGCCAGGTGCCGTGGCAGGTCGCCCGGCCCCCCCGACCCGAGCCGGCGACGCATTCGGCGACGGTCGCGGTGGCCCGCTCGCCCTCGGCGAAGGTGTACGCCAGAACGGCCGGATAGAACGCCCAAGCGCAGATGGCGATGGCGATGAGCCCGATGATCAGAATTCGGCGGCGCATGGTCGTGGGACGTGTCCTCTCAAGCGGAGGTTCCGCGGAGGTGCGGATGTGCGGCTTTCCGACCGTCGGCGGCCAACGGATCACGGGCCTGGTACCTTGGCGTTCCGTTCCCGAGTGATCGCGTTTTGTGGCGATTTCTGGGTGCGACGGGGGCGCATGTGGGTGATGAGGTGGCGGAGGACGGGCGGGTGGCTCTAATCTCTGGCCGTTGAGCGGGCGCCCCCGAGCCCGGCCCCCTGGAGGAACCTCTTGTCTTGGAATTCCGTGCGTCGCGGCCCCCGGGCCCCCGCCGTCCCCGTCCTGGTGGCGGCCGCGCTGATGGCGGCGGGCTGCGGCGGAGGCGGGACGGACCCGAAGAGCATGGCCGCCGCGGACGCGCCCCGTACCAGCGCGCCCGCGCCGCGCCAGGTCCTCATCGTGGTCGACGGCGAGAAGACGCAGACGATGACGACCGGCGCGACCGTCCAGCAGGTCCTCGACCAGGCCAAGATCACGCTGGGTCGGTACGACCTGGTCAAACCGGCCGTCGACCAGCCCGCCGGGGACATCGTGAAGATCATGCGGCTGCTGTCGGCTCCGAAGCTGAAGACCGTCAAGACGCCCGCCAAGACGATCCGCAAGAAGAGTTCCTCGGTGCCGCCGTTCAGCGAGAAGGTGCTGCGCGAGGGCAAGTCCGGCATCAAGATCGTGAAGTGGGCGTACGTTCCGCGCAAGGGCAAGAACGGCAAGGTCAAGAAGGTCAAGAAGGTCCTGGCGCAGAAGGTGAAGCGCAAGCCGGTCGCGCGGATCCTCGCGGTCGGCCCGCAGTCGGCGGGCGGCGGTGCCGCCGCCGGGCTGAACTGGCAGGGGCTCGCCAAATGCGAGTCCGGCAACAACCCGAAGGCCGTGAACCCGGCCGGGTACTACGGGCTCTACCAGTTCTCCATGGCGACGTGGCAGTCGGTCGGCGGCACGGGCAGGCCGTCCGACGCCAGCGCGGGCGAGCAGACCTACCGAGCGCAGCTCCTCTACAAGAAGGTGGACGGCCGCTGGCAGGGGCAGTGGCCCAACTGCGGCAAGTTCCTGTTCTCCTGAGCTGGAACACTTGTCTTGTGGGGGAGACATCGAGCCTGCTCAGGCCGGCGGACGTGCGGGAGCTGGCCGAGCGGCTGGGCATCAGGCCGACGAAGACGCTCGGGCAGAACTTCGTCATCGACGCCAACACCGTCCGGCGGATCGTCCGGGCGGCGGGGCTGAGCCCCGGCGACGTCGTCATCGAGGTGGGGCCCGGTCTGGGGTCGCTGACGCTGGCGCTGCTGCCGGCGGTACGGCGCGTCGTCGCGGTGGAGATCGACGCGGCGCTGGCGGCCGAGCTGCCCGCCACGGCCGAGGCGCGAGCCCCGGGCCTCGCGGCACGGCTGGAGGTCGTGCACGCCGACGCGATGAAGATCACACACCTGCCGGGGCCGGAACCCACGGCGCTCGTCGCGAACCTGCCCTACAACGTCGCGGTGCCGGTCGTGCTGCACCTGCTGGCGACCCTGCCGTCGCTGCGGTCCGCGCTGGTCATGGTGCAGGCCGAGGTCGCCGACCGGATGGTCGCGCCACCCGGCGGCAGGATCTACGGCGTGCCGTCGGTGAAGCTCGCCTGGTTCGGCGCCGCGCGCCGCGCCGGGGCGGTCGGGCGCGCGGTGTTCTGGCCCGCCCCGAACGTGGACTCGGGGCTCGTCGCGTTCACCCGCCGTGAGCCGCCGACGACCACGGCGACCCGCGAGCAGGTGTTCGCGGTGATCGACGCCGCGTTCGGGCAGCGCCGCAAGACGCTGCGGGCGGCCCTCGCCGGCTGGGCCGGGTCCCCGGCCGCCGCCGAGGAGGCGCTGCGCGCCGCCGGCGTCGACCCGCGCGCGCGGGGCGAAGCTCTGGACGTGGCCGCCTTCGCCCGCATTGCCGAGTATGGTCCTTCAGTCCGGGCATTTGATCCCGAGGCTCCCTGAGTGTGTTCGATGCGGGTGCGTTCGATGCGGGTGTGCTCGCGGCGGATGTGTTTCACGGCCGGTGTGTTTCGCCGGTGTGTTTCGCCGGTGTCTTCACGGCCGGTGTCTGTACGGCAGGTGGGACGAAGCCGGTGTGTGACGGAGTGGACTGGGCGGACATCGCCCCGGGGACACCGAGAATCGGTACGAGCGGAGGTCGATGGTGAAGGCGCGTTCGCGGACGGCGCGGGCGAGGTTGCCGATCGCGGGGACGGCCCTGCTCGCCACCGCGGCGATGATCGCGACGGTGGCGGCGGGCTGCGGGGGCGGCGCGGGCGCGGCACCGAAGATCACGACCACGGCGCGGGCGGGTGTGGCGCCGGTCCCGCCGGGGGAGGGCGCCTACTTCGGGGCCTGGGTGCCGCCGGAGGAGTCCGCGAAGCCGTCCGAGTCCCCGTCCGAGTCCCCGTCCGAGTCCCCTTCCGGCTCGCCGGAGAATTCGCCGTCCGGTGAGGATGCCGGCAAGCCGGGCATGGCGCCGATCGTCGGCTTCGAGGGGGAACTCGGGCGGCGGCTCGACGTCGTGCACAGCTACCGCGGCTGGAAGTCCGACTTCCCGGCGGGGTTGGAGAAGTCCGTCGTCGACGGCAACCGCTACCTGCTGCTCACCTGGGGCGGCGCCGACACCAGGAAGGTCGTCCAGGGCGAGTACGACGAGCTGATCCAGCGGCGCGCCCGCGCGGTCAAGGACCTCGGCAAGCCGATCTTCCTGCGCTGGTCGCGGAACATGGACGCGGCGTCGGCGAGGAAACAGGTCCACTCGCCCGACGACTTCATCGCGGCGTGGAAGCACCTGCGGCGGATCTTCGAACAGGAGCAGGTCCGCAACGTCGCCTGGGTGTGGTGCCCCACCGCCCGCGGATTCGGCGGTACCGCCGGCGCCGGCGCGTTCTATCCGGGCGACGACCATGTCGACTGGATCTGCGCCGACGCCCTGCGCGGCGGCGCCGACTACCGCGACCTGTCGGAGGACCTGAAGTCGTTCACGGAGTGGGCACGGGACCGCCCCAAACCCATCATGATCGCCGAATTCGGCGTACCGCAGTCCTACGGTGAGCGCCGCGCCGAATGGCTCCGTGAGGCGGCCAAGACGCTCCAGGACCCGCAGGTCAAGGCCGTCATCTACTTCAACTCCGACGAGCTGGCCGACAACGCCCGCGACAAGCGCCACGCGTACTCGGTGACCGGCGACAAGCAGGCCTTCTCCGCGCTCCGCGAGCTCGCCACGACCCCCTACTTCAATCCCCGCAACCTCCCGGTGACCAGCGGCGACTGACCCCGGCGGCGGCGCCGGCCCCGGGGGGACGTCACCGGAGATACCGACAGGCCGTAGGGTTTCGGGCGTGAGCGCAGTGACCGTACGCGTCCCCGCCAAGGTCAACCTTCAGCTCGGCGTGGGGCCGACCCGCGATGACGGCTACCACGACCTCGTCAACGTGTTCCACGCCGTGTCCCTGTTCGACGAGGTCACGGCCGCGCACGCCGGGCGGCTGGAGGTGCGCGTCCAGGCCGCCCCGCACTCGCGGGTCGCGGTCGAAGGCGTCCCCGCCGATGACGACAACCTCGCCGTCAGGGCCGCCAGGCTGGTCGCCGCGCGGCTGGACGTCGAGCCGCACGTCGCGCTCCGGATCCGCAAGGCCATCCCCGTCGCGGGCGGCATGGCGGGCGGCAGCGCCGACGCCGCCGCCGCGCTGGTCGCCTGCGCCCGGCTGTGGGACGACCGGGAGCAGCCCGTCCTCGCCAGGGACGACCTGATGGAACTCGGCGCGGAACTCGGCAGCGACGTGCCGTTCGCCGTCCTCGGCGGCACCGCGGTCGGCGTCGGACGCGGCGAGCGTCTCACCTCCGCCCTCACCCGCGGAACCTTCCACTGGGTGTTCGCGACCGCCGACGGCGGCCTGTCCACCCCCGCCGTCTACGCCGAATGCGACCGGATCCGCGAGGCCGCAGGGGAGGGCGCGCCGCGGCCGAGCGTGTCCGAGGAGCTCATGACGGCGCTCGCCACCGGCGACGCCAAGGGCCTCGGCGCCGCCCTGACCAACGACCTGCAGGCCGCCGCGCTGTCGCTGCGGCCGTCGCTGGGCCGCGTCCTGGGCGCCGGCCATGATCTCGGCGCGGCCGGCGCGGTCGTCTCCGGTTCCGGGCCCACCTGCGCGTTCCTCGCCGAGACCGAGGAGGACGCGGCCGGTCTCGCGGTCGCGCTGGACGCCACGGGCGTCGCCGCGCAAGTGCTGCGGGCATCCGGTCCCGTCCCGGGCGCGACCGTGGTGTGACGCTCGTGGTGTGACGGGTCGTGGTGTGACGGCGGCGGTAGCTGCGCTCGTCACACAAGCGAACTTCGTGCCCGCGGCGGACGTCTTGTACCCGTGACACCGATTCCCTCCGACGAGGAGGACCGATGACGTATCTGTCCGGGCTCCTGGCTCTCGTGGCGGTCGCGATGCTGGCGACGCTCGTCCTGCTGGCCGTGCGCCGCGACCGCGCCCTCCGCCGCAACGCGCCCGGTTCGGTGGTGGCGCGGCGGCCGCAGGCCACTACTCTTGGGGCACGGAGCGAGGGCGGGCCGGCGTCGCCCCCTGCCGTGCGCTGAGCTCCCCCCGATCTGTGAGGCCCGTTTGTTTTCGTTCGCCACGCTGCTGGCTGTAGTCGCCCTGCTGGTCCTCGTGCTCGCCGTCGTGGTCGTGGTGATCGCCGTCGCCACGTCCTCGGGCCGGAGGAAGAACCAGAGCCTCCCGCCCGGATACGGCCCGCCCGGGAACCCTCCCCCCGGATACGGTCCGCCCGGCCAGGTCCCACCGGAATACGGCCCGCCGCCCGGACAGGGGCCCCCGCCGGGGCCGCCGCCCGGGCCTTGACCGCCCGCACGTGACCGCCCGCACGATGACCGCCCGCACGGTGACCGCCCGCACGGTGACCGCCCGCACGGTGACCGCCCGCACGTGACCGCCCGCACGATCGGCTCGCCCGGGCCAATAGGCTGGGTGGCGTCGTGAATCTGATCAACCTTGAGAACGTCGCCAAGGCCTACGGGCCCCAGCCGCTGCTCGACGCCGTCTCCCTCGGCCTGGACGAGGGGGACCGCGTCGGCGTCGTCGGCCGCAACGGCGGCGGCAAGAGCACCCTGGTGTCCGTCATCGCGCGGGAGACCGAACCCGACGCCGGGCGCGTCACCCATGCGCGGGGCCTGCGCCTCGGCATCCTGGCGCAGCGGGACGAGTTCCCGGAGGACGCGACGGTCCGGTCCGTCGTGCTGGGCGACCGTGCCGAGCACGAGTGGGCGGGCGACGTCCTCGCCCGCGACGTCCTCGCCGGCCTGATCGCCGACCTCGACCTGGACGCGCCGCTCGCGGGCATGTCCGGGGGTGAGCGCCGCCGCGTCGCGCTGGCGCGGCTCCTGGTCCCCGAGTCCGATCTGCTGCTGCTGGACGAGCCCACCAACCACCTCGACATCGAGGCGATCGACTGGCTCGCCCGGCATCTGAAGGGCCGCAGGGTCGCGCTGCTCATCGTCACCCACGACCGCTGGTTCCTGGACGAGGTGACCGAGCGGACGTGGGAGGTCGTCGACGGCCGCGTCGAACGCTACGAGGGCGGCTATTCCGCGTACGTCCTGGCGAAGGCCGAGCGTTCCCGGATCGCCGCCGCCACCGAGGCCAAGCGGCAGAACCTGCTGCGCAAGGAGCTGGCGTGGCTGCGGCGCGGCCCGCAGGCCCGCACGTCCAAACCGAAGTTCCGGGTGGACGCCGCGCAGGCGCTGATCGCCGACGAGCCGCCGCTGCGCGACTCGGTGGAGCTGACCCGGTTCGCGACCGCGCGGCTCGGCAAGACCGTCTACGACGTGGAGGACGCGACGGTCGAGCTCGGGGAGGGCGACGCCCAGCGCACCATCTTCGAACGCATGACGTGGCGGCTCGGCCCGGGTGACCGGGTCGGCCTGGTCGGCGTCAACGGCAGCGGCAAGAGCACCCTGCTGCGCCTGCTCGACGGGTCCGTTCCGCCTGTCTCGGGAAAGGTGGTCCAGGGCAAGACCGTCCAGCTCGCGCATCTGTCGCAGAACCTCGAGGACCTCGACCCGTCCCGCCGCGTCCTGGAGTCGGTGGAGGAGATCCGCCGCCGCATCACCGTCGGCAAACGCGACTGGACGGCGAGCCAGCTCCTCGAACGCCTCGGCTTCCAGAGCGACCGCCAGTGGACGCCCGTCGGCGACCTGTCCGGCGGCGAGCGGCGCCGCCTGCAGCTGCTCCGCCTACTCATGGGCGAACCCAACGTCCTGCTCCTCGACGAGCCCACGAACGACCTCGACATCGAGACCCTCACCGAGGTCGAAGACCTCCTGGACGGCTGGCCGGGGACGCTCGTCGTCGTCAGCCACGACAGGTACTTCCTGGAGCGCATCACCGACCATGTCGTGGCGCTCCTCGGCGACGGCCGCGTGTCGCTCCTGCCCGGCGGCGTGGACGAGTACCTCGAACGCCGCGCCGCCGGCACCGCCCCCAAGCCGGCCGGTCCCGACCGGCCCGCCGCACCCGAGCGGACGGCCGCCCCTGCGGGCAGGGGCGCGGGCAGAGTCGCGGACACGGTCGCGCCCGCGTCCGCGTCCGCCAAGCCGAAGGCCGGCGGGCAGGACTGGAAGGCCCGCAAGGAGCTCGACCGGCTCGAACGCCGCCTGGAGAAACTCGCCGGCCAGGAGGCCGGCCTGCACGAGCAGCTGGCCGCGCACGCCACCGACTACACCAAGCTGCAGGAGCTGGACGGCCGGCTGAAGGAGATCCAGGCCGAGGCCGCCAGGGTCGAGGAGGAGTGGCTGATGCTCGCCGAGGACATCGGCTGACCCCGACTGGAATTCCCAGGTCAGACCGGGGATGATCCCAGGATGACGACATGGATCATCAGGACGGACGAGCCCGGTGACGGCCCCCGGCTCGCGGTCAAGGACGCCATCGATGTCGCCGGGCTGCCGACCACCGCGGGCTGCCAGGCCGTCGCGGAACGCGCCGAACCCGCCGCCGCGGACGCGCCCGTCGTCGCCTCCGCCCGCGCCCAGGGCGCCCGCGTCGCCGGGAAGACGAACCTCAACGAGCTGTGCGTGGCCGCCGACGGCGTCAACCCGTGGACGGGCACCCCGGTGAACCCGCTCGACCCGTCCCGCGTCCCGGGCGGGTCGTCCAGCGGGTCCGCGGTCGCCGTCGCGACCGGTGAGGCCGACGTCGCGTTCGGCACCGACACGTCGGGCTCCGTCCGCATTCCCGCCGCGTGCTGCGGCATCGCGGCCCTCAAGACCACGAGCGGGCGCGTTTCCCTCGACGGCGTCTACCCGCTGTCCCCGACGCTGGACACGGTCGGGCCGATGGGACGCGACGTCGCCGCCGTCGTCCTCGGAATGAGCCTCATCGAGCCGGGCTTCGCGCCCGTCCCGTACGACGCGTCCATGACCGTCGCGCGCCTGCGCCTCGGCGGCCCGGCCTTCGAGATCGACCCCGCGATCGACGCGGCCGTCGACGACGCGCTGCGCCGCCTCGGCCCCATCACCGACGTGACGTCCGAGCACTACCACGACGCCGCCGCGGCCAACGGGTTCTACGTCGCCGACGAGGGGTGGCGGCAGAACGGCCACCTGGTCGGCGACCCGCCGAAGATGAGCGGACGCATCCACCGGCGCCTGCACGAACTGCACGACGTCGCCACCGCCGGGCGTCTCGGCTGGGCCGCCGGCGTCCGCGAGTCGATCAGGGCGGAGCTGGACGCGATCCTCACCCGGCACTCCGCGATCGCCCTGCCCGTCCTGCCCGTCGTCACGCCCGAACCCGGCGACGACGACCATTCCGACCTTCTGCTCACCACGCTGACCGGCCAGATCAACGTCGCGGGCCTCCCGGCGTTCGCGCTGCCGGTCCCGGTGCCGGGGTCGCATCTGCCCGCGTCCGTCCAGCTCATCGGCCCCGCGGGCGGCGAGGAACGCCTCTGCGGCCTCGCCGCCGCCCTGGAGACCGCCCTGGCGTCATGACGCCGCGCCGTTCGGGGTGCACCGTCGTTCGGGGTGCACCGTCGTTCGGGGTGCACCGTCGTTCGTGGTGCCGCCGCCTAGTGGCGTTCGGTGTCCTTGTCGAACGGGATGAGGAGGGTGCGGAGCAGGCCGGCGAGGACGTCGCGCTGGTCGGGGCTCAGGCTCTCCAGTATCGCCAGCTCCCGGCCCAGCAGGTCGGCGAACGCGGCGTCCACCCGCGTCCGGCCCGCGTCGGTGAGGCGGACCAGGACGCCGCGCTTGTCCTGCGGGTCGGGGTGCCGCTCGACGAGGCCCGCCGCCGCGAGCCGGTCGATGCGGTTCGTCATGGTGCCGGACGTCACCAGCGTCGCCCGCAGCAGCCGCCCCGGGCTCAGCTGGTAGGGGGCCCCGGCCCGGCGCAGCGCGGTGAGGACGTCGAACTCCCACGACTCCAGGTCGTGGTCCACGAACACCGCCCGCCGGGCGCGGTCGAGGTGCCGGGCCAGCCGGGAGACGCGGCTGAGGATCTGCAGCGGCCGGACGTCAAGGTCCGGACGCTCGGTGTTCCACGCTTCGACCAGCCGGTCCACCTCATCGTGCATGCCGACACCCTACCTGTCTTGATATCGAGAAACACTGCCCGACCGGGGGCGATGTCCACCGATCGGTGGACACCAGGTTCAACCGGACGAGCCTGCCGGTCGGCATGACCCCGCGACCAGCATTTACGTCATGACGAACCTTCCTGTGCGCATGGCCCGGTGGAGCGCCGGGCATCCCTGGCGAGCGATCGCCGGGTGGTTCCTGTTCGTGGCGCTGTGCCTCGGCGCCGGCATCTCGATCGGCGGCCAGGCCGCCACGACCGAGGACTTCCGGATCGGCGAGGCCGGCCGGGCGGAGGCGATGGCGGCCGAGGGCGGTCTGCAGCGCAGGCCCGTCGAGCAGATCCTGATCACCGCCCGCCCCGGCACCGGGCCCCTGGACGCGTCCGCCGCCGACGCCGCCGCCCGCGACGCCGCGGCCCGCATGGAACGGCTGCCCGAGGTCGAGTCGGTGTCCGCGCCGGTCCGGGCCGGCGACGGGACCGCCGTCCGCGTCGAGGTCACCCTGCGCGGCCCCGAACTCGACGGCAAGGACCACGTCGACCTCCTGCATGCGCAGACCGCCGAGGTCCAGGTTGCCCATCCCGGCGTCCGCGTCGAGGAGACGGGCGGCCCGTCCATCAGCAAGGGCGTCGAGAAACTGCGCGGCGAGGACCTGTCCCGCACCGAGGTCATCGCGCTCCCCGTCACGCTGATCACCCTGCTGGTCGTGTTCGGGTCGGTGTCGCTGGCCGCCGTGCCGCTGCTGCTGGCGCTGACCTCGATCACGGCGGCCGTCGGGCTGTCGATGCTCGCCTCGCACGTCTTCCCGGACGCGGGCATCGGCACCAGCGTCATCCTCCTCATCGGCATGGCCGTCGGCGTCGACTACACCCTCTTCTACCTCAAGCGGGAACGGGAGGAACGGGTCCGGTCCGGCGGGCGGCTCTC
Source organism: Spirillospora sp. NPDC048824 (assembly GCF_043198455.1). Classification (NCBI taxonomy): domain Bacteria; kingdom Bacillati; phylum Actinomycetota; class Actinomycetes; order Streptosporangiales; family Thermomonosporaceae; genus Spirillospora; species Spirillospora sp. NPDC048824. The sequence continues at coordinate 426,461 of NZ_JBICUS010000002.1, read as the reverse complement.
AGCCGGCGCCGTCGTCGAACTCGCCGCGGCGACGTCCGGGCGGGCGGTCGTCCTGTCAGGATTCGCGGTCGCCGTCTCGAGCGCCACCCTCTACCTCGCCGACGACGTCATCTTCTCCTCCATCGCCACAGCGGCCATCGTCGTCACCCTCGTCGCCGTCGTCAGCTCCCTGACCGTCCTGCCCGGACTGCTCGCCGTGCTCGGCCGGCAGGCGGAGCGCCGCGCCGCACGCCGCGCCCGGCGGGGCAAGACCGCCCGGGCGCCGAAGTCGAAGGACGGCGGCCGCATCACGTCCGCGATGCTGCGGCCCGTCGGCCGGCACCCCGCCGCGACACTCCTCGCCGGCGTCGCGGTGATGCTCGCCCTCGCCGCGCCGCTGCTGAGCATCAACCTGACCGACATGGGCCGCGAAACCCACCCCCGGGACATCCCGGCCATGCGGACCTACGACCGGCTGACCGCGGCGTTCCCCGACCTGAAGGCCATGCACCAGATCGTCGTCCGCTCCGGCCCGGACCGCACGGACGAGGTGACCGCCGCCCTCCGCGACCTGGCCCGGCACGCCAGGAACGACGCCCGGCTCGCCGGCACTTCGGAGCTGCGCACCTCACCGGACGGCCGGATCAGCCTCCTGGAACTCGCCGTCCCCCACTACGTGAGCTCGGCCGAGGCGCAGTCGTCCCTGGAGACGCTCCGTCACGACCACGTGCCCGCAGCCCTCGGGACACTCGACGTGGAGACCGCCGTCACCGGCGACGTCGCCCGCTACGCCGACTATCCCGACCACCAGAAACGCAAGCTGCCGCTGGTCGTCGGCGCGCTGCTGCTGGCGACGTTCGCGATGACCGTGCTGGCGTTCCGCTCGATCGCCCTCGGCCTGGTCGGCGTGGTCCTGAACCTCCTGTCCGCCGGCGCGTCGCTCGGCGTGCTCACCCTCGTCTTCCAGGGAACGTGGGCGGAGGGCCTGCTCGACTTCACCTCCACCGGCTCGATCGGCTCCCGGGTCCCGCTGTTCCTGTTCGTGATCCTGTTCGGCCTCTCGATGGACTACCAGGTCTTCGTGATCAGCCGGATCAGGGAGGCGGCCCGGCGGGGCGTCCCCACCCGCGACGCCGTCCTCGGCGGGATCCGCGGCTCCGCCGCCGTGGTCACCAGCGCCGCGTTCGTGATGGTCACGGTGTTCGCCAGCTTCGTCCCCCTGCACATCCTGGAGATGAAGCAGATGGGCTTCGCGCTCGCGGTCGCCGTCCTGCTGGACGCCGTCGTCATCCGGATCGTGATCCTGCCGTCGCTGATGCTGCTCCTCGGCGACAGGAGCTGGTGGCCGTCCCGCCCGGCACCGGGCACCACCGCCGGATCCCCCGCGGGCGGGACGCCCCTCGAAAAAGTAGGCTGACCTCCATGGAGCAACGGCCACAGCCCGGCGACCGGCTCCAGACACAGGCGCTCATCCGGTGGTACGCCGCCCTCTGGGTGCTCCTGGGACTGATCCCGTCCGCCATCGGCGTCTGGGACCAGCCGGCCCCGACCCGGTCCACCACGCTGGCGCTGCTGTCCGTGCTCGCCCTCGGCTACCCGATCACGGGAACGCTCCCCGGCCGCCCCGGGATCCGCCGCCACACGTTCCTCACCCTGCTCATCGCCGGCATCGGCGGCGTCTCCTACCTGATGGACGGCGCCGCCTCCCTCCTCATCGTGTCGCTCCCGCACTTCTGGATCTTCGCGGGGAGCCCGCGGCGCGCGGTCGCCCTCAGCGGCGCCGCCGCCGCGGCCGCGGTCGCCGGCGACACCGCCGGGCGGGGCCACCTCGCCGAACTCCTCACCGGCAACTCCATCGCCACCCTCATCGGCTACGCCGCCGCCGTCCTCCTCGGACTCTGGATGCACCGCGTCGTCGGCCAGCGCGACGAACGCGCCCGCCTCCTGGCCGCCGACCTTGAGGACGCCCAGCGGCGGCTCGCCGAGGCGCAGCGCCGCCAGGGCGCCGCCGACGAACGCGAACGGCTGGCCCGCGAGATCCACGACACCCTCGCGCAGGGCTTCGCGTCCATCGTCGTCCTCGCGGAGGCGGCCCGGAACGGCCTCGCCACCGCACCCGGCAGGACCGCCCAGCAGCTCACCTCGATCGAGCGGACCGCACGCGAGAACCTCGCCGAGGCGCGCGTCCTCGTCGGCTCGGCCGCCCAGGACAGCGTCGCCTCCGGCTCCGTCGCCCGCACGCTGCGCCGCACCCTCGACCGGTTCACCCAGGACACCGGGCTCACCGTCACCGCCGACCTTTCCGACATCGACTGCGACCGGACCACCCGCATCGCGCTCCTGCGCTGCACCCAGGAGAGCCTCGCCAACGTCCGCAAACACGCCGCCGCCGGCACCGTCGGCGTCGTCCTCGAACGCCACCCCCACGGCATCGAACTGGAGATCACCGACGACGGACGCGGATTCTCCGTCGAGGACTCCCGCGGCTTCGGCCTCGACGGCATGCGCCGCCGCCTCGCCGAACTCGGCGGCGAACTCACCGTCACCAGCTCACCCGGCGACGGCACCCGCATCCTCGCCACCATCCCCGCAGAGATCCGCGCAGAGGTCCTCGCAGAGGAGACCGCAGAGGAGACCGCATGACCGGCGGCGGCAGGGTCCGGATCATCGTCGTGGACGACCACACCGTCATGCGCGCCGGCGTGGTCGCGCTGCTGGCCGCCGACCCCACCATCGACATCGTCGGCGAGGCGGGCGACGGCCGCGAGGCCATCGCGCTCGTCCAACGCCTCCGCCCCGACGTGGCGCTCCTCGACCTGCGCATGCCCGTCCTCGACGGCGTCGCCGCCACCACCGAGATCGCCGCCGGAACCACCGGCACCCGGATCCTCGTCCTCACCACCTACGACACCGACGACGACATCGAGCACGCCATCGAGGCCGGCGCCATCGGCTACCTCCTCAAGGACACCACCCGCGACCAGCTCGTCGACGCCATCCACGCCGCCGCGCGCGGCGAGACCGTCCTCGCCCCCCGCGTCGCCGAGAAACTCGTCGCCCGGATGCGGCGGCCCGCCGCGCCCGCGCTGACCGCCCGGGAGATCGACGTGCTGAACGCCGTCGCCGACGGGCTCTCCAACGCCGACATCGGCCGGCGCCTCGTCATCGCCGAGGCCACCGTCAAGACCCACCTCCTGCGCGTCTTCGCGAAACTCGACGTCGGCGACCGCACCCACGCCGTCATCGTCGCCCTCGACCGCGGGCTCATCACCCGCCCGGGACACCGGCCACGGGCCTGATGCGCTCCGCCGCCTCCGCCGCCTGCCGGAACCCCTCCCGGTAGACCGGTGCCCACCGCGTCAGGTCACCGACGTTCTCCCCGAACGCCTCCAGCGCCCCCTCATCGGGAACGATTCGCACGTCGGCCTCCGCGCCGCCGGACATGTGCGCCATGGGCTCGACCAGCACCACCGCGCCGGCGCCCTTCGCCAGACCCACGTTGGACCCGCCGCCGAACGCGCCGTCCATGTACCGCCGGCCACCGATGGTCACCGGCTCCGCGAACCCGGGCGCGGCGCTGCTCGCCGCCACGGCCGCCGTCAACGGGACACCGCTCGTCCCGTCCCACACGACCGGCTTGCCCGACTCGACGTCCACCGCAGTGATGAGCAGCCGCCCCGAGGGCCACTCGTCCGTCTGGTTCCGGGGCGACGCCCCTCCGGGCTGCCCGGCCACGGCTGATCGGCCCACCAGGAATTCCATACTCGCCCGGTGCCGCTCCTCCGTCAGCGCCTCCGCCTCCAGGGCCAGCCGCCCGATCCGCCGCCTGATCTCGTCCGGGTCCAGATCGGAGGCACGGCCGATCTCGAACACCCTGGCCATCACCGAACCGTCCGGCGCCGCCCGCGGGATGTCCGAGAGCGGAAGCTCCGCCAGTTCCGCCAGGTCACGCCCGGTGGCGATCGCCGCCCCGGCGATCGCGCCCGCCGACGTCCCGACGATCACATCCGCCGCCGCCGGATCCATGCCCGCCCGCCGCAGCCCGGCCGCGAGGCCCGTCAGCCACGCCGTCCCCACCGGCCCGCCGGGCCCGAGCACCAGCGCCCATCCGCCTTCTCCGAGTTCCATGAGACCGACCTTACGAACGCCCCCACCGGCGAGGGATCCGTCATTCGACCTAGACCCAAGAATTCTTGACATCAAGATATACGTCGGGCATGCTCTCTCTTGATGTCGAGACAAGCCGCGGCCGTATGGGACCCCGCCCAGTACGGGGCCTTCGGCGGCGAACGGGCCAGGCCGTTCGCCGAACTCACCGCGCGCCTCGGCGCCGCGGGCACCGACCCCGCCCGCATCACCGACCTCGGATGCGGAACCGGCGAACTCACCGCCACCCTCGCCGGACGATGGCCCCACGCCGCCGTCGACGCCCTCGACAGCTCACCCGAAATGATCGCCCGTGCCCGCGAACACGAGATCCCCGGACGGCTCAGGTTCCGCGTCGCGGACATCACCACCTGGCGACCCGAACGCCCCGTCGACCTCATCGTCAGCAACGCCGCCCTGCAATGGATTGCCGAGCACACCGACCTCCTGCCCCGATGGGCCGGCGCCCTCGCACCCGGCGGATGCCTCGCCTTCCAGGTCCCCGGCAACTTCGACGCACCCAGCCACGTCCTGCTCCGCGAACTGGGCCGCTCGGACAGATGGCGCCGCAAACTGGGCGCCCTCCAGCACGACGCCCCCGTCCTCGACCCGGCCGGCTACCTCGACCTCCTCACCCGCCACGGATACGCCGTCGACGCCTGGGAGACCACCTACACGCAGGTCCTCCACGGCGACGACCCCGTCCTGGAGTGGGTCAAAGGCACCACGCTGCGCCCCGTCCTCACCGCCCTCGACCCCGGCGAGACAGCCGAATTCCTCACCGCCTACGGGGAAGCACTGCGGCAGGCCTACCCCGCCGCTCCCTACGGCACCGTGTACCCGTTCCGGAGGATCTTCGTGATCGCCAGACGGACAACCCCATAGACGGGACGCCGCCCGCCCGCCGAGGGAAGCTACTCGTTCCCCTGCGGTGTGCCAGCTCGGACGGGCGGGCGGCTTCCGGCGAATCCCGGCCTCGCAACCCGAAGCCGGCGACCCCTGGCCGGCGGCCGCCCGGACGAACTCCGGGCGGCCACCGGTTGCCACATCGGCGCCGCCGTCCCACCGGGCCCCTCGTCACACCTATAGATCACACCGATAGATCACACTGACGGATCACACTGACGGATCACACCGGCGGATCGGCGAAACCGTCCATTTCGACCTCGCGGCGGCCCCTGCGGTGCGCCCTCTCCGCCTTCGCCGCGGCCTTCTCCTCGGCCTTCTCCGCCTTCGCGGCCGCCTTCTCCGCGCGCCGCTCCCGGCGCTCCAACTCCTTGCGGCGACGCCGCGGATCCAGCGACGGCCTCGGCTCCAACGCCGCCAAACCGTTCCAGGCCAGATTCACCACATGCGCCGCCACATCCTCACGACGCGGCTTCCGGACGTCCAGCCACCACTGGCCCGTCATCGCCACCATGCCGACCAGCATCTGCGCGTACATCGGCGCGAACTTGTCGTCATAGTCGTGCCGGTCGAACTCCTGGGCGAGCACATGCTCGACCTCGCCGGCGATCTCGCTCAGCAGGCTCGCGTAACTGCCGGTACCCGTCCCGCCATGAGAATCCCGCACCAGAATCCGGAACCCGTCCGGATGCTCCTCGATGTACTCCAGGAGCGCCAGGGCGGCCTTCTCCAGCTTCCCCCGGTAATGGATCGCCGAGTTCAGCGCGTCCGTGACGAGCCTCAGCAGGCTCTCGAACTCCCGGTCGACGACGACCGCGTAGAGCCCCTCCTTGCCGCCGAAGTGCTCGTACACCACGGGCTTCGACACACCGGCCGCGGAGGCGATCTCCTCCACCGACGTGCCGTCCAGGCCGCGCTCGGCGAACAGCGCCCGGCCGATGTCGAGGAGCTGCTCACGGCGTTCTTTGCCGGTCATCCGCTTTCTGCGGGGCCTGGGGGCGGGTTCCGTCACGGGATCAATTGTGGCGGTCAAACCGCCTGCTTGGTGCGCTTCGCCGCGAGCCGGTCGTCGTTCGGCCACCGCACGTCGTACGCCAGACCCAGCTTCTCGAACGCCCAGATGATGCGCGCGCTGATGTCGACCTGCCTCTTCAGCACGCCGTGACGCGCACACGTCGGGTCCGAGTGGTGCAGGTTGTGCCACGACTCGCCCAGCGACGGAATCGCCAGCCACCACACGTTCCGGGACTTGTCGCGAACCTCGAAGTCCTCATTGCCGAACGTGTGACAGATCGAGTTGATCGACCACGTGACATGGTGGACGAGCGTGATCCGCACGAAACCCGCCCAGAACAGCGCCGTCAGGAACCCGGCCCACGACATCGTCACCAGGCCCCCGATGGCCGCCGGGAGCAGGAACGACACCGCCACCAGCCCGGGGAACGCCAGGTGGATGCGCTTGAGGTCCCGGTCGTTCAGCAGGTCCTTGGCGAACCGCTCCTTGGACGTCCGGTTGGCGTCGAACAGCCAGCCGTAGTGCGCCCACGCCAGCCCCTTCGCCAGCGCCTTCCAGTCGGTGCCGAACCGCCACGGCGAGTGCGGGTCCATCTCCTTGTCGGAGTACTTGTGGTGACGCCGGTGATCCGCGACCCACGTGATGACCGGCCCCTCCATGGCCAGGCTTCCCGCCACCGCCATGAAGATCTTCAGGCCGCGCCTGGCCTTGAACGATCCGTGGGTGAAGTGCCGGTGGTACCCGACCGTGATCCCCCCGGCGGACAGCACGTAGAACACCGCGACGAGCACGACGTCCGTCCAGCCGAGGAAGTGTCCCCAGGCCAGCGGCACGGCCGCGAACAAGGCCAGGAACGGCACACCGGTGAACACGGCGATGAGCAGGCGTTCGGCGTTGCCTCTGGGCTCGGGTTCGATCTCTGGACGCCGCTGTGGACGAGGGGGATCCATGGCTGGAGCCGTTGTCATGCGTCACCACTTCCTGTGCGACTAGGGGCAGTCTTACCTACGCCAACGTAACCTACGGAACCGTAGGTAGCACCTGCCGAACCGTAAATTAAGTGGGAAACTGCCTCATGGGCCACAAAACCCTCTTGCGGAACAGATGAATCTCAGACCGTCGCGGAAGGGTGACGAAATGGCCCTCACCAGCATCAACGCTCGACGCTCGACGAAGGTTCGCTCGCCGGCCCACCGGCCGGCGCCGCCTCCCGCGAACGGCCCCTGCTTTCAACTGGTGCTGTCAACCGGCACGTCCCCGTGGACGCCGGTGTGCCGCCCGCACCCCGGCCGCGGGCCGGGCACCACGCAAGACGAGTTGCCCGTACCAGACGTTCTAAACCGATCCCGGACATAACTGCCGACCCGCGGCATTGCGATAAGTAGCGGATCAAGCACAAAGAGTAAAAAAGTGCTATGGTCACCTAATGGCTGGACCAATGTCGGACGAGGTCCGAAACGAGCTCAAGCCCAAGGCCGTCCAGCTCCGCCTGGCAGGCTGGACCTATCCCGAGATCGCGCAGGCGCTCGGCATCTCTAAAAGCACCTGTTCGCTGTGGTTACGGAACCTTCCTTGACCGCCTCGTCGTCCCTACACGCCTGGGCGGCATGCTTCGCTTCCTGTGGGTGGCCGGAGCACCCACCAGGCACATCCGGTTCCGGTTGCACATCCACGAGACGGCCGATCTGGTGAGGGGGTTGCCTGCTCATCACCGTCAACCAGAGTGCGGACCTATATCGACGAATCGAAGGGTGGGCCTTCGCTGCCATGCTGGGCCAGGAGGCTGCCCTCGCTCGCCTGGCCGCCCGCTCAGAGGATGCGATGAGGCGGCTTCGGATCGAACGCCGTCTCAGTGAGTCAGGCTCTACAGCGTCCGACAACTTCGGGCAAACGTGCTCCCGGGGGAGGATTCGAACCCCCATATGAGCGACCAAAACGCCCAGTCCTGCCATTAGACGACCCGGGATGGGGCAAATCGGACGTCCCTCCGGTGTGAACGCCCGTTTCACCGAAGGCAACGATACCGAGCCGGAGGCGTGAACCCCACATCATTGACGCGGTGTGCGGGCCGGGGTGGGCGGCGGGGTGACAGGTGGGGGTTGGGCGGTATCCTGCCCGTGTCGGGTGCGCCGGGCCTGTCATGTCGTGATGGTGCAGGTGGGCGCGCTCGTCACCGATCCCGTCCGCGATGCCGAGGAGCCTCCTTGTGAGTGCTGCGAGCCGCACGGCCGCCGTCATCGTCCTCGCCGCGGGCGAGGGCACCCGGATGAAGTCCCGCACCTCGAAAGTGCTGCATGAGCTATGCGGGCGCACCATGCTCGGCCATGTCCTGGCCGCCGCGCGGGAACTGGAGCCCGAGCGGCTCGTGGTGGTCGTCGGGCACCGGCGCGAGCAGGTCGTCGAGCATCTCGCCCAGACCGCGCCGGACGCCGAGGCGGCCGTGCAGGAGCGCCAGAGCGGGACGGGCCACGCCGTGCGGATGGCGCTGGAGCAGACCGGCGCGCTGGACGGGACCGTCGTCGTCACCAACGGCGATCATCCGCTGCTGCGGGGGGAGACGCTCCAAGCGCTCGTCCAGGCGCACGAGGCCGAGGGGAACGCGGCGACCGTCCTGACGACCGAGATTCCGGACGCGACCGGTTACGGGCGGATGGTCCGGGCGGCGGACGGGAGCGTCACGGCGATCGTCGAGCACAAGGACGCCACCGAAGAGCAGCGGGCCATCAACGAGATCAACGTCGGCATGTACGCCTTCGACGGCGCGCTGCTGGCGGACGCGCTGAAGCGGGTGACCACCGACAACGCCAAAGGTGAGGAGTATCTCACCGATGTGGTGGCGATTCTGCGCGGTGACGGTCACCGGACCGGCGCGCATCTCGCGGCCGACTGGGTGGAGACCCAGGGTGTGAACGACAAGGTCCAGCTCGCGCAGGCGCGCAGGCAGCTGAACGACCGGATCCTTGAGGCGCACATGCGGGCCGGGGTCACGATCGTGGATCCGGCCACCACGTGGATCGACGTGGAGGTGACCGCGGATCAGGACGCGGAGGTCCACCCCGGGACGCAGTTGCACGGCCGGACGCACCTGGGCGAGGGCGCTCGGGTCGGGCCGGGCTGCACGCTGACGGACACGCGTGTCGGTGAAGGCGCGTCCGTGATCAATGCCGTCTGCGTGGAGGCGGAGATCGGCCCGGACGCGTCGGTGGGTCCGTACGCGTATCTGCGGCCGGGGACGCGCCTGGCGCGCAAGGCCAAGATCGGTACCTACGTCGAGACGAAGAACGCCGACATCGGCGAGGGCACGAAGGTCCCGCACCTGACCTACGTGGGCGACGCGGAGATCGGCGAGGGCTCCAACATCGGCGCGAGCTCGGTGTTCGTGAACTACGACGGTGTCGAGAAGCATCGCAGCGTGATCGGCTCGCATGTGAAGGTCGGCAGCGACAACATGATCGTCGCGCCGGTGACGGTGGGCGACGGGGCCTACACCGCGGCGGGTTCGGTGATCGTCCAGGACGTCCCGCCGGGGGCGATGGCGGTCGCGCGGGCGCGGCAGCGCAACGTCGAGGGCTGGGTGGAGCGCAGGCGGGCGGGTTCGCCGGCGGCGGAGGCGGCTCGCCGGGCGCGGGACGGGGACGCGCCGTAGCGCGGCGCGCCCGATGAGACTGCCCCGCCGCAGGGCGGGGAGGTGGAGGACAGCGTCGTCCTCCGCGGACAACCGAGCATCCGTGCGCCCGAGTCTTGTGGTGCGCGGGGAGTGGGGACGACAACCCACATGAAGCACAGTTCCATTGAGGGGGAGTTGTCAGAGGTGAGTGGGATCAAAGCGAGCGGCCAGAAGAAGCTGATGCTCTTCACCGGCCGAGCCGACCCGGAGCTGGCCAGGGAGGTGGCCGACAGTCTCCACGTCGAACTGACGCCGACGTCCACATACGACTTCGCGAACGGTGAGACGTTCGTGCGGTTCCTTGAGTCGGTCCGCGGTTCCGATGCCTTCGTGATCCAGAGCCACACCGCTCCCATCAACCAGTGGATCATGGAGCAGCTGATCATGGTGGACGCGTTGAAGCGCGCGTCGGCCAAGCGGATCACCGTGGTGGCGCCCTTCTTCGGGTATGCGAGGCAGGACAAGAAGCACCGGGGCCGTGAGCCGATCTCGGCGCGGCTGATGGCGGATCTGTTCAAGACGGCGGGGGCGGACCGGTTGATGGCCGTCGACCTGCACACGGCTCAGATCCAGGGTTTCTTCGACGGCCCGGTGGATCATCTGTTCGCGCTGGATCTGCTGGCGCAGCACTTCGAGAGCCGGCTGGACACTTCGCAGGTGACGGTCGTGGCGCCGGACGCGGGACGGGTGCGGGTGACCGAGCGCTGGTCGGACCGGCTCGGCGGCGTCCCGATGGCGATCATTCACAAGAAGCGCGACCCGGACGTGGCGAACGAGGTGAAGGTCTTCGACGTCGTCGGCGCGGTCGAGGGCCGCACCTGTGTGATCGTCGACGACATGATCGACACCGGCGGCACGATCCTGAAGGCGGCGGACGCGCTCTTCGACCAGGGTGCGAGCCGGGTGGTGGTCGCGGCGACGCACGGTGTGCTGTCGGGCCCGGCTGTGGACCGGTTGAAGAACTCGCGGATCTCCGAGGTGGTGCTGACGAACACGCTGCCGATCCCGGAGGAGAAGCAGTTCGACAAGCTGACCGTCCTGTCGATCGCCCCCCTGGTGGCCCGTGCGATCAACGAGGTCTTCAGTGACGGCTCGGTGACGAGCCTCTTCGGCGGCCACAGCTGACCACCGGCGAGCCCCGGGAGCGTGAGATAAGGCACCCCCTCCGGTCGCGATGCCCGGGCACCCCCCGGCATCGCGAGGTTCAGGCACCCCAAGTCCTTCTCAGTCACCCCCCGGGGGACTTTCGTGACCCACGACCCCGACGACCCCAGCCACCACCGAAACCCCGCAGCAACCTGAAGAATCGCGATCGCGTCCGAAGGCAGGTTCCGAGCGTGCGAGAAACCTGATCGCGCAGCGAGCCGCAAGGCGAGCCGAAGCGATGCAGCGATCGCACTCAGTGCCCGCCGAAGGAGGGCCATCCAGGGCCCGACGCCAAGGGCACTGCCATGAATACTGCTAGACTCGGTTAACCCGCGTATGCCTGGGTCGTCAGTGCGGTGCCGGTAGTGGAGCCGCATTCCCCGGGGAACGCAAAGAATCTTCGAGGCGCCTGCCGCATCGAGCATCGCCTGATTCGCTCTGTCCGTAGCGGACGTCCAGTGCCGGACGGCCGTGGATCGCAACAACGAGGAGTTTTCGCCGTGTCCGAGGTACGCATTGCCGCCGAGCCGCGCACCGAGTTCGGTAAGGGTGCCGCGCGGCGCACCCGCCGGGCCGGCAAGGTGCCCGCCGTCCTCTATGGTCACGGCACCGACCCGCAGCACATTTCGCTGCCGGGTCACGCTCTGATGCTGGCGCTGAAGACGCCGAACGTGCTGCTCACGATCGAGGGGCTCGGGAACGGCGCGGAGCTGGCGCTGCCGAAGGACGTTCAGCGGGACCCGATCAGGGGGTTCCTGGAGCACGTCGATCTGCTGCTGGTGAAGCGCGGTGAGAAGGTCGTCGTGGAGCTGCCGGTGCAGCTGGTCGGCGACGTGGTGCCGGGCGGTCAGGTCGCGCAGACCGCGGTGGAGATCTCGGTGGAGGCCGAGGCCACCCAGATCCCCGAGTCGGTGGAGCTGGACATCAGCGGGCTGGAGGTCGACAGCCAGGTGCTGGCGAAGGACCTGAGGCTCCCGCCGGGGACGACGCTGGCGGCGGACGAGGACATTCTGATTCTGCAGATCCTCGACGCGACCGCGGCGACGGAGCCGGAGCCCGAGGCGGAGGGCGCCGAGGCCGCGGCGGAGGGCGCCGAGGGCGAGGGCGAGGGCGCCGCCGAGTGACGGTGGCGCCGATGTTCGCCGGGTAGCCGGCCGCAGTGTTCTTCCATGGCCCCCGCGGGTGCGCATAGTCAGTGTGCACCGGCGGGGGCCGTGCTGGTTTCCGAGGGTCGTCGGCGGGGTCGTGGTGGAGGAGTTCGGGTGAGCGCTGATCTTTGGCTGGTGGTCGGGCTGGGCAATCCGGGGCCGTCGTATGCGAAGAACCGGCATAACGCGGGGTTCATGGTGCTGGACGTGCTGGCCGGCCGGGTCGGGGGGACGTTCAAGTCGCACCGCTCGAAGGCCTTCGGGGCGCGGGCGGATGTGCTTGAGGGGCGCTTGGCGGGTGCGCGTGCGGTGCTGGCGAAGCCGCGTTCGTTCATGAACGTGTCGGGTGGGCCGGTGAAGGGGCTGTGTGATTTCTACAAGGTCCCGGTGGAGCGGCTGATCGTCGTCCATGACGAGCTGGACATCCCGTTCGGCGCGGTGCGCCTGAAGCGGGGTGGTGGTGACAACGGCCACAACGGGCTGCGTTCGGTGACGAGTGCGCTGGGGACGCGGGACTATCTGCGGGTCCGGTTCGGGGTGGGGAGGCCGCCGGGGCGGATGGACGCGGCGGCGTTCGTGTTGAAGGACTTCTCGGCGGCGGAGCGGAAGGTTCTGGAGCTGGAGGTGGACCGGGCCGCGGACGCGGCGGAGGCGTTGATCGCCGATGGGCTGGGCACGGCGCAGAACGTCTTCCATGCCGGTTGACCGGATCCGGCCAGAAGGTGCCGTACAGAGCGGGTGATCATGCCGACGTGCGATGTTTCGCCCAGGTTCGCCGGTGTTGTCCTGTGCATGCCGAGGTTCGGCCCGTGACCACGGCAAAGAGATCGTAGGATGCTCCCCGAGTGAGGTTCATGTTGTGTGTGAACCTCAAGTGGCGTTCAACCGTCTTCGATGTGAATCGCGCAGTTGGTGCGCGCGTTACAGGGGATTGGTGAGTGGTCTATGGCAGTCGTTGACAAGGTCCAGGCCGAGTCATCGATCCGCCATGAGCCCAAGCGCTCGGGGTCGCAGAACTGGAGCGGATCCTATCGCCGCCTGGCGCGCTGCCTGGACTTCCTCAGCATGCTGATGGCGGGCGTGATCGCCTTCGTGCTGCGGTTTCCGGGGGTGCCGGGCGAGCTGAACGCCCCGTACGTGGCGCTGACGGTGGTCCTTCCGGTGGTGTGGATGCCGACGCTGATGCTGTGCCGGGCCTACCAGCCGCGATACGTCGGCGTCGGGTACGAGGAGTTCCACCGGGTGCTGCGGGCCGGGTTCATCCTCACCGCGACGGTCGCGATCGTGGCGTACGCGACGAAGACCGAGGTGGCGCGCGGGTACGTGGTGATGGCGCTGCCGCTCGGGACGTTCCTGAATCTGGTGGCGCGGTACCGGCTGCGCAAGTGGCTGCACAAGAAGCGGTGGAACGGCGAGTGCATGCGGCGTGTGGTCGCGGTGGGGCACCGCACGTCGGTGGAGGATCTGATCAAGCTGCTTCGCAAGAAGCGGTACCACGGGATGGACATCGCCGCGGTGTGCCTGCCGCCGGCGATGGCGTCGGGCGACGACGCGGTCGCCGAGGTGGAGGGCGTGCCGGTGCTGGGCGACTTCTCCCAGGCGGCGGCGGTGGCGGACCGGATCGGCGCGGACTCGGTGGCGGTGCTGGCGTGCCCGGAGATGGACGGGGTGGCGCTGCGCAGGCTGGCATGGCAGATCGAGCGGGACGACGTGGAGCTGGTGGTCGCGCCGGCGCTGATGGACGTGACGGGCCCGCGGATCTCGATCCGGCCGGTGTCGGGGCTGCCGCTGCTGCATGTGGAGCATCCGGAGCTGGACGGCAGCCGGAAGGTGTTCAAGGGCCTGTTCGACCGCGCGGCCGCGCTGACCGGGCTGGCGCTGCTGAGCCCGCTGCTGCTGGTCGTCGCGTTCCTGATCAAGGTGACGAGCGCGGGTCCGGTGATGTTCCGGCAGTCCCGGGTGGGACGCGGCGGCCGGGAGTTCACGGTGCTGAAGTTCCGCACGATGGTGCAGGACGCCGAGGCCCGCAAGGTCGAGCTGCTGGACAACAACGAGAACGACGGCGTGCTGTTCAAGATCCGTGCGGACCCGCGGGTGACGCGGGTGGGGCGGTGGCTGCGCCGGTACTCGCTGGACGAGCTGCCGCAGCTCATCAATGTGGTGCGCGGCGAGATGTCGCTGGTGGGGCCCCGTCCGCCGCTGCCGGAGGAGGTCGCCCAGTACGGCGGTGACGTGTACCGGCGGCTGGTGGTGAAGCCGGGCCTGACGGGGCTGTGGCAGGTGAGCGGCCGTTCGGACCTCACGTGGGAGGAGTCCGTGCGGCTCGACCTGCGCTATGTGGACAACTGGACGCTCGCCATGGACCTGCAGATCATGTGGAAGACCTGGTCGGCGGTGTTCCGCGGTTCCGGCGCCTACTGAGCGACGGGTACCGGCCGGCGGGCACCCTGGCCCGCGGGCGCGGGCGGGCCGCATGAGAAAGTGGACCGAACAGACCAGTCGAGTCGGGAATGTGATCAAGGGATGACAGCGGGAGTGGCGGCGGACGACCACGCGCTCGCGGCGGAGCTCGCCGGTGCGGCGGGCCGGCTGCTGCTGGGGGTGCGGGACGAGGTGGGGTTCGCGGATGCGCGGGTCCTCAAGGACACGGGCGACCTGCGGGCGCACGAGTACCTCATGGAGGCGCTGGCGGAGCGCTGTCCCGGTGACGCCGTCCTGTCCGAGGAGGGTCGTTCCTCGGTCGCGGGGAAGCGGTCGCGGGGTGATGACCGTGCCCCGACCCGCAACACCGCCGACGCCGAGCGGCTCACGGCCGGGCGGGTGTGGATCGTCGATCCGCTGGACGGCACCCGTGAGTTCTCCGAGGAGGGCCGCCGCGACTGGGCCGTTCATGTGGCGTTGTGGGAGCGTGACGCGTCCGGTGGGGGACGGCTGGCGGCCGGGGCGGTGGCGCTTCCGGCGCAGGGCTTGACGCTCCGGACGGACGCGACGGGCGGGGCGTCGCTCGTCCGGGTGGATCCGGGGGAGCCCGACCCGGTGACGGCGGGGCCGGCGGCGGCCCGCGGGGCGCTGCCGCGCGAGGTGCCGCTGCACGTCCCGGCACCGGATGCGGGCAAGCTCCGCATCGCCGTGAGCCGCACGCGCCCGCCCGAGTTCGTGCGCCAGATGGCGGACCGGATGGAACTCGACGTGGAGCTGGTGCCCATCGGGTCGGCGGGTGCGAAGATCTCCGCGGTGCTGCTCGGTGAGGTCGACGCGTACGTGCACGCGGGCGGCCAGTTCGAGTGGGATTCGGCCGCGCCGGCGGCGGTGGCGCTCGCCGCGCGGGCGCACGCGTCCCGGATCGACGGGTCGGTTCTGGAGTACAACCGGAAGGACCCGCGGCTGCCGGATATCCTGGTGTGTCACCCTGTGTCGGCGCCGACGCTGCTGACCGGCATACGGGAAGTGCGTGGAGCCCTGCCCTGATCCTGCCCGGAGACCCGGCGGGACTCGATCGAGGCGTGCCGACGTTCGGATCCGGTGGGAGGCGTGCGCCCGTCGCGTGCCACCGGTTGCATCTGCCAGAAAGCGTGGAGAGAAGCCCCAGACCATGCAGCGTTCCGATTATCTGTTGTCCCAGCTGGACGTCCTCGAGGCGGAGTCGATCCATATCTTCCGGGAGGTGGCGGCCGAGTTCGAACGGCCGGTGCTGCTGTTCTCCGGCGGCAAGGACAGCCTGGTCATGCTGCGCCTGGCCGAGAAGGCGTTCTGGCCCGCCCCGATCCCGTTCCCGGTGATGCACGTCGACACCGGGCACAACTTCCCCGAGGTGATCGAGTTCCGTGACCGGCGGGTCGCGGAGCTGGGCGTCCGGCTGGTCGTGGCGTCGGTGCAGGACGCGATCGACAGCGGCCGGGTGGTGGAGCAGAAGGGGCGGCGCGCGTCGCGGAACCGGCTGCAGATCACGCCGCTGCTGGACGCGATCGAGGAGCACCAGTTCGACGCGGCGTTCGGCGGTGCGCGCCGCGACGAGGAGAAGGCGCGGGCGAAGGAGCGGGTGGTGTCGTTCCGGGACGAGTTCGGGCAGTGGGATCCGAAGAACCAGCGTCCGGAGCTGTGGAACCTGTTCAACACCAGGATCGTCCAGGGCGAGCATGTGCGGGTGTTCCCGCTGTCGAACTGGACGGAGCTGGATATCTGGGACTACGTCCGGCGGGAGGAGCTGGAGCTTCCGCTGATCTACTTCGCGCACACCCGCCGGGTGTTCGAGCGCGACGGGCTGCTGCTGGACGCCCAGACCGGGTTCGCCAACCGCGGCGACGACGAGCCGGAGTTCGAGGCGACGGTCCGGTACCGGACGGTCGGGGACGCGTCCTGCACGGGCGCGGTGAAGTCGAGCGCCTCGTCCCTCGACGAGGTGATCGAGGAGATCGCGGCGACGCGGATCACCGAGCGCGGGCAGACCCGCGCCGATGACCGCACCAGCGAGGCCGCGATGGAGGACCGCAAGAAGGAGGGCTACTTCTGATGGCCGCGAACGAGCCCGCCCAGGCCCAGCACCCGGGCAAGAGCATGGACCTCCTGCGCTTCGCGACCGCCGGCAGCGTCGACGACGGCAAGTCGACGCTGATCGGCCGGCTGCTGTTCGACTCGAAGTCGATCTTCGAGGACCAGTTGGAGTCGGTGGAGCGGACGAGCACCGAGCGGGGCGAGGAGTACACGAACCTGGCGCTGCTGACCGACGGGCTGCGCGCCGAGCGGGAGCAGGGCATCACGATCGATGTCGCGTACCGCTACTTCGCGACGCCGCGCCGCAAGTTCATCATCGCGGACACGCCGGGGCACATCCAGTACACCCGCAACATGGTGACGGGCGCGTCCACCGCGGACCTGGCGATCATCCTGGTGGACGCACGCAAGGGCATCCTGGAGCAGTCGCGGCGGCACGCGTTCCTCGCCACGCTGCTGCAGGTCCCGCACCTGGTCGTGGCGGTCAACAAGATGGACCTGGTCGACTACGACCGGAGCGTGTACGAGCGGATCGTGGACGAGTTCACGGCGTTCGCCTCCAAGCTCGCCGTGACGGACATGACGTTCGTGCCGATCTCGGCGCTGCACGGCGACAACGTCGTGGAGCGCAGCGTGAACATGCCGTGGTACGAGGGCTCTTCGCTGCTGCACCACCTGGAGCACGTGCACATCGCGTCCGACCGGAACCTGATCGACGTGCGGTTCCCGGTGCAGTACGTGATCCGGCCGCACGCGTCCACCGACCCGGACCTGC
Organism: Spirillospora sp. NPDC048824; assembly: GCF_043198455.1. Taxonomy (NCBI): domain Bacteria; kingdom Bacillati; phylum Actinomycetota; class Actinomycetes; order Streptosporangiales; family Thermomonosporaceae; genus Spirillospora; species Spirillospora sp. NPDC048824. Next base: position 409,188 of record NZ_JBICUS010000002.1, on the reverse strand, counting down.
ACGACTACCGCGGCTACGCCGGCCAGGTCGCGGGCGGCGTCCTCAAGCCCGGCGACGAGGTGGTGCATCTGCCGTCCGGGCTGACCACGCGGATCACGCAGATCGACGGCCCGCGCGGTCCCGTCGACGAGGCGTTCGCGCCGATGTCGGTGACGCTCCGCTTCGCCGACGACATCGACATCTCCCGCGGCGACATGATCGCGCGCCCGAACAACCGTCCCGAGGTGGCGCAGGACATCGACGCGATGATCTGCTGGATGACCCCGGACCGCACCCTCACCCCGCGCTCCAAGCTGGTGATCAAGCACACCACCCGGACCGCGAAGGTCCTGGTGAAGGACCTGCACTACCGGCTGGACGTCAACACCCTGCACCGCGACGAGCAGGCGGACGCGCTCGGCCTGAACGAGATCGGCCGCGTCTCCCTGCGCGTGACGCAGCCGCTGTTCGTCGACGACTACGGCCGCAACCGCCTCACCGGCGGCTTCATCCTCGTCGACGAGGCCACCAACAACACCGTCGCCGCCGGCATGATCACCGGCGTGAAGTAGGCCGGTGGCGCCGCGAGCGCCGGTCACGTCCTCTAAGGTGCGGAACAGTGGTCTCCCGACCACCCCCGGACCACCATCCCCCGAATGCCCGCGAGGTCCAGCCGATGACGCCTGTCCCCCACCGGAGAGCGGACGAGTCCGCTGAGCGTGCGGCCGGGCCCGCGGACGGGACGGCGCCGCCCCGCGTCCTGTTCCTCGGCGGACTGGGCCGCAGCGGCACAACACTGGTCGAGCGCCTGCTCGGTGAACTGCCCGGTGCGATGGCGCTCGGCGAGGTCATCCATCTGTGGGAGCGCGGTGTCCATGAGGGGGAGCGCTGCGGCTGCGGCGTCCCGTTCGGCGAGTGCCCGGTCTGGCGGCGAGTCGGGGAGGCGGCGTTCGGCGGCTGGGACGCGGTGGACCTCGACAGGTTCGCCGAACTGCGCGCCGCGGTGGACCGCACCCGCCACATCCCGATGCTCGCCCGCGACCGGCTCCCGGCCGACCGGGCGCCGCAAGTCGTCGAGTACGTCGAGCACTACCTGCGCCTGTACCGCGCCGTCGCCGCGGAGGCCGGCGCCACGGTCCTGATCGACTCCAGCAAGCAGGCGTCGCTCGCATTCTGCCTGCGCTGGGCGGCCCGCGTCGGCCGCCTCGACCTGCGGGTGCTGCACGTCGTGCGCGACAGCCGCGGCGTGGCCTACTCGTGGACACGCCAGGTGCGGCGCCCGGAGGCCGACGCGGGCGGCGACGAGCACATGACGCAGTGGTCGCCCCCCCGCACCGCCGTCCACTGGAACGCCGAGAACGGCGCCTACCAGCTCCTCGCCCGGCGCGGCGTGCGGGTGCGGCGGATGCGCTACGAGGACTTCGTCGCCGATCCGCGTGCCCGGCTCCGCGACATCGCCCGGTTCGCGGGGCTCCCCGCCGACGGCGCCGCGCTGGCCTTCGTCGGCGACGGCCGCGCGGAGCTGACGGTCAACCACACGGCGTCGGGCAACCCGATGCGCTTCCGCACCGGACGCATCGACGTCCGGTCCGACGACCGGTGGCGGACCGCGCTGCCGGCCGCCGACCAGCGCAGGGTCACCGCCATGACCTTGCCGCTGCTGCGCCACTACAGCTATCTAGGAGGCGACGTATGACGGAGGAGCCGGGTGGACACCCGTCCGTCGGCGTGGTGATCCCCACGCACGACCGTCCGGAACTGCTGCGGGCGGCGCTGGACGCCGTCCTGGCCCAGGACTATCCGGGCGGGCTGCGGGTCGCGGTCGTGTTCGACCGCGCCGCGCCCGACCCGTCGCTCGCGGACGTGCCCGGCGCGGACGGCCGCGTGACCGTCCTCGCCAACGACCGCACGCCGGGCCTGGCGGGGGCGCGCAACACCGGCATCCTCGCGCTGGACACCGAGCTGGTGGCGTTCTGCGATGACGATGACCGGTGGCTGCCGGAGAAGCTGACCGCGCAGACGGCCGCGCTCGCGGCGCGGCCGGACGCGGTGCTGGCGAGCTGCGGCATCCTCGTGGAGTTCCGCGGCGGCGACAACGCGAGGCTCGCGGGCGCCGCGGAGGTGACCCACGCCGACCTCGTGCGGTCCCGGATGGTGATGGTCCACTCCTCCACGTACCTGGTGCGCCGCGCGGCGCTGACCGGGCGGGACGGGATCGGGCTGGTGGACGAGACCATCCCGGCGAGCCAGAACGAGGACTGGGACCTCGCGCTGCGGGCCGCCCGTCGGCACCCGATCGTGAACGTCGACCGCCCGCTGGTGCGGGTGCTGTGGGGGCGGACGTCGCTGTTCGCCGGCGAGTACGACACCAAGATCGACGGGCTGCGGTGGATGCTGCGGCGGCACCCGGAGCTGGCCGGGGACCCGGTCGGGGCGGCCCGCGTCTACGGCCAGATCGCATTCTGGAACGCGGGCCTCGGCCGCCGTCGGGAGGCGCTGAGCTGGTCGCGGCGGGCTCTGCGCGCCAACTGGCGGGAGCGGCGCGTGCCGTTCGCGCTGGCGGTCGCCTCCGGGCTCGTTTCCGACGAACGGGTGCTGCGGACCCTGCACGCGCGGGGGCACGGCATATGACGGGCGAGATCGCGGCCGGTCCCGCGGCGCAGGCCGCGGCCCCTGGTGGCACGCCGCGCGTCGTGCTGCGCGGTGTGCCGTTCGATGCGCTGACCGAGGCGCAGGTGGTCGAGCACGTCGCCGCCAGCCTCGCGCGCGGCGCGGGCGGCCACCTGGTGACGCCGAACATCGACATCGTGCGGCACGCCCGGCGGGACGGTGAGGGGCGGTCGCTCGTCACCGGCGCCGCTCTCGTCGTCGCCGACGGGACGCCGATCCTGTGGGGTGCGCGGCTCGCCGGCCGGCCGCTGCCCGCCCGTGTCACCGGGGCGTCCCTCATCTGGACGCTGAGCGAGGCGATGGCACGCGACGGCCGGTCGGTCTACCTGCTCGGCGGGGGCGCGCCCGGCGTTCCCGAACGCGCCGGCGCCGTGCTCGCCGAGCGGTATCCGGGGCTGCGCGTCGCGGGGGCGTCCGCGCCGCCGATGGGGTTCGACCGCGACGAGCGCGAGGTCGCCGCGATCGCCGCCGATCTCGCGGCCCGCAAGCCCGACCTGGTGTTCGTCGGCCTCGGGTTCCCCCGCCAGGACCGGCTCATCGCCGCGCTGCGGCCCGAGCTGCCCGGCGCGTGGTTCGTGGGGTGCGGCGCGGCGATCCCGTTCGCGGCGGGCGAGCTGGAGCGCGCCCCGGAGTGGATGCAGCGGACGGGCCTGGAGTGGCTGCACCGTCTGGCGGGCGAGCCCCGCCGCCTGTTCAGCCGCTACATCCTCCACGACCTTCCGTTCGCGGCGCGGTTTCTCACCGGATGCGCGCTGGACCGGTACCGCCGCTAGGCCCGCGGCCGGGGTGTGAGCGCCGGCCGGTCAGCGCCGCGGCTGGCCGCGGCGCAGGATCGAGCGCGCCGCCTCGTCCAGGTGCAGCGGGCGGCGCAGCAGGTAGCAGCCCGCGACGTACCCGGCGGCACCGACTGCGGCGGCCGCCAGCTCGGACAGCCCGTGGCCCGCCGCCAGCCGCGCGAGCAGCGGCACCGCGCCGAAGCAGACGCCGGTCAGCGCCGCCGCCGCCAGTGAGCCCCGGCTGAACGGGTGCAGGCCCAGCTTCAGCCGCAGCTGCAGCAGCGGGATGACGTTGCGGGTCAGCAGCGCGGCGGCGCTGCCGAGCGCCGCCCCCATGATCCCGATGTGCGGGATGAGCAGCACACTGACGCAGACGTTCACGCCGAGCGCGAGCACGATGTTCCCGAGGTTCCAGGTGGTCTTGCCCGCCATCATCAGGACGACCTCGACCATGCCCGTGCCTGCGCGGAGCACCATCGCGGCCGCCAGCACCACGATCACCGAAGCACCGCTGTGGTAGCCGTTCCCGAACATCCGCAGCAGCTGCTCGGCGAACAGCGCCGAAAGCAGGAACAGCGGCCAGTTCGTCAGGATCAGCCAGCTCGTGGCGGTCTGGTAGAGGGTGTTGGCCGAGCGCCGGTCATCGTGCGCGAGCACCTCCGACAGGTGCGGCTGGACCGCCTGCGAGATGGCCCGGTTGGCGAGCTGCCCGACGACGCGCAGCCGGGACGCCGCGGTGTAGATCGCCGCGTCGCGCGCGCCGAGCATCGACGCGACCAGCAGGATGTCCATGCGCTGCAGCAGGATCTGGGTGATGGCCGCGAGGCCGCGCGGTAGTGCGTAGCGCCAGAACCGGCGGCCGAGGTCGGGCGGGATATCCGGGGCGGCGTCGCCTTCCGGTGCGGTGCGGCGGACCAGCGCGAGCATCGCCAGCACGGCCAGCACGGCGGCGGGCACGTACGGCCCGACCCATGCGACGGCGACGAGCCCGGATGCCCCGGCGACCGCCACCGCGCCGACCGCGGCGAGCTGCGTCACCGGGCGGCCGATGTTCTCCACCAGCACCGACGGCCGCATGCGCCGGAACCCCTGAGTCGCCGCCAGCGCCCCGCCCGACAGGTTCATCACCGGTAGGAACACCGCCAGCACGCGCAGGTAGGTCGCGCCGTCCCCAGGGTCGCCGCGGACCATCGCATCGGCCACCCACGGCGCCGCCGTGAAGAGCGCGATGCCGAGCACCGCGGAGAACAGCACCATCGGCCGCAGCGCCAGCCGGACGAGCGGACCGATCCGCTCGAAGCGGCCGCGCGAGCGGAACCGGGCGATGAAGTAAACCAGGCTCGTCTGGGTACCGAGTTCGGAGATCGCGCCGAACAGCAGGAACACGGAGGTCGCGACGAAGAAGACGCCGGCCTCGTCCTGGGAGAACGCGTTGGTGATGACGGCGACGACGGCGAGCTGGGTCAGCGCCGAGATCGCCGCGCCCACGATGCTCAGGGCGCCGCCGCGGGCGAGGGCGCCGACGTCGGACCCCATCGATCCCGAGCCGGCGCCGCCTCTCGCCGCGGGCTCGGCCGCGCCGGTCGCGGGTGCGCTCATCGGCGCCAGGACGGGGTGCGGCCGAGCCACTCCGCGAGCCGCTCGTCGTACGGGCGGAAGTACTCGTCGAGGCGCTCGTTCAGCGCGTCCGGGAGCGGCGAGCGGCTGCGCGCGTTGTGCCGCTCGAACACCGGAGAGCCGAGAGGCGGGACGTCCAGGAAGTCCAGGATGCCCTTGTACACGGGCTCAGGCTCGGTGAAGAACTCGTGGCTGTCCACGACGAGGAGGCGGTCGCGGCCCACGAGCCCCTCCAGCCGTTCGATCTGCTCGACGTAGCGTCCCCGCGCGAGGTAGGCGTTGTGCTGGTAGGCGCGGCTCGTCGCGGACGGGTCGGCCGCGAGGCGCTCGGCCTCGCCCGCCAGCCGCTGCTCCTCCAGCTCCACCGCCCGCTCGAACGGCTCGGTCTCGAAGCCGCGCCCCATCTCGTGGGAGTGCGCCGAGTACGCCCGCTCCACCGGGTCGCGCACCAGCATCAGCAGCTTCACGCCGGGCAGGTCGGCGGCGATCCGCGCGCCCGCCAGCGGGTGGAACCCGTAGTACGGCGACGACTCGAACGCCAGCGGTTCCACTCCATACCGGTGTTCGACGCGCGCGGCCGTCGCGCGCAGCGGGAAGTGCGCCTGGTACCAGGCGAGCCCGTTGCCGTAGCCGGTGTCGAAGTAGTGGACGCCCTTGTGCCACAGGGCCTTGAGCAGCGCCGGGTGCTGGCTGAGCGTCCGGTACATCGACGTCGTGCCGCAGCGCTGCCCGCCGACGATGAGGAACCCGGGCAGGATGCGGGCACGGTGGGTGGCCTTGCCCGCGGTGACGGCGGCGGCCTGGGCCAGCCGCTTGTGCCTGGGGGGACGCGCCGCCTGGTGCTTGTCAGCCATTCGTTTCCTTCGTTTCTTGCGCGCCCTCGGCGAGGGCGGGGAGGAGCCACGCGCCGACGTCGCCGAGGCGGGCGCCCGCCTCGGCCTGCCGGTCGGCGAGGTAGCGTGCGGCGAGTTCGGCGAGGTACAGCCGCGCGACGAGCCGGGCGTGCGCGGCCTCGGCGGCGAACGGGGCCAGCGCGCCGGCCGCGCCGCGCACGCAGTCGGCCGCCGCCCGCGCCGGGTCGGCCGCCGGGTCGGAGACCGCCCGCTGGAGGAGGTGGTGCAGCGCGTCGAAACCCACGGGGACGCCGGTGGCGAACCGCTCCCAGTCCCACACCAGCAGGCCGCCGTCCGAGCCGCCGGTGTTCCACGGCGTGAAGTCGCCGTGCCACGAACCGAAGACGATCTCGGCGTCGCCGTGCCGTTCGCCGATCGCCGCGAGTGCCGCGCGCAGCCGGTCCGCCGCCCCGCCCGGTAGCGCGGCGGCGCGGTCGCGAAGCGCCGCCCAGTAGGGGGAGGCCGCCAGTCGGAGCCGCCGTGTCCCGGCCGCCGCGGCGATCTCCCGCAGCGCATCGGCCAGCAGCTGCGATGTGACGGGACGGCCCGGCTCCCACGTCGGCAGCGGGGTCAGCGCCAGTACGTCCAGGCCTCGCCACGAACCGTGGTGCAGCACCTCCGGCGCGCGCACCACGGCACCCGCCGTCCGCGGCAGCCGCGCCAGCGCCGCCGCCTCGGCCCGCACGAGCCGCCCCGTGAGCTCGTCCACCCCCACCTTGACGAAGGCGATCGGCGGTCCGTCCGATCCGGGGGACAGCGCCTGCAGGACAGGCTTGTCGTTGGCGCGGCCGGCGGGCCGCGCGTACAGCGCGGCGCACACCGGACGCCCGAGGGCCGCGGTCAGGTACGTCTCCACGGTCTCGGCCCCGTCCGGGACTTCCACGCGCACGCCTCGGCGCAGCACCGCGTGCCCGAGCCCGCCGCGCAGCGACCAGATCAGCCCGGCCGTCACCAGCCGCGCGGCGCGCGATTCGACCCGGCCGTAGGCGCGCAGCGCCGCGACGGCGGCCGCCCGGTCGGCGGGCAGCAGGATCCTGGGCCGACGGGCGCCGGGTGCGAGGAGGCGGTCACCGGAGCCGAAGGTGACGCGTGCGGGTTCGGGCCAGAGCAGCCGGGTCGTTTCACTCAGCGCCGTCAGCCGGTCCGCCGTGTCGCTCACGCTGTCCCTCCCGAATCCTGATGGCCGCGCCGTTCATCCGCGCGGCCTGACGTGTCTTCGTCTCCAGCAGCCGGCGTCTGCGGGCGGCGGCACGCGTCCTACCGCGTGCCCGCAGGGCGCGCTCGGCGACCGGTTCGAGGCGCGGCGGGCTCAGGTCCATGCCGTTGCGCCACATGACCGCAAAGGACAGCAGGTAGAGGGGCATAGGGGTGTAGAGCCCGTCGTAGATCGTCATGTAGAAGAGCACGAGCAGCATCGTCAGGACGCCGCCCGTCGCGATCGGGGAGGTATCCCGCCAGTACCGCCGCATCGCGTTCAGGAAGAACAGGATGTACAGGCCCGCCCCCACGAAACCCTGCGAGATCAGCAGCAGCCACAGCTGGCCGTCGGAGCCGAGCGGAGGGTGCTTGCACTCCGGGCACGCCTCCGTTTTGCCGGTGACGACCGTCTTGTCGCTCCCGACGGCGTACCGAGTGTTGCCGTAGCCGATGATGGGGGAGGTGAGCGTCGCCTCGATCGTCTTGGCGCGCGTGTAGGCGCGGATGCCGTTGCTCTGCGGGTTGTCGAGTCTGGTCTCGACCTGGGCGTACAGCGGCGACATCGCGAACAGGGCGCCGCCGAGCACCAGCCCGGTGGCCGCCACGCCGAGCGCCATGACCCGGCCGCGCAGCGCCAGCCGGACGAGGACGTAGACGATGCTGATCCCGATCCCGACCCACAGGCCGCGGTTCAGCCCGTAGACCACCGGGACCAAGGAGAGCGCGAGGATCGCCGCGCCCAGCATCCGGCGCTTGCGCGAGGCGTACACCCACCAGCCGAGGACGAACCAGATCAGCAGGATCGAGTAGTTGTTCCCCCAGGTGTTGGCCCACTCGAAGGGGGCTTCGGGGCGGATCGCCTTGACCGAGCCGACCCAGGTGATCTGCGCCGCGGTGGGATCGATGATGTTCTGCACGAACGGGTTGCCGCTTATCCGCCCGGGCAGCAGCATCCCGAGCAGCGGCGGGACCTGGAAGTCCGGGTACACGACGCCGAGCAGCCCGCCGAGCGTGGTGGTGACGAACAGTGCCCCGAGCATCCGCAGGAGCGCGAGCCGCGGCAGCTCCCGCTCGCTGAGGTTCCCGACATACAGCACGATGACCGCGGACGCGAGGTAGATGGCCAGCCGCACCACGACCGAGACGATCCGACCGAAATCGAGATCGCCGTATGCGCCCGCCGGGTTCTCGTCCAGCATGGTGAGGCTGACCAGGTACCAGACCAGGAACAGCACCCATAGCCCGAAGCCGGGCGGGAGCCGCAGCGGGCGGCGGTTGAGCAGGATGAGCGCCATCGGCACCGCGCAGATGACAAAGCTGAACACGCCGAGGCCGACGATCCACCAGATGGGGAAGCCGACGAGCAGCGCGATCAGCGGCCACGTCGTGTGCGGCAGGTCGCGCAGGCGTGCCGGGAGCGGTTCGTCGGCCCGTGACGGGGGGACGGGACCGCTCAGCGCGCAACTCGTGGAGGAAAGGGAGGGCAACGGCATCGACTCGGATCGCGGCGGAACGGTTCAGGGACGGTCGGATTGGTCTTCCGGGTCGGAGTGCAAACCGTAGCGGGGTATCACCGACGTCGTGTCCGGCTCATCGCCATTGGTCTTTGTGTGGTGCTCGGTGTCCGAGTCAGTGGTGGACTTGGCGGGCCCGCCCGGCCGTGCGGCGCGGCGGCTCGTCCTACCCGCACCGGTGTTGGCGCGGTGGCCCGTGTTCCGGCCCGTCTCCCGGCCGGCGCCGGAACCCGGGGCGGAGCCCGTCTCCCGGTTCGTGCCGGGCTCCGCGTCGAAGTCGAGCACCGGTGGGGTGACCGGTTTGAGATCGACGATGGTGCGGTCCGCAGGTCCGGTTCCGAAGGCCTCGAGGTCCACGCCGCCGGACTTGGCCGAGCCGGCCGCCGCGCCAGGGGCCTTCCCGGGCCGCGCGGCGCGGCGCGGCTGCGGGTGGGCGGTGTCGGAGTGCGGCTGGGCCGGGACGACGAGCATGCCGAGCACCGTGACGCTCATCCTGTCGAGCGCGCGCACCGACTCCTCGACGTCCTTGCGCCTGACCTGGGGGACCTCCACGACGACCAGCGCGGTGTCGGCGGCCTCGGCGATGGCCTGCGCGTCGGCGCTGGCGCTGGTCGACGGTGCGTCGATCACGACGTAGTCGGTGTTGGAGCGGAGCTGGTCCACGATATGGACCATCTGCCGCGTCTGAAGCTGCTCGTAGGCGAGGTCGGTGTCGATGCCGGGCGGGACGACCCACAGCCGCTTCTGCACGGGCGAGCGGACCATCGCCTCGCGGAGCGGGCGCGCCCCGAGCAGGACCTCGGCGAGCCCAGGGCTCGCCGGGGCCTCCGTCAGCCGCGCCGACTCCCGGGAGTGCAGGTCGGCGCAGACGAGCACCACGCGGGACTGGGTGCGGGCGAGCGCCGCGGCCAGGTTCGCGGCCGACAGGCCCGCGCCGGGCCCGTCGGTGGCGCTCGTCACCAGGATCACGTGGTTGCCGTGCCCGAGGACGGCATTGAGCTGGTGGCTCAGCTCGTGCACTTCCTGCCCGTTGCGGCTGCGGGCGGGCAGCAGCCCGAGCCGGTCGCCCTTGCCGGCCGGGTGGAGCTCCAGCAGAACGGGCATGTCGAGCATCCGCTCCACGTCCGCCGCTCTGCGCAGGCGGGTGTCAAGGCGGTCGCGGGTGGCGGCGACGCCGAACCCGGCCAGTAGCCCCGCCATGAGGCCGCCGGTGAGGAACAGCGGCACGTTCGGGCCGCTGGGCTGCGTGGGTGTGGAGGCGTTGCTGATGATGCGGCCGGGGTTGATGGTCGTGGTGCTGAGGGAGTTCACGCGGCCGGTCAGCGCAGTGATCTGGCGGCTGATGACCTGCTGCTGGCTGCGGGCGTAGGTGCGGTTGGCGCCGCTGTACTGCGGGATCCGGTCCAGCAGGATCTTGTTCTTGTTGCTGAGATCCTCGATCTTCTTGCTGATGATGTTGATCTGGTCCGTCAGGTTCGCCTGCGCGGACGCCGTGCGCTGGTTCAGGTACGCCTGCGCGAAGAGGTTCGCGCCGTTCGCGGCGCCACGGGGGTTGTCGTCGGTGTAAGCGATGGTCAGGACGCCCGAGTTCGGGGGGACTGAGACCGTGACGTGCGACAGCAGGTGGTTCTCGGTGTCGTCGTACTTGAGCAGGCGCTTGGCCTCTTTGGCGACCTCGAGCGACTTGGCGACCTGGGCCTCGGTGTCGAGGTTGACGTCCGTCTTGCTCTTGGACGCCGCGGGGGCGGAGTCGTCGAACCCGGTGGGCGCCACGAGGACTTGGGCCTCGGCGGTGTAGGTTTTGGCCACCGTGAACGTGTACGCGGCGACGCCGGCGAAGATGAGCGAGGCGCAGCACACGATGATCCCCCAACGCCGCCGTATCAACCCCGTGTAGTCGACGAACTCTTTGGCGGGTGCTGGACTAGACGACACTTCAGTCCCTTCGCGGTCACCGCCCCCGACGCCGCGCGGACCGCCGGGCTGCCAGAGCTGGCGGCCGGAAGTCGCCGGGTGAGATGGGGGCGTGGCGTCGCGGTCACTATAGCGAGCGACGACGTGATTCAGACAATCTCCGTGCCGGTGGGCATCAGTGGTGGAACCGGTGCACGGGGACCGGAGACCGTCGCGCCGTGCCGTTCGCGTACGGGGTGCGGCCTGGTGGTCGAGCCGACCCACCGCTATGCTACCGCAGGCTCCCCCCATAAGTATCAGTCGGGTAACTCTCGTCCCATGACGCCGTACCCCGCGACACGATGGGCGCATTGGTCAATACTTCTGATTTCTGAGGATTCCCCGCCGAGGAGGCATAAGTGTCGCGTCTGCGTCGTGATACGGCGGTCGTGGCGACGGTATTGGCTGGGATCGGTCTAGTGACCATCCCGCAGTTCGCCGGAGACCACCAGGTCGCGGCAGTTGCCAGTGCCGCGCAAACCGCCGGGAAGATGCCCAGTGAGATTCCCTACGGCGGAACCCCGAACATCGAGCCGAACCAGGGCGGCTGGGCCGGCGTGGTCTATGCGATGGCCAAGGTCGGCGACAAGATCATCGTCGGCGGGAAGTTCAAGTCGGTCAAGCAGGGCACGACGACATACCCCGTGACGAACCTGCTGGCGATCGACGTGCGGAACAAGCACCTCGACACCAGCTTCCGGCCGCAGCTCGACGGCGTGGTCGAGGCGCTCGAGCCCGCGCCGGACGGCAAGTCGGTGTTCGTCGGCGGCAAGTTCAACACGGTCAACGGCAATGCCAGGCCCAAGCTCGCCCGGATCGACGTGAGCACCGGCCAGGAGGTCGCCAACGGCACCTGGAGGACGCCGGGGGTCCGCCACGGCGCCGTCTACGACATCGAGCTGGCGCACGGGCGCCTCTACATCGCCGGGCAGTTCACCAAGATCGCGGGCATCAAGCGCAAGGGTTTCGCGGCGCTCAGCCCGACGACGGGCGGGTTGTCGACCAAGTACGGCACCGTCCCGTTCACCGGTGTGCACAACGGCGGCATCACGCGCGTCCGGCGGATCGCCGCCACCCCGGACGGCGAGAAGATGTACGCGATCGGGAACTTCCGCACGGCCGGCGGTGAGGAGCGGCGGCAGTTCGCCCGGCTCAACCTCGGCGACTCCTCCGACTCGCTCGACACGACCTGGAAGACCAGCGGGTTCGCCACCACGTGCAACACCGTCTTCAACAGCTACGTGCGCGACATGGCGATGTCGCCGGACGGCAAGTTCGTCGTGGTCGGCACGACCGGCGGCCCGTACGGCACGTCCCAGCTCTGCGACAGCGTCACCCGCTGGGACAACGACACCACCGGCTCGGACGTGCGGCCGGCATGGGTGAACTGGACGGGCGGCGACACGATCGACTCGGTCACCGTCTCCGCATCGGCCGTGTTCGCCGGGGGGCACCCCCGCTGGTCCAACAACCCCTACGGCAGGGACAGCGCCGGTCCCGGCGCGGTGACCCGGCCCGGCCTGGCCGCCCTCGACCCGCGCAACGGCGTCCCGCTCTCCTGGAACCCGGGCCGCGACCCCCGCGGCGACGGCGCGTGGTCGCTGCTGGTGACCTCCGAGGGCCTGTGGGTGGGCAGCGACACCAACTACTTCCTGCCGCCGTCGTCGCACAAGTTCCGCGGGAAGATCGGCTTCTTCCCGTTCGAGGGCGGGAAGACACTGCCCGCGGACGCGACCGGGCAGCTCCCGGGCAAGGTCTACGTCGCCGCGCCGGGGACGCTCGTGCAGCGCAACGAGCTCCTCTCGCGCACGTTCGACGGCACGACGGCCGGCGACGCGGTCACCGAGTCGGTCTCGGGCGGCATGGACTGGTCGGACGTGCGGGGCACGATGCTGATCGACGGCGCCCTCTGGTACGCCAAGTCCGACGGCAAGCTGTACAAGCGCACGTTCGATGGCACGTCCGTCGGCGCCGAGCAGCTCGCCAACCCCTACGCCGACGCGGAATGGGATGCCGATGAGCCGCGCTGGAAGGGCAACGAGCCGCAGTTCTACAGCTCGACGTCGGGTGGCCGGACGCTCGGGATGTTCTTCGACAACGGCCGGATGTACTACACCAGGTCCGGGAGTTCGGCGCTGTACTACCGCTACTTCACACCGGAAAGCGGAGTCCTCGGCGCCATTGAGTACACCGCGGCGTCCTCTGGCTGGACAAATGTCCGAGGGATGTTTGTTTCTGGTGATAAGCTTTACTACGTCGCCAGCGACGGCAAGCTGAACACGGTGAAGTTCGTCGACGGCGCCCCGAGCGGAAGTTCCACCGTGATCAGTACAGCAGACTGGCGGGGCGGCGGTCTTTTCGTCGGCTGACCTGAGCGCGGCAGTGATCCAGGGCCGGGCGTCCCCCGAATACGGGGGACGCCTGGCCTTCGCGTTCGACGGGGGGAGTCTGTTTTCTGATGGCCATGACAAGGATGGGGCGTTGGGCGCTCGGCGCGGGTGCGGGCGCGGTCGTCCTGGCCGCGGGCGTCGGGATCGGTGTCTCCATCGGCGGTGACTCCGCCGAAGATCCCGGCTGCGCGGTCTCCGACCGGCTGGTCCCCGAGTGCGGCCGGTGGTGGGGCGTCGCGCCGGGCGTCTTCATGAACAAGTCGACGGAGAAGGCCCTCGCCGACTTCGAGGACAAGACCCGCCACCCCGCCGACGCCGTGCACCTGTACCATCGGGACGGGGAGATCTTCCCGACCGACCGCGAGATCGCGATGGCGCGCGAGGGCGGCCGCCGCCGGCTGCTGTTCCTCAACTGGAAGCCCGAGATGGGGAGGACCTGGGCGCAGGTCGCCGCCGGAGACCCGGTGGTCGACGAGCACATCGACGACATCGCCCGCCGCATCCGCGCCGCCCATCCGCACCGGTTCTTCCTCGCCGTCCACCATGAGCCCGAGGAGGAGGTCCGGCCGTCGCGCGGGTCGGGGTACACCGCCGGCGACTACCGCGCCATGGTCCGGCACGTGATCAAGCGGCTGCGGGCCGGAGGCGCGGACAACGCGGTGACCGTGATGGCCTACATGGGGGTCCCTAACTGGGGGTCGCAGCCCTGGTTCAACGACCTCTATCCGGGCGACGACGTGATCGACTGGGTGGCCGCCGACCTGTACGCGGACAAGTGGGTGAGCGATTTTGCGACATTGGTCAACAAGACGCGCCCGGATTATCCGAAATGGCCGGGATTTTATACGTGGGCGTCGGTGCGATTCCCGACGAAGCCGCTCATGCTCGCCGAGTGGGGCACTGTGAACCGCAAGAACGATCCCGATTTCAGCCGGCGCTTCTTCGCGTCCGTCCCGCGCCAGCTTCCCGACTATCCGCGGCTGAAGGGTCTCCTGTATTTCGAGTCGCCGAAGACGCCCGTGGGGGACACGAGGTGGAACACCACGGGCGCCTCGGCGCATGCATTTCGGCAGGTCGCCAAAATGCCGGACTTCAATCGTCTGACGCCGCCCTGACCGGCTCGCGCTCGCCGTGCCCGGACGGCTCCCGGTCCGCGTTCTCGGCGAGCAGCGACCGGCCTGCGAACATGGCCACGGCCAGCAGCGCGTAGCCGTAGATCCAGCCGCCGTACACGTCGGTGATCCAGTGCATGCTGAGGTACCAGCGCGTGTACCCCTCCAGGAACGCGAAGGCGGCGAGCATGCCCCACACGAGGGCGCGCACCCGCGGACCCGCCCGCAGGTAGCACAGCGTCATCAGCACGATCGTGCCGTAGATCGAGATCAGCCGGGCGCATCCGCCCGACGGGTAGGTCCCCAACGTCGTCGGCGGATGGCCGCGGTCGACCAGTGCGCCGAGCGCGGTCTGCTGGAAGCGCTCCACCAGGATGACCGTGCCGATCAGCAGCATCGGCACCCACGGGCGGCGGCGCGTCCGGATGGCGACGAGCGTGAGGACGAGCGCCCCGGCCAACCCGACGTACCGGGTCGGCCACACGTTCCCCGACTGGGTGATGACCTCCATCGCGTCCGTCCACGCGCCGGACCGGGCGGTGCGCTGCGCGAGGTTGAACATCGGGACGTCATGAGCCGAGAGGAGCCGCTGGCACAGCTCGCCGAGAAGCAGGGATGCCGCGGTCACCAGGAACGCGCCCGCGCCGAGGAAGGCGACGAAGGAGCCGATCGGGCCGAGGGTTTCGTCGAGCTGCGTACGGGCGTCGCGCAGCCGCACGGCCGCTGCCGTCTGGGTGCCCCACGGACGGCTCGCCCAGGCGTACCCGATGACGAACGCCAGGACCACGCCCAGGGCGCATAAGGCGATGAGCGCGGCCATCAGACGGTCGGCGGAAGGTCGTCGCCAGTAGTGGGACCACCGGAGGCGGGGCCGGCGGGTCGCGGGGCGTCCGGGGGCACGGTGCCCGGTGCGGGCGGCGCCTGCGCGGCGGCATCGGGGCCACCCGTGCCGTCCCGGCCCGGCGTGCCGGGGGGGCCGCCCGGTTGGCCGGCGCCGGGCGCGGGCCCGCCCGCCGCGGCCGCGGCCGGCCGCCGCCTGCGGCGGAGCAGGAACACCGCGCCGCCGGCGGCCGCGGCCACGGCCGCCGTGCCGCCGGCGATCAGGCCGACCGGGGCGCCGCCCTCCTCGCCGATCGGCCCCGACGCGCTGCCGGGCTTGTCCGTGACCTCCTCGCCGAGCTCGGGCATGGGCGTGGCCATGGGGCTCTCCGTCCCGATGTCCGGCCCCGGGCCGGGCTTGCCGGGCTTCGCGCCGCCCGCGTTGCGTGCGAACAGCGAGAGTTCGTTGATCAGGCTCCCGCCGCCGTTCTTCTTCGCGCCCGCCCACGCCTTCGCGGTCGTGCGCGGCGGGACGCTCCACGAGTAGGCCCGCAGCTTCCCGCCGACCACGACGGCGTAGGTGCCCTTGCGCTTGACCTCATCGTGGATGTCCACGATCAGCCGGTTGTAGGCGGTGGCCCGGTCGGGGATCGTCCCGGCTGGGAAGATCGCGATGTACACCGGGAGGTCGGCGCTCTCCAATGGGCTGCGCAGCTTGTCGAGCTGGACGTCACTGAGGTCCTGGACGCCGGGGGCGATGTAGAGCCCGCCGTTCTCGGCGAGGCTCACGACCACGTCCTCGAGATCGATGCCGCTAGGCGCCGCGGCGACGGCGCCGGGGGCGCCCAGCGGCGTAAGTAGAGCCGCCGCCGCAATCGCGATCGCGACGCGGCGGACCGGCAGGGCTTGCACGGACGGCCTCCTGATGGGGATGAACAGCGCTGATGGGGCGATTCTACGGATTTGCCGTCCGTGCGATCGCCGATTCGTGCCATTGCCCGGCCGGACGGGCGCCCGCGATCGGAAATCGACCGCCCTCAGCGGACGGCGGGTGATTGCGATCGCGGCGGCCCGGTGGGTCCGGTGGCCGGGGCGGGGGTGCGGCGTCGCAGGTAGAGCCGGGCGGCGACCGTGGCGGTGACCAGGGCGAGGAGGGTCCATCCCATTGGGACGGCGCCCATGCCGAACATCTTCAGCGAGGACGCGACCAGGACCAGGATCAGGAAGCGGCGGATGAGGGTGCTCGGGGCGCGTGCGGAGATCTTCGAGCCGAGGTAGACGCCGGGGATGGAGCCGGCGAGCAGGGCGGTGGTGACCTCCATCCGGAAGTCGCCGAAGAGCAGGTGGCCGATGGCGGCCGCGAAGACCAGCGGGACGGCCTGGAGGAGGTCGGTGCCGACGAGTTGGTTGGCCTTGAGCGCCGGGTAGAGGGCGAGCAGCGCGACGATGATCAGGGAGCCGGAGCCGACCGAGGTGATGCCGACGACGAGCCCGCCGACCAGGCCGACCAGCAGGGTCGGCAGTGGGCGGACCTCGATCTCGGGGGCCTCCCCCTTCTCGTCGGGGGCTTCGCCCCGCCGCCGGTGGGACATGTAGGCGCGCAGCACGAGCCCGCCCGCCGCGACCATCAGCGCGACGCCCATCGCGATGCTGATGACGTCCTCGACCGAGCCGCCGCGGCCCAGGGCCTTGGCGAGCAGGACGCCGGAGAACGCGGCGGGCACGGACCCGGCGCAGAGCCAGCCGACCAGCCGCATGTCGATGGTGCCCTGGCGGTAGTGCACCGCGCTGCCGACGGGCTTCATGACCGCGGCGGCCACCAGGTCGCTGGACACGGCTGCAAGCGGGCTGACGCCGAAGAACGTCACGAGCATCGGCGTCATCAGGGCGCCGCCGCCCATACCGGTCAGCCCGACGATGATGGCGACGAGGAACGAGCCCAGCGCCATCGCCCAATCGAAGTCCATCGGCATGACCTACCAGATATGTAGGAAAACTCGCGTATACCCTAAAGCACCTGACCCGGGTGTCGTAACCCGGGCTCGGAGGTGCAAACGGGACGGGTCGGACGATCTGCGTCCGATGGGGCGGCCGGGGCGGCCGGGGCGGCCGGGGCGCTAGGCGGGCCGCACCCAGCCGCCCTCCACCAGCAGATCGAGGACCTTGCCGACCGCCTCGTCCGGTGCCAGCCGCGAGGTGTCCAGGGTCAGGTCGGCGTCCTCGGGCTCCTCGTAGGGGTCGGAGATGCCGGTGAACTCCGGGATCAGGCCCGCGCGCGCCTTGGCGTACAGGCCCTTGCGGTCCCGGCGCTCGCACTCCTCCAGCGGCGTCGCGACGTGCACGAGGATGAAGTCGCCCACGGCGGACACCATCCGGCGCACCTCCGCGCGGGTCGCCGCGTACGGCGCGATCGGTGCGCAGATCGCGGTGCCCCCGTGCCGGGTGATCTCCGCGGCGACGAAACCGATCCGCCGGATGTTGAGGTCCCGGTCGTCGCGGGAGAAGGTCAGGCCCGCCGACAGCATCCGCCGCACGACGTCGCCGTCCAGCAGCGTGACCGTCCGGCCGCCGCGCTCGATCAGGGCGTCGGCCAGGCCGCGCGCGACCGTGGACTTCCCGGAGCCGGACAGGCCGGTGAAGAACACCGTGATGCCGCGGGAGAGCTTGGGGGGACGCGCCAGCGCCAGTTCGGCCGCGACGGCGGGCGGGGTGAACCAGTCGGGGACGGGTTCACCGGCGTCCAGCAGCTCGCCGAGCCGCCCGGGCGTCAGCTCCGCCTGGACGTGGTCGGGCTCGATCCGCGCCACCGGCCGCCAGACCTCCACGTCGGCGTCGTAGGCCCACGGCTCGGGTACCGCGACCGGGATCGCGGTGCCCTCGATCTCGCGGTCGGCGAGCAGGTGGGTGGCGCCGTACGCGGCCGCGATGTGCGCGTGCAGGAGCACGTCGCGCTCGTCCTGGACGTCCGCGCCGCCGCGGGCCGGGAGCGGAACGGGGATGATCCGGGCGCCGTCCGGCAGTTCCCTGCGGACGCCCAGCAGGGCCCGGACGAGGGACTCGTCGTGCTCGCCGCTCAGCATCGCCAGGACGAGGACCTCCGCGTCGAGCCGCTCGGCGACCTGCCGGAGCTGCCCGAGCTGCTTGCGGTGCAGGAAGCCGCGGGTGGCCACTCCGAGGACCGTGCCCTCGCGGGGGGTGAGTTCGTCGGGGCGGCGGCGCAGGCTGTGGAACGGCCCGTGGGCGGGGGCGCGGAGTGCCTCCAGCGGCCCGGCGAGCCGCCAGGCCTGGCTCGTCGGGTCCTGCCACGCCTCGGCCACCCGCAGGACGGCGAGAGGCACGCCCTCCGGGTCCTGCAGGACGACCCGCTCGTGTTCGGTCAGCTCCTTCGGGACCGACAGGGTGACCGGGACCGGCCACGGGGTGCCGTCGGCCAGCCGGCCGCCGGCGATCACCATGGCGGCGTCGAACGAGCCGAGGAAGCCGGTCAGCGGGCGGTACACACCGGCCAGGATCAGCTCCAGGTCGGCGAGCTCCACCGGATCCGGTGTCCAGACGGGCAGGTCGCGCAGCGTGTCGGAAAGGCCGGCTTCGGCGGTCACCGCGATCTCCGATCCCGCCCGGCGCGGAGGCCGGGCTGGTCCGTGTGCATGGGAGTCTCCGCAGGGAAAATACTGCGCCGGCCTGGGAGTACGCACCTTCGCCCCGCGCGTGCGGGGGCTCAGATGACCCGGGCGAAACGGTTCTCGGGTTTGCGGATGACGAACGTGACCTCGCTGTGGTCTGCGGTGAGGCGCCCCCGGCTGAGCGCCGACACCAGGCGGCACAGCAGCTCGGCGGGGCCGGTTCCGGCCCCGAGCGCGTCGATGGCCTGCCGGGACGTGTACTCCTCGGAGATCACCAGCCCGCGCATCACGCAGTACCACTGGATGCCCGAGCGGGACGCGACGCGGTCGTAGGTGGCCGGGGGCGGGCTCGTCCGGACCGCCGGCCGGGTCACGGGCCGTGCGGGGGTCTCGGTGCCCGCGATCTCGGCGTGCCCGGCACCGCGCTCGGCGCCCCCTCTGGACATGCCGTGCCCGGAAGCGCCCTTCCCGGGTGCGCTGCTCCCGGATGCGCCGCCTCCGGACGCGCTGCCCCCGCTCCCGGGTACGCCGTCCCCGGTCGTGTACGCGATGCGGGCGTGGGCGCCGCGCGGGCCCCGTCCGGGACGGGTGCGCCGCCGGCGGCGGCCGGAGACGTGCAGCCACCGCGGGAGCGCCCGGTCCAGGAAGCCGAACGCGGTGTTGCGGTCGCGCAGGTGCACCAGCAGCAGCCCGCCGGGTTTCAGCGCGGCGACGAACCGGTCGAGCACCAGCTCGGCGTGCGGGATGCGCTCGATCAGGTGAGAGGCGTGCACGATGTCGTAGGTGCGCGGCGGCAGCGGGACGGTGCGCAGGTCGCCGAGGTGCCAGGCGTCCAGGTCGGGCCGCTCGCAGGTGTAGGCGCGGAGGTCGGGGACGTCCATGTCGACCCCCGTGACGTGGTGTTCGCGGTCGCCGAGGTCCAGGCTCGTCCCCCAGCCGCAGCCCGCCTCCAGGATGTGGATCCGCTGCAGGGGCTTCTCTAGGGCGTACTGGCGAGCGCGTTCTGAGAAGAGATCGCCGTCGTTGACCGGCGGCGTACGCAGTTCGGTCACAGTTTCGCAGCGTAATCGCCTGACTGCGCTCCGTCTGCTATTTGCCTATCCTTGGTAACGCCCGTGTCGCCCTGCGTGCACCCCCGTGCTCTGCACGGTCGCCTGAACATACGCGCCCACGGGCGCGTACCCTGGTAGGCGGTTACCGGGGGCCCGGCTGGGTTTCCGGGTTTTCGGGCTGCCCTGCTACGGGGTGAATGGCGAATTAGCGGGCGAAGATGACGCTTTCTGGACTTGTTGACCTTGCGTGCACCGATCCCGGTCTGGAGCGCGCCCTCGAACAGGTGCGCGTGGACACCGAGGTCGTCGCGCCCCCCTCCCTGTGGCCGATCCTGGCCGCGGCGCTGACCCGTGCCATCCGTGCACGCGGTGGCGCCCCGGCGAGCAGCGGCGCCGTGCTCGCGGTGACCGCGACCGGCCGCGAGGCCGAGGACCTGACGGCGGCGCTGTCGAGCCTCCTCGACCCGGGCCGGGTGGCGCATTTCCCGGCGTGGGAGACGCTGCCGCACGAGAAGCTGTCGCCGCGGTCGGACACGGTCGGGCAGCGGCTGGCGGTCCTGCGCCGCCTCGTCCACCCGGACGCGGTCCACACAGGCGCATCCCACACAGGCGCATCCCGCACAGGCGCCGCCGGAGACTCCCCGGACACCGGCAAGGGCGGCGCGCTGGACGTCGTCGTGACGCCGATCCGCGCGGTACTCCAGCCGATCGTGTCCGGGCTCGCCGACCTTGAGCCGGTGCGGCTGGCGACCGGCGAGGACGCCGACATGGACGACGCCGTCCGGAACCTCGTGGACGCCGGGTACCACCGCGTCGACCTGGTGGAGAAGCGCGGCGAGATCGCCGTGCGCGGCGGCATCCTGGACGTGTTCCCGCCCACCGAGGAGCACCCGCTGCGGGTGGAGTTCTGGGGCGACACGGTCGAGGAGATCCGCTACTTCAAAGCCGCCGACCAGCGTTCCCTCGAGGTCGCGCAAGGCGGGCTGTGGGCGCCTCCGTGCCGGGAGCTGCCCCTGACCGCGAAGGTGCGGGAGCGGGCGAAGCGGCTCGCCGGGGAGCACCCGGCCCTGGAGGAGATCCTCGGCCGGATCGCCGACGGCGACACCGTGGAGGGCATGGAGGCGTTCTCGCCCGTCCTCGCGGAGGGCATGGAGCTGCTGACCGACCTGCTCCCGGACGGGTCGGTGCTGCTGGTGTGCGAGCCGGAGCGCATCCGCACGCGCTCCGCCGAACTGGTCCGGACGAGCCAGGAGTTCCTGGAGGCGAGCTGGGTCAACGCCGCCGCCGGGGGAGAGGCGCCGATCGACCTCGGCGCCGCCGCGTTCCGGTCACTGGAGGACGTCCGCGCGCACAGCGCGGAGCTGGGTCTGCCGCGGTGGAGCGTGACGGCTCTGAACCCCGGAATGCGGGGCGAAGAAAGCACGGCGGGGTCAGGGGGGGCGTCCCCCCTGGAAGAGACAGGCGACGCGCTGAACCTCGGGGTGCAGGCGGCGGAAGCCTACCGGGGCGACACCACGCGCGTCGTGGGTGACCTCAAGGGCTGGATCGACGGCGGCTGGCGCGTCGTGCTGGTCACCGCCGGGCACGGGCCCGCCGAGCGGCTCGTCCAGCTCGTCGGGGAGGAGGGCCTCGGCGCGCGGCTCACCGACGTCGCCGGGCCGCCCGAGCCGTCCCTGGTCAACGTGGCGACCGGGCTGCTGGAGACCGGGTTCATCTGGGAGTCGGTCAAGCTCGCCGTGCTGACCGAGACCGACCTGTCCGGGCAGAAGTCGTCCACCAAGGACGCGCGGCGCATGCCGTCGCGGCGGCGCGGCGGCATCGACCCGCTGCAGCTCAAGGCCGGCGACTACGTGGTGCACGAGCAGCACGGCGTCGGACGGTACGTGGAGATGGTCAGCCGGACGGTGCAGGGCGCCACCCGCGAGTACCTCATCCTGGAGTACGCCAAGAGCGACCGGCTGTTCGTCCCGACCGACCAGCTGGAGGAGCTGACCCGGTACGTCGGCGGTGAGGCGCCGAGCCTGCACCGGCTCGGCGGCGCCGACTGGCAGAAGGCCAAGTCCCGCGCCCGCAAGGCCGTCAAGCAGATCGCCGGGGAACTGATCCGGCTGTACTCGGCGCGGATGGCGAGCCCCGGTCACCCGTTCGGCGCCGACACCCCGTGGCAGCGGGAGCTGGAGGACGCGTTCCCCTACGTGGAGACGCCCGACCAGCTCGCCGCCATCGACGAGGTGAAGCAGGACATGGAGCGGCCCGTCCCGATGGACCGGCTGATCTGCGGCGACGTCGGCTACGGCAAGACCGAGATCGCGGTGCGCGCCGCGTTCAAGGCCGTCCAGGACGGCAAGCAGGTCGCGGTGCTGGTGCCGACGACGCTGCTGGTGCAGCAGCACATGTCGACGTTCACCGAGCGGTTCGCGGCGTTCCCCGTCGTGATGAAGCCGATCAGCCGGTTCCAGTCCGGCACGGAGATCGAGGAGACGCTGCGCGGCCTGTCGGACGGCACCGTGGACGTGGTCGTCGGCACGCACCGCATCCTGTCGTCGCAGACGCGGTTCAAGAACCTCGGCCTGGTGATCATCGACGAGGAGCAGCGGTTCGGCGTCGAGCACAAGGAGGAGCTGAAGCGCCTCCGGACGCAGGTGGACGTCCTGGCGATGTCGGCGACGCCGATCCCGCGGACGCTGGAGATGGGACTGACCGGCATCCGTGAGATGTCGACGATCCTGACCCCGCCGGAAGAGCGGCATCCCGTCCTGACGTTCGTCGGCCCGTACGAGGAGAAGCAGATCGCCGCCGCGATCCGCCGCGAGCTGCTGCGCGAGGGCCAGGTGTTCTTCGTGCACAACCGGGTCCGCTCGATCAACAAGGTCGCGGCGAACCTGGCGAACCTCGTCCCGGAGGCGCGCATCGGCATCGCGCACGGCCAGATGAACGAGCAGGAACTCGAACGCGTCATGGTCGACTTCTGGGAGCGCAACTACGACGTCCTGGTCGCGACGACGATCGTGGAGTCCGGGCTGGACGTGCCGAACGCCAACACGCTGATCGTCGACCGCGCCGACATGTACGGGCTGTCGCAGCTGCACCAGCTGCGCGGACGGGTCGGGCGCGGCCGGGAGCGGGCGTACTCCTACTTCCTCTACCAGCCGGAGCAGCCGCTGACCGAGACCGCGCACGAACGGCTCGCGACGCTGGCGCAGCACAGCGAGATCGGCGCCGGCATGTACGTCGCGATGAAGGACCTGGAGATCCGCGGCGCCGGCAACATCCTCGGCGCCGAGCAGTCCGGTCATGTCGCGGGCGTCGGGTTCGACCTGTACGTGCGGATGGTCGGGGAGGCCGTCCGGGACCTGAAGGAGGGCGGCCGGGAGCCGGAGGCCGTCGAGACGAAGGTGGAGCTGCCCGTGGACGCGCACCTGCCGCACGAGTACGTGCCGGGGGAGCGGCTCCGGCTGGACGCCTACCGGCGCATCGCCGCGATCACGTCCGAGGACGAGATCGGCGCCGTGCACGACGAGCTGAAGGACCGGTTCGGGCCGCTGCCCGTCGCGGTGCTGAACCTGCTGGAGGTGGCGCGGTTCCGGGCGAAGGCGCGCAGGGCGGGGCTCGGCGACGTCACCGTCCAGGGCAGCTTCATCAAGTTCACGCCGGTGCACCTTGCCGACTCCAAGCAGGTCAGGCTGCAGCGGCTGTACCCGAAGAGCATCCTGAAGCCGGCGACCGACACCCTGCTGGTGCCGGCGCCGAAGACCGCGCCGCTCGGCGGCCGGCCGCTGCGCGACCAGGAACTGCTGAGATGGGCCACCGACTTGGTGGAGGCCCTGTTCCTGGAGGCGTCACCGGCCACCGCCGCGCGGTAGCGTCTCCGGGGGACGCCCCCCGGCAACGGCGGTAGTGTTCAGGCGCCCCCGACGATCGATCGATGAGATGGGAATTTCCGTGTTCGGTAAGTCCGTGAAGGTCGCGGTGGCCGCCGTGGTGGCGGCCGGCGCGCTGGCCGGCTGCGGCGGGACGCCGAAGGCGGGGACCGCCGCCCTCGTCGACGGCGACCGCATCACCGTCACCGACCTCAGCCAGACCGTCCGCGACTGGCGGGAGCAGTTCCGCACGGACCCGGCCGCCAACGAGCTGCGCGCCAACCCGGCGAACCCGGCGCCGCAGCTCGCCGGCGACTCCGAGTCCGACCTGCGGGGCGCGCTCACCCTGCTGATCAACTTCCGGGTCGCCGAGGAGGTGGCCGAGGAGACGGGCGTCGAGATCACCCGGGGACGGGTCGACCAGGCCGTCGAGGGCCTGAACCGGCAGGGCGGTGCCGAGTCGGTCACGCTGGCGAGCGGGCTGCCGCGTGAGCGCACCCGCGACCTGGCGCGCCTGGTCGCCACGCAGATCGCGGTGATGGAGCGCTTCGGGGCGAACCTGAACAACCGGTTCGACCCGGCTACGCAGCAGGCCGGGCAGAAGTGGAACGACCTGTTCCGGCGCACCGCGGACGGCATGAAGATCGAGATCAGCCCGCGGTACGGGAGCTACGACCCCGGCAAGTTCGAGGTCAACCCTGCGGAGCACCGGCTGTCCAGCCCCGATTCGGGTATCTGAGGCGAATGAGCCTGACACTGCTCGCCACCACGCACCGGGTGGCGCCGGGCCTGCTGACCTGGCGTGCCTGGGACGCGCTCCGGTCGGCCGGTGCCGTCCGGCTCCGTGACGGGCACCCGCTGCTGGCGCCCCTCCTCGACGCCGGGATCGTCCCGGAGGTGGTCGACGCGCCCGACGCGTCCCGGCTGGTGGCGGACGCGCGGAGCGGGGACGTCGTGTGGGTGGCCGCGCCGGAGGGCGACGAGCCGCTGATGCGCGAGATCGGCACCCTGGTCGTGAACGACCCGCTGGACGTGGAGGTTCTGCACGGGTCCTACGACCTGCCCGGCGCGCGGCTGCTCGACCTGGTGTCGGTGATGGACACGCTGCGCCGCGAGTGCCCGTGGGACCGCAAGCAGACCCACGCCACGCTCGTCCCGTACCTGCTGGAAGAGGCGTACGAGGTCCTCGACACCGTCGAGTCCGGCGACCTCGGCGCGTTGCGGGAGGAACTGGGCGACGTGCTGATGCAGGTCGCGTTCCATTCGGTGGTGGCCGCCGAACGCGACGACGAGACCGCGTTCACCATCGACGACGTGGCGGGCGGGATCGTCGACAAGCTCGTCCGCCGCCATCCGCACGTGTTCGGGGACGTGACGGTCTCCGGCGCCGACGAGGTCAACGCCAACTGGGAGCAGATCAAGGCGGCCGAGCGGGCGGAGAAGAGCGGCGCGGAGGCGTCGGCGCTCGACGGCGTTCCGATGGGGCAGCCCGCGCTGTCGCTGGCCGCGCAGCTCCAGCGCCGCGCCGCGCGGATGAAGGCCCCGGCCGGACTCGCGG
Source organism: Spirillospora sp. NPDC048824 (assembly GCF_043198455.1). NCBI lineage: Bacteria > Bacillati > Actinomycetota > Actinomycetes > Streptosporangiales > Thermomonosporaceae > Spirillospora > Spirillospora sp. NPDC048824. The sequence goes on along the minus strand of NZ_JBICUS010000002.1, from coordinate 384,175 downwards.
CCGACCTCGCGGCGGCGGACCCCGGCGGCGCGTCCGAAGGCACCCCGGAAGGCGTGCCGGGGAACGGCGGAGGCGTGCCGGGGAACGGCGAAGGCGCGGGGGCCGACCTGGGCGTCCGGCTTTTCGAGCTCGTCCGGGAGGCCGCGGAGCGGGGACTCGATCCGGAGTCCGAATTGCGGGCGGTATCTCGGGTATTCCGCGATCGTGTCCGAGCCTGGGAGCGACGAGCGCCGCACGACTGACCCGGGCGGCAATCTGGGCGATTTCGACCGGAACATCGAAGATGGGGTGGTCCGGCCGGAGATGCACGTTTACGCTAAGCGCGTGCTGGCTGGGGCCGAAGATGACGCAGGGAATCCGGATGCAGGAGAGGGTCCCCTCGGCGGTCCCGCGCGGCCTCGCCACCCCCGCCGGATCCTCACCGCGTCCACCACGCGCGAAGAGAAGGCCCGCGCGGTCCGCGGGCTGGGGGCGCTCGGCGGTCTCGCCGGCTTCATCGTCGCGCTCATGCTGCTGCCCACCGCGTGCACGGCCGGCGTCGGCGCCCGCGACGCCGCGGACTGGTTCCAGACCGAACCGGACGGGCTGACGACCTCCGGCGTCCCGCAGCGCTCCAGGATTCTGTCCGAGGACGGCCGCACCATCGCCACGTTCTTCTACCAGAACCGGGTGGACGTCCCGCTGGAGAAGATCGCACCGGTCCTGCAGAAGGCCGTCCTGGCCATCGAGGACAGCCGTTTCTACGAGCACGGCGCCATCGACGTGCAGGGCACGCTGCGGGCGCTGGCCAGCAACCTCAGCCACGGCTCGGTGGAGCAGGGCGGCTCCGGCATCACCCAGCAGTACGTGAAGAACCTGCTGCTCGCCCAGGCCGACTCCGACACGGAGCGCAAGCGGGCCAAGGAGATCACCGCCGCGCGGAAGATCCGCGAGCTGCGGTACGCGGTCGCGGTGGAGGAGCGGTTCACCAAGGACGAGATCCTGCGGCGCTACCTCAACATCGCCTACTACGGCGACGGCGCCTACGGCATCGAGGCGGCGTCCCGGCACTACTTCTCCAAGCACGCCTCCGAGCTGAACCTCGCCGAGGCGGCGCTGCTCGCCGGCGTCATCCGCTACCCCTACGCCTACGACCCGACCCGGCATTCCGACGCGGCCCGGCAGCGCCGCGACGTCGTCCTGGACCGGATGGCCGAGCTCGGCTGGCTCGACCCCGGCAAGGCGGAGAAGACCAAGGAGCAGCCCGTCAAGCTGGACGTCCAGAACGTCCGGAGCGGCTGCGTGTCCAGCGACGCCCCGTTCTTCTGCGACTACGTCCAGCGCGAGATCCTCATCAACCCGGTGTTCGGCGAGACCGCCAAGGAGCGGGAGAAACTCCTCAAACGGGGCGGGCTGACGATCCGCACCACGATGGACCGGCAGGCCCAGAAGGCGGCGCAGCGCGCCGTGGACGAGCACGTCCCGCCCAAGAACTCCGCCCACAAGGCCGCCGCCGAGGCGATGGTCGAGCCCGGCACCGGCGAGATCAAGGCCATGGTCGTCGACCGCGAGCTCGGCCCGGACGAGGAGCGCGGCAAGACCTGGATCAACTTCGCCGCCGACGCCAGCCACGGCTCCAGCATCGGCATGCAGGCCGGATCCACGTTCAAGGCGTTCACGCTGGCCGCGGCGCTGGACGAGGGCATGCCTTTCGGTACCCGCCTGATGGCGCCGCGCGAGTACACCCCGGTCGGCTTCCGCAACTGCGACGGCGAGAAGGTCGGCGACCCGACCGCGTCGCTGGGCAACGCCGCGGACGGCGAGGGCGGCAAGCAGTTCAGCATCGTCACGGGGACCCACCATTCGGTCAACACCTTCTTCCTCGCGCTGGAGAAGGAGGTCGGCCTCTGCGACACCGTCAAGATGGCCGAACGCCTCGGGATGACGCAGGCCAGCGGCAAGCCGCTGGAGCAGTATCCGGCGTTCACGCTCGGCTTCAACGCCGTCTCCCCGCTGCGGCTGGCGGCGGCCTACGCGGCGTTCGGCGCCCGCGGCGAGTACTGCGAGCCGATCGCCATCAAGGAGATCACCGACGCGTCCGGGAAGAAGCTGAAGGTCCCGCCGCGCGACTGCGAGCAGGTGATGGACAAGGGCGTCGCGGACGCCGTCAACCACGTGCTGAGCGGCGTCATCACCAAGGGCACCGCACGCGGGATGGGCCTCGGCCGCGACGCCGCCGGCAAGACCGGCACCGTCGACGACTTCTCCGCCGCATGGTTCGCCGGGTACACCCCGGACCTCGCCTCGGCGGTGTGGGTCGGCGACCCGCGCGGCGGCTACAAGCACCCGATGACGAGCCTGTGCATGAACGGCCGGTGTTACGGCGCCGTGTACGGGGCGACGATCCCCGCGCCGATCTGGCAGCAGAGCATGCGCGGGGCGCTGAAGGGCACGGACGCGTCCTCGTTCCGCCGGCCGCCGTCGTTCTACTTCAGCAAGGGCTCGGGCGAGGAACGGATCAAAATCCCCGACGTGCGCGGGATGAAGCTGCGCGACGCCATCGGCAAGCTCCGCGGCGCCGGTTTCCGGACCGATGTCGGCGGGCGCGTCGAGTCCCGCGAGTACGACGAGGGCACCGTGGCGGAGATGTCGCCCGGCCCCGGTTCCGCCGAACCCGGCGCCACCATCACGCTGCGCGTCAGCAAGGGCCCCGGCCGCGACGGCGGCGACGACGGCGGCGGGGGCGGCGGTGACGGCGAGCGGCCGCCACCGCTCCCACCGCGGCCGACCAACACGCCGACGCTCCCGCCGCCCCCCGCCGACCCGGCGCAGCAGGAACCCGCTTGACCTGTGTGATCGCCTGTGTGATCGCCTGTGTGAGGGTCGGTGTGATCGCCTGTGTGATCGTCCGGCGGCCGGGTAGATCACGTGGCGGGGTGTCGGGCCCCTGCTGAGCCGTTCGGGGGGACGATCGTCATGCGAGCCATCGCCGTGTCCGAGTACGGCGCCACGCCGGCGCCGATGAACCTGCCGCGTCCGGAGCCGGGGCCCGGCGAGATCCTCGTGAAGATGATCGCGGCCGGGCTGAACCCGTCCGACTGGAAAATCGCCGACGGCATGTTCAAGGACTCCGTCGACGCGTCCTTCCCGCTGATCCTGGGCCATGACGGCGCCGGGGTCGTGGAGGCGGTCGGCGAGGGCGTGACCCGGCTGCGGCACGGTGAGCAGGTCTACGGGACCTTCGCCATGGAGGACCGCGGCCTCGGCGCGTTCGCCGAGTACGCCCTCGCCCGCGACGACGGCCCCGTCGCCAAGATCCCGGAGGGCATGATCTACACGCATGCCGCGGCGGTGCCGACGGCGAGCACGGCCGCGCTCGGCATCGTCGAGGAGGCGCGGGTGGACGCCGGGCAGACCGTCCTCGTCGTGGGGGCGACCGGCGGCGTCGGGCAGGGCGTGGTGCAGCTCGCCGCGCGGGAGGGCGCGAAGGTCATCGCGACCGCCCGCGCCGACATGGCCGGGACGATGCGCAGGCTCGGCGCGGACGAGACCGTCGACCACTCCAAGGGCGACCTCAACGCCCAGGTGCTGGCCGTCCACGACGGCGGGATCGACGCCGTCCTCGACATGGTCGGCGACACCGCGGGCACCGAGGTCCTCGCACAGTTGCTGCGCCCCGGCGGGACGTACGTCAGCTCCGTCTGGTCGGTGAACCCCGACTCGATGGAGGCCCAGGGGCTGCGCGGGGTCAACCTCGACAGCGACCCGACGGCCGAGCTGTTGGACCGGCTGTCCGACCTGATCGACGCGGGTGAGCTGCGGGTCCGGGTCGAACGCGAGGTGCCGCTGGAGGACGCGCCGGACGCGCTGGCCGCCAACCGGGCCGGCGGCGCCCGGGGCAAGACCGTGATCCGCATCTGATCGCGTGCTGGGGTGAGGACCACCGCGTCACGGGCATGCAGACCCACGGGAGGACCACATGAACCAGAGCGGCATGAATCAGGGCGACATGAGCCAGAGCGGCATGAACGAGGCCGGCGGCGACGACCGGCGGACCCGGCTCCGCGACCTCGACGAGACCCTCGCCCGGCTGCGCGCCGAACTTCCCGCGCCGCCCGGCGACGCCACGGACTTCGCCGACTCCGGCCAGTACCTCGCCGCCCGCGAGGAGCTGGAAGGCCAGATCGAGCTCCTGGAGTCCGAACGCGAACGACTCCGCGCCGACCTCGGGATCTCCTGACGGACCGTTCCCGTCTCCGGCGGGCCGCGCCGGGGACGGGAACGACCGTTCACCGCGGCAGCCGCAACACGAAGCGGGCGCCGGGGACGCCGTCGACGCGGTCGGTGAGGATCAGTGAGCCGCGGTGCGCCTCGGCGATGTCGCGGGAGATCGCCAGGCCGAGGCCGGTGCCGCCGGCGTCGCGGTGCTGGCCCTCGGCCAGCCGGGTGAAGCGCTCGAACACCCGCTCGCGGTCCTCCGGCGCGATGCCGGTGCCGTCGTCGATCACCTCGACGACCGCGGTCGTGGGCGACTCCGGGCGGAGGATCACCGTGACCTCGCGGGACGCGTGCCGGACGGCGTTGTCGATCAGGTTCGTCAGCAGCCGCGCCAGCTCGCTGCGCCCGCCCTGCACCGTCACCGCCCCCTCCGACAGGACGGTCACCTGGGCGCGGCGGGGACGGCTCAGCACCTCCTGATCCGTCAGCTCGGTCAGATCCACCGTCTCGCGCTGGAAGTTCCTGTCGGCTTCCAGGCGGGCCAGCGCCAGCAGGTCGTCCACCACCGCCGCCAGCCGGTCGGTGTTGGCCAGGATGGCCTGCAGCGTCTCGGCCATGTCGGTCTCCTCGGGTGCCGACAGCGCGAGTTCCAGCTCCATCCGCAGCGCGGCGAGCGGGCTGCGCAGCTCGTGGGAGACGTCGGTGACGAACCCGCGCTGCCGCGCGACCGCCTGCTCCAGCCGGTCGAGGGTCGCGTTGATGCTCTCGGCGAGCAGCCCCACCTCGTCGCGGCGCGGCGGGTACGGAACCCGGCGTTCCAGGTCCGTGGCGGTGATCTCGTCCAGTTCCCGGCGGATCATGGCGACCGGTCGCAGGGTGCGGGTCGCCGCACGCCACGTTCCGTAGCCGACGAAGCCGGAGAAGAACGGGATGCTGAGCATGAGCAGCGTCGCTATCAGCGGGCGCGGGAAGAGTCCCGGCGCGGGTGCGAGGGTGTAGACGAACAGCGCGGACTGTCCGAGGCCGATCTGGTTGACGACGACGAGGAAGCAGTCCCCGCCCGGCAAGTCGATGCCGCAGATCCGGCCCTCGCGGTGGTCGGCGCCCCTGCGCGGAGGCGGGAACGGCACGGCCGGCCGGCCCTGCATTCGCGGTGTGGCCGCGATCACCCGGCCCCGCCGGTCCACCACCTGCTCAAGCTCGTCGTTGGGCGCGTCGATCTCCTGATCCAGCTGGCCGGCGTGGTAAGCGTTCATCACGCTGCGGCCGTCTCTCGACAGCTCCTGGATTACGTCGTTGGCGACCTGCCGCCTGGCCTGGACCAACACCGCCACGCACAATGCCGTCGAGAGGAACAGCATGAACAGCACGGCCGTGACCGTCATGCGCACCCGGATCTCGGGATTGCGGAGGACGGCCCGCCAGATCCAGCGGCTCAGCTGCACGGGCGGCCGGCGGGACCGGACGCGGATGACGACCTCCCGGGTGCGCTCACGTTCCTGCCAGTACCCGTGTTTTCTTGCCTGAACGGGGCAAACACGACCGTGGGTGGCGGGTAAAAGATCGTTCAGTTCGCCCCGTCCCGTGTCCGGCAGGCCCGTGTCCGACGGCCCCGGCCGTGTCCGATATGTGGGCCGTCCCGCCGGACGACGGCGAGCCAGTTGGGCGGCGCGGGGGCCGCGCGGATAGGCTCGGTGATCGCACCAGACCGCTGCATGCCAGACCACTCGCACCACCAGGGGGTTCCCCGTGTCGTCGATCGAGGCCGTACTCGCCCGGGAGATCCTTGACTCCCGCGGCAATCCGACCGTCGAGGTCGAGGTCCTGCTCGCCGATGGGACCGAGGCGCACGCCGCCGTGCCGAGCGGGGCCTCCACCGGCCAGTTCGAGGCCGTCGAACTGCGGGACGGGGGTGAGCGCTACGGCGGCAAGGGCGTCCGCAACGCGGTCAAGGCCGTCAACGAGACCATCGACGAGAAGCTCGTCGGCTACCCGGCCTCCGACCAGCGGCTGATCGACCGGCTGCTGGTCGACCTCGACGGCACGCCCGCCAAGTCGGCGCTCGGCGCCAACGCGATCCTCGGCGTCAGCCTGGCCGTCGCCAAGGCCGCCGCCGACTCCGCCGGTCTCCCGCTGTTCCGCTACGTGGGCGGGCCGAACGCGCACCTGCTGCCCGTCCCGATGATGAACATCCTGAACGGCGGCGCGCACGCCGACACCAACGTCGACATCCAGGAGTTCATGATCGCGCCGATCGGCGCGGCCACCTTCGCCGAGGCGCTGCGCTGGGGCGCCGAGACCTACCACGCGCTGAAGTCGGTGCTGAAGGCCAAGGGCCTGAACACCGGCCTCGGCGACGAGGGAGGGTTCGCGCCCGAGCTGCCGAGCAACCGGGACGCGCTCGACCTGATCATGGAGGGGATCCGCAAGGCCGGCTTCGTCCCCGGACGCGACATCGCGCTCGCGCTGGACGCGGCCGCCAGCGAGTTCCACGCGGGCGGCCAGTACACCTTCGAGGGCACCAAGAGGAGCTCCGACGACATGGCCGCCTACTACGGCGAGCTGGTCTCGGAGTACCCGCTGGTCTCCATCGAGGACCCGCTCGACGAGGAGGACTGGGCCGGCTGGGAGGGCCTCACCGCCGCGATCGGCGAGCGCGTCCAGATCGTCGGCGACGACCTGTTCGTCACCAATCCCGAGCGGCTCGCCCGCGGCATCAAGGCCCGCGCCGCCAACGCGCTGCTGGTCAAGGTCAACCAGATCGGCACGCTCAGCGAGACCCTCGACGCCGTCTCGCTCGCGCAGACCAGCGGCTTCCGCTGCATGATGAGCCACCGGTCCGGCGAGACCGAGGACACCACGATCGCCGACCTGGCCGTCGCCACCAACTGCGGCCAGATCAAGACCGGTGCCCCCGCCCGCAGCGACCGCGTCGCCAAGTACAACCAGCTGCTGCGCATCGAGGAGCTGCTGGACGACGCCGCCCGCTACGCCGGAGCCTCCGCGTTCCCGCGCTTCGACGCGCAGGACTGATGACGCGGGGCGAGCACCGGCCGGGCCCCGGAGCCGGGCGCGGAGAAGGGCACGGCGACGCCGATGACGACCGTGCCGACGACCACCGTGCCGACGACCACCGTGCCGACGACCACCGGGACGGCCGCGCGAGCGGCATGCGCCGCGGCAACCCGGCGCTGACCAGCCGCGCGGCCATCCTGGCCGTGGTGGTGTGCGCGATCGCGCTGAGCTTGGCCTATCCCGTCCGGGAGTACATCGCGCAGCGCAAGGAGATCGCCGACCTCCGGCAGAAGGAGGCGGTGGCGCGCCGCCAGGTGGAGATTCTCGCCCAACGCAAGCAGCAACTCGGGGATAAGTCGTACATTGAGCGTGAGGCGACGCGAAGACTCCATTACTGCCGTCCTGACGTAAAGTGCTACATCGTGCTGGACGGTGGCGACGGCGACGGCCGGCAGGCCCGCAAGGGCGGGCCGACGAGCAGGCCGCCGTGGTACGAGACGCTGTGGCGGTCGGTGGAGGCGGCAGACAGGCCGCGCTGACCCGTCGCGCGGCTCGCGGCGAGACGATGCCGGACACGCCCGGCGGGAGGGGCCGGACGTGAGATCCGCGGGTGGGACGCAGATGATGCAGGCAGGTGACCGGGTGGCACGGGACGATGACCGGGCCGCGATAGCGGCTCAGCTCGGACGGGAGCCGCGCGGCGTGCGCGGCGTGGCGAGCCGCTGCCCGTGCGGGCGGCCCGCCGTGATCGAGACGGCGCCGAGGCTGCCCGACGGGACGCCCTTTCCGACGCTGTTCTACCTGACGTGCCCGAAGGCCGCCTCGGCCATCGGGACCCTGGAGGGCGGCGGCCTCATGCGGGAGATGCAGGACCGGCTCGCCGCCGACCCGGAGCTGAAGGCCCGCTACACCGCCGCCCACGAGGACTACCTGCGCCGCCGTGATGAGGCGGCCCGCGAGGACGGCCTCGAGCCGCTGCCCGAGGACATGCAGAGCGCGGGCGGCATGCCCGAACGCGTCAAATGCCTGCACGCCCTCATCGCCCACGAGCTGGCCGTGCCCGGCGTGAACCCGCTTGGGCGCGAGGCGCTGGACGCGCTCCCGGAATGGTGGCGCTCCGGCCCCTGCGTCCCCGCGGATCAGACGGGTCAGGCGGATCACGCGGGCACCGATGCGGGGGAGGCACGGTGACGCGTGTCGCGGCCATCGACTGCGGAACGAACTCCGTCCGCCTCCTCATCGCCGACATCGTCCCCGGCGAGGGCGGCGGGACGCTCACCGACGTCGAACGCCGGATGGAGATCGTCCGGCTCGGGGAGGGCGTCGACGAGACGGGGCGGCTGTCGCCCGCCGCGCTGGAACGCACCTTCACCGCGATGCGCGGCTACGCGGAACTGATCGAGCGGCACGGACCCCCCGCCCGGCAGGGCCCCGTCAAGACCAGGGTCGTGGCGACCAGCGCCACCCGCGACGCGGAGAACCGGGCCGACTTCGTCAACGGCGTCGTCGACATCTTCGGCGTCGTCCCCGAGGTGATCAGCGGGGACGAGGAGGCCGGACTGTCGTTCCTCGGCGCCACCCGGGAACTGGCCGAGCTCCGCCCGGCCCGCCCCTACCTGGTCGTCGACATCGGCGGCGGCTCCACCGAGTTCGTGGTCGGCAGCTCGTCGGCCGACGCCGCCCGCTCGATCGACATCGGCTGCGTCCGGATGACCGAGCGGCACCTGAGGGACGGCGACCCGCCGTCACCGCTGCAGATCTCGAACGCCGCCGCCGACATCGACACGGCCCTCGCCACCGTCCGCGAGACCGTCCCGGTGGACGAGGCGCGCACGCTCGTCGGCCTCGCCGGCTCGGTCACCACCGTCGCCGGTATCGCGCTCGACCTGCCCGAGTACGACGCGTCCCGCATCCACCTGTCCCGGATCACCGCATCCCAGGTGCACGAGGTCACCCGGCGGCTGCTGCACGCCACCCGCGCCGAACGCGCCGAGTTCGGCGTCATGCACCCGGGCCGGGTCGACGTGATCGGCGCGGGCGCCCTGATCCTCGACCGGATCATGCGGGAGTACGGTTTCGGCGCCGTCGTCGTGAGCGAACACGACATCCTGGACGGAATCGCCTGGTCCCTGGTGTGACCCCGCTGGTGTGACCCGCCGTCCGCCGCGGGTGCTCAGTGTTTCAGCTGCGCCAGCAGGGCCGGGATCAGGACCGCGTTCGGGTTCTGCTGGGGGACGTAGAGGATCGGCGAGGCGCTGCTGGACTGCTGGATCCACACCCGGCCGCTGTCCACCGTGGCGCCGGAGATCGCCGACCAGCTCAGCGACACCCGGTTGCCGCGGACGCCGCCCGGATGGACGGTGAGCCCCTGCGCCACGTCGATCGACTCGCCGGCCCGGACCCGTTTCGCCAGTTCCGCCACGAGACGGTGCTCGGCGTGCTCCTGGCACAGCTGGATCAGCCGGCCCCACACGTACTCGGGCTCGCCCTGCCCGGCCGCGGCCTGACCGCTCGTCCCCGGGGACAGGGCGTCCGGTTCGATGACGACCTCGACTCGGGGGCCGCTGCGGAAAGGGAACCGGCCCGCCTGGAAGACCCACTGGGTGCCGGGGACGTGGCCGTATCCGGCCGGTCGCTCCGCCGCCCAGTACGCCACCCACTCCACATGCGGCCAGGCGAGCGAGGTGCCCCCGTACGCCACGATCTGGTCGTCGGCGTGCAGGTGCAGGCCGCGCACGTTCACGTCCAGCGGCCGGACGGCGGGCCGGGTGCCCCAGCTCGCCTGCTCCGGGGCCGCGTAGATCGTCCACGGCTCCTGCTCCTCGTGGCCCCGCGAACGCTGTTCCTGCCGGGGGAGCCGCACCCGCGGCGGGCGGGACGGCTCCGGGTTGAGCCGCTCCGTCCAGCTCTGGCCGTCCCACCAGCGCAGGCTGCCAGTGCCGTAGGGGTCTGGATACCAGCCCGGTTGCGACAACTGCCTGCCTCCGATTCGCCTTCGGCGTGCCGGACACCCGCCTCCCCGACCGGCGAACGCATCGTACCGACCGAGACCGGTTCCGCAGAGACATGGGCGGAACCCGGCCACCGCCTGTGGCGTGCGACGATCGGTGGTATGCCGACCGCCAACGCCCCGTTCGTGCCGCCCGGCTCCGGGTGGCCCGAAGATCCCGCCGCCCCGGACACCCCCGTCGCCCACGGCACCGGCGACGTCGTCGAGCTGGCGGCCAAGGCGCCGGACCTGGACGAGCTGTGCGCCCGGCAGTCGGTGTGCCGCGCCTGCGACCGGCTGGTGGAGTGGCGGGAGAGGGTCGCCGTCCAGCGGCGCAGGGCGTTCGCGGACGAGGAGTACTGGGGCCGTCCCATCGCCGGATGGGGTGATCCGGAGCCGCGGATCCTGATCGTCGGGCTGGCCCCGGCCGCGCACGGCGGCAACCGCACCGGGCGGATCTTCACCGGGGACCGCTCGGGCGACTGGCTGTTCGCGTCGCTGCACCGGGTCGGCCTCGCCGCGTCGCCGACCAGCGTGCGCGCGGGCGACGGGCAGCGGCTCATCGGCGCCCGGATGGCGGCGACCGTCCGCTGCGCCCCGCCCGACAACAAGCCGACGCCGCTGGAGCGCACGACGTGCCTGCCGTGGCTGTCCCGCGAGGTCGAGATGGTCGCGCCGAGCGTCCGCTGCATCGTGTGCCTCGGTGGGTTCGCCTGGCAGGGCGTGTGGCCGGCGCTGAAGCAGTCCGGGTACGGGGTGCCGCGTCCCCGGCCGAAGTTCGGCCACGGCGCCGAGGTCGAACTGGTGCCGCCGCCTGTGGTGGCGCGGCGCGACCCCGTGCTGATGCTGGGCTGCTACCACCCGAGCCAGCAGAACACCTTCACCGGGCGGGTCACGGAGGAGATGCTGGACGCCGTTCTCGTCCGCGCCCGCGACCATCGCTAGTAGCCGGGCGTCGTGTTCGGCGTGATGGGGGTGAGCCAGATCCTCCCGTGGTGGCAGACCGGGCCGTTGGTCCAGGACGCCGTGAGTGGCTGGGTCTGGTACAGCGTGTAGACCTGCAGGGTGGTCGCGGTGGGCTGGCAGGGGCCGGTGCCGCTCTCGCCGCCGTCGGGCTCCGACGTCCAGTGGAGTCGTTCGTAGGCCCAGTCGTGGCCCCGGAGCGTGACCGTCCGGGGCGTGCCGTGGCGGCTGACCCTCGTCTCGACGAGCCCGTCCGCGTTGATCAGCTGCAGGCTGGCGAAGCCGCGGAGTTTGCATGTGGTCTTGGACGTGTTGGTCAGGATGAGCGTCACGTAGCGGTTGGTCTCCACGAAGCTTCTGTTGGAGAGGCGTGCGTTGAGCACGGCGCTGGTGCAGAGCGGATAGTCCGCCGCACCGTCTCCGCCGACCCCGCCTCCAGGTGATTCGCCGGTCTCCGTCCCTGTGCCGGTCCCCGTGCCGCTTCCGGTGCCCGGCGAGCCGGTGGAGGGCGATCCCTTGCCGGGTGAGTCCGATCCCGTGGCCGATCCCTGGGTTCCGGCCGTCGCCGTGCTGGTCGGTGTCGTCGAGCTGCCGACCTCGGATGCGGCAGGTCCCGCGTTCGAGGTGAGGCCGCATCCCGTGAGCGTGACGGTGACGGCGGCTGCTGCCAGCGTCCCCCAGATGATCCGTGGCATTCGAGCGTTCCCCGTCCTCGCGTCTCCCCGTGAACCCGCAGACGGCGGGGCAGGGCCTGGCCGAGCGGCCCGGGCGGCGGTCGGCCCCCTGCCGGTCCCGCCGCCCAGGGCCGCTTGACGCCCCCGTCCGGCCCTGTCCCACCGTCTTCGGTGATACATCGGGTGAGATGCGAGACCGGACGATGAAGTTCGTGAATAGGGCGAAGTGGTGAGCGAGCCACATATGCGGGTATCGCCCTCGACATGCCATCCGAGCGCACCGCGGACTCCGCGAAGCACATCGTGATCATCGGCGGCGGGTACGTCGGCATGTACACGGCCCTGCGCCTGCAGCGGAAGCTGCGTGGCGAACTGCGCCGCGGCGAGGTCGCCGTCACCGTCATCGACCCGCAGTCCTACATGACGTACCAGCCGTTCCTCCCCGAGGCCGCGGCGGGGAACCTGGAGCCCCGCCATGTCGTCGCGCCGCTGCGGAAGGTCCTCGGACGCTGCCGCATCATGAACGGGTACGTGACGCGGATCGACCACGCCGCCAGGCGGGTCACGGTGCGTCCCGCGGGCACGGACAGCGCGGGCGTTCCGGAGCGGGACGTCGACTACGACATGCTCGTGGTCGCCCTCGGCTCCATCTCGCGGACGCTGCCGATCCCGGGCCTCGCCGAATGCGGGATCGGCTTCAAGACCGTCGAAGAGGCGATCTTCCTGCGCAACCACGTCCTGCACCAGCTCGACATCGCCGCGTCCAACGCGGGCGACGAGCGGGTGCGGAGGCGGGCGCTGACGTTCGTGTTCGTCGGGGCGGGGTTCGCGGGCGTCGAGGCCATGGCCGAACTGGAGGACCTGGCACGGGACGCCTGCAAGTGGTACCCGACGATCGACCCCGGCGAGATGCGGTGGCTGATGGTCGAGGCGACCGGCCGGATCCTGCCCGAGGTGGGGCCGGAGATGGGCCGCTGGACCGCCGAGGCGCTGCGCCGCCGCGGAATCGAGGTCAAGCTGGACACGCTGCTGGAGTCCGCCGAGGGGCGGCACATCGTGCTGAGCGACGGCGACGCGTTCGACGCCGGGACGCTCGTGTGGACGGCCGGCGTGAAACCGCACCCCGTCCTCAAGGACAGCGACCTGCCGCTGGACGACAAGGGGCGCGTCAAGGCGACCGCCGAACTGACCGTCGAGGGACTGGAGCACGTCTACACGGCGGGGGACAACGCGGCCGTCCCCGACCTCACCGACTCCGGCGAGTTCACGGCGCCGAACGCCCAGCACGCGGTCAGGCAGGCCAGGCGCCTCGGTGACAACATCGTGGCGGATCTGCGCGGAAGGCCCCGCAAGCGGTACGTGCACGCCTACGTCGGCTCGGTGGCGAGCCTCGGCCTGCACAAAGGCGTGGCGAACGTCTATGGGATCAAGCTGCGCGGCCTCCCCGCATGGTTCATGCACCGCACCTACCATCTGTCTCGGATGCCGACCGTCAACCGCAAGCTCCGGATCACCATGGACTGGACGCTCGCCTTCTTCTTCCGGCGCGAGATCGTCTCGCTCGGCGAGCTGGAGCGGCCCCGCCATGAGTTCGAGCTCGCCGCCGGCCGGCGCCGCGACCAGTGACCGCAAGGCCGGCCCTCGTCCGGCCGGCACCGTCCGCGGAGGAGGCGTGCCCTCACCATGCACGACGGAGATGCCACCTGGAACGAGGCGCGAGCGGAACTCGAGGCCGCGGCCCCGCCCGCGGAGCCTCCGCCCGCGGAGGCCGGGCAGGCGGGCGGCGCGGCCGGGGTCGCCGCCCGGCTGGCGCCCCTGCTCATCAAGATCATGGTGCCGGGGGCGCGGGGGCCTGAGGGGCGGGAGCCGGTGGACGGGCTGCCGATCCGGGTCCGGGCATGGGACGGCAGCACCATCGGCCCGCCCGGCGCCCCCGCGTTCGTCATCAAGCACCGGCGGGCGCTGCGGCGGCTGCTGTGGAAGCCCGGCGAGCTGGGCTTCGTCCGCGCCTACGTCGCCGGTGAGCTGGACATCGAAGGGGACGTCTTCGCCGCTCTGGACACCGTCCAGCGGGTGATGGGCGGCGGTGCCGAGCCGATCCGGCTGAGCGGCGACGACAAGCGCGACATCGTGCGCACCGCGGTCACCCTCGGCGCCGTCGGGCCCGAGCCGAAGCCGCCGCCCGAGGAGTCGGCGCCCGGCCGCGCCGAACGGCAGGGCACCGGGCTGGACGGGCACGCGGGGCCAATGAGGGAGCCCGCCGCGTTCTTCGCCCGGCTCTTCGGGGACGGGCTGGCGCACGGCACCGGATCGTGGGACCCGCCCCCCGGCCCGCACACCGACCCGCACGGCCACCTGGACGGCGACCTGGACGCCGCCCAGTCGGCCGCCCACGAGGCCGTCGCCGAGAGGCTCGGGCTGCATCCCGGCGCCCGGCTCCTCGACCTGAACTGCGGCTGGGGCGCGTTCGCCCGGCACGCCGCCGTCCGGCACGGCGCCAGGGTCGTGGGGCTGACCCGCACCTCTGAACAGGCCGACCACGTCCGCGCGATGGCCGCCGGCACCGGAGCCGGCGTCGAGGCCCGCGGCTGGGACCTGGCCGAGGCGGGCGACGGGCCCTACGACGCGATCGTCGGGCTGGCGGACGTGGCGTCCCTCGACCGCCCCGCGGCCCGCCTGTCCGGACTGCTCGCGCCGGGCGGGCGACTCGTCCTCCAGCAGCCGGTGCGCCGCCCCGGCCCGCCCCGGGCCCGGCGCACGTTCACCAGCGGCTACATGTTCCCGGACGAGGGCGAGCCGCGGCCGCTCGGCGCGCTCGCCGACGAACTGGAGGAGGCGGGCCTCGAAGTGCGGGGTGTGGCGGCGCTGCGCGAGCAGCACGCGCGGACGCTGCGGGCCTGGGCCGCCGGCCTACAGCGGCACTGGGCCGAATGTGCGGAGCTGGCCGGACCCGGCCGTGCCCGCGTCTGGCTGCTGTACCTCGTCACGTCCGCGCTGGCCTGCGAGAACGGCCGGATCGGCAGGCATGAGATTCATGCGAAACGCCAGGACCGCGGCACCCGTTCGGGCATGGACCGGGCGTTGGGACCCACCGTGACGAGCCGCTGACTCGATATGATGACGCCGCCCCTGTAGCCCAATGGCAGAGGCGGGCTCCCTAAAAGAGCCAACGTGTCGGTTCGAGTCCGACCAGGGGCACCATTGCGGCGGGTCCGGCTGATCGTGAAGGGCTTCCACGCATAGACTGCAAGGTCAGGTCGGCCGAATGTGGAGGCTCTGATGGAGAGCAGGAACCCGGCGTTCCGGGGTAACGCCTTCGGGCAGCGGGCCGGAGGCGCGGGCTACGGCGCGCCGGTCTACGGTGCCCCGGGGTACGGCACGCAGCAGCAGGGAGGCGCGGGTTACCCGGCGCCGGGCTACGCGCTACCGAGTACCAGGCCGATGACCATGGACGACGTCGTCGTCCGCGGGTTCATGACCTGGTCACCCTCGTGCTCGCCGCGGCCGCGGCCTGGGTGCTGGTGCCATCCGGCATCGCGATTCCCGTTCTGGTCGTCGCGTTCATCGCCCAACTCGGGATCTGGGCGTTCATCACGTTCGGCCGCAAGGCCAACGCACTGACGGTCCTGACGTTCGCGGCGGTCTACGGCGTCATCGTCGGGATCGTCAGCCACGCCTACAACGACCTCTTCCACGGCGTGGTCTTCCAGGCCGTGATCGGTACGGCGCTGGCGTTCGCCGCCACGCTCGCCGTCTACGCGCTGCGGATCGTCCGGGTCACGCCCAAGTTCGCCAAGTTCACGATGGCGGCGGCCGTGGCGCTGATCAGCCTGATGATCATCAACCTGCTGATGAACATGTTCGGCTCCGAGGCGGGGCTCGGCATCCGCGACCCGAGCAACCCGCTCGCCTACGTGTTCAGCGTCGTCGCGATCCTCGTCGGCTGCTTCTTCCTCCTGCTGGACTTCGACTCGATCGAGGAGGGCGTCCGCGCCGGGGCGCCGGAGAAGTTCGCCTGGTACTGCGCGTTCGGACTGGTACTGGCCCTGGTGTGGATCTACCTGGAGATGCTGCGGCTGCTCAGCTACATCTACGGAGGCAGGGACTAGCCGCCACCGACCGGCCCCCCGCGGACCAGCCAGCACGGACCAGTCGGCACGGACCAGCCATTGGGGCGCCCCAGCCATTGGGGCGCCGCTCGCCCCGGGACCCAGATCAGCCCCGCGCCGTCCGGCGCGGGGCTGATCTGCGTGGGATCTCTGCGCCAGGGTCGTGGCGCGGCATGGCGGCACGACGGCGGGGGCATCCGTTGGCGGGATCCCACCAGGTCATATGAAGCGGATTCATATGAGGAAGGTCCGTATGAAGTTCTTCGGTGAGTCGTCCTCAGCCTCGGCGGGCCGGCCGATCGGCGGAACGCGCCGGAGGGCGACTCAGTAGTGCCGCGCGCGGCGGGTGCGCTCGTGCTCGCGCACGAGGGCCGACGCGTAGCCGTGGGAGAGGTTGTGCTCGTCGGCCAGCCAGGAGCTGCGTTCCTCGCAGCGGGTGAACGACGGGCCGTTCTCGATGGCGGTGAACCACTCGGGGATGTCACGTCCTGTGACTTGCGGAATGCGGGCTAGCAGCTTGCTGTGCGTCTCCGGCGAGTGGTTCAGTGACAATTGGCACCTCCAGGTCGCGGGGCTCTTCCTGCTGACTCTGCAACAGGAGAACGGATGTGACAACCCCCTAACGGCCACCTATCTATTACGTTACGTAGATCGCAAATAACGGGGATGTTCTCCGGAAACGCGCAGGTGGCCCGCACGACGGCCGCCCTGTGATCGTGGGCGGGCGAGTGCCGTGCAGGCCACCGCGGAGGACGTCAGGAAAGGCGCTCCAGGACCATCGCCATGCCCTGGCCGCCGCCCACGCACATCGTCTCCAGCCCGAACTGCTTGTCGTGGAACTTCAGGCCGTTGAGGAGCGTGGAGGTGATGCGCGCGCCGGTCATGCCGAACGGGTGGCCGATGGCGATGGCGCCGCCGTTGACGTTCAGCTTGTCGATGTCGATGCCGAGGTCCTCGGCGGACGGCAGCACCTGCGCGGCGAACGCCTCATTGATCTCGACGAGGTCGATGTCGCCGATGGTCATGCCGGCCTTGGCCAGGGCCTTGCGGGACGCGTCGACCGGGCCGAGGCCCATGATCTCGGGGGACAGGCCGGTGACGCCGGTCGACACGACCCGGGCCAGCGGGGTGATACCGAGTTCGGCGGCCTTGGTGTCGCTCATGATGACGACCGCGGCCGCACCGTCGTTCAGCGGGCAGCAGTTGCCCGCGGTGACCGTCCCGTCCGGCCGGAACACCGGCTGGAGCTGCGAGACCTTCTCGTAGGTGGTGCCGGGGCGGGGGCCGTCGTCATTGGCGACGACGGTGCCGTCCGGCAGCGTCACCGGGGTGATGTCCTTCTCCCAGAACCCGTTGGCGAGGGCCTTCTCGGCGAGGTTCTGCGAGCGGACGCCGAACTCGTCCTGCGCCTGCCGTGACACCCCTCGCATCCCGGCCACGTTCTCGGCGGTCTGGCCCATCGCGATGTAGATGTCGGGCAGGTTGCCGTCCTCGCGCGGGTCGTGCCACACGGGCGTGCCGCCCTCGCCGGCCTTCGCGGTGCGGGCCTCGGCGTCGGCGAACTTCGGGTTCTGCGTGTCGGGGAGGCCGTCGCTGCTGCCCTTGGCGAAGCGGCTGACGGTCTCGACGCCCGCCGACACGATGACGTCGGCCTCCCCCGAGCGGATCGCGTGCAGCGCCATCCGGGTCGTCTGCAGCGAGGACGAGCAGTACCGGGTGACGGTGGCGCCGGGCACGCTGTCCCAGCCCAGCAGCACGGAAACGACCCGTCCCATGTTGTAGCCCTGCTCGCCGCCGGGGAGGCCGCAGCCGAGCAGGAGGTCGTCGATCTGGCTCGGGTCCAGCTGCGGGACCTTCGCCATCGCGGCCGTGATCATCTGGGCGGTGAGGTCGTCGGGCCGCATGTCCTTGAGCGACCCCTTGAATGCGCGGCCGATCGGCGAGCGCGCGGTTGCGACGATGACTGCCTCGGGCATGTGCGGGTCTCCTGTCTCAGCGGCCGTTCTTCGGCGAGCGGGCAGCGTGTCCGCGGGACGCGTGTTCCCGTGACGCTGTTACTCGCCGGTCACCAGCAATCTAACCGTCCGCCCCCGCCGACGTACAATGTGCCCCCGCACAGTGTTGACAATGAGTACAATAAGTGTTGACTTACTCATCGACCTGCGGATTCCCGGACCGGTGATGACACCCGTCCCATGTGGGCGGGACGGCGACCGCCGGACCCTGAACCTCACGCCACCGGCCTCGGCCGCCGCAAGCGCGGGCGGCGGCCGGCCCGGTGGCCACCAAGTCGGCCGGGGCTCGTCACCGGTGACCGGACGGGCCCCGGTTGTTCTTCCGCCGCGACGAGCGGGGGCTACCTGTTCGGGGGTTACTTGGCCGGGTCGCTGGTCGCCGGGGTGGGGAGCGCATCACCGGCCAGGACGGTGCGGCGGCGGAGCAGAGTGGCCCAGCGGCCGCGGGGGCCGCGTTCCCTGCCCTCCACGGAGGCGCCGCTCACCTCGGTGCCCGAGACCTCCGCGGCCTCGGCCGCGGCCAGGTAGACCGGCAGGACGCCGTCGCCGAGCAGGTCGCCGACGTCGGGCTCCAGGCCCAGCGCGGACGCCATCGACGGCAGCACCGCGGCGCACGCGGACGCGTACCCGCGGGCGGACGGGTGATAGCGGTCCTCGCTGAACATCGAGCGAGGGTCGGCGGCGAACTCGCGGCCGAGCAGGTCGCCGAGCGACACCGAGCGGGCGCCGCGCTCGACGGCCGCGATGGTCTGGGCGGCGGCGAGCTGCCGGCTGGCGCGGCGGGCGATGAACCTGAGCGGCTGCATCAGCGGCTTGACGGTGCCGAGGTCGGGACAGGTGCCGACGACGACGTGGCTGCCCCTGGCACGGAGCCGTTCGACGGCGTCCGCGAGATGGCGGACGGATTCGGCCGCCGGCACCCGAGCGGTCACGTCATTGCCGCCGATCATGATGACGGCGATGTCGGGGCGGGCTCGCAGCGCCCGGTCGACCTGGCCGCGGAGGGCCTGCGAGCGGGACCCGGAGCGGGCGACGTTCGTCAGCCGGACGGGACGGTCCGCGATCGCCGACAGCCCGGCCGCCAGAAGGGCGGCGGGGGTCTCGTCCGGGGTGTGCACCCCCAGGCCGGCGGCGGTGGAGTCACCGATCATGACCAGGGACAGCGGGTCGCCGCCCAGCGTCCCGCCGTACAGGCCGTCGGCCACCGGCGGGTCGCCGCTCGGCGTCGCCGTGATCATTCTTCGGGCGAGTCTGGCCTCCATCACGACGAGCCCGAACGTGATGCCGCCGAGGGCCGTGATGCCCCCGCCCCCGTACGCCGCGGCCGCCGCGATCCGGCGTGCCGTGAATGCTCTCAACATGTTCCGCTGACCCTCCGTGATTAAGTTCCTACCCGCGGCCCCGGGGGTTGATGCCTGCGGGTACCGGACTCGGATACCGTCGGGAGGAGGGAAACCATCCGGACCCCGCGCCCGGCATCCCGCCCGAACAGGCGGGCTGAGCAGGGACGCGACGCTCAGATCGACACACTGAACGACAAGGATGTCGCGGTGCACGTACACGACTCGCTCGTCGAGCTGATGGGCAACACCCCGCTCGTTCGACTGCGCAAGGTGATCGGCGACAGCACGACCGGCGGCCGGCGGCCGCAGGTGCTCGCCAAGGTGGAGTACTTCAACCCCGGTGGCTCGGTGAAGGACCGCATCGCGGTCCGCATGATCGACGCGGCCGAGAAATCCGGCGAACTCGCGCCCAGCGGCACGATCGTCGAGCCGACGTCCGGCAACACCGGGGTCGGGCTCGCCATCGTGGCGCAGGAGCGCGGCTACCGCTGCGTCTTCGTCTGCCCCGACAAGGTCGCCAAGGACAAGATCGACGTGCTGCGCGCGTACGGCGCGGAGGTCGTGGTCTGCCCGTCGGCGGTGTCGCCCGAGCACCCCGACTCCTACTACTCGGTGTCGGACCGGCTGGCCGCGGAGATCCCCGGCGCGTGGAAGCCGAACCAGTACACCAACCAGGAGAACCCGCGCTCGCACTACGAGACGACGGGGCCGGAGATCTGGGAGCAGACCGACGGCCGCGTCACGCACTTCGTGGCGGGCATCGGCACCGGCGGGACGATCAGCGGCACCGGGCGGTACCTCAAGGAGGTCTCCGGCGGGCGGGTGAAGATCGTCGGGGTGGACCCCGAGGGATCGGTGTACTCCGGCGGCACCGGCCGCCCCTACCTCATCGAGGGCGTCGGCGAGGACATCTGGCCCGAGACCTACGACCGGGACATCTGCGACGAGATCATCGCGGTGTCCGACAAGGACTCGTTCAACATGACCCGGCGGCTGGCCCGCGAGGAGGCGCTGCTGGTCGGCGGGTCCTGCGGGATGGCCGTCGTCGCCGCGCTGCGCGTCGCCGCGCAGGCCGACCCGGACGCGGTGATCGTGGTGCTGCTGCCCGACGGCGGCCGCGGCTACCTCACGAAGATCTTCAACGACGAGTGGATGGCCGACTACGGCTTCCTCATTCCGTCCACCGAGGAGGCCCGGGTCGGCGAGGTGCTCACCCGCAAGAGCCGGACGCTGCCGGAGTTCGTGCACGTCCACCCGCACGAGAGCGTGCAGACCGCGATCTCGATCATGCGCGAGTACGAGGTGTCGCAGCTTCCGGTGATGAAGGAGGAGCCGCCGGTCATGGCGGCCGAGGTGGTCGGCTCCGTGGTGGAGAGCGACCTGCTCGACATCCTCGTCAGGGAGCGCGCCAAGCTGGCCGAGCCGGTCGAGATGCACATGTCGGAGCCGCTGCCGACCCTCGGGTCCGGCGAGCCGGTCAGCAAGGCCGTCGGCGTGCTGGAGAAGTCCGGTGCGGCCGTCGTCCTCGTGGACGGCAAGCCCAAGGGCCTCGTCACCCGCCAGGACCTCCTCGCCTTCCTGGCCGCGTCCACCCCCTGACGGACGCCGCGGCCGGACGAGCCGAGGCGCCGGAGACCGCTGCGGTCTCCGGCGCCTCGTTCTGTGCGGAAGGGTGTCGGGTTGCGGGGCCCGGCCGGTGGGCGGCATTTCGGGCCGGGCTCCGCAACCCGACGTCTGTGGGATGTCCGGGCTACCGCTGCCCGGACGGGATGAAGTCCTCCCGCGTGTCGGCGGGCTTGAGCGTCTTCTTCGGCTCGTCCCCGTGCCCCGGCCACCAGGCCTTGTGGCCCAGCAGCGCGGTGATGCCCGGCACCAGGAAGATCGCCATGATGAAGGCCGACAGCGCGATCCCCAGCGCGATGGAGAAGCCCATCTGCTGCAGCATCGACACCTTGGCCAGCAGCATCACCGAGAACGTGCCGGCCAGGATCAGCCCGGCCGCGGCGACCGTCGGCCCGCCGTGCTGGACCGCCAGCGCGGCGGCCTTGCGCGGCTCGTGGCCCTCCTTGGCCTCCTCGCGCAGCCGCGCGGTCATCAGGATGTTGTAGTCGGTCCCGATGGCCAGCACGAACAGGTACAGCATGATCGGCAGGTGGAAGATCTCACCGGGCTGGCCGAGCAGTCCCTGGAAGACGTACACCGCGGATCCCATGGTCGCGGCGAAGCCCAGCAGCACCGCGGGGACCAGGTACAGCGGTGCGACCACGGAGCGCAGCAGCATCAGCAGGATCAGCGCGATGAGCACCCCGGCGACCGGCAGGATCACCGACAGGTCCCGGTTGACCACCTTGTTGATGTCGCTGTAGATCGCGGTCTCGCCGCCGACGAACACCTCGGAACCCTGTGGCGCGATGTCGTGCACCGCCGGCGCGAGGTCGTTCTTGACCAGGTTGATCGATTCGTTGTTGGCCGGGTTGCCGTTCAGGATCAGGTCGACCTGGCCCAGCTTCGGGTCGGCCTTGCTGAGTTGCGCCGGTGCGACGCCGCCGACGCCGGGCAGTGACTTGGCCTGCTGCCCGAAGGCGTTCAGCTCGGCCTCGGTCAGCGGCTGCCCGTCGGTGGAGCGGACCATCACCTGCACCGGCGTGCTCTGCCCGGCCGGGAAGCCCTTCTTCATGTCCTCGGTGGCCTGGGCGGACTCGGTGTCCTGCGGGAAGCTGGACTGGAAGTCGTAATCGGACTTGAAGCCGATCGCGCCGGACGCCAGGGCGACCAGCAGAGCGCCGGCCCCGAGCGCGACCAGGGCCGGACGCGCGCCGACCATCCGGCCGAGCCGGGCCGAGGTCGTGGCCTTCGGCTGCTTCTTCCAGGACTTGGACGGCCAGAACACCGCGGGGCCGATCAGCGACAGGATCGCGGGGAACAGCGTCAGCGAGGTGATGCCCATCACCACGACGCCGATGGCGAGCGACGGGCCCCAGGCGGCGAAGATGCCGAACGACGCCAGCATCAGCACCAGGAACGTGACCGCGATCGCGGCCGCCGCGGAGGTGATGACCTCGCCGACCCGCTCCACCGCGGAGATCAGCGCGGTCTTGCGGTCCTCGCCGGCGCGCAGCCGCTCCCGGTAGCGGAACAGCAGGAACAGGTAGTAGTCGGCGCCGACGCCGAACATCACGATGGTCAGGATGATCTGCAGGCTGTCGTCACCGGAGAAGTCCAGCGCCTTGGACGCGGCGCCGATCAGCCCCATCGCCATCTGCTCGGTCGCGATGATCACGATGATCGGCAGGATCGCCGCCAGCGGCGCCCGGAAGATCACCAGGATCAGCCCGATGATCAGCGCGAAGGTGGCGATGGTGATGAGCGCGAAGGACTGGGTGAAGGAGTCCTCGTTGTCCACCCACGCCGCGACCTCACCGCCGACCTTGGCCTCCAGCCCGCCGCCGAGCTGCTTGGGCAGTTCGGTGCGGATGTCCTTGATGGCCTGGCTCTGATCCAGGGCCGCGTCCCCGGCGACCATCTCCATCGGCACGCTGATGAGCTGGATGCTCTTGTTGGGGGCGACCGCGTCGGGGCCGGTCATGAAGCCCTGGACGGTCGGGTACTTCTTGGCCGTCAGATTCTTGGCCGTCTCGGCGATCTTGGCGCTGTCCGCCGGGGTGATCTTCCCGCCGTCGGTGCGCTGCACCACGATCAGGGACGTCAGCCCCGCCTGCTCCGGGAAGGCCTTCTCGGCGATCTCGGCGGCCTGGACGGACTCGTAGCCGGACGGCAGGAACTCGCCCTGGTCGGACTCGGTGGTGAGCTTGGGGGACAGGGTGATGACGAGGATCGCGGTCACGAGCCAGGCCGCGATCGTCCACCACGGGTGTCTCACGACGAAGCGCGCGAGCCGAGCGAACATGGGGCTTCCTCAGTTCAGGGTGATGGGAATCAAGGTCGATTGGGTATGTGTAAAACGGTAGAGAACGGATGGGGCGTTGGGGTCACCCGCTGCGCTGAAATAAAGGCTGATACCTGCGGGGGAGCGCCTCCTCCTCGAGGAGGGGAGCGGGGTGGATAGCCTCGTACCCATGGACAACGAAGTTCAGAGAGGCTTCGAGACCCTGGCCATCCACGCCGGGCAGGAGCCCGACCCCACCACCGGTGCGGTCGTCACGCCGATCTACCAGGTATCAACGTACAAACAGGACGGTGTCGGCGGCCTACGCGGCGGCTACGAATACTCCCGGTCGGCGAACCCGACCCGTACCGCGCTCGAAATATGCCTCGCCGAAGCGGAGGGCGGCTCGCGGGGGCTGGCGTTCGCCTCCGGGCTCGCCGCCGAGGACGCGCTGCTGCGCGCGGTCTGCCGCCCCGGCGACCACGTGATCATCCCGGACGACGCCTACGGCGGCACCTACCGGCTGTTCGCCAAGGTGGCCGAGCCGTGGGGTGTGGCGTTCGACTCGGTGCCGCTCGGGGACGTCGAGGCCGCGCGGAGGGCGGTCCGCCCCGAGACGAAGATCATCTGGGTGGAGACGCCGACGAACCCGCTGCTCGGCATCGCCGACATCGCGTCGCTCGCGGCCGTCGCCCACGACGCCGGCGCACTGCTGGTCGTCGACAACACGTTCGCCTCCCCGTATCTCCAGCGCCCGCTGGAACTCGGCGCGGACGTGGTCGTCCACTCCACCACCAAGTACATCGGCGGCCACTCCGACGTCGTCGGCGGCGCGCTGATCGTGTCGGACCCGGAGCTGGGCGAGCGGCTTGCGTTCCACCAGAACGCGATGGGCGCCGTCGCGGGCCCGTTCGACGCCTGGCTCACCCTTCGGGGGATCAAGACGCTGGGCGTGCGGATGGACCGGCACTGCTCCAACGCGGAGCGGATCGTCGAGATGCTGGAGCGGCACCCGGCCGTCCGGCGGGTCCTGTACCCGGGGCTGCCCGGCCATCCGGGGCACGACGTCGCCGCCAAGCAGATGAAGGCGTTCGGCGGCATGGTCTCGTTCCGGATGGAGTCGGAGGAGGCCGCCGTCCTCGTGTGCGAGCGGACGAAGCTGTTCACGCTCGGCGAGTCGCTCGGCGGCGTCGAGTCGCTGATCGAGCACCCGGGCCGGATGACGCACGCCTCGGCGGCCGGATCGCCGCTGGAGGTCCCCGGTGACCTGGTGCGGCTGTCGGTCGGGATCGAGGACGTCGACGATCTTCTCCGGGATCTTGAGCGGGCTCTGCCCCACGCCACTTGATCAAACATCTATACTCAGCGCGCCAGGTTCGTAAAGAAGGGGCCCGGGGTGCGCAAAATTCTGGTCTGTGGTGCGGCGTTCGCCGCGACGTGTGTCTCCGCCGTAGCCGTTCCGGGCGGAGCCCAGGCGACGACGCCGGCGCCGACACCGCCGACGTCGTCGCCCGTCCCGTCCGCGCCGCCCACCGGGGAGCCCGGGACGACCACACCCTCCGACGCGCCCCCGGCCGGCGGCCCCGGGTCGCAGTCGCCCTCCACGTCCTCCACGTCGCATCCCCGCGAGGGGGAGGCGGCACCGGACGGCGAGCCCGACGGCACCGTCACGGCGCAGGCGGTCATGGTCACCCCCGAGCTGCCGAAGTTCCGCACGTACGCCTACGGCAAGGGCCCGAGCCAGCGGGTCGACGCCTACTGGCGCGAGGCCGGGCCCAGGGCCACGCCGCGTCCGGCCGTGCTGATCCTGCACGGCGGCTACTGGCTGTCGGGCGACAAGGGCGGCGGCTGGAAGTACTTCGCGCGCCGGCTCACCGAAGAGGGCTTCGTCGTCATGTCGGCGAACTACCGGCTGGCCCCCAAGGCGCAGTGGCCGGCGCAGCGCGTCGACTCGCTGGCCGCCCTCACCTTCATCAAGCAGCACGCCCGGACGTGGAATGTCGACCCGCGGCGCATCGCCGTGATCGGCTCCTCGGCCGGGGGGCACCTCGCGACGCAGCTCGGCACGTTCGGGACGGGCACCGCGCAGGTCCGCGGCGTGATCGCGATGTCGCCGCCGATCAGCCCGTACCTGGCCTACCAGACGGGCGGGAAGCCGGCCGCCACACCCAGTCAGCAGAAGCTGCGGCAGGCCGTGGTGGACCTCGTCCAGTGCGTCCCCGGCGCCGCTTCCAAGGACTGCTGGGACCGGCTGGAGGACGCCGACACCTCCACCCACGTCTCCGCGGGGGACGCGCCGATGCTCCTCATGCACGGCAGCGACGACTTCATTCCGACCGCGCAGAGCGCCGGGCTGGCGGGCGGGCTGCGGGCCGCGGGCGTCCCGGTGACGGTCAAGACCATCGAGGGCGGCGGGCACGCCGCGCATCTGCTGGAGGACGGGAACACCTACCCGACGATCCTGAGCTGGCTCAAGAACCGCCTGAAGGCCGGCCCCCCCGAATAGCCGGCGGCGCCGGCGGCCGGGCCGGCGCCCGGCCCTTCCGACCGCCGGCCGTTCCGGCCCGTTGACCGTTCCGGACCGTCAGCCGTTCCAGACCATCAGCCGTTCCAGACCATCAGCAGCAGGATCACGAGCCAGATCAGCGCGACGACGCCGGAGATGGCGGCCAGCCTCCCGCGCTCCACCTGGGCGATGTCGCCGTCCGCCGCGGCGGGCCGCTTCTTCTCGGCCCCGCCGCCGTCTTCGCGGTCCTTGCCGTCCTTGTCCACCGCCGCGGCGGGCTTGACCGGGACGGCCGCCTCCTCGGCCGCGGCGACCTCCAGCAGATGCGCCGCCTTGCGCTGGTCGCGCTCGACGATCAGCAGCAGCACCAGCGCGACGATGAACAGCGTCATCGACGCCGACAGCCACACCTCCGCCAGGTCGCCCTGGGCCAGCAGCAGCCCGAACAGGAAGATCCCCAGGGTGGCGACGCCGTAGATCTGCGTGACCCGGTGGAGGTAGCGCACCACGACCACGTTGCGCTTGCGGATGTAGCGCGGGGTGGACATGGTCGCGGCGGTCAGCGGCCCCAGCGTGAAGATCGCGAATCCGATGTGGAAGAACAGCAGCAGGTGGTCGGAAGTCGACATGACGCCGACCCTAGCCCCTCCCGTTCTACCGGCGGGCGCGGCGCACCCGGAGGTAGTCGCTCACGACGTACTCGCCGAGCCGGTCGGCGTCGGGCGCGAACACACGGCCGCCGTTGCGCCGCGCGACCTCCTCCACGAACGAGACGAGGCGCCGGTCCTCGGCGAGCATGAAGAAGTTCATGCAGGCGCCCCGCCGGGTCATCTTGTCGACCTCGGCGAGCGTGAGGACGAGCGTGTCGGTGGACGGCGGGTAGTCGAACAGCGAGCGGCCGTCCGGACGCAGGTGCGCGGTCGGCTCGCCGTCGGTGACGACGAGGACGATCGGCTCGAAGTCGGGATGCCGGTCCAGGTGCCGTCCGGCGATCATCAGGGCGTGGTGCAGGTTGGTGCCCTGCACCATGTCCCAGTCCAGGCCCGCCATCTCCGTCGGGTGCAGGACCCGCGCGTAGTTGGAGAACCCGATGATCTGGATCGCGTCCTGCGGGAACTTGCTGGTCACGAGCGTGTGCAGGGCGAGGGTGGTCTGTTTGGCGACCGCCCATGTGCCGCGCAGCACCATCGAGTAGGACAGGTCGACGAGCAGGCAGACGGCCGCGCCGGTGCGCCGCTCGGTCTCGTGCACCTCGAAGTCGTCCACGCCGAGTCTCACGCCACCGGGTTTCACACCACGGGGTTTCACGCCACGGGGTTTCAGACCATCGGGTTTCACGCCATCGGGACTCCGTGATCCAGTGCCGTTGATCTCGATGACGTCGGCGGTGCCCGGCTCCACGACCTTCGAGGTCACGACACCCGCGGCGCCGCCGTCCATGGCGCTGCGGCGGATGGCGTTGCTCACCGTCCGGACCACGTCGAGGGGCTGCTCGTCGCCGAACCGCCACTCCCGGCTCGCCCCGGTCAGCTCGCCCGCCTGGCCGGCGTCCCGCTGGTCGTGGTCGCCCTGCCGCCCGGACGTGAGCTGCGCGAACACACGGCGCAGCGCCGTCTCACCGAGCCGCCGCACCGCCTTCGGGGTCAGCTCCAGCTTGCCGCGGTTGCGCCGCAGGTAGCCCTGCCGCTCCAGCTCCGCCTCGATGCGGCGCAGCGCGGCCAGGTCGTCGACGGCCTGCCGGCCGAGCGCCCGCCGGACGGCGTCCTCGTCGATGTCGTCGAGCCGCGCCCCCGGATACTCCTGCCCGAGCGCCGCCTCCAGCTCGCTGAGGTCGGCCAGCTCCGCCAGCGCGGTCGTGGCGTCGCCCATGCCGAGCGGGTCCTCGCCGGTCATCTGCTCGGACTGGCCCCAGCCGAGGTCGGGACGGCGGGTCCGCAGCGCGTCGCCGAGCCGGGTCATCTCCATGGCGAGGCCCGCGTCCTGCATGGCCTGCTCCATCAGGCCGCCCAGCTCGGCGCGCTGCTCCGGGCTGAGCGAGGCGAGCAGGCGGTCCATCGCGGCGGCGCGGCGGGCGAGGGAGTCGACCAGCTCCTCCAGGTTCTGCGGGTTGTCGGGGAACATGTCCCCGTACTCGCCCATGAAGCGGTCGAAGTCGTCCTGGGTGTGCTCGCCGCGGGCGTCGCGCTCCAGCATCTGGTTCAGCGCGCCCATCATGTTCTTGACCCGTTCCATGGCGGCCGGGTCCTGGTTCTCCAGGGCCTGCTTCATGCCCTGGAACTGCGCGTCCAGCACCTCGCGCCGCAGCAGGTCCTTCAGCCGCTCGAACGTCTGCCGGGCGGCGTCGGAGCGCCAGTCGTAGTCCGACAGGCGGCGGATCGCCTGGGACGTGTCGGACGGCAGGGTGTCCAGTTCCGCCTCGCGCAGCCGCGCCTCGTCGCTCGGATCGGGGAACAGTTCGGCCCGCTCCTGCCCGATCGCGGTGTCCAGCAGCGCGCGGGCCTGCTCCAGCGTCCCGTCGAGCCGGCCCCGGTCGCGCAGGGCGCGGCGCCGCTCCCGCACCTGGCGGAGCATGTCGTCGAGGCCCCGCCCGCTGTTCGGCAGGCGGCCCTGCGCGCCCGGCAGGCCGCGCCGCAGCAGGTCCCGCAGCGCCTCGTCCGGGCGGGTGCCGTCCAGCACCGAGTCGCCCATCGCGTCGAGGGCGGAACGGACGTCGTAGGGCGGGGCGAGCGGGTCGGGCCCGTCCTCGTAGGCGCCGTAGCGGTATCGGCTCATCGAATCTCCTTGCGCGTGGAGAATTCAGGTCCGGACATCAGGTCCGGTAGGTGGCCGTCCCGTCGGAGCGTCCCTCGGCGGCGTCCTTGGACAGCCGCCTGGTGAGGAACAGCCCCTCCAGGGCGAACTCCAGCGCGGCCGCGGCCTGCCCGGGGGACTCCCCGCTCATGCCGAGCCGCTCCATGATCTTGGCGAGGCCGGGAACCCGGCCGATGCGGCGCAGCAGTTCCGTCGCCGCCACCAGCTCGCCCGACTCGACGCTCTCGCCGGAGTCGAACTTGTCCAGCAGCCCGTTCAGGTCGGCGGGACCCAGCGTCCGCCGGTAGGTCTCGGCGATGGCGCGGCGCAGCAGATGCTCCAGCACCTCCTGCTCGCGGCCCTCCTCGCTGACCTCGAACTCCACCTTGCCCATCAGCGACGGGACGACGGCGGGCAGGTCGCAGACCCGCGCGACGGCGTGCTCCTCGCCGGTCAGCGCCGCGCGCCGCACCGCGCCCGCCGCGACGGTCTCGGCGCCGGCGAGTGCGAACCGCGCCGACACCCCGGACCGGGCGTCCACCGCCGTCGACTCCCGGACGAGGCGGGTGAAACGTCCGATGATCTCGACCAGATGGTCGGGCACCTCGGCGGGCAGGCCGGACAGGTCGGCGAAGTCGGACTCCTGGCGGATCAGCGCCAGCTCGGCGTCCAGCTCCAGGGGGTAGTGCGTGCGGATCTCGGCGCCGAAGCGGTCCTTCAGCGGGGTGATGATGCGGCCCCGGTTGGTGTAGTCCTCCGGGTTGGCGGACGCGACGAGCAGCACGTCCAGCGGCAGCCGCAGCGCGTACCCGCGGATCTGCACGTCGCGTTCCTCAAGGACGTTCAGCAGCGCCACCTGGATCCGTTCGGCCAGGTCGGGCAGCTCGTTGATGGAGAAGATGCCGCGGTTGGTGCGCGGGACGAGCCCGAAGTGGACGGTTTCCGGGTCGCCGAGCGTGCGGCCCTCCGCCACCTTGATCGGGTCGACGTCGCCGATGAGGTCGCCGACGCTGGTGTCGGGTGTGGCGAGCTTCTCCCCGTACCGGTCGCCGCGGTGCCGCCACTCGACCGGCAGGTCGTCGCCCGTCTCGGCGGCCAGCCGGCGGCAGCGCACGCACACCGGTTCGTACGGGTGGTCGTTGATCTCGCAGCCGGCCACGACGGGGGTCCACTCGTCCAGCAGCCCGGCCAGGGTGCGGATCAGCCGCGTCTTGCCCTGACCGCGCTCGCCCAGCAGCACCAGGTCGTGCCCGGCGAGCAGGGCGCGTTCGAGATGCGGCAGGACGGTGTCGTCGAACCCGAGGATCCCGGGGAAGCGCGGCTCCCCGGATCGCAGCCGGACGAGCAGGTTGTGGCGGATCTCGGCCTTCACCGAGCGCTGGACGTGACCACTGGTGCGCAGCTCGCCCAGTGTGGTCTCGCTGGGTGGGGATTCACGCGGTGTGGATGAACGCACGCGATCGACATTACGTCGCCGGTACGCGGAATCGCACCCCGCCGGAGCATTCGCCGGAGGATTGGATCGCCGCAGCGATCGCCGCAGCGATCGCCGGTGGATCGCCGCAGGAATCGCCGGAGGATTCGTCCGGGCGTGTCCCGGCCTGCGTGGATCGGGCGTTGTTTGGGTGGAGGGCGCGCGGCGGGGGAGACTGGGGGTGTGATGCACCCGGCGATATCCAGTGAGGGAGGCGGCGCCGATGGCGCGTTTCGGTGATGGCCTGGCCCTCGGACCCGACCTGTGTGAGGCGGCCGTCTCGGCGGTCGAGCAGGCGCTCGCTCCGCTCAGCGCGGCACCCGACCTGGTCTGCGTCTTCATGACGGGCGACGACCCGGAGGCGTTCGAGGCGGCGGCGCTGGCCGCGGCGCATGCGGCCGGGCCCGCGGTACTGCTGGGCTGCACCGCGTCCGGGGTCATCGGCGCCGGGCGCGGCGTGGAGGACGCCGGCGCGGTCAGCGCGTGGGCGGCGGTGCTGCCCGGCGCGCGGCTCGACCCTTTCCGGCTGGAGACGCTGAAGGCCGACGACCGCCTGATCGTGGTCGGCATGCCCGAGGCGCAGGCCGACGACGTGGTCGGCGTGCTGCTGACCGACCCGTACAGCTTCCCGGTGGACGCGTTCGTCGAGCGCTCCGACGACGCGCTGCCCGGCCTCCCCCTGGTCGGCGGCCTCGCGGAGGGCCGCGAGCGCGGCGACGCGCGGCTGTTCGTCGGCGGCGAGGTCTACCAGGACGGCGCGGTCGGCATCGTGATCGGCGGGTCCGTGGCCGCCGCGACGGTGGTCAGCCAGGGTGCCCGGCCGATCGGCCCCGACATGGTGGTGACCAGGGCCGACGAGAACGTCCTGTACGAGCTGGCGGGCGTCCCCGCACTGGAGAAGCTGGAGCAGATCGTCCTCGAACTGCCGGAGGACGAGCAGGAACTGGCCGGGCGCGGGCTCCTGATCGGCGTCGCCATGGACGAGTACGCCGACGAGCACGAGCACGGCGACTTCCTCGTCCGCGGAGTGGTGGGCGCCGACACCGACAGCGGCGCCATCGCGATCGGCGACGTGGTGGACGTGGGCCGCACCGTCCGGTTCCAGGTCCGCGACGCCGGCGCCGCCGACGAGGACCTCGCCGCGCTGCTCGACCGGTTCGACATGGCGCCGGTCGAGGGCGCGCTGCTGTTCTCCTGCAACGGGCGAGGCCAGGCGATGTTCCCCGACTCCGACCATGACGCCCGCGTCCTCGACCGCGCGTTCGGCCCCGCCGGGGTCGGCGGCTTCTTCGGCGCGGGCGAGATCGGACCCGTCGCCGGGCGCAACCACGTCCACGGCTTCACCGCGTCCATCCTCGCGTTCGGAAGGGCGGGGGATCCCATTTGAGCGGGCCGGAAGCCCCGAGCGAGTCGGATGCCCTGAGCGGGCCGGACACCGTTTCGGCGGACGCCGCGCCTGTGCTGGCCGTGGACGTCGGCGGGACGAAGCTGGCCGCCGCGCTCGTCGAACCCGGCGGGCGCATCGCCGCCTACGACCGCGTCGCCACGCCGAGCGGCCCCGGGCTGGACGCCGACGGGCTGTGGAGGACGCTGGAGGCGCTGCTCGCCAAGCTTGTCGCCGACGCGGGGGATCCGCCGCTCGCGGGCGTCGGCGCGGGCTGCGGGGGGCCGATGACCTGGCCCGCCGCCGAGGTGTCCCCGCTCAACATCCCGGCGTGGCGGAACGGTTTCCCGCTGCGGGCCAGGCTCCGCGACCGCTATCCGGGCCTGCCCGTCCGCATCCACAACGACGCGATCTGCGTCGCCGTCGGTGAGCATTGGCGCGGTGCGGGACGCGGCCGCGACAACGTCCTCGGCATGGTGGTGTCAACGGGTGTCGGCGGCGGGCTCGTCCTCGGCGGCAGGCTCATCAACGGCGGTACCGGCAACGCCGGGCACATCGGGCATGTCATCGTCGACCCCGACGGGCCGCCCTGCGCGTGCGGAGGCCGCGGCTGCCTTGAGGCGATCGCGCGCGGGCCCGGGCTGGTCGCCTGGGCGCAGGAGCAGGGCTGGCGGCAGGGGAACCGGGACGTGACCGGCGTCGAACTGGCCGCCGACGCCCGCCGGGCGCACCCGGTCGCCGTCGCCGCCATGCGACGAGCGGGGCACGCCATCGGCGTCGCGATCGCGTCCGCCACGCACCTGTGCGACCTGGATGTCGCGGCGATCGGCGGCGGCCTGTCCCAGGCGGGGGCGCTGTTGTTCGACCCCCTGGAGGACGCCTTCCGCATGCACGCCCGGATGGAGTTCGCGCGCCGTGTCCGGATCGTCCCCGCGGCGCTCGGCCAGACCGCCGGGCTCGTCGGCGCCGCCGCCCTGGTCTTCGCACAAGATCGCTATTGGAGTGCGGGCTGAGCGCGGGGGGTGCGAGGATCCAAGAATGAGCGAAGCGAACCGGGGGGTGTGGGGGGTCGTCCCCCCACAGGAGGCAGGTATGACCGAACGCGGAGTGAGTGCCGTCAGCGTCGACGACGTCCGCGCCGCCCGGGAACTGCTCCGCGACGTGGTCGTTCCCACGCCGATGATCCCCTCCCGGGTGCTGTCGGAGCACATCGGCGGGCCCGTCCTGCTGAAGTGCGAGAACCTGCAGCGCACCGGCTCGTTCAAGATCCGCGGTGCCTATGTGCGGATCGCCGGGCTGAGCGAGGCCGAACGCGCGGGCGGCGTCGTCGCGGCCAGCGCCGGCAACCATGCGCAGGGCGTCGCGCTCGCCGCGTCCATGCTCGGCTGCAAGGCGACGGTGTTCATGCCGGTCGGCGCGCCGCTCCCCAAGATCGCCGCGACCCGCGGCTACGGGGCCGAGGTCGTCTTCCCGGGACCGACCGTCGACGACTGCCTCATCGCCGCGCAGGAGTACGCCGACGAGTGCGGCGCGGTGTTCATCCACCCGTTCGACCATCCGGACGTCGTCGCCGGGCAGGCCACGATCGGCCTGGAGATCATGGAGCAGTGCCCGGACGTCCGGACGATCGTGACGCCGGTCGGCGGCGGCGGCCTGATGGCCGGCATCGCCGCGGCCGTCAAGGGCGTGGCGGCGGAGACCGGCGGGCGCGAGATCAAGACGCTCGGCGCGCAGGCCAAGCGCGCAGCCGCGTTCCCGCCTTCGCTCGCCGCCGGGAAGCCCGTGCAGGTCGAGATCGAGCCGACGATGGCGGACGGGATCGCCGTCGGCCGCCCGGGCGACCTGACCTACGACATGTTCACCGACCTGGTCGACGCGGTCGTCACCGTGACCGAGGAGTCCATCTCCCAGGCGCTGCTGCTGTGCCTCGAACGCGCCAAGCAGGTCGTCGAACCCGCCGGTGCCGCCGGGGTGGCGGCGGTCCTGGAGCACTCGTACGCGGTCGAGCCGCCCGTGGTGGTGCTGCTCTCCGGCGGCAACATCGACCCGCTGCTGCTGTCGAAGGTGCTGCGGCACGGCCTCGCGGGCGCTGGACGCTACCTCGTCGTCCGCTGCCGGCTGAAGGACCGCCCCGGCGCCCTCGTGACGCTGCTCAGCGAACTCGCCGAACTGGGCGTGAACGTCCTGGACGTGATGCACGAGCGGGTCGCGGCCCGCCTGCACGTCGAGGAGGCCGAGGTCCTCATGCACCTGGAGACGCGCGGCACCGGCCATTCGGAGGACGTGATAGGCCGCCTACGCGAAAAGGGCTACACCCTCACGCTGAGCTGAACCTCCGGACGTCTGCGGCGTGTCGCCCTCATGAAACGCTCCACAAGGGCGACACGCCGCAGGCCGACGTCAAAGGGCGGGCTTGCCCTCGGAGTAGAGCCACGCATCGGCCCAGCCGTCCAACTTCTTGTGGGACAGCCGCTCGGCGAAGCGGACGAGGTCCTCAGTCGAGGCGTTGCCGTAGCGGTATTCGGCCGGCCACGCCTTGAGCAGCCGGTAGAACGTCTCGTCACCGATGATCGTGCGCAGGACGTGGACGGCCATCGCGCCGCGGTCGTAGACGAGACCGTCGAAGATGTGGTCGCGGCCGGGGTCGGAGACGATGCCCTTCCACAGGTCGTCACCCGCCGGGGTGGCGTAGACGGCGTCGAAGCTGTCCTGGACGGGTGTGCCGTCGACCTTCTCGGCGTACAGCCATTCGGAGTACGTCGCGAAGCCTTCGTTCATCCAGATGTCGGCCCACCGCTCGGGCGACACCGAGTCCCCGAACCACTGGTGGCCCAGCTCGTGCGCGAGGAGCGCCTCGCTCGGGATCCGGCCCAGCCGGCTGCCGAGGTCGTACACCGGGCGGCCCTGGGTCTCCAGCGCGTACCGGAACCCGCCGTTGACCACGATCCCGCCCGTCGAGGTGAACGGGTAGCGGCCGTACAGCGACGACTGGAAGTCGGTGACCTCGGCGGTCTGCCGGTGGAACTTCTCCGCGTCCTCCGGCTTGATCGCCATGGCGTGGTCGGTGGCGGTCAGGTTCGGCACACCGCCGTCCGTCCGCCCGGTGAGGACGTCGTACTTGCCGATCGCGAGCATCGACAGCTCGCTGGCCATCGGGTGCCGCACGACCCAGCGCGTGGTCGTCCAGCCGTCCCGGGTCCACGTGCCGCGCAGGTCGCCGTTGGACAGCGTGGTGGTGCCCTTGGGCGCCGAAAGCGTGAACGTGTACGTCGCCTTGTCGGTCGGGTGGTCGTTCACGGGGAAGACCGTGGCGGCGCCGAACGGCTGGTTGACCATCACCGCGCCGTCGGGCGTCGGCACCCAGCCGGACGTGCCCAGCGTCGCGTCGTTGATCGTCTGCGGGACGCCGGAGTAGGCGACGGTCACGGTGAAGTGCCGGTGCTTCCGCAGCCCCTTGGGCGGGGTGATGACCAGCTCCTGCGCACCCGTCCGCTCGTAGGACGCGCGGTGCCCGTCCACCTTCAGCGACGAGATGGTGAGCGGGCCGAGGAAGTCCAGGTTGAACCGGGACAGGTTCTGCGTCGCCCGCGCCTTGATCTTGGTGACGGCCCGGATTCCCTTCGTGTCCGGGTCGTACTTCAGCCCGATGTCGTAGTGGGCGACGTCGTAGCCGCCGTTGCCCATGTCGGGGAAGTAGGCGTCGCCCGCTCCCGGCGCGCCGGGCGTGAACCGCGCGGTGGCGCCGGCGGGCGCCGCCGACACGGCGAGGGCCGCGGTGACGGTCAGCGCCACGGCGGCGAGGGCTCTGGGGGTTCTGCTCATCGGCCTCGTCCTCGGTGCTCCTCGGTGACGGCCGCCGGTAAGTTGCGACGGCCGTGATCAAGACTTTCCTGTGATCTGGGCCGGTTCAAGCGCGATCCGGTCTCAAATCCGTGGATACGGGGTGGAATCTGTGGCCGGATCCGGCACCCGGCCGCCCGATGGTGACGCGGGCACGGCCGGAGGGCACGCCGACCCGCCGGGCGGTCCCCGGCTTTTGCCCGCCTTGGCCGGGGCCTGGTCGAAGCCTGGCCGGCTACTTCGAAGGACGGCCCTTCTCGTACAGCCAGTCGTCGAAGAACGAGTCGAGCTTCTTGCCGGAGACCTTGTTCGCCGTCGCGATGAACTGCTTCGTCGTCCCGCTGGAGTGCCGGCGCTCCTTCGTCCACGTCTTGAGGATGTCGTAGAAGGTGTCCTCGCCGACCTTGTCGCGCAGCGCGACCAGCGTCATCCCGCCGCGGTCGTACACCGAGCGGCCGAACATCTGCTTGCGGCCCGGGTCACCGGGCGGGTTGTCCCACAGTTCCCTCGCGGCGCCGCTCTCGTAGCGCTGGTCGAACTGCGCCTGGACGGTCTGGCCGCCCGTCTTCTCCTCCCACAGCCATTCGGCGTAAGTCGCGAAGCCCTCGTTCAGCCAGATGTCCTTCCACTCGGTGACGCTGACGCTGTCGCCGAACCACTGGTGCGCGAGTTCGTGCGCCACGATCGTCGGCTGGAGGCCGAACGACCCGTACACCGGCCGGGTCTGCGTCTCCAGCGCGAAGCCGACCTCCGCGTTGTCGATCAGCCCGCCCGAGGAGGTGAACGGGTACGGGCCGAACAGCGTCGCGAACTCCTCGGTGATCTTGGAGTTCAGGTTGTGGAAGGTGCCCAGGTCCACCGCGAAGACGGAGGGGTCGACGGCGGTGATGACCTGGACGTCGCTCGGCGTCCGGCTCGTCCGCACCTCGAACCGGCCGACGGTGACCGTCGCCAGGTAGGTGGCCATCGGCGCCTTGACGTGCCACTTCGACGTCGTCTGCGCGCGATGCCCGATCGGCTCGACTCCCGGCAGTCCCGTGCTCGGCGGGCCGCCCGGGCCCGTGCTGGGCGGCACGCCCGGCCGGCCGGGCGTCCCGCCGCCGGAACCGGTGGGCGGCGTCTCCGGCTCGCCGTTGGCGATCGCCGTCAACCCGGCCGGCACCGTGATCTCGAAGTCGAACGTGGCCTTGTCGCTCGGATGGTCGTTGCTCGGGAACCAGGTGTGCGCGCCGCTCGGCTGGCACGCCACGAACACGCCGTCGGAGGTGCGGATCCAGCCGTATGTGCCGAGCACCGGGTCCGACACCGGCTCCGGCGTCCCCGCGTACTCGACCACGGTGGTGAACTTCGCGCCCTTCTTCAGCGGCTGCGCCGGGGTGACCTCCAGCTCGCTGCCGCCGCGCTGCTGCCGCGCCGGCTTGCCGTCCACCTTGATCGCCGAGACCTCGAGGCCGGTCAGATCGAGGTTGAAACGGGCGAGCCGCTCGGTCGCCTTCGCGGTGATGGTCGCGGTGCCGTCCAACTGCTGCGCGCCGTCCGGGTCGATGTTCAGCTTCAACCCGTAGTGCTGGACGTCATAGCCGCCGTTGCCGTCGCCGGGGACATAGTCGTCACCCGCGGTGGTGGGCCCCACCGGGCCGGACGCGGCCGACCCCGAGCCCGGACCCGACGGCTCCGGGTCGTCGAACGGGGACAGCTGACAACTCGCGGTCAGCGACCCCGCGACGGCGAGAGCGGCCAGGCCCGCGGCACCACGGAACGCCGTCCGCGAGCCGTGGCGGCGGGGGCTGGGGGACTTTCCGGCCATATGCACGCCGCCAAGCCTGCCCGGCAGGGGGTGCGCAGAGCAACTCCAATGGGCCCCGGTCAGCGATGGGCGTAGGGATCGGGGACGTGCGGGCCCGCCTTCACGACGACGGTCCGCGCCACCTTGCAGTGCAGTGCCTGCTTCCGCGGGTCCCACAGGATCCACAGGATGTTGATCAGCCCGATGCAGCCGCAGATGCCGCCGAGCACGCTGTAGAACGCGGAACGCCCCGCGGCCTGGCCGGTGGTGATCGCCTGCCCGTCGTCCTGCCGGACGACCCGGATCCCCAGCAGCTTCTTGCCGAGCGTCTGCCCCCACTTGGCGTGCGTCAGCCAGTAGTAGAGGAAGCCCAGCACCACACCGATCGCGTTGCTCGACAGCTGGGCGCCGTTGTACATCGACTCACCCGTTTCCGGGTTGAAGACGCGGTTCCAGTCGACGAACGGAAGCGACAGCAGGCCGGTGACGATTCCGACGAGGATGAGGTCCACGAGGGCGGCGCCCAGCCGTGCCCAGCGGCTCGCGAGCCCCTGCGACGGATCGGCGTAGCCGCCCATCCCGCCGCCGCCGTAACCGGGCGCCGCACCGTATCCGCTCTGGTCGCCCTGTCCGGGGTACTTCGGCAGCTCCTGCCCGTACCCCGGCTGCTGCCCATACGGCTGCTGCTGCCCGTAGGGCTGCTCTTGTCCGTAGGGCGGCTGCCCGTAAGGCTGTTGCCCGTATCCCGGCTGCCGCTGTCCGTATCCCGGCTGCTGCCCGTACGGCTCCTCCCGTCCGGGGGGCTGCTGACCGCCGGGGGGCCGGCCGCCGTACGGCCCTGGCTGCTCGGGCTGCGGCCGGTGCCCGTGCGGCCGGTCTTCCGGCTCTCCCCCGGACGCGGGGTCGTTCGGCGGTTGCGTCATGCCGGAAGGGTGGCCGCAGCGTTGCCGTCCAAACCTCGCCGCGTCCGGGGGGCCTGCAGTGTTTACCCGCGGATGATCAAAGCTTGCCGGGATCGGCGGGCGCCTCGGGCCGGGCGTACGGGTTCGGCATCCACGGCTGCGCCTTCACCACCAGCGTCCCGGCCACCTTGTCGTGCAGGGCCTGGCGCCGGTCGTCCCACAGGATCCAGGCGTTGTCGAGCATGCCGACCATGCCGAGGAGGGCCCCGGCCGGCACCAGGAAGTTGACCAGAGCCGTCGAGATCGTGATGGCGTAGACGAACGCCTGCCTGCCGATCGCCTGGCCCCAGCTCACCGCGGACTGGTCGGCGGCGCTCACCACCCGGATGCCGAGGGCCTTCTTGCCAAGCGTCTGGCCCCACTTGGCGTGCATGACGGTGAAGTACACGAAGCCCAGCAGGAACACGACCGCGTACCCGGCCAGCAGTCGCGGAATGTTGTAGAGGTCCATCGGGTTGATGATCGGCTCACCGGACGTCATGGACTCCTGCATCTTGTCCCAGCGGATGGAGAGCAGGACCGCCGGCGTGGCGACGAAGCTGAGGATGAGGGAGTCGAGGACTCCGGCGCCGAGCCGCGCCCAGCGGCCCGCCAGCATGTCCTGCGGGCCGCCCGCTCCCGGATGCGTATAGCCGGGATAGGGCAATCCGGGAGGTCCGTATCCGGGCTGTGCGGGCGGTCCGTAGCCGGGCTGTGGCTGTCCGGGCGGGGCGTAACCGGCCCCGGGCGCGGGAGCGGGAGGAGCCTGGCCGGGCTGGGCGCCGTAAGTGCCCTGGTACGGCGGCGGACGTTCGGGGGAGGCGTCCGAGACGTCTTCGGCATTCGAAACTGCGGGGGCGTCCGGGGCGTCGGGGGCGGGGGTGTCGGCGGCCTGCGGGTCCGGGGCCTGCCAGTCGCCGCCCGCGGGCTGGGGGTTCTGCGGCGGTTCGCTCATGAGCCACAGTGTGCCGGTTACCGGGGGCGCACGGTCACCCCATGCTCAGGCCCGGGCCCTGGACGCGAGCGCGTCCGGGGCCCGGATCCCCGGGCGGCGGGCGTCTCACAGGTTGCCGCGGCGCTCCTGCTCCCGCTCGATCGCCTCGAACAGCGCCTTGAAGTTGCCCTTGCCGAAGCCCAGCGAGCCGTGGCGCTCGATCAACTCGAAGAACACCGTCGGCCGGTCCTGGACGGGCTTGGTGAAGATCTGCAGCAGATAGCCGTCCTCGTCCCGGTCGACCAGGATCCGGCGCTTCTGCAGCTCCTCGATCGGGACGCGCACCTCGCCGATGCGCTCCCGCAGCTCCGGGTCCTCGTAGTAGGAGTCGGGGCTCTCCAGGAACTCCACGCCCGCGGCCCGCATCCGGTCGACCGTGGCGAGGATGTCACCCGTGGCGAGCGCGATGTGCTGCACGCCCGGCCCGCCGTAGAACTCCAGGTACTCGTCGATCTGCGACTTGCGCCTGCTCTCCGCCGGCTCGTTCAGCGGGAACTTGACCTTGCGCGTCCCGTCCGCGACGACCTTGGACATCAGCGCCGAGTACTCGGTCGCGATGTCGTCGCCGACGAACTCGGCCATGTCGGTGAACCCCATGACACGGTGGTAGAAGTCGGCCCACTCGTCCATGCGCTCGACGTTGCCGACGCAGTGGTCGATCGCCTGGAAGAACCTTTCGCCCGGCTCGACGACGGGGCCGGCGGGGGCGTATCCCGGCAGGTACGGGCCGGTGTAGTTGGAGCGGTCGACCAGCGAGTGGCGGGTCTCGCCGTAGGTCGCGATCGCCGCGACCGTCACCTTGCCGTGCTCGTCCTCGAAGACCTGCGGCTCCTGCACGCCCGCGGCGCCGTTCGCGAGCGCGTGCCGGTAGGCGGCCTCGACGTCGGGAACCTCGAGCGCGAGGTCGACCACGCCGTCGCCGTGTTCGGCGATGTGCCGGCCGATCTCCGTTCCCGCCTTCACCGGACCCCGGAACACGAACCGTGCGCCGCCCGACTCCAGTACGTGCACCGACTCGTCGGGGCTGCCGTTCTCCGGGCCGCGGTAGGCGACCCTGCGCATGCCGAACGCGGTCGAGTAGTAGTGCGCCGCCTGCTTGGCGTTGCCGACGGCGAAGACGACGGCGTCCATGCCCTTGACCGGAAACTCATCCATGCCACCCAATCTGGACAGGCGCCTACAAGCTGCGCAAGAGTGTCTTAAAACACTGGGCAATCTGTACAGTGAACCGCGATACCGACCGGTCGCCCTGTACATGGTGACCATGACCGCCGGAGGGTGGCATGCCGATCGACGAACTGGACGGCCGGCTCATAGCGTTGTTCACCGCCGAACCCCGCGTCGGCGTCCTGGAGGCGTCCCGGCGGCTGGGGGTCGCGCGCGGCACCGTCCAGGCACGGCTGGACCGGCTGTCCCGCGACGGCGTCATCGCAGGCTATGGCCCCGAGATCGACCCGGCCGCGCTCGGCTACGGGGTGACGGCGTTCGTGACGCTGCAACTGCGGCAGAGCCGGGGGCCGGGGCAGAGCGGGCACGACCCCGTCGCCGCGCGGCTCGCGCAGGTGCCCGAGGTGATGGAGGCGCACACCATCACCGGCCCCGGCGACATGCTGTGCCGTGTCGTCGCGCGCAGCAACGCCGACCTGCAGCGCGTCATCGACGTGATCGTGGACGTGGCGGGCGTGGAACGGGCGTCCTCGGTGATCTCGCTGGCCACCCAGGTCCCCTACCGCACCCTCCCGCTGGTCCTCGCCGCGGCCGGCGCCTGACCCGGGGAACACCCCCCGAACTGAACCGGGGACGGAGTGCCCGGCAGCACCCCGTCCCCACAGGCTCTCGGACGTCTCCGGAGGCTACGCGGCCCCGTAGGGGGTGGCGTCGAGGATCTCGACCGTCATGCCGCGGCCGTTCGGCAGCGAGTAGGTGGCCTTGTCGCCCACCTTCTTGCCGTTGATGGCGGCGCCGAGCGGCGACTTGGGCGAGTAGACGTCGATGGGAGCGCCGACCTCCTCGCGGGAGGCGAGCAGGAACGTGACCTCTTCGTCGTCGCCCTCGAACGAGACCGTGACGGTCATACCGGGGCCGACGACGCCCTCGGTGCGCGGCGCCTCGCCGACGCGCGCGTTCTCCAGGATGCCCTGAAGCTGGAGGATGCGGCCCTCGATTTTGCCTTGCTCCTCCTTGGCCGCGTGGTAGCCGCCGTTCTCGCGCAGGTCGCCTTCCTCCCGCGCCGCCTCGATCTTCTGAGCGATCTCGATGCGGCCCGGGCCCGACAAATGCTCCAGCTCGGACTTGAGCCGGTCGTACGCCTCCTGGGTCAGCCAGGTGACGTTGTCAGCGCGGGTCTCGGTCACGGGTACTCCTCATCCACATGTTGCGATCTAGCCCGCCCGTGGCAGACGGGTGTTACATCGACATGAAGTGCGGCCGGGTGAAACCTCTAGCCTATCCGGTGTGTGCGGGTAAAGGTTCCCTGAACTCGGCGTCTGCAATCCGCCAATCGTATTTTGGCATTCACCCGGCGTATCGGCGGCCAGGTGGCCGCGGCCGGCGCCGATACCGGTCGGGGCCGGATGGTGCCGGGCCGGCGCGTCAGACCACGCGGCAGTCGCGGATCCTCGCCCCGGTCGCCCGCCGCGCCGTCTGCAGCGTCTCCGTCCCCTTCATGCCGGACGTCCCCACCGGCACGACCACCTCTTTCGCCGCGAGCACCTCGAAATTCTTGTCGAAGGCGTCGACCGTGCAGCGCACCTCGTCGTCCTCTCCCTTGGCCACCTGGAAGTTGATCTCCACCGAGGTGTCGGTGATGTCATAGGTGACCGTTTGCGCCGCGATCCCGGGCGTCTGCCCGGTGTTCATCGCGAGGATCCCGAAACCGCCCGCGGCCAGCGCCACCAGCACACCGATGACCACCAGCCCGAGCCGGCCCTGCCGGGGCCCTGCGGGAGCCGCTGTCTTCGGCACGCTCGTCGTCATGGCGGGGAATCTCCGTGCGGTGTGCGGACGTTGTCAGGGACAATTCTCGTCTGTCATGGCGCGTGCCTCGAACCGGGGTCCGCTCATCACGGCCCGACAAGGAGATCCCCAGGTGTCCGAGGTCATCGACGGTACGACGCTCGAACGACCCTGCGGCGGCGACGAGCCGCTGCGCCTCATGGCGGTGCACGCCCACCCCGACGACGAGTCCAGCAAGGGCGCGGCCACGATGGCCCGGTACGTCGCCGAAGGCGTCGAGGTCCTCGTCGTCACCTGCACGGGAGGCGAGCGCGGCGACATCCTGAACCCGGCGATGGACCGTCCCGAGGTCAAGGCCGACATCGGCAAGGTCCGCGAGGCGGAGATGGCGCGGGCCCGCGAGATCCTCGGCGTCCGGCAGAGCTGGCTCGGCTTCGTCGACTCCGGGTTCCCCGAGGGCGACCCGCCGCCGCCGCTTCCGGAGGGCTGCTTCGCGCTGGAGCCGCTGGAGAGCGCCACCGAACCGCTGGTGCGCGCCGTCCGCGACTTCCGCCCGCACGTGATGCTCACCTACGACGAGAAGGGCGGCTACCCCCACCCCGACCACGTGAAATGCCACGAGGTGTCGGTGGAGGCGTTCGAGGCCGCGGGCGACCCGGACCGCTACCCCGGCACCGGGGAGCCCTGGCAGCCGCTCAAGCTCTACTACCACCTGACCTTCAACAAGGAACGCATCCTCGCCCTGCACAACGCGATGGAGAAGGCCGGCCTGGAATCCCCCTACAACGACTGGATCAAGCGCTTCGACGAGGAGAGCGACAAGCGCGCGAAGTGGGACGTGACCACCCGCGTCCCCTGCGCCGACCACTTCGAGACCAGGGACCGCGCCC
Source organism: Spirillospora sp. NPDC048824 (assembly GCF_043198455.1). Lineage (NCBI taxonomy): Bacteria > Bacillati > Actinomycetota > Actinomycetes > Streptosporangiales > Thermomonosporaceae > Spirillospora > Spirillospora sp. NPDC048824. The sequence goes on along the minus strand of NZ_JBICUS010000002.1, from coordinate 341,424 downwards.
TCCTCGCCCACGCCACCCAGATCGACCCCAACGGCTTCTGGTTCGTCGTCCCGCTGGACGTCCAGCGCGAGGCATGGCCGACCGAGGACTACCATTTGGCCAGGTCCCTCATCGACACCGAACTGCCGGAGGACGACCTGTTCGCCGGCATCCGGGAGAAGGTGTGTCTGTAGTGCTCTCGCTCACCGCAGTGCAGGTCGGCGCCATCCCGCTCAACGACGACACGGTCAGCCCGGGCTTCCTGGGGTTCGCGGTCTTCCTCGCGCTCGTGGTCGCGACCGTCTTCCTCATCCGCTCGATGGGCAAGCAGATGAAGAGGATCCAGGCGCCCCGGGAGGCCGACCTGGTGCAGCAGGAGTGGGAGCGCGCGGAGGCGGAGAAGGCGGCGAAGTCCAAGGCGCCGCCAGCCGACGAAGCCTGACCTGCGGCTCGGTTGGATCCGGCCGCGTCCGGGGAGGACCCTCGACGTGCGTGTGAACTTCGAGGACTCCGACCGGGACGCCGCGCTCCACCGCGCCCTCGACGGCCATCTCGCCGCCGCGGCCGCCGGCGAGGGGGACATCGAAGCCGAGGGCCTCGCGCTCCTGGAACGGGAACGCTGGAGCGAGGCGGCCGAGGTCCTCGAAGAGGGCCTGCGCCTCGCCGTCCAGGGCGGCGACCGCCACGCCGTCCTGGTGGCCCGCCACAACCTCGCCCGCGCACTGACCCGGACGGGCGACACCGGCCGCGCGATCGAGCTGCTCGGCCCGCTCCCGGACGAGTTCGCCGCCCTCCCCGAACCCGACCAGGCCAACCGCGCCCGCGCCCTGTCGAGCCTCGGCGAGGCGTACCTGCGGGCGCGGCGTCCCGTCGCGGCCATCAACTTCTTCGGCCAGGCCCTGGAGATCCTCCGCAAGGAGAACGCCGTCGACCAGCAGGCCGGAATGTTCGTCCACATCGCCGACGCGGCCCGGCAGCGGGGCGACCACGCAGCCGAGGGCGCCGCACTGGACCGCGCCGTCGAACTCTACGAGTCCATTCCCAGCCCCGAGGCCGCCCCCCTGGCCGAACGCCGCGCCACCCTCGCCCGCTGACGCGAGTGGAACCCCGAGCGCCGGCGACCGGAGCGAGACGCGTGCCGCGCGGCCGGGGGGTTCGGGGGGCGCCCCGAGGGCTCAGGCCTTGCCGTGGTCCCAGCTGACGACCTTGTCGGGGTCCATGATGACGAGGACGCGCTTGGCCAGCGCCTGCTCGATGCCCTCGGCGATGACGGGGTCGACCGGGGCGCCCATCTCGGGGACGGGCAGGCCCGCCATGCGGGAGCCGACGACCATGCCGACCTTGCTCCTCGGCTCGGGGTCCTCGATGACGAGGCCGCGGCCGTAGAGGGCGACGCCGCGCAGCTCGTTGTACTCCACGCCGTCCTCGACCAGGCACGTCATGGTGGGGTTGCGGCGCAGGTTCAGCACCTTCTGCGATGACTTGTACGTGGTGAAGGCGATCTTGCCGTCGAGCAGCGCGTAGAACATCGTCACCAGGTGCGGCTCGCCGTCCTTGCCGACCGTGGCGACCTGGACCTTGAAATTGGAGGCGAGGTAGGACGCCACCTCGTCCGGCGTCATCTTGATCTTCTCGCGCTTGCTGCTTCCGGCCAACGGGCCCTCCCTGATGCTGCTCGCCTGCGACGCGCCCACAATAACCAAGCGCTTGCAACGGCTCGGTACCGGCACCATGGGGGGATGTCGGTACGCGATCTGATCGTTCTCGGCTCCGCCAGCGCCGTGCCCACCAAAACGCGCAACCACAACGGCTACCTGCTGCGCTGGGACGGCCACGGCCTGCTGTTCGACCCGGGCGAGGGCACCCAGCGGCAGATGACGCACGCCGGGGTCTCGGCCACCGACGTGACCTGGATCTGCGTGACCCACTTCCACGGCGACCACTGCCTCGGCGTGCCCGGCGTCGTCCAGCGCATCGCCCGCGACGGCGTCGAGCACCCGGTGGACGCGGCGTTCCCGGCGAGCGGCGGACGCTACTGGGAACGGCTGAGGAACGCGGCCGTCTTCCGCGACACCGACGTGATCCGCGAACGGCCCGTCTCGGGTGAGCGGATGCCGCTCGACACCGGCGACGCCCCGTTCACCCTGGTCGCGCGGCGGCTGTCGCACCCCGTCGAGGCGTACGGGTACCGGCTGGAGGAACCCGGCGGCCGGACGATGCTGCCCGCCGAACTGGCCGCGCGAGGCGTGCGGGGGCCGCTGGTCAGGCGGCTCCAGGAGGAGGGCCGGGTCACCGCACCGGACGGCCGGACGGTCACGCTCGAGGAGTGCAGCGTCCCCCGTCCCGGGCAGAAGTTCGCGTTCGTCATGGACACCCGCCTGTGCGACGGCGTCCGGGAACTGGCCGACGGTGTGGACATGCTGGTCATCGAGTCCACCTTCCTGCACGAGGACGCCGCCCTGGCCGCCGAGTACGGCCACCTGACCTCGGTCCAGGCGGCGGCGGTCGCCGCCGAGGCCGGCGTCCGGCACCTGGTCCTGACGCACTTCTCGGAGCGGTACCGCGCCGAGGACGAGCCGCGGTTCACCGGCGAGGCGTCCGCCGTGTTCGACGGCGACATCACCCTCGTTCACGACCTCGATCGCATTCCGATGCCACCGCGCCGCCTAACCGCATCGCGAGGTGGGCAGGACACCCAGCATGGCTGATGAAGTCGATGTCGTCGTGATCGGTACGGGCCCAGGGGGAGAGGACGCGGCAGGGAGGCTGGCCGAGGCGGGCCTGTCCGTCGTCGCCGTGGAGTCCCGGCTGGTGGGCGGCGAATGCCCGTACTACGCCTGTGTGCCCACGAAGATGATGGTCCGCGCCGCCGGCCTCCTGGCCGAAGGCGGCCGCGTCCCGGGGATGGCGGGCGGTTCGGCGGTCCGCCCCGACTGGGCCCCCGTGGCGGCCCGGATCCGCGACGAGGCGACCGACTCGTGGGACGACAAGGTCGCGGCCGACCGCCTCACCGGCAAGGGCGCCGAACTCGTCCGGGGCGAGGGCCGCATCACCGGCCCCCGCGAGGTCACGGTGAACGACCGGGTCTTCCACGCCCGCCGCGGCATCGTCCTCAACACCGGCACCGCCCCCACGGCCCCGCCCATCGACGGCCTCGCCGGCACCCCGTTCTGGACGAACCGCGAAGCCGTCAAGGCCACCGAGGTCCCCGAGTCGCTCATCGTCCTCGGCGGAGGCGTCGTCGGCGCCGAGATGGCGCAGGTGTTCTCCCGCTTCGACAGCCGCGTCACCGTGGTCGAGGCCGCCGACCGCGTCCTCGTCAACGAGGAACCGGAGTCCAGCGCCGTCCTCCGCGACGTCTTCGAACGCGAGGGCATCGGCGTCCGCACCGGCGTGAACGTCACCGCCGTCACCCACGAGAACGACGAGTTCAGCGTGAACCTCGGCGAGGAGACCCTCGGCGCCGAGCGCCTTCTCGTGGCGACCGGCCGCCGCCCCAACCTCAAGGGCCTCGGCCTGGAGAACGTCGGCCTGGACGAGAACGCCCGCCAGATCCAGGTGGACGGCCACATGCGCGCCGCCGACGGCGTGTGGGCGATCGGCGACATCACCGGCCTGGGCCAGTTCACGCACGTCTCCATGTACCAGGCGGCCATCGCCGTCCGCGACATCCTCGGCCAGGAGGGCTCACCCGCCGTCTACCGCGCCGTCCCCCGCGTCACCTTCACCGACCCCGAGATCGCGTCCGTCGGCCTGACCGAGGCCCAAGCCCGCGACCAGAACCTCCCCGTCCGCACCGGCATCGCCAAGCTCCCCGAGTCGGCGCGCGGCTGGATCCACAAGGCCGGCAACGACGGCTTCATCAAGCTCGTCGAGAACACCGAATGGGGCACCCTCGTCGGCGCGACCGCGGTGGGCCCGTCCGGCGGCGAAATCCTCGGCGCCCTCGCCGTCGCCGTCCACACCGAGGCCCCCACGACCGCCCTCCGCGAAATGATGTACGCCTACCCCACCTTCCACCGAGCCATAGAAACCGCCCTCACCAACCTCACCGACTGATCCCGGTCAGGGGGAGTGAGGCGGCAGCCGGATCGGGCAGGATCGGTGGCATGAACCGGCTCAAGGACGCGACAAGCCCGTACCTGCTGCAGCACGCCGGCAATCCAGTGGACTGGTGGGAGTGGGGCGGCGAGGCGCTCGCCGAGGCGCGACGGCGAGATGTCCCAGTTCTCCTTTCTGTCGGATATGCGGCTTGCCATTGGTGTCATGTGATGGCGCATCAGTCGTTCGAGGACGACGGGACCGCGCGGATCATGAACGAGCTGTTCGTGAACATCAAGGTGGACCGGGAGGAACGTCCGGACATCGACGCCGTCTACATGGAGGCGACCCAGGCCATGACGGGCCAGGGCGGGTGGCCGATGACGGTGTTCATGACGCCGGAGGGGCATCCGTTCTACTGCGGGACGTATTTTCCGCGGGCGCAGTTCCGGGCGTTGCTGCAGGCCGTCCACAAGGCGTGGACGGAGCAGCGGGACGACGTGGTCGGGCAGGGGCAGCAGGTCGTCGCGGCGCTCACCTCGCGGGATTCGGGGCTGGCGGGGACGCGGGCGCCCGGTGAGGAGATGCTCGCCCATGCGGTGAAGGTGCTCGCCGGGTCGTACGACGCGGTGCGCGGCGGGTTCGGGGGTGCGCCGAAGTTCCCGCCGTCGATGGCACTGGAGTTCCTGCTGCGGCACCATGCGCGGACGGGTGATGAGGAGTCGCTCGCGATGGCGGGGCACACCCTGGAGGCGATGGCCCGGGGTGGGCTGTACGACCAGCTCGGAGGTGGTTTCGCCCGGTACTCGGTGGACGCGCAATGGGTCGTCCCGCATTTCGAGAAGATGCTCTACGACAATGCGCTGCTGGCGCGGGTGTACGCGCACTGGTGGCGGCTGGCCGGGTCGCCGTTCGCGCGGCGGGTCGCGCTGGAGACGTGCGACTGGATGCTGCGTGACCTGCGGACGAACGAGGGCGGCCTGTCGTCCGCCTTGGACGCCGACAGTGAGGGCGTCGAGGGCAAGTACTACGTGTGGACGCCGGAGCAGCTGCGTGAGGTGCTCGGTGATGAGGACGGGGCGTTCGCGGCGAGCCTGTTCGAGGTGACGGGGACGTTCGAGCACGGGGCGTCCGTCCTGCAGCTTCTGCACGACCCCGAGGACGTTGAGCGGTACGAGCGCGTGCGGACGGCTTTGTTGTCGGCGCGCGCGCACAGGGTTCCTCCGGCTCGGGACGACAAGGTCGTCGCCGCGTGGAACGGGCTCGCGATCGCTGCGCTGGCCGAGTGCGGTGCGTTGTTCGACCGGCCGGACCTCGTCCGCGCCGCCGAGGAGGCGGCGCGGCTGCTGGTCGATGTGCATGTGCGGGACGGGCGGCTTGCGCGTACGTCCAAGGACGGGGCGGCGGGCGCGAACGCCGGTGTCCTGGAGGACTACGCCGATGTGGCCGAGGGCCTGCTCGCCCTGCACGGTGTCACGGGGGATCCGCGTTACCTGCGGCTGGCGGGCGAGTTGCTGAACACCGTCCTGGAACGGTTCGGGGACGGGTCCGGCGGGTTCTACGACACCGCGGACGACGCGGAGCGGCTGTTCCGGCGTCCGCAGGACCCGACGGACAACGCGACGCCTTCGGGGCAGTTCGCGGCCGCGGGCGCGCTGCTGTCGTTCTCGGCTCTCACCGCGTCGGACCGGCACCGGCAGGCCGCCGAGGCGGCGCTCGGCCCGGCGGGGACGCTGGCCGACAAGCACGCGCGGTTCGCGGGCTGGGGGCTGGCCGTCGCAGAGGCGCACGCGACGGGCCCGGTGGAGATCGCGGTGATCGGCGACCGGGACGATGAGCGCACGCGGGCTCTGCACCGGACCGCGCTCATGGCGGTCGCGCCGGGCGCGGTGGTGAGCGTCGGCCCGCCGGACGCGGAGGGCGTCCCGCTGCTGGAGGGGCGCGGTCTCGTGGACGAGGTGCCGGCGGCGTACGTGTGCCGAGGGTTCGTCTGCCGGCTGCCCGTGACGTCCACGTCGGAGCTGACCCGCGAACTACGTGCGCAATTGGACTGAGGGTCCACTTTGTGGCAGTGTGACCTTGATCTCGTCGTCGCTTGGTGTTACCACTGAGTAGCAGGGCTTGAGCTGACCCTATGGGGCGCGGCAGGCGAGGGTGGCGGGTGGTCCGGCCGGGTATCTGGACGATGGCCCGCCGACTGAGTCATAGTCGTGTCTCAGGCCGGGCCGGGATGCGGGCAGGGCGACCGTCGAGGGAGTGTGGCAGTGGGAAAGCCGAACCGCCGGATTCTACCGACGATCATCGGCATCTCCCTCGTCACGACCCTCGCCGCCAACGTCGCGGTCCTGGTCGCGCGAGGCGGCGACGACCCGGAGACCACGACGCCCGGCGAGCAGCGCGCCCGGTACGTGGCGGCGTCCGGCAGCACGAGCGTGTCGCCCGCCGCGATCACGCCGCTCGGCAAGCGGCTCACTCCGCACGTGCTGGTCGCGGCGTCCTCCACGCTTCCCGCCGACCTGGTCCAGAAGGTCCGCGGCGCCAAGGGCGTGAAAGGCGTCGAGGTCGTGGACGCCGTGCAGGGCATGGTCGCCGGCAAGCAGGTCGGGCTGATGGGCGTCAACCCGTCCACGTTCCGCAACTACACGCCGAAGCCGACCGCCAAGTCGGATGCGCTGTGGCGCAACGTGGCGTCCGGCGACGTGGCGATCTCGTTCACGATGGGCCACGACGGCGGCGTCCAGCTCGGCAGCCAGGTCCCCGTCGGCGGCAAGCTGGAGCAGTCGCGGCTGCGCGTCGGCGCGTACGCGACGATGGGCATCAGCGACGTCGACGCCGTCATCTCGCACTCCACCGCGCAGGCGCTCGGCATGCCCACCGGCAACGCGATGCTGATCAGCGTCCCGAAGGCCGAGCCGAAGACGTTCATCAAGAAGCTCGGCAAGGTACTGCCGAAGGGCGCCAAGGCGGTCGCGGTCAACCCGGAGATCGACTTCCCGGCGGCCGGCGACGTGCCCACCGCGGACGGCCAGGTCATGACCGCCCAGCAGGTGCGGACCGTGATCAAGGCCGCCTACACGCGGATCGACTGGCCGTACGTGTGGGGCGGCGAGTCCGAGGCCGAGGGCGGCTACGACTGCTCCGGCCTCATGCAGTACGCGTTCGCCAAGGCCGGGATCCGTCTGCCGCGAGTCGCCGCCGACCAGGCGCGGACGGGCTGGGTCATCCCCTACAGCAAGGCCGAGCCGGGCGACATGCTGATCTGGGCCAACGACCCGACCGCGCCGGGCTACATCTCGCACATCGCCCTCTACCTGGGCAAGGGCAAGATGATCGCCGCCCCGCGCAGGGGCACCGTGGTGCAGGTCCAGGACGTCTACACCCGCAACATGCGCGGCGCCGTCCGGGTCAGCCCCAAGCTGCTGGCCTCCAGGAACCGGTGAGCGGCTACAGCGGGCAGCCTCGGCTCAGGAACTCCAGGTCGTGGTCGATGACGTCCGCCAGGCCGTTGCCCGGGGCGTCCAGCCACCGGTAGATCGCCCCCTGTAGTACGCCCAGGACGGCCCAGCAGAACGCTTCGACGGCGGGGTCGCCGCGGCGCCTTCCGGTGCGTTCGGAGACGAGTTCCGTCAGCACGGCGTGGGTGCCCTTGCTCATCGACTCGAACATGCGCGCCCGGACGGCGGGGATCTCGGCGGCCAGCCGCATCCGGGTCCTGATGACCTCCAGGTCCTCGTCGAACATCTGCGGGAGGATCTCGCGGAGCGTGGCGCGCAGCGCCTCCAGGGGCGGCAGGTCCGCCGGCTGGTCGCGGAACACCTCCGCCATGATCGGGTCGTACTCGTCGGTGATGACGACGTCTTCCTTGGTCGGGAAGTAGCGGAAGAACGTGCTCGGCGAGATCTCCGCCGCCGCCGCGATCTGCTCGACGGTGGTCGCATCGTAGCCCTGCTCGCCGAAGAGCCGGAGCGCGTGAGCCTGGACGGCCCTCCGGGTCCTCAGCTTCTTGCGCTCGCGCAGCGGGAGCCGGGAGAGCCGGTCCTGCAGCCGGTCGATCGGATGCTCAGGGTTGGACGTGCTCATGTGCCGATTCTCCGGCATCGGCGGCAGGAGCCGCATCTTCGCGCGCGTCCGGCTGGAAGGCTGGCATAACGCGTCCTTGGGATGTAATTTTGATTACATGGATACGAGTGAAGCGGCGGAGCAGCTACGCGGGTGGTTCTCCGGACGGCTGCCCGAGGAGTGGTTCGAGGGCCCGCCCGACGTCGTCCTCGACCGCGAGGAGGTCAGCGTCGTCGGCCGCCTGCCCGAACCCGCCGCCGCGGCGGAGGCGTCCGGGGCGGAGCGGGCCGGCGTGATCGCCGGGCACATCCAGCGCTTCCGCGAGGAGACCCGCGAGCGTCGCATCCGCATCGCCCGCGAAGCCGAGCACCGCTTCGGCCACAAGGTCTCCTGGGGCGCCGAGTGCGGCGGCGAGCGGGAGATGTTCACCACGCTGTCGGTACCGGTCATGACGCGGCTGCGGCAGCCGGAGCGACGCGTCCTGGACACCCTCGTCGAGGCCGGGGTCGCGCGCAGCCGCAGCGACGCGCTCGCCTGGTGCGTGCGGCTCGTCGGCAAGAACACCGACGAGTGGCTCGCCGAACTGCGCACCGCGCTGCAGTACGTCGAACGCGCCCGCGCCGCCGGCCCGCAGGCCTGACCGAGGACCCCCGCGCCGCGCCACCGCGCCACCGCGCCACCGCGCCACCGTCCGGCGTCCGGCGTCCGGCCGCGATCATTACCGGATCTCGATGATCACCGGGTGTGATCATGGGGCCTGCCTCGCCTACTGTGCCTGGAAGGCCGTCATGGAGGCGGACGGGACGCGGCGAGGGGGTGGCCGGCGGTGAGGGGGCTGCGCTGCCTGGACGGCTCCGACCTCGCGGTCGTGCCGGTCGCGTCCCTCGACCGCGGCGGCACCCCGTTCGAGGTCACGCTGGAGCTGTGGCGCGACGGCGACTCGTTCGGCGCCGTGGGGGAGCGATGCGGCTACTTCCTGGCCGGCCTCGCCGCCCGGGTGGCCGCCGCCCGGGCCGACGGTTCGCCGCAGGCCGCCCGCTGGCCCGATCCCGACGACCGGTTCCCCGATCCGGCCCCCGGCGACCCGGCCCGCGAACCCGAGCTGTTCGCGTTCCGGTACCGCGACCGCGGTGACGTGGTCAGCACCGGCGAACTGCGCTGCGCGCTCCGCACGTCCTCGATGTGGGTCGGCCGCCAGCAGTCCGCCGCCGGGCGATGGCGTGTCGCACGGCGGGCCGTCCTGGAGGCGTGGGGCGCGGGCGGGCGGGGCGTCCGCGCCGTGCTCACCTCCGCCGACCTGGCCCGCTTTCTCGCCGATGTGCTCGCCGAGGCGGAGCGGGCCGGAGCGGGCCGGAGCGTCCGCCCGGCGCCACCCGCGCATTGACCCGGCGTCGCGGAGCGGAGAGGGCGGAACCGGGAAGGCGGAACCGGAAGGCGGAAGTGGGAAGGCGGAGCGGAGAAGTACGAACCTCGGGCCATAATTGAGCGTCTTTCCGTCAGAGACGGTCGCTCGAAGGGAAGCCCACATGGGGGTTCGGCGTACGGGAAAGCCGCGCGGGATGCCGCGCGGTGTTCGGAGGGACGGCGTGCGCCGCCGCCCTTCCGAGGGGGGACGGCTCACCACCGCCGTCCGCCGCAGCGGCCCGTACGCGGCCGTCCGCGATGCCGTCTACCGGATGTACGAACGCCGGGTCGAGGCGTCGCTGCCGACCGACGTCACGCCGCGGCACGTCGGCGTGATACTGGACGGGAACCGGCGCTGGGCCAGGGCGATGGGCCTGGCCGACATCAACTCGGGGCACCAGCGCGGCGCCGCGAAGATCTCCGAGTTGCTGCAGTGGAGCGCGGAGGCGGGGGTCGAGGTCGTCACCCTGTGGCTGCTGTCCACCGACAACCTGAACCGCCCGGCGGTCGAGCTGGAGCCGCTGCTGGAGATCATCGAGAACACCGTCGGCAAGCTCGCCGCCGACGGCTGGAACGTCAAGCCCGTCGGCGCCCTCGACCTGCTGCCCGATAAGACCGCCCGCGTCCTTAAAGATGCGGGTGAGGCCACATCTGGTGCTCCCGGCCTGATTGTGAACGTCGCCGTTGGGTATGGAGGTAGGCGTGAGATCGCTGATGCGGTGCGCTCTCTGCTCGTCGAGCAGGCGAGCCGTGGCACCAGCATCGAGGAACTCGCCGAGTCCCTCGACGTGGAGCACATCGCGGAGCATCTCTACACGCGCGGCCAGCCGGATCCGGACCTGGTCATCCGCACCTCGGGGGAGCAGCGTCTCTCCGGCTTCATGCTCTGGCAGAGCGCCCACTCGGAGTTCCACTTCTGCGAGGTCCACTGGCCGGACTTCCGCAAGGTGGACTTCCTCCGGGCGATGCGCTCATACGCCGCGCGGCACCGGCGCTTCGGTTCCTGACCGCCGACCTCCGATCACCGCTCCCGGCCGTTCCCCGAGCGGGGGGACCGGCCGCGTGGGGGCGTGCCGCTTCCGGGGGGACCGTTCCCCGGGCCCTGCGGGGCAGTGCGGCCGGGGCCGTCGCGCCACCGGTACGTCCCCCATAGTCAGGGAGATCGAGTGGCCACAACCTCCGCGCGCCGTCCCGGCAACCCCTCCGAGAACACCTCCGGAAGGAACGTTCCGGGTGTTTCCGGCGGGTGTGGGGGGTCGTCCCCCCACAGCGAATCGGACCGGCGCACGTACGTCCTCGACACCAGCGTCCTGCTCGCCGACCCGGGGGCGATGACCCGGTTCGCCGAGCACGAGGTCGTACTCCCCATCGTCGTCATTTCCGAGCTCGAGGCCAAGCGTCACCACCCCGAGCTCGGGTACTTCGCCCGGCAGGCCCTGCGCACGCTCGACGACCTGCGCCTGCGGCACGGCCGGCTGGACGAGCCCGTGTCGGTCGAGGGGCCGCACGGCGACCAGGGCGGCACGCTCCGCGTCGAGCTGAACCACTCCGACCCGAGCGTCCTGCCGGACGGTTTCCGGCTCGGCGACAACGACACCCGGATCCTGTCGGTGGCGGCGTGGCTGGCCCACGAGGGCCGCGACGTCGTCCTGGTCTCCAAGGACCTGCCGATGCGGGTGAAGGCGTCCTCGGTCGGCCTGGCCGCCGAGGAGTACCGGGCGGAAATGGCGGTCGTGGAGTCCGGCTGGACCGGAATGCGCGAGCTGGAGGTGCCCGCGAACCTCGTCGAGGAGATGTTCGAGACGGGCACCGCGGACATGGAGGAGGCGCGGGACCTGCCGTGCCACACCGGGCTGCGGCTGCTGTCGGAGAAGGGCTCGGCCCTCGGCCGGACGCAGCCGGACAAGTCCGTGAAGCTGGTGCGGGGCGACCGGGAGGTGTTCGGGCTGCGCGGCCGCTCCGCCGAGCAGCGCATCGCGCTCGACCTGCTGATGGACGAGGACGTCGGCATCGTCTCGCTCGGCGGGCGGGCGGGCACGGGCAAGTCGGCCCTCGCCCTGTGCGCGGGCCTGGAGGCCGTGATGGAGCGCGGGTGGCACCGCAAGGTCGTGGTGTTCCGCCCGCTGTACGCGGTCGGCGGGCAGGAGCTCGGCTACCTGCCGGGCACGGAGAACGAGAAGATGTCGCCGTGGGGCCAGGCGGTCTACGACACCCTGTCGGCGGTGACCACACCGGAGGTCATCGACGAGGTCGTGGACCGTGACATGTTGGAGGTCCTGCCGCTCACCCACATCCGCGGACGTTCGCTGCACGACGCGTTCGTGATCGTGGACGAGGCGCAGTCGCTGGAGCGCGGCGTGCTGCTGACCGTCCTGTCGCGGATCGGCACGGGGTCGCGGGTGGTGCTGACCCATGACGTGGCGCAGCGCGACAACCTGCGGGTCGGACGGCATGACGGTGTCGCGGCGGTGGTGGAGCGGCTCAAGGGGCATCCGCTGTTCGCGCACGTGACGCTGACGCGGTCGGAGCGGTCGCCGATCGCCGCCCTGGTCACCGACATGCTCGGGGACGTCGGGGCCTGAGAGGAGTTCGCAGCGAACTCCGGCGGCCGATGCGCCGCCGGGGTTCGCCGTGGTCGGGTTCGCGCCGCCGGGGCATCGCCGGAATCTCTACGGAAAGTGATCGTTAAACCCCGTACCGTAGGTTTGTGGCGAAGGTCACATTCGCTCACCCGATGATGAAGATCCCCTGGTCCCGCGGGGTTTCGGCAATGTTCCGGTCAAGTTGACACGTGTCTCACCCGCAGCAATTGTCTCGTTTCGGTTGCGGAGCATCCCTCGGCCTCAGGCATTGTGGCTCCCCGTAAGCACCCCCCGGAAGGTGCCGGGCCCGAGCGCGTCCCCCTTGAACACGCGCGACGGACACGGCGCCCGCCCGGGTCCGGAGACCGCCCCGCCTGCGGGCGGCCGGCCGGACCGGGGGTGGAAACAGTTCGCCCGCGTGCCCATGCGCGTGCGACCGTCGGAAGGGCCGCCTTGTACGGAGACCGTCCCGGGTCCCCTAGGCGAGACGAACGACAGAGCTTTGCCCCCGAGGAGCCGTGGCCCGCCGCGGCCGCCCCACAGAACCCGGCCCAGGCGCCCTACCCGTTCGCCGCCGCGCCCCAGCCCACGGCGCCCCAGCCCGCGGTCGCGCAGCCGGAACCGTACGGGGACGACGTGAGGGTCGCCGGCGACGACCGGACCCGCGTCGGCACGTCGGCCGGTGACACGCTCGGCTTCCAGGCCGCCCCGGCCCCCCAGGCCGCGCCGCCCCACGCCGGCGCCCCCGCCGGGGCCCCCCGCGACGAGGTCGCGTCCGGTCACCGCGCGCCGCGCGGCGCCGCCTCGCGGGGAGGCGCCGGCAGGCGCAACGGCATGCGGGTCGCCGCGGTCCTCGCGGGCGCCGCGGTCGCCGTCGGCGGCGGCGCCGTCGCGGCGTTCGCGCTGACCGGCGGCTCCGGCGACGACGGGGCGACCGTCAAGCCGACCCGGCAGCCGGCGGACGCCGCGCCGAAGGTCGACCCGAAGGTCCTGGAGGAGCAGAGGCGCAGGCTGGCCCTGGAACGCGCCTCCCGCGAGACCCGCGCGGACGACGGCAAGGGACCGGCCCTGCGCCCGAAGGGCGAGCCGCTCCCGACCAAGAAGCCGGAGAAGAAGAAGGACGACGGCGGTGGCGGCGGCGGCCCGTCCGGCGACCCGGTCCCGGCCGGTGAGGCGCAGGAGATCGCCAAGAAGCTGATGCCGAGCTTCGGCTTCACCGGCGACGGCCAGTTCGGCTGCCTGGTGAAACTCTGGAACAAGGAGAGTCACTGGAACGTCCACGCCGACAACCCGTCGTCGGAGGCGTACGGCATCCCGCAGGCCAATCCCGGCTCCAAGATGGCCACCGCTGGGCCCGACTGGCAGAACAACGCCACCACGCAGATCAAGTGGGGTCTCGGCTACATCAAGAACCGCTACGGCACTCCGTGCGGCGCGTGGTCGCACTCCCAGAACGTCGGCTGGTACTGAGTCGACTGAGTCGCGGACGCGTCCCAGGCGCCGTGTGAGGCCCTGGGGCGCGCTGGACGTCATGTCACGACGAGCCCGTCATCCCGAGCACGTCGAGGGCCTCGTCCAGTTGCTCGACGCTCAGTCTCCCGTCGTCCACGTAACCGCGCTCCAGCACGACCTCGCGGATCGTCCTGCGTTCCCTGAGCGCCTGCTTGGCGACCTTCGCCGCCTCCTCGTAGCCGATGTAGCGGTTCAGCGGCGTCACGATCGACGGCGACGACTCGGCGTACTCGCGCATCCGCTCCACGTCCGCCTCGATGCCGTCCACGCAGCGGTCGGCGAACAGCCGCGACACGTTCGCCAGCAGCGTGACCGACTCCAGGACGTTGCGGGCCAGCATCGGCAGCATCACGTTCAGCTCGAAGCTGCCGGACGCGCCGCCGAACGCGATCGCCGCGTCGTTGCCGATGACCTGCGCGGCGACCTGCGTGACCGCCTCGGGAAGCACGGGGTTCACCTTCCCCGGCATGATCGACGAACCGGGCTGCAGGTCCGGCAGCCGGATCTCGGCCAGCCCGGTGCGCGGCCCGGAGCCCATCCAGCGCAGATCATTCGCGATCTTGGTGAGGCTCACCGCCACGGTGCGCAGTGCGCCGCTCGCCTCGACCAGGCCGTCCCGCGCGCCCTGCGCCTCGAAATGGTCGCGGGCCTCCGTCAGCGGCAGCCCGGTGACCCGCGCGATCTCCGCGATGACGCGGCCGCCGAAGCCGTCCGGGGTGTTGATCCCGGTGCCGACCGCGGTTCCGCCGAGCGGCAGCTCCGCCAGCCGGGGCAGGACGGCCTCCAGCCGTTCCACGCCGTGCCCGATCTGCGCCGCGTACCCGCCGAACTCCTGGCCCAGCGTCACCGGCGTCGCGTCCATCAGGTGGGTGCGGCCCGACTTCACCACCGCCCGGAACTCGTCCGCCTTGCGTGCCAGCGCGTCCCGCAGATGGCGCAGCGCGGGGATCAGATCGTTCAGGACGGCCCCGGTCGCCGCGATGTGGATGGACGACGGGAACACGTCGTTGGACGACTGAGAGGCGTTCACGTGGTCGTTCGGGTGCACGGGACGGCCGAGCCGCTCCGCCGCCAGCGTCGCCACGACCTCGTTGGCGTTCATGTTGGACGACGTCCCGGACCCGGTCTGGAACACGTCGATGGGGAACTGGTCGTCCCACCGGCCGTCCGCGACCTCCCGCGCGGCGTCGGTGATCGCGCCCGCGAGGTCCTTGTCGAGCACGCCGAGTTCGGCGTTCACCGTCGCCGCCGCGGCCTTGATCTGGCCCAGCGCGGCGATGTGCGCGGCCTCCAGCGTCCGTCCCGAGATCGGGAAGTTCTCCACCGCGCGCTGCGTCTGCGCCCGCCATTTCGCCGCCGCCGGTACCCGGACCTCACCCATGGAGTCACGCTCGACCCGGAACTCCTGCTCACCCATGGCACGCCACCTCCGAACCGGAAACCATCACCGCCGTCTTCCATGGCAGCTTCTCAGGGGGTTACCCGATTCCCGCGCGGAGGCATCTGGGACCGGGGTCACTCCTTGTTCAGGGTGTAGTTCTTGCGTTCTCCGGGCTGGCCGACGGGTTTCTGCTCTCCGTTCACCCAGACGTCGCAGGCGGACGCGTCGTAGATCACCGCGTTGATGCGCGGCTGGTCGTACTGCCGCGCCTCGTTCTTCTTCAGCGTCTCGTCGCTGAGCACGGTCATCGCGTCGCCCGGCACCGACACGAAGATCTTGCACGCGTCGGTGCGCGCCCGGACGACCAGCGTGTTGGTCGCGACGCCGGGCGGGGCCTGCGCGCCGCCGCCCGCGGGACTGGACGTCGTCGCCGTGGGGGAGGGGCCGGGCCCCTCCTTCATCATGCCGACGATGAGCGCGGTTGCGCCGATGCCGCAGGAGGCGACGGTCGCGCCGATGAGCCCGATCACGACCATCAGCCGGTAGCGCGGCGTCGCCGGCCGGCGTCCCGACCGGGGACCCGCCAGGGCGCGTTCGAGCCGGTCGACCGCGCGGGCGTGGCTGAGGCGGCGGGTCGGGTTCTTCTCCAGCAGCCCGATGATCACCGGTGCGAGCGCGCCGGCGTTCTGCGGGGAGGGGGTCGACTCGTTCGCCAGGGCGCTCAGCGTCGCCATGACGTTGTCGCGCTCGAACGGCGGGTGGCCCTCCAGCGCGGCGAACAGCGTCGCGCCGAGCGACCACAGGTCGGACCGCGGGGTGGCCTTCTCCCCGGCGGCGACCTCGGGCGCGACGTACGCGGGCGAGCCCATGAAGTGGCCCGTCTTCGTCAGGCTGGCCGAGCCCGAGGAGAACGCGAGGCCGAAGTCGGTGAGGACGACGCGGTCGCCGTCCAGCAGCACGTTGCTGGGCTTGAGGTCGCGGTGCACTATGCCGGCCTTGTGCGCGGTGTTGAGGGCGTCCAGGAGGGCACGGCCGATGTGCGCGACGCGTTCGGGCGGCAGCGGCCCCGAACGTTCGAGGAGG
The DNA here is from genome assembly GCF_043198455.1 of Spirillospora sp. NPDC048824. NCBI lineage: Bacteria > Bacillati > Actinomycetota > Actinomycetes > Streptosporangiales > Thermomonosporaceae > Spirillospora > Spirillospora sp. NPDC048824. Next base: position 325,383 of record NZ_JBICUS010000002.1, on the reverse strand, counting down.
TGTTCGAGGCTGGGCGCCTCGATCATCTCCATCACGATCCAGGGACGACCCTGTTCGATGACCACGTCGTACACCTCGACGATCGAGTGCGTGCGCAGTTGGGCGGGCGCGCGCGCCTCTCGGAGGGTACGGCGGTAGAAGACCACCCGGTCGTCCTCGGAGAGGTCTTCGGGGAGGCGCAGCTCCTTGACCGCCACGGACCGATCGAGGAGCTCGTCATGCCCTCTCCAGACCGTGCCGTTGGCGCCCTGACCTATTTCCGAGACCAGCCGGTAGCGCGTCGCTAGAACGAGGCGCTCTGACTGTGACATGGCGGAAAAGATACCGGAGTGGCCAGGCGGTCATCGGGGAGACCTCGTTACCAACTTGGATTTTGGGCCGATAATGTGACCTACCGGCCAGAAACATAGGGAATGGGCGGCCGACGGCCCTCCCGCGGGGCTGTCAGCCGCTGCCGATCGTCAGCGCCTGCCGATGGTGAGGACGGGCCCGGTGGTGTCGGCGAAGAAGTCCTCGCCCTTGTTGTCCACCACGATGAACGCGGGGAAATCCTCCACCTCGATCCTCCAGACGGCCTCCATGCCGAGTTCCGGGTACTCCAGGACCTCCACCTTCTTGATGCAGTCCTGGGCGAGCCGGGCGGCGGGGCCGCCGATCGAGCCGAGGTAGAAGCCGCCGTGCTCCTTGCAGGCGTCGGTGACCTGCTTCGACCGGTTGCCCTTGGCCAGCATGACCAGCGAGCCGCCCGCGGCCTGGAACTGCTCGACGTAGGAGTCCATCCGCCCGGCCGTGGTCGGGCCGAAGGAACCGGACGCGTAGCCCTCCGGCGTCTTGGCCGGTCCCGCGTAGTAGACGGCGTGGTCGCGCATGTACTGCGGCATCGGCTCGCCCGCGTCCAGCCGCTCCTTGATCTTGGCGTGCGCGATGTCGCGGGCGACGACGAGCGGCCCGGTCAGCGACAGCCGCGTCTTCACGGGGTACTTGGTCAGTTCGGCCCGGATCTCGGCCATGGGACGGTTCAGGTCGATCGCGACCACCTGGTCGTCCAGATGATCGTCGGTGGTGTCGGGCATGTACTGCGCCGGGTCGGTCTCCAGCCGCTCCAGGAACACGCCCTCGGCGGTGATCTTGGCGAGGGCCTGCCGGTCGGCGCTGCACGACACCGCCATGGCCACCGGGCAGGACGCGCCGTGCCGCGGCAGCCGGATCACCCGCACGTCGTGGCAGAAGTACTTGCCGCCGAACTGCGCGCCGATGCCGAGCCTCTGCGTCAGCTCGAACACCTGGAGTTCCAGCTCCAGGTCGCGGAAGCCGTGGCCGAGCGGCGAGCCCTCGGTCGGCATCGTGTCCAGGTAGTGCGCGGAGGCGTACTTGGCCGTCTTCAGCGCGTGCTCGGCGGACGTGCCGCCGACCACGATCGCCAGGTGGTAGGGCGGGCACGCGGCCGTGCCGAGTGAGCGGATCTTCTCCTCCAGGAAGGACATCATCCGCGTCGGGTTCAGGACGGCCTTGGTCTCCTGGTAGAGGAACGACTTGTTCGCACTGCCGCCGCCCTTGGCCATGAACAGGAACTTGTACGCCTCGCCGGGCGTCGCGTACAGCTCGATCTGCGCGGGCAGGTTGCTGCCGGTGTTCTTCTCGTCCCACATGGTCACCGGCGCCATCTGCGAGTAGCGCAGGTTCAGCTTCGTGTACGCGTCGTACACGCCGCGGGAGATGTGCTCCTCGTCGCCGCCGTCCGTCAGGACGTGCTGGCCGCGCTTGCCCATCACGATCGCGGTGCCGGTGTCCTGGCACATGGGCAGGACGCCGCCGGACGCGATGCCCGCGTTCTTCAGCAGGTCCAGCGCGACGAAACGGTCGTTGGGGGACGCCTCCGGGTCGTCCAGGATCCGGCGGAGCTGCGCCAGGTGCGCGGGACGCAGCAGGTGCGCGATGTCGCGCATCGCGGTCTCGGTGAGCAGCCGGAGCGCCTCCGGCTCGACCTGCAGGAACGTCCGCCCGTTCGCTTCGAACGTGGAGACGCCGCCGGAGGTCAGCAGCCGGTAGTCGGTCTCGTCGGGTCCGAGCGGCAGCAGGTCGGTGTAGGAGAACTCAGGCATCTCAGGCAGATCCTCGCGCGATTCCGATGGGGGCCGGATCACAGGTTACGCACTCGCCGGCCGCGGGCGGACGGGGGGCGACGCGGGTGCGCAGGCCCACCGCGACCCCCGCCGCGACCAGCGCGGCCCCGGCCAGATCCGCCGGTCCGGGCCGGCCGTACCGAGCCCGCCGGGCGGGCGAGTGGCGATCAGGTTCATGACAAGGGACGCTATGACCCGCTTGGTACTGTAAACAGAGCCAATTCGACCTCGCGAACCCGGACCAATGAGATTCCCGTGACGCGCGGCCTCCCTCCCGGCGCTGAGTGTCATGTGACCGACCTTCATCTCCCCCTCGACCGGGCCACCGGACGGCTGGCGGCCCAGATCGCCGCCGGTTTCCGCTCGGCCGTGCGGTCCGGCCGGCTGACCGCGGGGACGCGGCTGCCGTCGAGCCGGGACCTGGCCCGCGACCTGGACGTCTCCCGCGGCGTCGTCGTCGCCGCCTACGAACAGCTGACCGCCGAGGGCTTCCTGATCGCGCGGCGCGGCGACGGCACCCGCATCGCGCCGCTGGCAAGGCCCGACGACGGCGCCCCCGTCGCGCCGCCGGCCGGGCTCGGCGACGGTGCCGCGCCACGGCCGCGCGGAGCCGCGCCCCCGTCGCCCGAGCCGCCCCCGTCGCCCGAGCCGCCGCCGGAGGCCGCGCTCCCGTACGACCTGTGGCCGAGCCGGCCCGACCTGTCCGCCTTCCCCCGCGAACGCTGGATCGCCGCCGCCCGCGCCGCGCTGCGCACACTCCCGCACGACGTGCTCACCTACCCCGACCCCGGCGGCGTGCCGGCCCTGCGCGCCGAACTGGCCGGATACCTCGCCCGCGTCCGCGCCGCCCACACCGGCCCCGGCCGCGTCGTGATCATGAACGGGGTGGCGCACGGGCTGTCGGCCCTACTGGGCCTGCTCCGCGCCGGCGGCCACACGACCCTCGCCGTCGAGGACCCGACCAGCGTCCGGCAGGTGCCCATGCTGGAGGCGTCCGGCCTCCGGATCGTCCGCGTCCCCGTCGACGGCGAGGGCGTGGACGTCGACGCGCTCGCCGGCACCGGGGCACGCGCCGTCCTCGTCACGCCCGCGCACCAGTACCCGACCGGCGTCGTCCTGTCCCCGGCCCGCCGCGCCGAACTGATCGCCTGGGTGCGAGGCGTCGACGGCCTGATCCTGGAGGACGACTACGACGCCGAGTTCCGCTACGACCGCGAGCCCGTCGGCTGCCTCCAGGGAGTCGACCCGGACCGCGTCGTCCTGCTCGGCTCGGTGAGCAAGTCCCTCGCCCCCGCACTGCGCCTCGGCTGGGCCGTCGCGCCACCGGCCATCGCCGCGCGCCTGTGTGAGCACCGCGAGAACACCGACCTCGGGGGACCCGTCCTGGAGCAGTACGCCTTCGCCGAGTTCCTGCGCGGCGGCGGATACGACCGGCACCTGCGCACGATGCGGCGGCGCTACCGGACCCGGCGGGACGCCCTCGCCGCCGCTTTGAACGAAAACCTGCCGGGCGCCACGGTTCACGGCGTCTCAGCGGGCATCCACCTCTATGTGGAACTACCCGCCGGACGCGGCGAGGACGAGATCGTGGCCCGCGCCGCACAAGCCGGAGTGTCCGTCGCGGGCGCCAGGCCCATGTGGTCCGCGGCCCGCGCGGGCCACGCCCCGCCGGCACTCGTCCTCGGCTACGCCAGGCTCACCGAAACCCGCCTGGTCGAGGCCGCGGAACTCCTTGGTCAAGCGGTTACTCACGGTGCTGAGGGGTAGGACAAGCATTCCCCGTGTAGGAGGTACGCATGAGTCTGGAAGAGGCCGCGCGGCAGCTGAAGATGGCCGGCCACGACGCGCAGGTGGCCTTCGACTGTGTCGGCCTTGGCGACCTCGAAAGGGCACAGGAGCACGCAGTGACCCTCCGGGCCGCGGCCGACGCCGCCGAAGTCGCCCTCAGCCGCGCCCTGAAGGACCTGACCCCGGAGCAGGCCATGACCGAAGGCGAGAAGGCCATCACGGCCATGGAGGACGCCTGATCCTCCAGGGGGCGCGCGTCTGCCCGTTCACCGGTGGCTGAGGTTCAAACTGTGCTGACGTGCAGACTGTGCTGACGTTCAGACTGTGCTGACGTTCAGACTGTCGGGCGTTCCATGGCGGGGGCGTCCGGTCGGGCGCCTTTCACCGGAACCGGGGCGAAGCCCTTCGCGGTGACGAATACGACGAGGATCAGGGCCGTGGGGGCGATGAACGCCAGGCGCAGGCCGTTGTCGGCGCTGAGGGGGGCGATGGCGCCGACGATGGCGGCGCCCAGGACGAACCCGACGTAGTTGAAGATGTTCACGCGGGCCACGGCGACGCCCAGCCCGGTCGGGTCGACCCGCCCGGCGGCGGTGAAGCAGACCGGGGCGATCACGCTGAGACCGAGCCCGGCGACCGCGAACGCGGCGATGGCGAACGCCGCGTTCGGCGCGGCGACCACGCCCACCATGCCGATGATGCCGACCGCGCCGCCGAGCCGCACGACCCGCACGGGACCCGAGCGGCGGACGGCGAGGTCGGCGACGCCGCGGCTGATCACCATGGCGACCTGGTACGCGACGTAGCCGAGCGGCGCGACCCAGTCGGCGCCGGACAGTTCGTCGTCGATGTAAATGGCGCCGTAGTTGGAGATGGCCGCGTCGGCGAGGTAGGCGACGGCCATCGCGGCGCCCACGATGAGGATCGGACGCCAGGGGACGCTGCGTCCCGCGGCCTTCAGTTCGGCGGCGGTCGGCCCGTCGCCCTCCTCGGCGCGGCGGTAGAGGCGGTGGCCGGTGGCGGCGGAGGCGGCGACCGCGACGGCGGCGGCGATCGTGAAGCACGCGAACAGCGGCAGGTCGATCTTGTTGGAGAGGGCCGCCCAGAGGCCGCCGAGGATGCCGGCGACGCTCCACACCGCGTAGAAGCCGGTGATCAGGCTGACCCCGTACCGGCGTTCGACCGCGACCGCCTGCGCGTTCATGGAGGCGTCCACCGCGCCGACGAACAGGCCGAACGCGGCGACGGCGACGTACAGGGCGACGTCGTTGTCGCCGGTGAGACCGATCAGCGCGATCGTGACGGCGACCGCGGGCTGCGACACCCGCAGCACCGGCCCGCTGCCGAACCGCTGGAACAGGGCACCGGACGCGACGCTGCCCACCCCGGCGACCAGCGGGACCATCAGCAGCACCAGCGAGAGCGTGGCGTCGCTGAGGTGGTGGGCCTTCTGCATCTGCGGGACCTGCGTCACGAGCGACGCGAAGCAGAGCCCCTGGACGGCGAACGCCGTGTAGGCGGCGAACCGGGCCTGCCGGTCCCGCGCGGTGATTCCCTTGCTCATGGCCCGGCTCCTCTGCGCCAACGAACGTGAGGAAGATTCGCGTCAGCGTAGAGACAGCGGACGTCCCTGGTCAATGGCGGGTCGTCGCGTCCCGCCCGTCAGTCGATGAGGCGTTTGCGCATGCCGCGGACGGCGATGACCCACATCAGGGCCGCGAAGAGCACCAGAGCGCCGAGGTGCCCGAGATCGGCCAGCGGGTCCAGGCCGAACACCGCGTCCCTGACCAGCTCGACGCAATGGTAGAGCGGGTTGAAGTAGGAGACCTTCTGCGCCCAGTCCGGCAGCGCGTCGACCGGGAAGAACGTCCCGGCGATCAGGAACAGCGGCGTCACCACGCCGGTGATCACGTAGTCGAACGAGTTGATGGACGGGACCACCGACGACGTCCACGTCCCGAACAGCCCGAAACCGAGCGCGGTGAAGAACGTCACGAACGGGACGAGCAGCATCCCGAACGAAGGGTCGAGGCCGAAGAACAGCGCCACCACGAGCGGCGTGCACGAGTACACCGCCGACTTGGCCGCGATCCACAGCGCCTCGGCCGTCACCAGCTCGTGGACGTCCACGGGCGTGGTGAGCATCGCGTCGTAGGTGTGCTGGAACACGCGCCTGATGTAGCCGTTGAACATGCCCGGGAACACCGATGTGAACAGCGCCGCCACACCGACGACGCCGGTCGCGACGAAGTCCAGGTACCGGTAGTCGCCGATCACCGCGATCATCGAGCCGAACCCGTAGCCGAAGGCGAGCAGGAAGAACGTCGGCTCCACCATCGAGGCGAACGACTGCGACTTCCAGTACCGCTTGTAGAGGGCCAGCTCGTGCCGCCAGATACCTGCCACCGGCGCGAACTCGAAGCGCCGGAGCCGCGGCGCCCGTTCCACCTGGACGCTCATTCCCGCTCCCTGCGGGGGGGCGACCCCCGCGCCCCCCGGTTCGCTCCGCTCATTCCCGCTCCCTGCGGGGGGGCGACCCCCCGCGCCCCCCGGTTCGCTCCGCTCATTCCCGCTCCCTGCGGGGGGGCGACCCCCCGCGCCCCCCGGTTCGCTCCGCTCATTCCACACGCTCCCCGGTCAAAACGACGAACACGTCTTCGAGGTTGGCGGCGCGGCGCACGCCGTCCGGGCCGAGCTCGTCCTCCAGGGACGGCGGGATGGTCTCGGCCTTCAGCACCGACACCGACGGGCCGGTGCGGCGCGTGGACAGCCCGGCGCCCTTGGCGATCCGCTCCACCTCCGTCAGCCGGTCGGGCGGCCCGTGGTGCTCGACGACCCGGTCGCCCGCGTACTCGGCCACCAGCGCCGACGGGGAGCCCCGGGCGATGACGCGGCCGTGGGACATCAGCGCGCACTCGTCGGCGAGCCGCTCGGCCTCCTCGATGTAGTGCGTGGACATCAGGACGGTCGTGCCCCTGGCGCGCAGCCCGTCGATCAGCCCCCACAGCTCGGCCCTGACCTGCGGATCGAGCCCGACGGTCGGCTCGTCCAGCAGCACCAGCGCGGGACTGTGCACCAGCCCGCGCGCGATCAGCAGCCGCCGCCGCATGCCGCCGGACAGGTCGTCGACCTTGGTGCGCTGCTTCCCGGTCAGGTGCGCCAACGCCAGCGCGTCGTCCACCGCCTGGCGCCGTGACCGGCGCGGCACCCGGTACAGGTGCGCGAACACCTCCAGGTTCTCCCGGGCCGTCAGCTCCTCGTCGAGGTTGTCCTGCTGCGGGACGACGCCCATCACGGCCCGCGCGCGCTTGGACTCCCGCGGAACCTGAAAGCCCAGCACGCGGATGGCGCCCTCGTCGGCGATCGCCTGCGCGGTCAGCATCTTCATCGTGGTCGACTTCCCGGCGCCGTTCGGGCCGAGAAGCCCCATGCAGGCCCCCGCGGCCACCTCGAGGTCGAGCCCGTCGACGGCGGTGAAGTCGCCGAAGCGCTTGACGACGCCGCGAAGGCTGATCGCCGGCGCCGCGCCGGGATCCTGCCGGGCAGGCTCGACCTGGGCACGTTGCAACGTCATAACCCTCACAGTACGAAGAAAGCCGGAGACGACCCCAACGGTTTTCCGGGCGGGGCCACGCCGCCCGGCGGTTAATCTCTAGGTGTGGACGTCCCCCATCGCCCGGCCGCCGAAAAGGTGACACGCGTGCGCGACCTGCGCGCGTCCGACGCCGACCGGGAACGCGTCGTCGCCGTCCTCGGCGAGGCCCTCGCGGACGGCAGGCTCACCATGGACGAGCACGGCGACCGCACCTCCCTCGCGTACGCCGCCCGCACCCTCGGCGAACTCACCGGCCTCACCGGCGACCTCAGCCCCGAGGAGGCGCAGCCCATCCTCGTGGACGACCGCCCGGTCTCGGTGTTCTTCGGCCGCACCCGCCGCGACGGACGCTGGGTCGTCCCGGTGAAACTCCCGCTGGTCGCCCTGTTCGGAACGGTCGAGCTGGACCTGCGAGAAGCCGTCCTGCAGCGCCGCCACATCGTGGTCGACTCCCTGATCCTCGGCGGCCGGATCCGCATCCTCGTCCCCGACGGGGTCCGCGTGGACGTCACCGGCCGCACCATCCTCACCACGCGGGACGTGCGCGCCCGCCCCGCGGCCGAGGGCCCGACCATCGAGGTCGCCGGCACCATGGTCTTCGGCTCCGTGCGCGCCCGCGCCCCCCGGCTCCCGCTGCGCACACGTTTCCGCAACCGCCTCACCCGCGGCGGGCGGAACGGTTAGACCGCCGTGTCGAAGTTGATCGCGCTGTAGGCGCGGAGCTTGTTCAGCTTGTGCTCGCTGGAGATCGACCGGATCGTCCCGCTGCGGGACCGCATGACCAGCGAATGCGTGACCGCCGTGCCCTTGTCGTAGCGGACCCCGTCGACCAGCTCGCCGTCGGTGATGCCGGTCGCGGCGAAGAACACGTCGTCCGAGGTCACCAGGTCGTCGGTGGTCAGCACCCGGCCCGGCTCGTGGCCGGCGGCCGCCGCCTTCTCCCGCTCCTCGTCGTCCTGCGGCCACAACCGGCCCTGGATCACCCCGCCCAGCGCCCTGATCGCGCAGGCCGCGATGATGCCCTCCGGGGTGCCGCCGATGCCGAGCAGCAGGTCCACGCCCGTGCCGGGACGGCACGCCATGATCGCGCCGGCGACGTCGCCGTCCATGATGAACTTGATCCGGGCCCCGGCCTCGCGGACCTCCTTGACGATGCCCTCGTGGCGCGGCCGGTCCAGGATGCAGACGGTCACGTCGTTGGGCGAGGAACCCTTGGCCCGCGCGATCGCGCGGATGTTGTCGGCGATCGAACGCTCGATGTCGACCACGTCGGCCGCCTCCGGGCCCGTCACGAGCTTCTCCATGTAGAACACGGCGGACGGGTCGAACATCGACCCCCGCGGCGCCACCGACAGCACCGCGATCGCGTTGTTCATGCCGAGCGCGGTCAGCCGCGTCCCGTCCACCGGGTCGACGGCGACGTCGCACTCGGCGCCGGAGCCGTCCCCGACCTGCTCGCCGTTGAACAGCATCGGCGCGTGGTCCTTCTCACCCTCGCCGATGACCACGACGCCCTTCATGGACACCGTGTTGATCAGCTGGCGCATGGCGTTGACGGCGGCGCCGTCGGCGCCGTTCTTGTCTCCCCGGCCGACCCAGCGGGCCGCGGCCATGGCGGCGGCCTCGGTCACCCTGACCAGCTCCATCGCCAGGTTGCGGTCCGGGGCCTCGGGCTCGGTCGTGAGCGGAGAGGAAACGGTGGTCTCATCGGACATGACGCGGTAGCCCCTTCGGTCGGTCGTGACTCGGATTCTCCGTGGACCGGACGCCCTGCCACAAATTGGACCAGACCAACCGGGCCGCGGGTCGTTCCGGCCGGTGAACATGTACCGCGTGAGGGCGAGATTTGACGGTCCCACGGGCAGGGGATCGTTTCCCCATGGGAGAGGGCGTAATCTCAGGCGTCATGAGCAGCCACATCGACGTCCCGTCCGGCGGGGTGACGCAGAACGGGGACGCGCGGCCCGCCGACGTCCCCGCGAGGACCTCCGACCGCGGGGCCGCCACGCGCGGCGCCCTCCTGGCCGCGGCGAGGGACGTCTTCTGTGAGTCGGGCTTCGCCCAGGCCGCGGTGACCGACATCGTCGCCAAGGCGGGCGCCAGCGTCGGCAGCCTGTACCACCACTTCAACGGCAAGGCCGACCTGTACCTGACGCTGTTCGAGGAGTTCCAGGCCGGGCAGCAGGAGCGGACCCGCGAGGCGATCAACGCCGTCCGGGACGCGGGCGAGACCGACCCGATGCGGCAGTTCATCGCCGGTGCGGGCGCCTACCTCAACGGCTGCCTGGAGGAGCGGGACGTCGCCCGGCTCTTCATCTCCGGCGACGGGCCGCCCGGCTTCGACCGCGTCATGCGGCAGCGGCTCAACAAGTGGGCGCGCCGCAACGCCGCCCTGTTCCACACCGCCGACGGCGGTGTGGACGAGGCCCTGGTCATGGTGCTGACCGGCGCGATGGCGGGCGCCGTGTCGGAGATCTCGCTGATGGACGACGAGGACGCCGCCCGCAAGCTCGCCGACGAGATCATGAGCATCGTCGGCACGATCAGGAACCCCCGTACCGAGCAGCGCTGAGCGTGCGGGATCCTGGAGGGGTGACCGACAAGACCCCATCCTCCGTCCCGGAAGCCGAGGACAGCCCGCACGAGCAGGACGTGCCTGCGGGGCGGCCCGTGGTGCAGGTGAGTCCCGCCGTGCACAAGCGGCTGACCACGGGGCTCGGCGGCTTCGCGCTGGCGATGGCCGCATGCCTGGTGCTCGTGCTGGCGATCTACGCCGTCACGCCCCGCAGCGACGAGGAGGTCCTGCCGACCGTCGACTACAGCTCGCAGCTGTGGGCGATGGCCAACGACGCGCCGTACACCGCGTACGCGCCCGAGGGGCTCCCCGCGACCTGGCGTCCCACCAGTTCCCGGCTGCACGGCCTCGGCGACGGCGGCGGCGAGCCGGTCGCCTGGCACCTCGGGTTCCTGACGCCCGGCGACCAGTACGCGGCGCTGGAGCAGAGCGACGAGAAGGCGTCCGATTTCGTCCCGCGCATGGCCAACAGCAGCAAGCCGACCGGCACGATGCAGGTGAACGGCCAGACGTGGACCAAGTACCACCGCAAGGACAAGCACGCCAACTCCCTTGCCCTCACGCTGCCGGACGGGCCGAGCCTGGTGGTGACCGGCACGGCGACCTACCAGGAACTCGCGATCCTGGCGGGCTCGCTCAAGCCGCAGACCGGCAAGGACACGCCTCTCGTCCCCTCGGGCGCGGCCACGCCGCGCTCCTGACGAGGCTCAGAACGGCGCTCCGGCCTCGTCCTCGCCGGGCCGGGCCATCGCCGCGGCCAGCCTCGCCCGCGCGCCCTCCAGCCACTCCTCGCAGATCGCGGCGAGCTTCTCGCCCCGCTCCCACAGGGCGAGGGACTCCTCCAACGTCAGCCCGCCGGTCTCCAGCCGCTTGACGACATCGGCCAGCTCGTCCCGTGCCTGCTCGTACGACGGCTTGTCCGCCGCCGCCTTCTCGTCCGCCATCGCCCCACCCTTTCATCCTTGGGGGACAACCCCCATATCCCCGGAAGCGTTCAGGACGCGTCGCGGTCGGCGACCGTGACGCCGAGACGGCCGTCCGCCAGCCGGACGTGGAGGCGCTCACCGTCCTTGACCGCCGCGGACTCCCGCACGACCGACGCGTCCTCCCGCTGGACGATCGCGTACCCGCGCTCCAGCGTCGCGGCGGGCGACAGGGCCAGCAGCCGGGCGCGGGTGTGCGACAACTCGTCCCCGGCCCGGTCCAGCGCGCCGGACAGGCAGCGCCGCGTCCGGTCGCGCAGCGCGAGGACCTGCTCCGACTGCCGCTCGACCTCCCGCACCGGGTCGGCCAGCGCCGGCCTCGACCGGATCGCCTTCAGCCATGCCAGTTCCCGTTCCACGCCGCCCGCCAGGCAGCGCCGCCCGCGGTCGCGCAGCTGCCGGACGAGCTGAAGCTGCTCACGCACGTCCGGGACGGTCTTCTTCGCCGCGTCGGTCGGGGTGGACGCCCGCACGTCCGCGACCAGGTCCAGGATCGGCGCGTCCTGCTCGTGCCCGATCGCGCTGACCACCGGTGTGCGGGCCGCGGCGACCGCGCGGACCAGCGCCTCGTCCGAGAACGGCAGCAGGTCCTCCATCGCGCCGCCGCCCCGCGCGATGACGATCACGTCGATCTCGGGGTCGGCGTCCAGCGCCCGCAGCGCCTCCATCACCTCGCCGACCGCGTACGAACCCTGCACCGCGGTGTTCTCCACCCGGAACGCCACCGCCGGCCACCGCCGCCGCGCGTTCTCCAGGACGTCGTGCTCGGCGTCGGAGTCACGCCCGGTGATGAGCCCGATCCTGCCGGGCAGGAACGGCAGCGGCCGCTTGCGTTCGGGGCGGAACAGGCCCTCGGCGGCCAGCACCCGCTTGAGCCGCTCCAGCCGGGCCAGCAGCTCGCCGACGCCGACCGGCCTGACCTCCAGGGCGCTCAGCGAGAACGTCCCCCGGTTGATCCAGAAGTCGGGCTTGGCGTGCACGACGACGCGGGCGCCGTCGGTCACCACCGGTCCGCCCCGGGCGTTGGGGGCCGTCCCCCCGCCGGGGACCAGCTCGGCCGCCTCGAACACCGCGCGCGGGCCGACGACCCGCACCGACATGTTCGCGACGGGATCGCGCAGCGTCAGATAGACCGTTCCGCCGCGGGCGTTGATGTCGGTGATCTGGCCTTCGACCCAGATGCGGCCGAGCTTGCCGATCCAGCCGCTCACGGCCTGCAGGACCGTCCGCACGGGAACGGGCGATTCGGCCGAGGTCTCCATTGCCATGCGGGCAGCCTACGGTGATGTCCGTGACTCCGAGGAGAGTGACCTTGACCGTGTCCGACCGTGAGCTCGCCGAGGGGCTCAACCAGCGGCTCCGCGACGTCGTGCTGATGCTGCGCCGGGTCAGCGCCGACCAGCCGATCACCAGCCAGCAGCTGTCCGTTCTGGGCTCCCTGGAGAACGGGCCGCGCCGGATGACGGAACTGGCCGCCGAGCACGGCGTCCGGCTCCCGACCATGACCGCCCAGATCAACCGGCTCGAGCGCGACGGGCTCGTCACGCGCGGCCGGGACGGCGCCGACGCCCGCGTCGTCACCGCCGGCCTCACCGAAACGGGACGCGACCGGCTGGCCGCCGGGCGCGAACGCAGGATCGGATTCCTCGCGGAACGGCTCGCGCACCTGACGGACGAGGAGCGTGCGGCGGTCGCCGAGGCGCTGCCCGCCCTGGGCAAGCTCTTCGGCACGCCGTGAACCCGTGGGCGGGAGCCGCCCACGCATGCGAAAGGCCCCCGGTCTGCCGGGGGCCCTTCTCAGGTCGTTGTGCTCAGCGGAGGCCGTTGAGCTTCGCGATACGGCGCTCGTACATGCGGATGACGTCCTCGCGGGCGGCGTGCTTGCGCTCGTACTCGCGCAGCAGCTTCACCTGGTCGATGGTCAGGCCTCGCAGGCGTGCCCGCAGCTGCGGCAGCGTGGCGCTGTCGTAGTCCGGGACGGGCAGGTCCTCCGCGATGTGCTCGGCCTCGGCGGGCGCGGCGGGCTTGGACTCGGGCTTCGGCTCGAACGCCGCGTCGTCCCCGGCCTTCGCCGCGTCCTTCGTCTTCGCGTCGTCCTTCGCCTTGGGCTCCGCCTTCGCCTTGGGCTCGGGCTTCGCCTTGGGCTCGGGCTTCGCCTTGGGCTCGGGCTTCGCCTTGGGCTCGGGCTTCGCCTTGGGCTCGGGCTTCGTCTTGGCCTTCGGCTCGGCCGCAGGCCGGCCGGCGGGCTTCTCGGCCGGCTTGGGCTTGGCGGGCTCGGCGGCCTTCGGGCTCGGCGCGGGCTGAGCCTGCGGTGCGGGCTCCGGCTTCGGCTCGGCCGGCGCGGGCTTCGGCGCGGGCTCGGCGAAGGGGCCGGCCTTGTCCGCCGGGTCGGTCTTGTCGGCAACGCCTGTCTTGTTGGAAACACCGTTCGCGTCCGCGGGGACGCCCGGCTCCGCCCGGTGCTTGCCCGGTGCGGCGGGCTTCGGCGGCTTCGGCGGAGGCCCCGGGCGGGTGTGCTTGGGCGTGTGGCGCGCCGCGGCTCCGGGCTTGCCGATCGTGATCTCCTCGCCGGCCTTCCGCGCGGTCGCCGTCCCCGGCCGGCTCCGGCGGACGGGCTCGGGCTCGGCCTCCTCGCCGCGGACGCGCTCCGTCACCCGGCCGAACAGGTTCTCGGCGGTGTTCTGCACGTCGTCGCGCAGCCGTCCGAGCACCGGCTTCACGCCGCCGCCCTCGGTGATCTCCTTGTAGTCCCGGGTCACCCGGTCACCGAGCAGCAGCGCCCGGCCGACCCCGAACATGGCCAGCCGGACGGCGTGCAGCGGAAGGTCGCGGACCTGTTCGCCCACCGTGTCCTGGACCTGCTGCTTGAGGCGGCGCGGCGATCTCGTCATCGTCTTTCCTCTTCCTTGCCGTCCTGATCACCGGATCGGGTCATGCGGCTTCGTCTCGTCGAACCTCACTCTGCCCCATGGTGCGAGTGCGGTCACCTCGGGTTAATGGATTTCTGTCCAAAAGCCGCGTGCGGTGGGTCACACGCGTGTACGGCCCCCCGGCGGTCACTCGTACGATAGAGGCATGACCGCCAACAGCCAGCGCCGTGTCCTGCTCGCAAAGCCGCGTGGTTACTGCGCGGGCGTCGACCGCGCCGTGGAGACGGTCGAGATCGCCCTGGAGAAGTACGGGGCCCCGATCTACGTCCGCAAGCAGATCGTCCACAACGTCCACGTCGTCAAGACGCTGGAGGAACGCGGCGCGATCTTCGTGGACGAGACCGAGGAGGTCCCCGCGGGCGCGATCGTCGTCTTCTCCGCGCACGGCGTCGCGCCGTCCGTGCACGAAGAGGCCAGGGGCCTGGACCTGCGCACCATCGACGCGACCTGCCCGCTGGTCACCAAGGTCCACAAGGAGGCCGTGCGGTTCGCCGCCGACGACTACGACATCCTGCTGATCGGCCACGAGGGCCACGAGGAGGTCATCGGCACCACCGGCGAGGCCCCCGACCACATCCACCTCGTGGACGGCCCCGGCGACGTCGCCAACGTCAACGTCCGCGACCCCGAGAAGGTGGCGTGGCTGTCGCAGACCACGCTGTCGGTGGACGAGACCATCGCCACCGTCGAGAAGCTCCGTGAGCGGTTCCCCAAGCTGATGGACCCGCCGTCCGACGACATCTGCTACGCCACGCAGAACCGGCAGACCGCAGTGAAGGACATGGCCGCGCAGTCCCAGCTCGTCATCGTGGTCGGCTCCACGAACTCGTCCAACTCCGTCCGCCTGGTCGAGGTGGCCAAGGAGCACGGAGCCGACGACGCCCACCTCGTCGACTACGCCGAGCAGATCGACCCCGCCTGGCTGGAGGGCGTCACCACTGTCGGCGTCACCAGCGGCGCCTCCGTCCCGGACGAGCTGGTCCAGGGCGTCCTGGCCTGGCTGTCGGAGCGGGGCTTCGGCGAGGCGGAGGAGATCGAGTCCGTCGAGGAGCACATGCGCTTCTCGCTCCCGAAGGAACTCCGCAAGGACCTCCGGATCACCCCGGTCTGAACGGCCGGTCCGCATCCGGCGGGTCAGTCCACGTCGCCGTGGTGGAGGCGGCGCTCCTGCGTCGTGGTGGGGGACTCGTCCCACCGGACGGGGTTCTCGTTCTCCTCCTTCTCGAAGAGACGGATCCCGGCGAGCTTGTCCCGCAGCTCTCTGACGTTCGTCATCAGCCCGCGGGCCAGGCAGATCCCCGCCACCAGCAGCGTGCCGAAGAACAGCCACGGCGCCGTCGACGCGAGCGTGGTGAGCAGGCCGACGGTGATGCCGCGCACCAGCGACCCGTTCCCGAGCGTGGTGGCGAACTCGACCGCGAACGCCGCCGCGAAGAAGACCAGCGGCGGGCTGACGACGAGCGTGAGCAGGTCGGCGGGACGGGTCGCGAACGCGGCGAGCGCGCAGCCGATCGCGAACCCGGCGCCGGCGAGCAGCGGCACGCCGAACCAGCGCGACAGCAGCCCGCACACCACCCCGGTGCCGAACATGACGACGATGCCGCCGCGTCCGGTCAGGGTGATCGGGCTCACCGGCGAGGCGGCCGAGTGCGGTCGCGGGGAGTGCTCTCGCGGGGAGAACGCGCCGCGCCGACCTCGCACTGGACCCCCAGATGCCGGCGACGTCCCGCTGGGCGCGTCGCGTACCGACGATGAACTCATGGCCACCTCTTTCGCCGATCTCGCCGATCGAACCGGTCAATCTGCTCGGGGATGGCCCGTCCGCCGAAACCTACCGGTTCCGCGGCCGAGTCAGGCTGAGACCTCTCATCATCGGGGTCGTGGTCGTCCTGCAGGGGGACGTGACGGTCGTCCAGAGGGGGTTCGAAGGGCTCGTCGTGTCCGGTCAGTTCGGCAGCGGAGAGCGAGCGGGGGCCTTCTTCGACGGGGCGGGGGCCGTCCAGGTCGTCGTCGACCACGCCCAGTTCGTTCAGCTTGCGCGCACTGACCAGCACGCGTGTCTCCAGCGAGCCGACCGTCCGGTTGTAGGACTTGATGGCGCCGGTGAGCGCGCGGCCCAGTTCATCGACGTGCTGGCCCATCGTGCCCAGCCGCTCGTACAGCTCCCTGCCCAGATCGAAGACCGCGCGGGCGTTGCGGGAGAGGGCGGCCTGCTGCCAGGCGTACGACGCCGTCCGGAGCATCGTGATGAGGGTCGTGGGCGTGGCGATGTGCACCCGGCGGCGCATCGCGTACTCCAGCAGACCGGGGTCGCGGTCGAGGGCGGGCGCCAGGAACGCCTCGCCGGGGATGAACAGCACGACGAATTCCGGCGCGGGACTGAACGCCTGCCAGTACGACTTCGCCGACAGGCGGTCGACGTGGTCGCGCAGATGGCGGGCGTGCGCGTCCAGCCGTACCGGATCGCCGCTCTCCGCGGCCTGCAGGTACGCGGCCAGCGACACCTTGGAGTCGACCACGATGTTCTTGCCGCCGGCCAGCCGCACCACCATGTCGGGACGGACGGTGCCATCGACCGTGTGGGAACTGGCCTGCTCGTCGAAGTCGCAGTGGTGCGCCATCCCGGCCAGTTCCACGACGCGGCGGAGCTGGAGCTCCCCCCAGCGCCCCCGCGCCTCGGGCCGCTGCAGCGCCCGGACGAGCGACTGCGTCTCGCGGCGCAGCTGGTCGGAGCTCTGCCGGACGAAGTCGACCTGCTTGGCCAGCATCGCGTGCGACTCCCGGCGGCCCGTCTCGACCTCCCGGAGCTGCTCCTCCACCTTGGCGAGCGTCTCCTTGAGCGGCGCGACCAGATGCTCGACGGCCTGCTGCCGCCGCTGCAGCTCGCCCGCCGCCTCGACCCCCGCCGCCTTGAGCCGGGCGTCGGCCAGTTCGAGGAACCGCTGGTTGCTGGCGTCCAGCGCCTTCGCGGACAGGTTCTCGAAATGCTCGGCCATCCGCTCCTCGGCGTAGGCGAGTTTCTCCTCGGCCGCCCTCGCCCGCGCGATCAGCGCGCCCTGCCGGCCCGTCGCGAGCGCGTACCCGGCGACGGCGCCGAACACGGCTCCGATGAGGAGGCCGGTGAACAGCGCGAGGTCCATCCGTTCATCGTGACAGCGCGGCGCGGAACAGCGATCGCGACGCGCCGGGACGCCCCACGGCACCGGACATTTGGCTCAGCGTTCACCAGCTTGTGGCCCGCCGGACGATCCGGGCAGCCCGAGGGGTCCGCGGACGGTCATAAACTTGGCGGCCGTGAGCCTCTCCATCGGAATCGTTGGGCTGCCCAACGTCGGCAAGTCCACCCTGTTCAACGCGCTGACCAAGAACGACGCACTGGCCGCGAACTACCCGTTCGCGACGATCGAGCCCAATGTCGGCGTCGTCGGGGTGCCCGACCCGCGGCTGGCCGTGCTGGCGGAGATCTTCGGCTCGCAGAAGATCATCCCCGCGACGATGGAGTTCGTCGACATCGCCGGCATCGTCAAGGGCGCGTCCGAGGGGCAGGGCCTCGGCAACAAGTTCCTCGCCAACATCCGGGAGACCAGTGCGATCTGCCAGGTCATCCGGGCCTTCGAGGACGCCGACGTCACCCATGTGGACGGCGAGGTGGCCCCGTCCCGCGACATCGAGACGATCAACACCGAGCTGATCCTGGCCGACCTCCAGACGATCGAGAAGGCGCTGCCGCGTCTCGACAAGGAGGCCCGCACCAAAAAGGACAAGGACAAGCTCGCCGTCGTCGACGCCGTGAACGCCGCGCAGAAGCTCCTGGACGACGGCGTCACGCTCTTCGCGGGCGCCGAGAAGGCCGGGATCGACCTGGCGCTCCTGCGCGAACTGCACCTGCTCACCGCCAAGCCGTTCCTCTACGTCTTCAACCTCGACGAGGGCGAGCTGACCGACGAGGCGATGCGCGCGCGGCTGCGCGACCTCGTCGCCCCCGCCGAGGCGATCTTCCTGGACGCCAAGATCGAGGCCGAGCTGATCGAGCTGCCGGACGACGAGGCGCTGGAGCTGCTCCAGGGCATGGGCCAGGAGGAGTCGGGGCTGTCGCAGCTCGTGCGAATCGGGTTCGCGACCCTCGGCCTGCAGACGTACCTGACGGCGGGCCCCAAGGAGGCGCGGGCCTGGACGATCCGCAAGGGCGCCACCGCCCCGGAGGCCGCCGGCGTCATCCACACCGACTTCCAGCGCGGCTTCATCAAGGCCGAGGTCGTCTCGTTCGACGACCTCACCGCCACCGGCTCCATGGCGTCCGCCCGCACGGCCGGCAAGGTCCGCATGGAGGGCAAGGAGTACGTGATGCAGGACGGCGACGTCGTGGAGTTCCGCTTCAACGTCTGACCGTGCCGGGAGCCGCGATGCCGCGGCGTCCGGGCCCTGCCGGGAATCGGACAGTGCCGTGACCTGTGTGATTTTGGCAACAGCAGGTGCCAGAGGTGGCGAAGTGGCCACTGAGCTGGGCGTTCTGTCGGCAGATGTCCCGAATCTGACAGTATGACGGTTTCTTTTGGGAACAAGGTGCGGTCGCCGCCGTCACCCGGTAACCAAATGACTCCCGGCTCGTGCCGCTTGTCCGGAACCTGGACCTGCGCACTGTTCGGAGCCTTGGATAGGGGATCGTCACCGTTTGGCAATCCTCCCCGTTCCTGCTGAGGTGGATTGCATTATCCACAACCGCGCGCCGGGGCTGTGCTTCGCCGGGATGCGCTGGAACAATTGACGCTCGTGGTTACGCTGGGCCCGAGGTGGGTTCAGAAAAGGCCACCGGCACCATGACCGGACACATGACCGCGCCGACCGGGGGCGAGGCGCGAGCGGAGGCAGGATGGCTCGCAGGTCGGCCGTACGACGCGGCCGTGACACCGCCGTAGTCGAGGAGACGGTGGCGCCCGGGAGGGCGCTCTCGTCGGCCGTCGACCCGTGGGACCTGCCTGCGGGCGACCAGCGCCGCGGGCGCTCGGGCGGCGGCGACGGCGGCCGCGGAGGCGGCCGCTGGGGCGGCTCCGGCGGGCGTTGGTGGGTGTGGGCCGGACGCGCCGTGCTCTGGGCGCTGATCATCGTCATCCTCGTCAACGGCGTCCGCGCCCCGTTCGAGCGCTTCACCGCCGAAGAGACCTCCGGGGGGACCACGCCCGGGGCCAAGCCCCCGAAGGGCGCGGCGTTCCCCAGCAGCGCGGCCGGCGCGTTCGCGATCCAGTTCGCCAACGTCTATCTCAACTACGACCAGAAGAACGCCCCCGCCCGCGAGACCCAATTGCGGACGTTCCTGCCCGACGGCGCCGACCCCCAATTCGGCTGGAACGGCGTCGGCAAGATGCAGGTGCAGTCCGTCCAGGTGGCCGGAGTGGACGCCCGTGACGCCAACAACGCGACCGTGACGCTGCTCGCCAGCACGTCCGACAAGTGGCTGCGCCTCGCCGTTCCCGTGTACGCGGACAAGAGCGGCTCCCTGGTCGTGTCCGCCCGTCCCGCGCTGCTTCCCCCGCCGACCAAGGCGCAGCTTCCTCCGGGTGGCGTCGACAACCGCGACTCCGCGCTCGAAACCGAACTCCAGCCCTTCCTCGGCACCTTCTTCCAGGAGTACGCGACCGGCAACCAGGAGGCCCTGTCGCGCTTCTCCGACGGGGCGGCCATCGCCGGCCTGGCCAACACCGTGACCTTCATGCAGGTCAAGGAGGTCGTCGCGCCGAAGGGATCCTCGGGCGAGCGCACCGTCACCGCGACCGTCGTATGGCAGCCGGCCGCGGGCGGCGGCGGTGAGCTGGAGCAGACCTACCAGCTCGCCATGGTGAAGAAGGGCAACAAGTGGCTCGTCCGCGATATTCGCGGCACCACCCAACCTAACGCATCATGAAAGGCCCTGGTTTGAACGAATCGACCCCCAGCGAATCCGCCGACCAAGGAAGGTAGCCGTCGATGCTGAACCACATCATGGCGTCTATTCCCTACGAACTCCTTGCGGCCGATGAACTCAAGACCGATCAGCTCGCCGACTGGCTGCGGCAGATATTCGGTCCGCTTTTCCTGGTGATCGTCTCCATTGTGGCGATCTTCTTCCTGTTCACCCGCGAAATCACGCGTTTCGTCCAGTTCATCGTGCTGGCGATCGGAATCGGAGTGGTCTTCTACGTGCCCAACATCATCGAGACCACGGCCAAGGCGATAGCCACGGCCCTCGGCGTGGACGTCACCTGACCCCGGACCGGTGTCGGCGGACGGACCCGTGCTCGCGCAGTTAGGGGAGTAGGGGCTTGGATCTACCCACGTACACGAACATCTGGCGTATCGAGAAGCGGCTGTACAAGCTGTACGACCTGCGGCTGCCCATGCCGCTGCCGCTCGTCCAGATCGGCGTGTTCCTTGGCGTGTTCGTGCCCTGGATCCTGCTGCTCAGGCTGTTCGGGATCCCCTTCGAATCCCCCTGGCACGTCCTGTACATCGTCCCGCCGGGCGTGCTGACCTGGCTCGCCACGCGTCCGGTCATCGAGGGCAAGAGGCTCACCGAACTGCTGCTCTCCCAGAGCCGCTACCTCGCTGAGCCCCGCACCTGGTGCCGCCTCACCCCGATCCGGGAACCCCGCGAGGTCGTCATCGTCGCCCGTGTCTGGCGCCGCGCCGAGGCCCCCGCCCCCGTCGCAGCCGTGGAACGTGCGGCGATCAAGTCCCGCCGCAAGCGCAAGGCCGCCGCCGCCCAGCCGGCCGCCGCCCAGCCGGCCGCAGTCCAGCCGGCCGCAGTGCAGCTGGCCGCGATGCCCGTACCGGCCATGCTCGCGCGCCCCACCACCGCCTCCGCGCCACCGTCCCTGGTCGACTACGCCGCCCACCGCGACGTGCCCGCTCCTGACGTTGCGTCCCCCGCCCCCGAGGCCCCGGGGGCACCGCCCAAAGCGTGGCGCCGCACCACGCGCGACATCTCCCACGAGGACGATGTCCAGCCGGTCCCCGCCGAACTCGACCACCCCCCGGCGACCCCGCGGCTGGAGGTCCCGCCGTCCGGCAAGCGTGCCCTGGCCTCCGGGATCCGCCGCCCCGGCGCCCCCGCCGAGTTCTGGCAGGCCGACCCGCAGCCCACTCGACCCGACATCCCCCAGCGGCCCCGCGCCGACGTCCGCAGGGCCGCCGAGGAGATAGCGAACGGCACACCCGCACCTCCCGCGTCCGGTGAAGACCAGGCCTCCCCGCCGGCCGGGCGAACGCCCGGCGAAGAAGCACCGAGCCGCCCCGCCCAGCCGCACCGGGTTCCGCCTCCTGCTTCCGGTGAGGAGCCGGGTGCCCGGGTGCCCGGACGTGCGTCGGGTGGAGGTGCGCCGGTGAGCGGCGCCGGGCGGCCGCACCAGGTTCCGCCGCCTGCCTCCGGTGGAGATGTGCCGGTGAGCGACGCCGGGCAGCCGGGTGAGCTTGAGGCCGCGGACGGTGCGGCCGGACGTGAGCGTCGTGAGCCGGTGTGGTCGGAGGGGGAGCCGCGGCGGGACGTCCGGCAGGAGTCGGGGACGCCCGCGGCCGAGGAGCGGCGGAGCCGGGACGGCGGGCGTTCCGGTGACGGCGTGCCCGCGGCGCGGCGGTCCGGTGGTGAGGCCGGTGACAAGAAGGTCGCCGGAGAGAAGAAGTCCACTCCGCGGCGGGAGCCGGAGCAGGTCGTTCCGCCCGCGGCGGCTCAGGCGCCGTCCGACGACCGCGGTGTGCGGGAGACGCGGCGGGATCTGCCGCGGCCCTGGGCGCCGCCGCAGCGGGAGACCGGGCGGGAGGGCGAGCGGCCGCCTGCGGTGCGGCCGCAGGTTCCGGGGCCGACCCGGCCGGACATTCCCATGGTGCCCGGGGCCTTCGGGTCGCGGCCGAGCGGCCCGGCCGCGCCGCCCGCGGCTGTGCCGCCGCCCGCGGCCGGACCACCGCCCGCGGCCGGACCGCCGCCCGCGGCTGCGCCGCCGCCCGCGCCGCCTGCGCCCGGACCGCCTCGGATGGAGGCGCCCAGGCCGTGGTCGGAGGGGCTGTCCAAGCCGCCGCGCCCCGCGTCGGCGGACGGTTCCGCGTGGCCTTCCGCCCCCGAGACGGGGCACACGCCGGAGACCAGGCCCGTCCCCGTCGAGCAGCCGCCGCCGGCGGAGGAGCAGGCGCCGCCGCGTGAGGTGCGGTCGCAGCCGGCCTCACCGATGCGGCCGCGGCCGTTGCCGCCGCCGCCCGCGCCGCCGCCGTCCGGGCCGGCGATCACGCCGCCGGATCCCGAGCACGAGGTCAGCGGCGGCGGGCTGCGGCGGTTGTTCCACGCCGTCGGCGGCGGGCACGGCGACGTCGACGCCGAGTACCAGCAGCGGCTGCAGCAGCCGTTCCACGGGACGCGGCACGTCGTCGTGCTCGGGTGCACCGGCGGCGCGGGGCAGACGGTGACCGCGCTGATGCTCGGGCACACGTTCGCGCAGCACAACGGCGAGCCGGTCGTCGCCATCGACGTGAACCCCGGGCCGGGCGCGCTGGCGCGCCGGACGCGCAGCGACACCAACGAGACGCTGACCGGGCTCATCACGCGCGCCGACCAGGTCGGCAGCCTGACCGCGATGCGCCGGTACACCTCGCAGGCCAAGTCGGGCCTCGATGTGATCGCGGCGGGCAAGAACCCGCTGCAGGCGCTCGACGACCGCGACTACGCGCTGGCGATCCGCACCATCGACAAGTTCTATTCGGTGACGCTACTCGACTCGGCGGCCGCGGTGGTCGCGCGCGTCCTGCCGTACGCCGACCAGATCGTGCTCGTCGCACCGGCCAGCGCCGACGCGCCGCGCGCCGTCGCGATGACGTTCGAGTGGCTCGACGGGCACGGCTACGAGGAACTGCGGTCCCGTGCGGTGACGGTCATCAACGGGGTGAGCCGCCGCAGCATGGACGACGTCGAGCAGGCCGAGGCCGTGGCGCGGGGGCGTTGCCGGGCGCTGGTGCGCATTCCATGGGACGATCATCTGAGCATGGACCGCGCCCCGCGCAACGAGCTGAAGTCGTTGCGGACGCCGACGCGGCGTGCCTATCTTGCGCTCGCCGGCGTGGTCGCCGGTGGTTTCACCGTCATGCCCGAGCGTTACCAGGAGCTTCAGCAGGAGCAGGAGGCCACCCGATGAGCGCCCCTCGCGGGCATCGAGCGGAGACCGGGACGGGCCGGGCGCGGCTGGCGGGCGCGCCTGACCTGGATGACCGCCCGGACGGGAAAGACTCTCTCCGGCAACCCTGCGCGGTCGCCGGCGCACCGGGACAATGGACCGCGGTGGGGGTGAGGGCGTGAGCAAGTCCAGCAGGCTGGCCGTGCGGTACTTCGACGACCGCGTACTGTTCACCGACACCGCCGCCTGGACGTACTTCCGGCTGCCCACGGTGTCGTACGAGTTCACCACCGGGGAGGAGCGCGAGGCGCTCGCCACCAACATCACCATCGCGCTCGCCGGCATCCGGATGCAGGACGCCGAGGTGCATCTGCGGATCGCGCACCGGACGTACCCGGCGGCGGACTGGGCACTGGCGCTGGACCGCACGTCCGACGCCGGGCCCGGGTGGCGGGAGTACCTGGAGGAAACCTACGCGCATGTGTGGGCCAAGGACTTCTGGACCAAAGAGGTCTACCTCGGGGTCCGGCTCGGGCCGCGCGGCATGGGCGCGCAGCTGTCCGGCGGTGTGCTGTCGCAGTTCCTCGGCTTCTACAAGCGCAGCGAGAACGTCCTCGGCGTCCACGACGACGCGATCGACAAGAAGGAGATCGCGCGCTGGACGGAGCAGGCCGAGCGGGTCGGGCGCGCACTCGGCGGATCGGCGCTGTACGCCAGGCACGCCACCTCCACCGAAGTGGCGTGGCTGTTCCAGCACGCGGTGTCGGGGTCGCTGGCCGATCCGCCGCCGTCCGCCGTGCCGCGCCGGACGTGGGGCAAGGGCGAGATCGAGTCGCTCGTCGAGGGCGCCATCCACAACGGGCGCTCCTACCTGAGGGTCGAGCAGCCGAACTTCACGGGTGCGGGCGGCGGCGCCACGGCCGCGTCGTACGTCGCGTACCTGTCGTTCGCGCGCTTCCCGGACCTGATGCCGTTCCCGGACGGCGAGCCGTGGCTCCACTACGCCGACGCCCTCCCGTTCCCCGTGGAGATCAGCGCGCGGATGAAGCTGATCCCGCCGGCGAAGGCGTCCAAGGACGTCTCACGGAAGCTGGCGCACGCCCGCGACATGGACCAGCACATCCGGGAGGCGGGCGCGGAGGCGCCGATCGCGCTCGCGGAGCAGATCGACGCGGCGCGGATGCTGGAGCACGGCATCACCAAGGAGCGGCTGCCGTTCGTGTACGGGTGGCACCGGCTGATCGTGTCCGCGCCGACCGAGGACCTGCTCGCGCAGCGGGTGGACGCGGTCGTCGAGCACTACCGCGACATCGGCATCGACGTGGTCAACTCGACCGGCGACCAGTTCTCGCTGTTCCTGGAGTCGCTGCCCGGCGACCAGATCAGGCTGAACGCCTACGCGCAGCGCCAGCCGCTGCGGACGATCGCGGGCGGCATGCCGATCGCGACGGTCGACCTGGGCGACCGTCCCGACGAGCACGACGAGGGCTGGATCGGCCCGTACATCGGCGAGACGCTCGGCCGGGCCCGTGCCATCGTGCACTTCGACCCGCTCGTCGCCGCGGCGCGGAACCGTCCGACCGCCGTGGCGATCACGGGTGAGCCCGGCGGCGGCAAGACCACGCTCGCGCTGCTGCTGATCTACCAGATGGCGCTGCGGGGCGTGACGATCGCGGCGATCGACCCGAAGGGCGACGCCGAGTCGCTGGTGGAGCTGCTGAAGTCGCGGGGCCGCCAGGCGCGGATCCTGCCGCTCGGCTCGGCGGCGCCCGGCCTGCTCGACCCGTTCTCGTTCGGCGACGACCTCGCCACCAAGAAGATGATGGCGACCGAGACGCTGCGGCTGCTGCTGCCGAGGATGTCGGAGGAGCGCGAGTCCGCGATGATCCAGGCGGTCAGCGCGGTCGCGAACGCGGAACGGCCCTCGCTCGGACGCGTCGTCGACCATCTTGAGGCGATGGACGATCCGGCGTCCAAGAACCTCGGCGCGGTGCTCCGCTCGATGTCGGAGATGCATCTGGCGCGGCTGTGCTTCGACCCGTCCGGCGGCGAGCGCATCGACACCGCGGGGTGGACGACGGTGTTCACGCTCGGCGGCCTGACCCTCCCGGACGTGGCGATCTCGCGGGAGGACTACTCCTACGAGCAGCGGCTGTCGGTGGCGTTGATGTACCTGGTGTCGCAGTTCGCGCGGCGGCTCATGCACGGGCTCGACCGGCGGCTGCCCAAGGCGATCTTCCTGGACGAGGCGTGGGCCATCACCGCGACGCCCGAGGGCGCCAAGCTGGTGCCCGAGGTGTCGCGGATGGGACGGTCCCGCAACACCGCGTTGATCCTGGTCTCCCAGAACGCGGGGGACCTGCTGAACGAGCAGGTGACGAACTGCCTGTCGTCGGTTTTCTGCTTCCGTTCCACCGAACGCGTCGAGGTCGGCGACGTCATGTCGCTCCTCGGCGTGGAGGCGTCCGACGAGCACAAGGCCGTGCTGCGCAACCTCGGCAACGGCGAGTGCGTTTTCCGTGACCTCGACGGCCGAGCGGGGCGCATCGGCGTCGACCTGATCTCCGAGGAACTGCAGCGTTGGCTGGACACCAACCCGACCCGGTCGCATCCGGGTCCGTCCGAACTCACCGCCGCGGGGGCCGAGGTCGAGGAGGTCAGTCGATGAGGGGTCCCCGCGGCCGGATGGCGCGCCTGCAGCGCTCACCCGGCGAAGGGCTCGACCGCGCGGTCCTCGACCGCCGGACCCGGCGCCGGCGGCGCCCGCGCACGCGCCGCTCCGTGATGCTCCTGCTCTTCATGTCGCTGTTCATGCTGGGCCCGCTGTCGCCCGCGTCGGCGTCGATCCCGGACCCGTGGACTCCGAACGACCTGTGCAGCCCGGCGGACAACCCGGCGCCGGAGCGGTACGGCTCGGGGACGGACGGCATGATCAAGCCGCCGGACTACCCGAGCGAGAAGCTGCGGAACACCCCGGTCGAGAACCTGACCTACTACGACCGGTACGGCATGGCCGGGCAGTCCTGGTACGCGGTCGACATGGGCTGCTCGGACGCGATGGCGATGACGGGCAACGCCATCGCCAACACCGTGTTCACGCTCGTCCGGGCGGTCGACCGGACCACGATCAGCGTCTACCAGGCGGCCGCGTCGCCGTCGCTGCTCGACTGGCTGAAGGACACCGTCGACGGCGTCATCAGCGACATGGGCGAGACGTTCAACGCGCGCTACTGGTCCTGGGTGGTCATCCTCGGTGCGATGTGGCTGGCCTGGTGGGGCCTCGTCCGCAAGCGGGCGAGCAAGGTCACCGAGGGCGTGATCTGGATGGTCGTCGCGATGGTGGCGCTCGTCTGGCTGATCGCGCGGCCGTCGGACTTCACCACGCTCGGGACGCAGACGTCGGAGGCGACGAGCGCCGCGTTCAACGCCGCGTTGCCGCAGAGCAACACCGAGGGCGGAATATGCATCCCGAGACCCGACGGCAAACCGGATCCGGCCACGTCGGAGAACCTGGACGAGACATCCCGCAACGCGAACAGGCTCTGGGTGGCCCTGGTCTGCAAGCCGTGGCTGCAGGGTGAGTTCGGCACCACCGATCCCAACGCGAAGATCGTCAAGGAGAACGCCGACAAGCTCCTCTGGTCGCAGGCGGTCGACCTGCCCGAGACGCACGGCCCCAACAACGAGGCCGACCTCGGGAAGAAGGCCGAGGCATACAAGGACGTGGCCGCGAACATCAAGGAGGAGCATCCCGAGACATACGCGCTCTTCCAAGGCAAGAACTGGGAGAACCGGCTGGCGGTCGCGTTCGGCGGCCTGTTCGCGGCGCTCATCGCGGGCATCCTCATCATGGTCATCGCCATCGCGCTGATCGTGGTGAAGATCGCGTTCCTGCTGCTGCTGGTGGCGGGGCCGATCTTCCTCGGGATAGGAATCCATCCCGGCATCGGACGGGTGATCGCCATCCGATGGCTGGAGTTGCTGCTGTCCATGCTGCTCAAACAGGCGGCGCTGATCGGCGTGCTGTCGCTGCTGCTGTGGGCGTACGGGCTGATCCTCGGTGAGGCACTGCCGTGGGGTCTGCAGATCCTGCTCATCGCGCTGGTGACGTTCGCGGCGTTCGTCTACCGCAGGCCGTTCCAGCATCTGTTCTCCGCGGTGGGATACGGCGCGGTGGGGGCGCGGGAGAAGAGCGAGGCACAGCTCAACAGGTCCGTCTCCGAGGCGCGGAGAAGCACGATGGCGGTCGCCTCGGCGGCACCGGCCGCGGCCGGTGCCGGTTTGGCCCGCTGGGCCAGGCGGGAGGCGACCTCCGAGGCGGTGGCCCCGGCCACGCAGGGCGATGTGGCTCCGGGAACGGCGGTGGCGGCCGACCGGCGGGGCGGCGCCGGCGAGGGGGAGGGCCCGTCGCCGGAGGACGCGCCGGTGCTCGCGGCCAAGCCGCGCGGCGCGGGTGCCGCGGCGGCGCAGGCGGGACGTTCCCGGCGGGGTGCTCCTCCGCTGAACCTGCCGTCCCGCGCGGGTGCGCTCGGCGACCAGCGCTCGGACGGCGGCGCCGCGGGTGGTGCCGCGGCGGACGCGGCGGCACGGCCGGGCGGCGTCGCGGGCGGCGTCGCCGGTGCCAGAGCGGGCGGCGGCGGGAGGAAGTCCCCCGGTGCGGGCTCCGGCACGGGGACCGCCCGCCCGACCTCGTGGACGGGACGCGGCGGAACCGGTGGCGGCGGCATCACCGGCGGAGGCGGAGGCGGAGGCTCTGGCGGCTCTGGCGGCTCTGGCGGCAACGGCCCATCGGGCGGCTCGGGCGGTTCCGGCGGCCCGTCCGGCGGGTCCGGCGGCAACGGCTCCGGGAAGGGTGCCGGTGGTGGCGGCTGGTTCGGTGGCGGCGGGCGTTCGTCCGGTCCCGCCGACCGCGGACGCGGACGCTCGGGCGGTGGTTCCGGTGGCGGCTCCGGTGGTTCCGGCGGCGGATCGGGTGGTTCGGGCGGTGGGTCCGGCCGGTCCGGCGACCGCGGGTCGAACGTCCCCCGGCCGCGTGCCGATGCGAGCGGCGCACCCTCGGCGTCCCGGCCGCAGGGCGAACGGCAGAAGCCTCCGCCGCTGTGGGGCAGGCGAGAGTCGCAGGAGGGCCCGCCGCTTCCGTTCTGGTTGCGTCCACCGGACCGGCCGTCCGGTGAGCGGGACGACGAGTGAGTCTCACCCACCAGCCCTCCCAAGGATGAAGAAGACTCAGCGATGAACCTGAACGACCGCCGGCGCAGGCTTCTCTTCGGAGGGCTCGTGGTCGTGCTCGCCGCCGTCGGCGTCTACCTGACGGTCGCCGGGCCCGGGGGCGGGCCGGACGATCCGGACCCGAGTCCCGCCGCCACGGGCGCCTCGACCGGCTCGGCGTCACCGCCACCGGGGATCGAGGGCACCGTCGACGCGGGTGACTTCGACATCTACCGGCTGCTGCCGTTCTCCCGGGCGGAGTTCGCCACCGCCGCCGACCTGGCGCGCCGCTTCGTCGCCGAGTACGGGACGTACCGCTTCGACGAGACGCCCCAGGCCTACACGGGGCGGCTGTCGGGCCTGGTCACCGGCGACCTGCAGGCGCAGCTCGAACGGGACGCGGCGACGCCCGGGCTGCTGGAGGACCGGCGACGGGACCAGGTCGTCGCGGAGAGCACGGCCACCATCGACCAGGTGCGCAACATCGAGGCCAACTCGATCGTGTTCGTTGTGACCGGCCGGCAGCAGATCACCGAGGGCGGTACCGAGAGCAGCGACAGCAAGCGGTACGCGGTGACCGTGGCGAGGGAGGGCGGCTCGCTGAGGGTGTACGCCTTCCAGCCGGCGGACGTGGGCCAGGCGGGGGACACGGGATGACCGTCCGCCGCATGCTGCTCGTCGGGGCGCTCGGCGTCGCCGCGACGCTCTTCGCGGGGCTGGCCTTCGTTCCGATCCTGTTCGGCGCGAACCGGTTCATGTTCGGTGGCGGGAGCGCCGGATGCGTGGACGTCTCCGAGGCCGGGGCGCAGCCCGAAGCGGCCGGCGACGCGCAGGCCATCCCCTCGAACTACCTGGACCTTTACCGGAAGGCGGGCGAGAAGTACCGCATTCCGTGGAACGTGCTGGCGGCCGTCGGCAAGGTCGAGACCGACCATGGCCGGTCGACGCTCCCGGGCGTGAGCAGCGGCGAGAACTACGCGGGCGCCGGCGGGCCCATGCAGTTCCTCGCGGCGACGTTCAAGTCGTTCGCGGTGGACGGGAACGAGGACGGCCGCAAGGACCGCTACGACCCGGAGGACGCGATTCCCTCCGCCGCCAACTACCTCAAGCACTCCGGCGCGCCGGACCGGATGCGGACCGCGATCTTCGCCTACAACCACTCGTGGGACTACGTCGACCTCGTCCTGGAGTGGGCCGAGCGGTACGTCGGCGGCGAGTTCAAAGTCGTTCAGGCGACCGGCGTCAACTGCGAGGACAACGAGCTGCCCGCGAACGCCGGCGACATCGTCAAGCAGATCATCTCCTTCGCGATGGCGCAGCGCGGCAAGCCGTACGTGTTCGGCGCCAACGGCCCCGACGCATGGGACTGCTCCAGCCTCCTCCAGGCCGCCTACCGGAAGGTCGGCCTCGACATCCCGCGCACGACCTTCCAGCAGTGGCCGTTCGGCGTGAAGATCGACAAGGGTGACGAGCAGCCCGGCGACCTGGTGTTCTTCAACTCCGGTCCGGGGACCTCGTCGAACAGTCCCGGCCATGTCGGGATGGTGATCGCCGACAACAAGATGATCGTGGCGAGCTGCTCGACGTGCGTCCCGGCGATCGGCGTGAAGCCCTACAAGCGCTCCGACTGGGTGGGCGTGACCCGGCCCCTCGCCCGGCCCGACTTCCAGAAGAAGGTCGGCGAACTGGCCGCGCGGCGGCCGGGCGGCTGATCCGCCGGCCTGCCCGGGGCGACGTCACCGGAACCGGCGCCTGCCGACGACCAGCACGATGTCCCGGAGCGCGTCGGCGGCGTCCCGGACGTCCTCGGGCGGCACGCCCGCCATGATCTCCTCATGGGCCACGCGCGACGCCGCCATCGCACGCCCGGTGACGCTCAGCCCCTCCTCGGTGAGCTGGACGAAGCGGCTTCGGGCGTCCCCCGTGTTGGCCTCCCGCTCGACGTACCCGGCCCTCTGACGCGATAAATGCGGCGGGGAACCGCCGGGACGCGTGGCATGCTGATCGGCGTGGAGCACGAGATAACCATCCGAGTCGCCGGCGAGCTGCTGATGTTCCTGCCCGCCGCGCGGCGCGAGCCCGTGAGCCGCCTGGCCTACGACGGAACCTCGACGCTGGGGCACCTCGTGGAGTCGCTCGGTGTCCCGCTGCCCGAGGCCGGTCCGATGACCGTCGACGGTGAACCGGCCGGTCCCGCCGCCCGCCCGGACCCCGGCGCCGAGGTGGGGGTGGAGGCGGTGCCGCGCCCGCAGCCCGTCCCGCTGGAGCCGGGCCAGGCCGCCCCGCGCTTCCTGCTCGACGTGCACCTGGGCACGCTGGCCCGGCGGATGCGCCTCCTCGGCCTCGACACCGCCTACCACAACGACATGGACGACCCGGCGCTGGTCGTCCAGGCCAATGAGGAACGCCGCGTCCTGCTCACCCAGGACCGCGGGCTCCTCCGCCGCCGCGCACTGTGGTTCGGCGCGTACGTCCGCGGCTCACGCCCGGACGACCAGCTCCGCGACCTCCTGGACCGGTTCGCGCCCGTGCTCCGCCCGTGGACGCGCTGCACCGCCTGCAACGGTGAACTCGTCCCGGTCGACAAGCAGGAGATCGAAGGCGACCTTGAGCTGGGCACGCGCCGCAGCTACGACGTCTACGGCCGCTGCGCCGACTGCGGTCAGCTCTACTGGCGCGGCGCGCACGGCGGCCACCTGGAGGAGATCGTCCGTGACGCGACACGCCAGGTCGAGTCCATCCGGGAGACCGGACGGGCCGGAAGCGCCGTCTGACGCCGATGGGGACGACAGGGAAGAGGAGCCGGTGGCGAACGATCTCGTGGTGGTCGGGGCGGCGATCATTTCCGACGGGCGGTTGCTGAGCGCCCAGCGTGCCGAGCCGCCGCACATGGCGGGCGGCTGGGAGCTGCCCGGCGGGAAGGTCGACCCGGGCGAGACGGACGAGGACGCGCTGGTGCGCGAGTGCCACGAGGAGCTCGCCATCAAGATCCGGTTGAAAGACCGGATCGGCGGCGACTGGCGGCTCAGCGGGCAGGCCGTGCTCCGGGTGTGGACGGCGCAGATCACCGAGGGCGAACCGCAGGCCCTGGAACACCTGGCGCTCCGCTGGCTGTCCCCGGACGAGCTGTACGACGTCGCCTGGCTCCCCGGCGACCTCCCCGTAATCGACGCCCTCGCCCACCAGGGCCTCACCTGAGACGGCCCGCCGCAGAAGCAAGACGCCCGCCGTCCGAAGGGGCGGACGACCCCGGCCCCCACCCCGACCCCGCGACGACCCAAACCGTCGCGATCGCGTCCGAAGGCAGGCTTCGAGCGAAGCAAGAAACCTGATCGCGCAGCGAGCCGCAAGGCGAGCCGGAGCGATGCAGCGATCGCACGCAGTGCCCGCCGAAGGGAGGGCCCTCCAGGGCCCGACCGCCAAGGGCACTGCAAAAAAAGGACGAGGGCTTCCCGCCGCGCCGCGGGAAGCCCCCGACGTTCTCAGGAGATGCGATTCGCGCCGGCGTAGTCGGAGCGGTCGGACATCTTGGAGATCTTCACCACATCACCGGTCTGCGGGGCGTGCAGGTACTTGCCGTCGCTGAGGTAGATGCCCATGTGGTGGAGGCTGCCGCCGAAGTAGACCAGGTCGCCGGAGCGGAGCTGGTTCCGGGGGACCTTGGAACCGAGTCCGTACAGGGCGCCGGTGTAGTGCGGCAGCCCGCGCTTGCCGATCTGGGCGTACGCCCAGACGACGAGCCCTGAGCAGTCGAAGCTGTTCGGCCTGGCGGCGGCCCACACGTACGGCGAGCCGAGTTTGGTGAGCGCCTTGCGGGCCATGTCGGCCGGCGCACCCGATCCCTTCACGGTCGCGCGCAGGCCGCTGCGGGGGTCGCTGACCCGGGTGGTGGTCAGCTTGTCCAGCCGCTTCGTGACCTCGGCGACCTTCTGCCTGGCCGCTTCGCGGGCCTTCTCGGCGTCCGCGGCGGCCTTCTCGACCTGCGCCTTCTTCGCCTCGGCGGTGCGCTGCGCGGTCTCGGCCTGCTCGATCTGCTTCTGCAGCGCCTGGACGGTGGTGATCTGGCTCTGGGTCAGGTAGGCGCGTTCGGCCAGCCCTTCGGCCGAGCCGTCGGCACCGAAGATCACGTCGGGGGCGCCGGTCATGTAGTTCGCGGCCGCCATCCGTCCGAGCCGCTCGCGGGCGGGGGTGGCCTGGGCGCGCAACGCCGCGGCCTCCTTGGCGGCGGCCTGCTCGGCCTTCTTGGCCTTGCCCAGGTCGACGCGGGTCTTGTTGTACTTCTCGGTGAGGATCTCGGCCTCTTCGTTCAGCGCGTCGAGGCTTTTGCGCAGCCCCTCCTCCGTCGTCGGAGTGGGGGTCGGGGAGGTCGCGGCGGCGAGCTGGAACGGCGACGTGGCGTGGGCGGCGACGGGCGCGGTGGCGCCGAGGCCGATCAGGAGCATCGTGGCCGTGGCGGCGGGCGTGACGCGCCGCCACCGTCGGGGGGCCGGTGCCAAGCCGGTGTTCTCCTCTCCTCGCGCGCCTACCGGGTTAGCTGACGGGTTCGGGCCAGGAGTCGCCCTACGACGTGTGTCGATTCACCCCAGGGACCTGGGTCCCCGGCTCTCCCGTTCGCGGGAGATTCGGCGCTCCGGTCGCAGCCCCGGGGAGAGGGGGCCTCGGACGACCGGATCTCGGAAAGATTACAAAGAACGAGCAAAGTTGGCGAATCGGGGTCCCTGTGACCGGTGGGGAGGCCTTCGCCGAACGGGTTGCGGGCACGGGCAAGTAGAATGGCCGATGCCGTGTTCTGCGGCGGATCCCGAACTCTCACCCCAAGGCGAGCCCCGCATGCCCATCACCACGCGCGATGACCTCCGGAACGTCGCGATCGTCGCCCACGTCGACCACGGAAAGACGACGCTGGTCGACGCCATGCTCTGGCAGTCCGGGGCCTTCCGGGAGAACCAGACCGTCGACGACCGCGTGATGGACTCCGACGATCTGGAGCGCGAGAAGGG
Organism: Spirillospora sp. NPDC048824; assembly: GCF_043198455.1. Taxonomy (NCBI): domain Bacteria; kingdom Bacillati; phylum Actinomycetota; class Actinomycetes; order Streptosporangiales; family Thermomonosporaceae; genus Spirillospora; species Spirillospora sp. NPDC048824. Next base: position 292,053 of record NZ_JBICUS010000002.1, on the reverse strand, counting down.
GATCACCATTCTCGCCAAGAACACCGCCGTGCGGCACAACGGGCTGACGATCAACATCATCGACACCCCGGGGCACGCGGACTTCGGCGGTGAGGTGGAGCGCGGGCTGTCCATGGTGGACGGCGTCGTCCTGCTGGTGGACGCCAGCGAGGGCCCGCTCCCGCAGACGCGGTTCGTGCTGCGCAAGGCGCTCGCCGCGCGGCTGCCGGTGATCCTGGTCGTGAACAAGACCGACCGTCCCGACGCCCGCATCGACGAGGTCGTGGACGAGACGTACGAGCTGTTCATGGACCTCGACGCCGACGAGGAGCAGATCGACTTCCCGATCGTGTACGCGTCGGGCCGCGCCGGGCGGGCGTCGCTGGACAAGCCCGCCGACGGCGCCATGCCCGGCAGCGACGACCTGGAGCCGCTGTTCAAGGTCATCACCGAGACGATCCCGGCGCCGTCCTTCGACCCGGACGTCCCGCTGCGGGCGCACGTCACCAACCTGGACGCCTCCAGTTACCTCGGCCGCATCGCGCTGTGCCGGGTGCACGCCGGGACGATCAAGAAGGGCCAGCAGGTCGCCTGGTGCCGGCACGACGGCAGCATCGAGCGGGTGAAGATCACCGAGCTGCTGATGACCGACGCGCTCACCCGCAAGCCCGCGCAGGAGGCGGGGCCCGGCGACATCATCGCGATCGCCGGCATCCCCGACATCATGATCGGCGACACCATCGCCGACCCGGACGACCCGCGCCCGCTGCCGCTGATCACCGTGGACGAGCCCGCGATCTCCATGACGGTCGGCACCAACACCGGGCCGATGGCGGGACGGGAGAAGGGCACCAAGGTCACCGCCCGGATGGTCAAGGACCGGCTGGAGCGCGAACTGGTGGGCAACGTGTCCATCAAGGTGCTGCCGACCGAGCGTCCGGACGCGTGGGAGGTGCAGGGCCGCGGCGAGCTGGCCCTGGCGATCCTGGTCGAGAACATGCGCCGCGAGGGCTACGAGCTGACCGTCGGCAAGCCGCAGGTGGTCGTCAAGGTCGTCGACGGCAAGAAGCACGAGCCGGTCGAGCGGCTCACCATCGACATTCCCGAGGAGCACCTCGGCGCCGTGACCCAGCTGCTGGCGGTCCGCAAGGGCCGCATGGAGCAGATGACCAACCACGGCACCGGCTGGATCCGGCTGGAGTTCCTGGTTCCGGCGCGCGCCCTGATCGGGTTCCGCACCGAGTTCATGACCGAGACCCGCGGCACCGGCATGGCGCACCACGTGTTCGAGGCGTACGAGCCCTGGTTCGGCGAGCTGCGCACCCGTCCGTCGGGTTCCCTCGTCGCCGACCGCTCCGGCGCCGCCACCGCGTACGCGATCACGAACCTGCAGGACCGCGGCACGTTCTTCGTCGGGCCGACGACCGAGGTGTACGAGGGCATGATCGTCGGGGAGAACTCCCGGGCCGACGACATGGACGTCAACATCACCAAGGAGAAGAAGCTCACGAACATGCGGTCGTCCACCGGTGACGAGCTGGAGCGGCTCACCCCGCCGCGGCTGCTGTCGCTGGAGGAGGCCCTGGAGTTCTGCCGCGAGGACGAGTGCGTCGAGGTCACCCCGGGCGCCGTCCGCATCCGCAAGGTCGTGCTGGCCGCGAAGGAGCGCGAGCGCACGCGCGCCCGCACCAAGCGCGCCGGCTAGTTCGTCTCCGTCCCTCGGCGCGGCGTCCCTCGGCGCGGCGGTCGCGCAGCACGGCGGTCCGGCGAGGCGACGGGCAGGCGGAAGACAAAGGGCGGCCCCGCGGTCGTGAGAACCGCGGGGCCGCCCTTTGCCGTGCTGCTCAGTTCAGCTGGACGGTCCCGGTGACGTCGGCGGCCAGGCGAAGCTGGTCCCCGTTGCGGAGGGGGGCCTCCACGCCGCGCGGGAGCCGTTCGCCGTTGACGAACGTCCCGTTGGTGGAGCCCTCGTCACGCACCCACGCAGTCCCGGACGGGTCGAGCCACACGGTGGAGTGGCGGCGCGACACGTTGTCGTACTGCGTGAACGTGGCCGCCACCGGCGACTGGCCCGCGTCCCGGCCGAGCACCAGGTGCTGCCCGACGGAGACCTTCAGCTCGCCCGTGGGGAACATCACACGCAGGATGGGCGTGCCCTTCTGCGGCAGCGGGCGCAGGCACGAGTCGCACTGCGCGGCGCCGGGGTTGCTCAGCACCGCCTCGCAGTAGGGGCACATGAACGCCGTGCTGTCCGGGGCCGGTGGACGCTGCTGGCCCTGGTTGTGGTCGGGCGGCAGCAGCGTCGCCTCACGGCCGTGCGGTGGCGGCATCGGCGGCTGTCCGCCGCCGTGCTGCTGAGGCGGCTGGCCGAACTGGTGGTCGGCCGGGCCGGGCTGCGGCACACCGTACTGGTCCTGCTGCTGGTACTGGTCCTGCGGCGGGTACTGCGGCTCTCGCTGCTGGTACTGGTCCTGGGGCGGTGGGAACTGCTGGTCCTGCGGGGGGTACTGCTGCTCCGGCTGCTGGTACTGGTCGGGCATCGGAGGCTGCTGTTGCTGCCCCTGCGGAGGCCCCCACGGGTCTTGCTGCTGCGGTTGCTGCTGGGGCATTCCCCACGGGTCCCCGGGCGCCTGCTGCTGCGGCATCGGCGGCTGGCCGCCGCCATGCTGCGGCTGACCCCCGTGCTGCTGGTTCTGGGGCTGGCCGTGCTGAGCCTGACCGTACTGGGGCTGACCGTGCTGAGCCTGACCGTGCTGAGCCTGACCGTGCTGAGCCTGACCGTGCTGAGCCTGACCGTGCTGGGGCTGCCCGTGCTGATCGGGAGCCTGGGGCACGGGCGGCGCTCCCCACGGGTCCTGCTGCGGCTGCTGTTGCTGCGGCGGCCCCCACGGGTCCTGCGACTGGCCGGGCGGGCCCGGCGGCTGGTGAGGGGCCTGCTGCTGGGGCGCCTGCTGCTGGTAGGGGTCGTGCTGGGGCGCCTGCTGGTACGGCTGGCCGTGCTGCGGCGGGGCTCCGTACGGCTGGCCGCCCTGCGCCCCCTGCGGCGGGTAGCCCTGCCGCTGCTGGTCGTCGTACCCGCCCGGTGCCTGCCGGTGGGCGCCGCCGCCGGCGCGGGCCAGGTTGGCCCCGCAGCTCATGCACAGCAGGTCTCCCTGCTGGAACGGCTCGTCACAGACAGGACAGTTCAAGGTCGCCATGACACATCCCCCGAGCGCACCCCGGCGCGGTCGAGCCTCGACGTGAGGTGCTCCATGTCACCCCTTCGCGGGATCCCGATGTAGTACACCCGCCTTCCCTCCGGCCCTTCGTCCACGGACACCTGTACTCGGGGCCCTGTTTCATCTCCAGTCTTCCCGATGTCGGCCAGTGCCCCGTACCGTTCGCGTCCCAGTGAGGACAGCGGTACGACGCGCTGGTTAGCCGACCCTCTCCAGAGTAGAGAGCCACCCTCGGGGTGTCGCCCCCCAGGGTTGAGCCGGTCGACGTACGGGCCCGTGATCACGGCATCGCACATGCCCAGGATCTCGCGCGTCTCTCCGATGCGGGCGAGCCGAGAGTAGACATATCCGCTGTAAACCAATATGTCCACCTCAATCGTCTCACGGTCGCGGTCGTCTCGCCACGCGCGGATCCCCCTCAGCAGAGCCGCCAGCGCGCCCGGCTGCTGGAACGGCTCACCACCGGAGACGGTGACCCCATCGACCGGTCCCGGCAGGGAGTCCAGCCAGCCGAGCACCGCCTCGACGGGGACGGCCCTGCCCGGGTCGGCGTCCCACGTGTCCCGCGACAGGCAGCCATGGCAGTGCAGCGTGCACCCCTGCGTCCAGATGCCCGCGCGGGTACCCGGGCCGAGTGTGGTCACCGGATAGTGCGCCTTGGCGAGAAGCAGCGTCTCCTCCGGGCCGCCTCCGGCCACCGGACGGCCGGACGTCACTGGAGATCCAGATGGACGATGCTGCCCTCGCGCCGGATTCCCGTCACGGTGACCTTCTCGTCCGGTACGAGCTCACGGTCGAACAGCGCGCGCGCCAGCGGGTTGACGAAGTGCGACTCCAGCGCCATGCCGATGCCGCGGCCGCCCTTGGCCAGCTCCTCGGTGCACCACCCCCGGAGCGTCTCCAGCGGCTCGCTCTTCACGGCGAGGACGAGCCGGTGCTCGTCGGTCACCCGCCTGCAGATGTTCGCGAACTGCAGGTCGAAGATCTTCTGTGCCGCCTCGCCGGAGATGAAGTCGAACACCACGATGTTGTCGCCGAACCGGTTGAGCAGCTCCGGCCGGTTGAGCACCTCGGTGAAATGGTCGGCGACGGCGCTCTTGATGCGCTGCTCGACCTCCTCGTACGACATTCCCGGTGTGATGTTCTGCACTCTGTCCACCGAGAACCTGTCGGCCGCACCGTGCGCCGGCGCGTCGCGGGTCGTCAGGTCGCGGCCGGGGACGAACATCCCGAGGTTCGAGGTGAAGATCAGGATCGACTCGGAGAAGTGCACGGTGTTGCCGCGCCCGTCGGTGAGCCTGCCGTCCTCCAGGATCTGCAGGAACTTGTCCAGGATCCGCGGGTGCGCCTTCTCGATCTCGTCGAAGAGGATCACCCGGAACGGGTCCTCGCGGACGGCGTTGGTCAGCTCCCCGCCCGCCTCGTGGCCCACGTACCCGGGCGGCGACCCGATCAGCCGGTCGCCGGAGCCCTCGCCGGAGAACTCGCTCATGTCGAACCGGAGATAGGCCGACTCGTCCCCGAAGACCAGCTCGGTGATCGCCTTGGCCAGCTCCGTCTTGCCGGTACCGGTCGGGCCCGCGAAGAACAGCACCCCGCGCGGACGGCTGCCGGACCGGGTCGCCTGCGCGCCCGACAGCCCGAGCACCGCCCGCTTCAGTATGTCGAGGGTCTTGGTGACCGCCTGCGGCTGCCCGATCACCCGATCCGGAACGCGCTTCTCGCCCTCCAGCACGCGGCGCCGCAGGTGGCCGCGGCTCCACGGGTTGTCGAGCACGCCGAGCTTGTAGGTGCGGACCGCGTCCGGCAGATCGGCCAGGTCGACGTTCCGCTCCTTGGCCAGCCGGGTCACCTCGATCATCGACTGGAGGGTGAGCCCGTCGGCCTGCTCGGCGAACGCGTCACACGCCGCCGCGGCCACCTCGTCCGCCCCGACGTCGCTCACCCCGAACGCACGGGCCAGCAGCCGCGCGGTCTCCTGCCGGTCACCGAGATGCGGGCGCGGGATCGTGATCTCGCGGATGGACTCGTTGTCGGTCGTCAGCCACGGCGGCAGGTCACCGGGCCGCTCCACCAGCCACACGATCGGGTTGTAGAGCGGCTTCGGCCGCGGCCCCGTCACCCGGACGGGCCGGGCGCTGCGCGACAGCTTCGCGCAGACGCGGAAGAAGTCGCGTTCGGCGGGCTCCAGATCCGTCGGGCTCCGGGCGATCCGGGACGCCGAGTCGATCACGAACGCGGCGCGGATGTTCTCCTTCGGCCGGGCCACCGCGGCCAGATGCCGGGTCAGCCCCTCCAGCGACGGCTTGTCATCGGCCTTGATCTTGCCGAGCAGCCGCTCGGCCGCCTGGGCCGCATCGTCCGCGCCCACGTCGCCGCCACCCGGATAGACCTGCAGGCCGTCCACCGGGTCGTACACGATCATGCAGTCCGCGCCGCTGGACCGCAGCGTCTCCCACAGAAGCATGCGCAGCGGCAGCAGCCGCGCCACCCCGCCGCCCTCCAGCGGCGGCGCGAGGAAGCTGTCGTACAGGTTGCCCGACAGGACGTACTGGGAGTGCACCGAAAGGGTCGCGTCCAGCTCCCGGATGAACGGCGGCCAGCCCTGCAGCCGCCCCCCGAGCGTCGGCGATTCAATGCTCATGCACACTCCCTCGCGGGGTGACGAACCCCCGCACCCCCCGGTTCACACCGCTCATCCGAAACTCCGCTCCGCTCCGATCACGCCCCCGGGCGTGTTCCGGCACTTCACTTGTGACGCTCCCGGTGGCGTTCGCGTTGGCCCGCACGGCCCCTAGTCTGCCCCGGCCCGGCCGAAACGGGCAGCTCGCGGACCCCGGGCTCCAGCCGCCACGCCACGTCCGAGCGGACCCCGGCGTCCGCCAGCCGGCCCCTGGCGGCCTCGAACGCCTCACACCACTCCTGCTCCCGCTCCACGTCCACCCGCCGGTCGTCCTCGCTCTCCGCGGGCCGCTCGCGCACCATCGACGCCCGCACGTGCGCGGCGTCGTCGACCCGCATCCGCACGCTGTGGTCGGGCCAGCCGCCCTTCGTCAGGGTCAGGGTGCCGTCCTCCGCCGTCAACGTCTCGAACCCGGCCTGGACCTCGTACCCCATGTCCTCGAACGCCGTGGTGATCGAGTCGAGGACGTAGCGGCGCTCGGCCTCCGCCTGCTCGGCGGCGTCGCGTTCGGCGGCCCGGCGCCGCTCCTGCTCCCGGTGCTCCTCGGTGCGGCGGTTGGCGGCCTGGATCCGCAGCCGCACCTCTTGCAGGACGCCCTCGGCCTCCTCCGCCGTCCCGATCCCGGCGAGCAGCCCCGCGGCCTCCGCGACCGCCCGCCGCTCCGCCTCGGCCACGTCGGGCAGCAGCCGCGTCATGATCCTTTCGAGGTCGGTCCGGATGTCGTCCGCCCGGACGTCGTCCTCTGGGGACGGCGGCGGCGCGCTCCGCTCCGTGTCGGCCCGGAGGCCTTCGGCGGGGGCCGTGAAGATCTGCGCGGTGACCTGGGCGGCGAGATGCTCCGACAGGCTCCGTTCGGCCGCGTCCAGGACGGGGTCCGTGGCGGCGCACCAGGCGGTCAGCTCCTCGGCGGACTGCTCGCCGGGCTGGAGCCGCCCGGGAAGCGCCACCTCCGCGCCGATCTTCGCACCGGTCTCGGCGAGCGCCGCGATGCGGGCGTTGCGCTCCACGACCTCGCGCAGGGCCCGCTCGTGGGTCTCGACCTCGGCCAGGGCCGCCGCCCGCGCCTCGGCGCGTCCCGCGGCGAGCGCGGCGAGCGCCTCGGCGCCCCGCCCCGCCAGCCCCGCCCCGCCGCCGAGAACACGGTTCATGCCCAGGCTGAGCACCACCGCGGCGTCCAGGACGACCTCCGCTTCGATCCCGCTGCTCACGAGGTCCCTCCGGTCGTCCGCGCCTGGCGCCATTGGTGCAGCCGGACGCCCGCCCCCACGGCGTGTGCGGCGGGCCCCACGATGAGCAGGAGAAGCCACAGCATGCTCGCGATGGACGACAGCGCCCCGAACAGGAGCAAGAGCAGCAGCAGCGGAATCGTCCCGGCGAGCAGCAGGAACCCGCAACCGCGCCGCCCGGTGCTCTGCGCCGCGCCCGTCATCGTCTGAGACGCCTTCGACAGGCCGCGGCCGCTCGCGCCGAGGAAACCGGAGATCATGGACCACGGCCCCTGGGGCAGATAGTCCGTGCCCTGCGCGCGCGCCAAGAAGACTTCGCTGCCGCAGTGGACCGCCCAGGCGAGCACGGAGAAGACGGCCAGGACGCCGAACGAGACGCCCGAGGACGATTTCTGCAGTCCGACGGAGGCCGTTCCCTCATCGCCGCCGCCGCCGAACAGGGAGCCCACCACCCAGCTTCCGAGTAGCCAGAGGAACAGGAACGGCACCGTCCAGAGCACGGCCCGCGTCACCGCCGAACCGCGTCCGGCGAGCCGCTGCCGTTCCCGCTCCTCCCAATGCGCGCGGAGCGCCTCGTCCCGCTGCCGCGCGGCACTCCGCTCGCGTGCCCGCGCCTCGGTCTCCACGGCGGCCTCGGCCGCGGCGAGCGTCACCGCGAGCAGCCGCAGCGGATCGTCGCCCGCGCCGTCCGCCAGCCACGTGAACCACGGCACCGGCTCGGCGATCGACTCGCGCGCCCGCGCCGCGCCCTCGGCGAGGAGCCGGTGCGTCTCGGCGGGACGCGCGGCCAGGGCGAGCAGCGTGAGCAGGACGGCGGGCGGCTCCTCGGACCCGGCGTCGGGCAGCCGCCTCGCGAGGCCCTGCGGCATCGAGTCCTGGTCGCGCAGCCAGCGCGCCAGATCGTTCCAGGCCGACACATGGGCGCGCCACTGGTCGTCGACCCGGGCCAGGTCCTCCCCGGTCTCGAACCCGGCCAGGACGTGCAGGAGGTGGTGCTCCCAGAGCGCCCGCCCGATGAGGCAGGCGGTGCGATGGTCGGCATGGCGGCGATCGTCGGCGAGGACGGCGAGGCCGGACAGGTCGCCGGCGGTCAGCCGCCGCCCGAGGAAATGCGGGGGGAGTGCCGGATCCAGCCACCGCACCAGATGCAGCAGTTTCACGTCCGGGGGCAGAGCCGTCATGAGGTAGCCGTCGACGAGCCCGATGCGGCCGTCGTCCGGAATCTCCGCGAGCCACTCGCGCAGGCTCCGCCACGCCTCGCCCGACTCTCCGCGGCCGAAGAAGTACTGTGCGGCGTGGTCCCAGTGCTCGACGAGCGCGCGGGCCAGCTCGTCCCGGCGGGTGTAGCGGTGTCCCCTGAACGGGAGGCCGCTGCCCGCCTCCGCTTGGACGCTCTCCTCGGCGACGTGCGGCGAACCGCCGTCCAGCCACTCGCCGACCTGCTCGCCCGTCCACCTTCTGCGCGGGTCGCGGGCCAGCAGGCCCCGGCACAGCAGCCGCAGCCTCGGGTCGCCGACGTCGTCCGCGCTCACCGGACGCGTCGCCAGATGGTCGACCACGACGGTCTCGCTCAGGCCCTCGAAGGGCGCCCGGCCCGTGGCCAGCTCCCGGACGATCATGCCGAGCGACCACCAGTCACGGGCGGGCGACACCTGGCCCGACAGCGACTCGGGCGCCGCGTAGGCCAGCGTCCGCGACGACGACGCGAACACCACGCTCTGGTCGAGCACCTTGCTCAGCCCGAAGTCGGCGATCGCCAGCCGCACCGGCTCGGTGCCCAGCACCAGGACGTTCTCCGGTTTCAGGTCACGATGGACGATGCCCGCCCGGTGCAGCGCCGTCAGCCCCGCCGCGAGCTGCGCCGCGATCTCACCGGCCGTCCCTGCCGGCAGCGGCCCCTCCTGCATCAGCGCCCGCAGATTGCCGTCCGGCGCGTACGCGGCGACCTCGTAGTCGCGCCCGTCCGCATGCCCGGTCTCCAGGATCCGCAGCACGTGCGGTGATTCCAGCGCGGGCAGCTTGGCCCACACCTCCCGGTCGGCGTTGTACCCGCGGCGGAAGATCTTCGCCACGTACTCGTCGCCCCGCGCGTCCCGCACCAGCAGCAGATCCGACTCGGCGCCCTGCACCGGCAGCTCCGCGACCGCCTCGTAGCGCTCGCCGAGCACCGCGGGGAGCCGCATCAGCGAACCGCCGGCGGCCTCCCCGTCCCGCCACGTCTCCGAGGCCGGGCGCGGCCCGGGCACGCGCGACTCGCGCCGCGTCGCTCCGGCGTCGCGCCGCGTGTCCCGTGGTGGGGGACCGCCACCGGGCCCGGTCCCGTCGAACTCGCCCACCGTCGGCTCCGTCTAGTCCTTGTCCTTGATGGCCCGCAGATACTCGCTGATCTTGAACTGGTTGATCATGAACTCCATGAAGATCCGGACCGCCAGCAGCTGGAGCACCCACAGGAACGGAGCCGCGACGAGCAGCAGGAGCGCGAGGAACGTCGCGCCCTGTGCGAGCCACGCCAGCCCGTACCCCGCCACGGAGAGCGCCACCAGGGTGATCAGGGCCAGCGCGATCACGTAGACGATCTTGATGAGCCTGGTGGTGATCATGTGGTCGAAATTCATGTCGAACAACGCCGCGAACACGCCCTTGTCCGTCGGATCACGCGGGGGAGGCGTCCAGCCCTGCTGCTGGTCCTGCGGCCCGTACGCCGGGCCGGGCGGCCGGGGGCCGGGGATCCCGCCCGGCTGCTGCGGCTGGGGCGGCGGGCCGTACTGGCCACCCGGGCCCCCCGGCTGCTCGGGCGCCGGCGGGCGCTGTGGGTAACCGGGGTCGGGTGGGTTCGTCATCTCCGTCGCTCCAGTCTGGGGCCGCCTACAAGGAGACTCTAGAGCCTGCGCCCGGCCCCGCGCCGGAACGAGCCGCGCGGCGACGGCGTCCACGGAGACCGGGGTTCCCGGCCCCCGCATCAAGAGCCCCAGCCGCACACCCCGCACGCTCTGTCACTGGCACACGGCGGGACGCGACCGCCCCACCTGCACCATAGTGGTCCACTATTCAATTAATTGTGGCGAGAACTTCGCTGTGTGCTCACGTCCAGGGCCCTGGGACCTATTTTCTTGGCCGACTGTGGACTTCTGCCTGAATGTTGATCATTTCCGCCCGTTCCGGGACAATGCTCTGGGGTTGTGTCACTCCCGGGAGGTGACCGTGGACGTCAGGTACCTGCCGCTGGTGACCGAGAGAGCCCGCGGACGCCGTCCCCCGACTGCTCCGGCCTGTCCCGCGCCCGGCATCTCCCCAGGCCACGTGGCCGCATCGAGATTCCTCGAACTTGTTGCCGGGCGAGTGGAACCGGGGGAATGCGGACGCCATCGAAGAATGCGGTGCCACGGTTCAATTGCGATTCGCCCGCGGAAGGGGTAATCGCTTGAGTCGTGACAACCGCGGTGACTAACGTCAGCGTACCCGCAACCGGAAAGCGGTCGCGGGTGATCGTCCGCTGTGGAGAACAGGAGGGGGCGGCCCGGTGAGGCCCGAGAATGAGCCGAGGCGCCCGTGACAGCGGTCGTACTCGCCGGTGACTTTCCGAGCACGGGCATCCTGCAGGCCACCGAGGCCCAGCGGTTCGGCCTGGGGGGCGGCGGCGACGTGCCGCCCGCCTTCATCGATCACATGGCGTACGCGCTCGGCCACCGGGACGCGGTCCTGGTGATCTACCCGTCGTGGAAGGGCGCGGAGGCGCGCCGGCTGGTCAGGCTGGCCCGCTCCGCCCTGCTCACCGACCGCATCGCCGGCATGCCGCTCGACGTTCCCCCGCTCGCACTCTCGCTGATAGCCGACCAGCTGACGTTCGCGTCCTCCTACGCCCGGCCCGGAGTTCTCGCGAGCCTCGCCCCGCGACTGTGCGAGAGCGTCTACGCCGGGGCCTGGGTGAACAGTGTCGCCCGCCTGGAGCACATCAAGACCGGACTCGCGGCGCATGTGTCGTCCTATCTGCCGGGCAACGGTTTCTCGGTGTCGGCGGGGCCCCGGCCCGCGGTCCACCGCATCACCTCGGCCAAGCCCGCCCCCGAGCCGCCCTCGCGCCCGGCCGATCCCGTGCTGATGCTGTTCAGCCACGAGAACGGCGATGTCGACTGGCTTCAGCACAAGCTGAGTCCGGCGATCGCGGCGGTTTCGATGACCCCGGTCGCCGCGCAGCCGATGAGCGCCGAATACTGGGGCGCCAAGAAATACGCCGAGTTCGTGGCCTTCAGCGGGCACCCGCAGGCGCTGCAGGGGCTGCTCGCCGGAGCCGACTACCGGCCCTGCGGATGGTGCGGCGAGCCGACCGCCCTCCCCGAGTGCCCGTTCTGCTTCATGGTCCAGCGGGGCGACGATCACGCGTCCGCCGCCCAGCCCTCCCGTGGCCGGCCGCAGCCGCCGAGCCCTCAGCCGCCGAGCCCTCAGCAGCCGGGTCCTCAGCAGCCGGGCCCGCACTCCCACCCCGTCCAGCCGCAGCCCGTTCAGGCGCCGGCCGTGCAACCGCAGCCTGTTCAGGCGCCGGCCGCCCGGCCTCAGCCGCCCGCGCCGCAGGTCCCCCCGCGGGAAGGCACCCGGCCGGAGTACCCGGAGGCCCCGCCGACGCGACCGCAGATCCCGCAGCCACAGGAGGGCGCGCCCCAGCGGCCCCAGTGGCCGCGTTCCCTGCACCCGCACGACCCGCACACGGTCACGCCCGTCTCGGAGGCGGAGGAGGCGCCGGCGCCGCCGACGCGCCGGGAACCCGTCCTGGCGGCACCGGTCCGGACGCGCGCACAGACACCGCCGAACTCATGGGGCAACGCCTCACCCGACCATCCGGCCCCGCCGGATCACCCCGCCACGCCCGAATCCCGCCGGACCGGCGACGAGGTCCCGTCCGCCGGTCCCTCCGAACCCGAAGACCCCACGGACACTCCCGAACCCGCCGAACCCGCCGAACCCGCCGATGCCGAGGCCGACACCGGCGAGGCGCCCCCGTCCGAGGGCGCGTCGTCCATCGGGCGCCTCCTCAACGGTGCCGCCTCCAGGCAGGCGGAACCACCCGACCCCGAGCGGATGTCCCGGACGGCGCCGGACGACGACGACTGGCCGCGCGCCGACACCGTCACGTTCCGTCCGCAGCACCCCCGCTAAGCCTCCCGACCCCCGGACCAGAGAAACGGAGTCCCATGAACCCGCGCCAGCGTCGTGGAGTTCTGCTGATGATCTTGGCTGCGCTCGGCGCCGTTGCCGTATTCGTCAGCATCATCGGTTACGTCGGGTCCGTTCGGGCCGAGGTCGGCGTGAAGACCGACGTGCTCAAGCTCAAACGGCCTATCGAGGCGTTCACCCCGATCACCGGGGACGATCTCGAACGCATCCGGGTACCGAAGAAGTGGTCACCGGACACGATGGTCACCGATGTCGCGCAACTCGAGGGCAAGGTCGCCGCGGCCGACCTCCCGGCCGGGTCCCACCTGCAGACCGGCATGCTCGTCCCCGGCCCCACGCTGCAGCCCGGCCAGCGCGAGATCGCCATCATGATCGACGCCGAGACGGGGGTGGCCGGCAAGGTCCACGAGGGCATGCCCGTCGACATCTACGCGACCTACCAGAAGCAGGACGGCAACAAGCAGCAGTCCTGCGCGGCGCGGATCGTCCGGGCGGCCCGGGTCATCCAGATCGGCCAGGAGACCAAGGTCAAGGACGACCGGAACTCCTCCGCGACCCAGTCGCAGGTGCCGATGACGTTCGCGCTCAGCGCCGCGGACAGCCTGAAGCTCACCCGCGAGGAGAGCTTCGCGAACAAGATCAGGCTCGCGCTCATCGGCGGATCGGGGACCGGCGTGGACGGCGTCAAGCTGCCCCCGGTCTGCGAGACGATCCCGGCGAGGTGAACCCGCGATGACCATCCAAGTCCTGCTCGGCATCGAGGACCGCGACCTCGCCGCCTCACTGACCGGCCAGTTCCGCGAGCTGGCCGACATCAAGGTCATCGCGGTGGAGACGACGTCCAGCCATCTGGCGAGCACGGTCACGACCGTCCCGCAACTGGACGTCGTGCTGGTGCATCAGGGCCTCGGGCCGCTGCCGGCGCTCGACCTGATCCGCGACATGGTGGTCCGCCAGCCGCAGCTCGCCGTCATCCTGATCGCCGACGAGGCGACCGCGGAGACGCTGTCGGGGGCGATGGCGGCCGGCGCCCGCGGGGTCATCTCGAACGAGCCGACCCTGTCGGAGCTGCAGAACCGCGTCCACCAGGCGTCGGAGTGGTCGCGCACCATGCGGCGGCATTTCACCTCCGCGGAGGCGCCGGGGCAGGGCGGCCGGCTGGCGCGGCTGGTGACCCTGTGCGGGGCGAAGGGCGGCGTCGGCACGACCACCCTGGCGATCCACCTCGCGATCGCGGCGTCCAGCGCGGGGCAGACGGTCTGCCTGATCGACATGGACCTGCAGAACGGCGACATCCCGGGCTATCTGGACGTCCAGCACCGGCACAGCATCGCCGACCTCGCCGCGGCGGCCGGCGACCTGGACGGGGCGGTGGTCGCCGAGGCGCTGTTCGTCCACCCGTCGGGACCGCACCTGCTGCTGGCGCCCGGGCAGGGCGAGGACGCCGAGGAGATCTCCGCGCGGGCCGTGCGGCAGATCCTCACGGTCGTCCGGTCCCGGTACGACGTGGTGATCGTGGACGGCGGCACGCACGTCGCCGACGCCAACGCGATGGCGGTGGAACTCGCGGACGAGGCGGTCATCGTCGCCACGCCGGACGTGCCGTCGCTGCGGTCCGCGCGGCGGCTGGCGCGGATGTTCGCGCGGCTCGCGATCCGCAAGGAGGAGGACATGAGCGTCCTGCTCACGCGGCACGACAAGCGCAACGAGATCCAGCCCGACCTGGCGCGCAAGATGGTCGGCTCCCCGCTGCGCGGCGTGGTGGTGCCGGCGGTGTTCCGGGCGCTGGAGGAGGCCGCGAACACCGGCTCGCCGACGGCGGTGAAGAACTCCGACTTCCGCAAGGCGGTCGGCAGGGCCGCCGCCGACCTGGGCCTGCTCGGCACAGTGCCGCAGCCGGAGGCCGTTCCGCAACCGCCCCCGCAGAAGCAGGGCGACGCGGGCGCGGTCGCGGTGGAGTTCGCCGGGATCCTCCCGCTCATCGCGCTCGTCTTCCTGCTGGTGTGGCAGGTCGTCCTGATCGGGCTGACCTCCACCTACTCCAGCCACGCCGCGAACGAGGCGGCCCGCGCGGTGGCGGTGATCGGCTACGACCAGCGCGACACCCCGGAGGCCAGGGCCAACCGGGAGGAGGTGCGGCGCCGCGCGATCAGCCGTATCAAGGGCGACTGGAAGGACCGCGAGCATCTGACGATCAATGTCGTGAACGGCTACGCCGTCGTCACCATCGACACCCCGATCCTCATCCCGGGGCTGCGCAGCTCGTGGGGGATCGAGACCAGAACCAAGATCGTTGACGAGGGTTCGGAGTGAGGGGCATGGCGGCGCGCGGTTCCCGGCGCCGGCGCGACAGGGGAGCGGTGGCGCTGGAGTTCGCGGGCTCGGTGCCCATCGCGTTCTTCATCATCTTCCTCTCCTTCCAGGCCTACATCTCCTTCACCACGGTGTCGCGCGTGGAGAACATCGCCCGCACCGGGGCCCGCGAGGCCAGCCAGCGGTACGAGCCGGGACTGTGCGTCGCGTACGCCAACAGCGTCCGGCCCGCATGGCTGAACGATTACAAGATCGAGGGCGGAACCACCACGGTGGACGGCGCCGACGCCGTCTACTGCCACGTGGAGGCGAAGCTCCCGCTCCTCTTCAAGGGCGTGCCCTTGGACTACACCGTGAAGCGCACCGTCACGATGCCGCTGGGGTGAGCGATGGCACTCAAGGATCGCCTCGAAGACGACCGGTCGGCCAACGACCGGACCAGTAAGAACACCGTCCAGCACTGGCGCCAGCGGCTGCTGGAGGAGATCAACCTCGACGAGATGGCGCGCCTGACGATGGCGCAGCGGCGTGCCCGGCTGGAGAAGGTCGTCGGGCTGCTGGTGACGCGGGAGGGGCCCGTCCTCGCCGCCGGGGAGCGGGCCAACCTGATCCGCCGGGTGGTGGACGAGGCGCTCGGCCTCGGCGTGCTGGAACCGCTGCTCGCCGACCCGAACGTCACCGAGATCATGGTGAACGGCCCCGACTCGATCTTCGTGGAGCGGGCCGGCCGGGTGCACCGGCTGGACACCGGGTTCGCCAGCGAGGAGCAGCTCTACCAGACCATCGACCGGATCGTCGCGCAGGTCAACCGGCGTGTGGACGAGTCGAGCCCGATGGTGGACGCGCGCCTGCCGACCGGCGAGCGGGTCAACGTCATCGTGCCGCCGCTGTCGCTCGTCGGCCCGATCCTGACGATCCGGCGCTTCCCCCGCGCGTACTCGGTCGAGGAACTGGTCGGCATGGGGTCGATGGACCAGGCCAGCGGCATGCTGCTGGCCGCGTTCGTCCGGGCCCGGCTCAACCTGGTCATCTCGGGCGGTACGGGCACGGGGAAGACGACGATGCTGAACGCGCTGTCGGCGTTCGTTCCGGACCACGAGCGCATCATCACGATCGAGGACTCCGCGGAGCTCCAGCTGAAGCAGGAGCACATCATCCCGCTCGAATCGCGCCCGGCCAACATCGAGGGCAAGGGCGCGATCACGATCCGCGACCTGGTCCGCAACGCGCTGCGCATGCGTCCGGACCGCATCATCGTCGGTGAGGTCCGCGGTGGCGAGACGCTCGACATGCTCCAGGCGATGAACACCGGCCATGACGGTTCGCTGGTGACGGTGCACGCCAACTCGACCGAGGACACCGTGCACCGCCTCCAGACGCTGGCGAGCATGAGCGACGTCAAGCTGCCGTTCGAGGCGATCCGCGACCAGATCGCGAGCGCCGTCGACGCGGTGGTCCAGCTGAGCCGGGGCCCGGACGGGTCCCGCCGGATCACGGAGGTCGCGGTGGTGGACCCGGCCCGGCGGGAGGCGTCCGCGCTGTGCCCCGTCATGCGGTTCGAGTCGGAGCCGATCGGCCCGAACCGCGAGGTCCGGGGCGTGTTCCGGCCGCTGCCGCTGCCGGACGCGCTGCTCACCAGGCTGTTCCACGCGGGCGAGAGCGTCCCGCCGGCGTTCGCCCATCGCGTGAGCGGCGGCGGGACGAACGGCCACGGGCCGCGGGTGGGCCCATGAGCCGCATCGACGAGGAGACGAGGGGGTGTCCGCTGTGAGCCTGCCACTGCCGGTGATTCTGCTGATGCTGGTGGCGACCCTGGCGCTGGCCGTCTGGGGCGTCGGCGACCTGATGATCGGGTGGGGGCAGCGCAGCCGCCTGGTCGCCCGTTCCGCGCTGGTCTCCGACGACAGCATGAGCGGCCTGATGTGGCGGCTGGACGTCGTGATCCGCCGGACGTCCCTGGGCAAGACGCTCGCGCGGCGCCTCACCGCCTCCGGTATGCGGATCCGGGTGTCGACGTTCCTCACGCTGATGACGGCGACCGGCGTCGCCGCGATCTTCCTGATCGGCCGGTGGATGGCGCCGATCTTCGGGATCGCCGCCGCGATCGGTGTCGCCTTCGCGTTCCTGTCCTATGTCCGGCGGCGGGAGGAACGGCGCCGGGAGGAGTTCATCGCCCAGCTGCCGGAGCTGGCCCGGGTGCTGTCCAACGCCACCCATGCCGGCCTGGTCATGCGCACCGCCATCGAGATCGCCGCGGACGAGCTCGCGGACCCCGCCGGCGAGGAGCTGCGCCGCACCGCGGACGCGCTGCGGCTCGGCCAGCCCGTGGACGACGCGCTCCGCGACCTCGGCGATCGCCTCCCGTCCCGGGAGCTCGGGGTGCTGATCAGCACCCTGCTGGTGTCCGCGCGGGCGGGCGGCTCCCTGGTCACCGCGCTGCGCACGATCGCGGCCACGCTGGAGGAACGCAAGGAGATCCGCCGCGAGGTCAAGACGATCATGGGTGAGGCGGTCGTCACCAACTGGGCGATCGGGCTGCTCGGGATCGCGGGGCTGGCGATGGTCAACGTGATCATGCCGGACGCGCTGCGGGTGATGAGCGGCAAACCCGTGGGCCAGATCATCCTGGGCGTCGCCGCCGGCCTGTTCATCACCAGCCTGCTGATCATCCGCAGGATGACCCGGATCGACGTGTGAGGTGAACGTGGCCATCTACGCAATGGCGGCCGGCGGGGCGCTGTGCGTGCTCATGGGCGTCGTCGGGCTGGCCCAGCTGACCGCCGGGGACCGGGTCGCCACGTCCGCGGTGCCGCTGGCCAAGAAGCCCGACAAGGACGAGACGTTCATCCTGGACGTCATCGCCGACTTCCTGGGCAACCCGTTCGCCCGGATGACGATGGAGCTGCTGGGCCCGTGGCGGCTGAAGATCCGCAAGCGGATCGACGCGGCGGGCCGCCCCGGCGGGATGACCGTGGAGACCTACGCCCGCCGGACCGCGGGCTACGCGATGCTGTTCGGGCTGCTCGGCCTCGGGCTCATCGCCAACGGCCAGGTCCCGTTCGGGATCCTCGCCTTCCTCGGCTGCCTGCAGACGGAACTGATCCTCTACAGCAAGCGGGTGGCGCGGCAGGACAACATCCAGCGGTCGATGCCGGACTTCCTGGACGTGCTGGCGGTCACGGTCAGCGCGGGCCTGAGCTTCCGCCTGGCGCTGGCACGCGTCGCGGAGAGCATGCCGGGGCCGCTGTCGGAGGAGTTCATGGTGGCGCTGCGGCAGATGGAACTGGGCACGCCACGGCGGGAGGCGTTCGAGGACCTGCGGAACCGCAACAGCTCCGAGGCGGTGAACCTGTTCGTCACGGCGATCCTGCAGGCGGAGGAACTCGGCGCGCCCCTCGGTACCGCGCTGGTCGACATCGGCGGCGACATGCGGCGCGAGGCCGCCCAGTGGGCCAAGCGCAAGGCGCAGCGGACCACACCGAAGATCACCGCCATCACGATGTCGATGACGCTCCCGGCACTGATGATGGTCGTTCTCGGTGCCCTGTTCATCGGCTCGGGAATGGGTGGTGCAGGTGGGATCCTCGGATAGCGGGGGCGGGGTGTTCCCTGAACGCGTCGGATCGGCCTTCCGGATGCTCATGGAGATCCGGATGCTCATCACGGCGCTCAGCATGCTGCTGCTGCCACGTGAGAACCTGTCGGCCGGCGTGTTCGTCCTCATGTTCGCGATGGTCCTGCTGTCCTGGGGGACGGCGCGGCAGTGGCGTGTCGTCGCCCCGCGCGTCGCCGCCCACCCTTCCCTCTACACGCTCGACATGTTCCTTTCCTTCGCGGTCCTGAGCGTCGGCGGGATAGCGGGCCCGTACTTCCTGTCCACCGTCGCCACGGCGACCGTGGCCGGGCTTCTTTACCGGTGGCAGGGAATGCTGGCCGTGGCCGGTCTCCAGATTCTGGTCTACTACCTGACGTACGCGCTGACCGCGTCCCAGGTGGGAGAGATGACCTTCCAGGCGCTGCTGGGCCAGCCCCTTTATTACCCGCTCGCGGGATTCGCCGGGGTTGCGCTTCGCCGTCTGCTGGACGATTACGCGGCCAAGGACGCCGCGCTGCGACAGGCCCAGGTCCTCGCGGCGGCGTCCCAGGAGAGGGCCAGGCTCGCCCGCGAAATGCACGACTCCCTGGCCAAAACGCTCCGCGGCATCGCGCTCGCGGCGTCCGCGCTGCCGGTGTGGGCGTCCCGGGACCAGGCGCGCGCCGCGTTGGAGGCCGAGCAGATCGCGACCGCCGCGGCGGTCGCGTCCCATGAGGCGCGCGATCTGCTCACGGAACTGCGGGACGATGCCATCACACGGTCCCTGCACGAGGCCCTGCGGGAGGCCGCGGACCGCTGGGCGGAGGAGTCCGGGACCACGGTGACCTGCGATCTCGACGCCGGCGTCGAGCCGGAGCTGCGCATGCGCCATGAGGCGGTCGCGATTCTCCGTGAAGTGCTGACCAATGTCGAGCGGCACGCGAAAGCGGCTTCGGTGAAGGTGAGGCTCGTGAAGGAACAGGATGACCTCGTGCTGACGATCGTCGACGACGGCGCGGGTTTCCGGCCCCGGCAGCTGACGGACCTGGCGAGGGAAGGTCACTACGGCCTGATCGGCCTGCACGAACGCGCCCAGCGTGTCGGCGGCACGGTGACGATCTCCTCCGAGCCGGGGGCCGGTACCACCGTCTCCGTCCGGCTTCCCGTGGACGTGTCCGGCGATGTTCGTCTGGCGGAGGTGAGCTGACATGGGAGTTCCGCGCGTGGTGGTGGTCGACGACAACGTGGTCGTCCGCTCGGGCCTGGTCTCCCTGGTGGAGGCGTCCGGCGCCGAGGTCGTCGGCGAGGCGGGGGACGGGCGCACGGCCATCGAGCTGGTCGACCGGCTGAATCCGGACCTGGTGCTGCTGGACGTGCAGATGCCGCTGATGGACGGGGTGGCCGCGGCCCAGGTCCTCAGCGCCAAGACGCGGGTCATCATGCTCACCTACACCGAAGACCCGAAGGTCGTCAGGGCCGCCATCGGGAACGGCGCCGTCGGCTATCTGGTGCACGGCTCCTTCACGCCCGAGGAACTGACGGCCGCCGTCCACGGCGTGGTGGACGGCTCGAACCCGCTCTCCCCGGCCGCGGTCTCGGCATTGGTCGGCGCGGTCCGCCGCGATTCCGAGAGCGCCCGCGACTCCGAGAGCGCCCGGGATCCCTCCCGGGCGGGGCAGGATTCGCGGCCCGGGCAGACGCCGGATGCGCCGACACGCGAGAGGTTCGTTCCGGCGGTGAGAAAAGCCGGCGACTTCGGATTGTCCGCCCGTGAGGCCGATGTCATGCGCCTCATCGCGCGGGGACGCTCCAACGGCCAGATCGCCCAGCAGTTGTTCCTCGCCGAGAAGACCGTCAAGAATCATGTGAACCGCATTTATGCCAAGCTCGGCGTCACCTCGCGGGCCGCGGCGATCGCCCAATGGATGGGCACGTCGGAAGAGGGGGACGGGTGATGCCGGCCGTCGCCGCGATCGGAATGGGCCGGTCATCTTGGGCCCAGAGACCCCATCGCGGTTGGGTCCGAGAGGTGGCCATAATTGGGCCGCTGGGCCCTGGGGAAGGCGATCTGGATTCCCTAATGTTGTCTGTGTCAGGGCGAGACAGAAACAGCCGGGAGGCCCCAGATGAACTCGCTGATCCCTCTCTACATCACCCTCCAGACTTTCGTTCAGGACCGCGCCCAGCAGCTCAAGGACCGGCACGACCGGGGTGTCAGCGCGCTGGAGTACGGCGCCCTCATCGTGGTCGCCGCGCTGGTCGTCGGCATCCTGTACGGCCTCATCAACGACACCGTCAAGGAGAAGGTCTCCACGGCGATCTCCGACCTGTTCAACCCGGGTGGCGGCTCCAGCTGATCCTGGAGGGGCCGCGAGCCTGGACCGGCCTGAAGCGATCCGTCAACGCCCGATGGGGAGAACCGCAGCCACTGCGGTTCTCCCCATCGGGCGTTGACGCATGTCCACGTTGTTAGAGAGGAATCATGATTTATCGCATGACCGCGGGAAGGCGCACCGCTCGTTATGCTGCGGTGCCGCTCGCTCTCATTCTCGCCCTCTCCGGCTGCGGCGGCGACGACAAGCCCAAGGCCGGGAAATCGACGCCGCCGCCGGGAAAGACGACGCCGGGCGGCGAACTCAAGCCGATCGCCTCGATGCCATTGCAGGACAAGGACGGTCCCGCGCATGTCGATCTGCTCGCGCTGAGCCGGACCGGGGGGAACACGGTCACCGCCCGGCTCAAGATCGTCAATGACGGGGACAACCCGATCGACCTGACGACGAGCCTCAACGAACCCGGGCCGTCCGACGACCCGAATCTCGGCGACTCGCTGTCGGCCAGCGGGATCGGGCTGCTGGACGCCCGGAATGAGAAGATGTACTTCCCGCTGCAGAAGAACGGGAACTCGGACAACTGCGTCTGCACGCGGCTGCACAACAACCCGGTGAAGCCGGGCGGGTACATCAACGTCTACGCGACGTTCCCGTCGCCTCCAGCGAACGTCCAGAAGGCCACGCTGATCGTCCCGCTCTCCGTTCCCTTCACGGATGTGCCGATCACCGACGCTCCCGTCGAGCCGCTCAAGACCCAGACCGACCCGACCAAGGTCGAACTGAAGCAGCCGAGGGCCCTCAACGTGCGCAGTCTCACCGAGGGCACCGAGAAGTCGGTGGACGACGACCCGAACGACCGGTCGGTGCGGTTGTCCGCCGACGTCCTGTTCGCCATCAACAAGGCCGACCTCACCCCGCGGGCGGGTCAGCTTCTCCAGGAGGTCGCGAAGCAGATCGACGCCTCCAAGGGCACCACGGTCAAGGTCGACGGGCATGCGGACAAGACCGGGAACGACGCGATCAACCAGCCGCTCTCGGAGCGCCGCGCGAAGGCGGTCGCCGACCGGCTGAAGAGCCTGGTGACCCGGCAGGGCGTGACCTATGAGCCGGCGGGGCACGGCTCGAAGGAGCCGGTCGCGAGCAACGGCACCGAAGAGGGGCGCCGCAAGAACCGGCGGGTCACGGTCACGTTCGCGCGCCCTCCGGCGCCCGCGCCGCCGCCCGCCACGGGTGAGCCGTACAAGCGAGGCTCCTCGGCCGTGCTGGGCTCCGCGACGTTCCAGGCGGCCGAGGCCAAGGGCCTCAAGGTCGAGGTCAACAGCCTGCACCGCGACTCGTCCGGGTTGACGATCCTGGTGTGGACGCTGCGCAACACCGGGCAGGGCAAGCCGGACGTCGGCCAGAAGTTCGAGAAGACCGCCCCCGTTCACGGCGCCGATCCGCAGCCGAGAAGGCTGGGCAGCTCCGGTGGCGTGATGCTTTTCGACTCCGCCAACCAGGTCCGCTACAACTCGCTGAGCATTCAGACCGGTCCCTGCGTCTGCAGCATCGTGGGCGAGGACGAGGCGCGGAAGGTGATCGGGCCGGGGGAGAGCATCGTCTACTGGAACGCCTATAAACCGCCGGCGAACGCGGCCAACCTCGAAATGCAGGTTCCGTGGGACCGGGGCGCCGACGCCGTCGTGAAGGGACTCACGATCAAGTAGAGGTGGACACTCGCTTTCTTCCCGGCGTGGCGGAGCTGTTCTCCGTGCTGTTCCTCATCCTCGGATGGATGCTCGGGTTCAGCGAGTTGAGCGACAACTCCTTCATGGTGCACCTGGCGACCGGGCATTGGATTCTCGACCACGGGGTGCCGCGGGAGGACCTCTACTCCTTCACCGCCCCAGGTGTTTCGTGGGTGGCCCAGTCGTGGCTCGCGGAGGCCGTCTACGCCGCCATCGACCGGTCGGTGGGCCCGCACGGCGTCCAGTTGCTGGACATGGCGACCGGCGGGCTGATTGCGCTGCTGGCCTACCGCCTCGCCTATCGCGTGCAGCGGGATCGCGGGGCGTCGGCATTTCTCGTCATCGCCGCCTTGGCGCCGGCGACGCGGCTGTGGGTGGAACGCCCGCTGTTCTTCGGCGTCCTCGCGATGCTCGCGCTCGTCTGGATCGTGGAGATCCCCGACTCGCGTGCCGGTCGCCGGCCGCTGCCGTTCCTGCCGCCCCTGATGTGGGTGTGGGCGAACGTGCACGGATCATTCATGCTGGGGCTCGCGTACGTGTTCGTCCATCTCGCCGGACGGTGGCTGGACGGCCATCCGCCGTGGCGCGGCCGGGAGTTGCGTCTGACGCAGGGGGCCGTTCTCGGATCGGCGGCCGCTTTCGTGAATCCCTATGGGCCCGCGCTCGTGCTCTTCCCCGTCGAGCTCCTCGGCAGGGGCGACATCCTCGGGCAGCTCGTCGAATGGAGGTCCCCGGACTTCCACACTCCGCTCGGCATCACGTTCGCCATCTGGATCGCCGTGATCGTTGCGGCGCTCGGCCTCGCGCGGACCCGCCCGTCCCGCCGTGACGTCCTGCTCCTCGGGTTCTCGCTGCTGATCTCGTTGTGGGCGATGCGGAACATCGCGGTCGCGCCGCTGATCGGCCTGCCGATCGCCGCCCGGATGTTCCAGACCGAGCGGCGCGAGGACGCGCGGAGCCGCCTCTCTCTCGCGCTCGCGGCCGTGGCGCTTCTCGTCGCGGCGCAATGGACGGTGGGTCATCTGACACGCCCGGCGTACAACGTGGACGACTATCCCGTCGCCGCGATGCGTGCGGTCGCGGACAACGGACTGCTCGGGCGCCGGTTGTTCACCACCGATCAGTGGGCCGGCTATGTCATCCACGCCTACCGGCATCGGCAGAAGGTGTTCCTGGACGACCGTTACGACATGTACCCCACAGCGTTGATCGAGGATTATCTGCAGGCGCGGGAACAGCCCGGGAAATGGCGTTCTCTCCAGGACCGGTATCGGATCGACGTGGTCGTCTGGCCGACGAATGAGCCGCTCACGCAGACTCTTCGCGCAGACCCGGGTTGGCGGTCCTTGCACGCGGACGGGAAGGCCACGGTGTTCATTCGCCGGTAAACGGGCAGGTCGGGCCCCGTCCTGGGTCCCAGGGCCCTGTTCCCGCCGGAAGCGCTGTTGTTAGTTTCGGTGGCCATGCGGGGGCTGACTCACTGGCCCGCTCTTTGTCCGGCCGCGTGAGAGGCGCGAGCGGTGAATGTGCTTGTCTCGGAGGACGAACGGCAGGACGCCGGCGGTGGTCACGAGCGCGCGTGGAGGCCGCGTCTGCGGCTGCCGTCCGCGCGTACCCGCTCCGCGGTCCTCTGGATGGCGCTCGCTTTCATGAGCGGCCTGGATCCGCTCGACGACAATTCCTTCCTGACGCACCTGCGGACCGGGCACTGGATTCTCGACCACGGGATCCCGCGGGAGGATGTCTACTCCTACACCGCGTCCGGCACGTCGTGGATCGCCCAGTCCTGGCTGGTCGAGGTGCTCTATGCGGTGCTCGACAACGTCACCGGGCCGGCGGGCATTCTGGTGCTGGACGGCCTTGTGAACGCCGCCCTCGCCTACCTGGCGTTCGCGCTGGCCGACCGGTTGCGCGGCGGCGGGCGGACCGCTCACATCGTGCTGCCGGCGCTCACGGTGTCGCTGCATTTCTGGGTCGAGCGTCCGCTGCTCTTCGGTGTTCTGGCGATGCTCGTCCTGCTGTGGATCGTCGAAGTCCCCGATTCCTGGGCAGGGCGGCGTCCACTGGTCGCCGTGCCCGTCCTGATGTGTCTCTGGGTGAACGTCCACGGCTCTTTCGCGCTGGGGTTCACCTATATCGCGCTGCACCTGATCGGTAGGCGGCTGGACGGCGCGGCGCCGTGGAAAGGCAGGGAACGTCATCTGACCCTGGCCGCGGTACTGGGGGTCGCGGCTTGTCTCATCAATCCTTACGGATACCGCCTGCTGCTCTTCCCGGTGGAGTTGCTGTCGAGGGGCGAGGTCCTCAGGAACGTCCAGGAATGGCAGTCACCCGACTTCAGGTCCACCCTCGGCGTCACCTTCGCCGTCTGGATAGCGGTGTTCGTCGCGGTTCTCGCACGGGCGCCCGGCAGGGCGTCCCGGCGGGACCTGGTCGTGGCCGTCCCGTTCCTGCTGCTCGGTTTCTGGGCGCTGCGGAACATCGCGCTCGCGCCGCTGGTCGGGTTGCCGATCGCCGCCCGCCTGCTCGCGGTTCCGGACGAGCGGGAGGCGCGGCGCGGAAGAACCGATCTGACCATCATCGCTGCGGTTCTCACGGTGGTGGCGCTCTTCTCCAGTACGACCCTGTCGAAACCGGCGTTCGCCTTCGACGAATATCCGGTCCGGGCCATGCAGGCGATCGAGCGGCACGGCCTTCTGGGGCAGCGGCTGTTCACCACGCACACATGGAACGCTTACGTGATCCATGCCTATTGGCCGCGTCAGAAAGTCTTCATGGACGACCGCTACGACATGTATCCGGTGGCGTTCACCAAGGAGTACATGAAGGTTCGTGATGGGGGTCCGGAGTGGCGGGGGATGTTCGACCGGTATCGGGTGACCGTGGTGATGTGGGAGACGGGGACCCCGTTGACGGAGTTGGTCTCGCAGGACCCGGGATGGCGCCGGATCTACCGCGATCGGCAGGCGACCGTGTTCGTCAAGCGCTGACACGGGCACGCCGGGTGCTGACACGGGCACGCCGGGCGCCGGCCTGGCTCGACGATGCGCATCCGCGGCAGGTCACGATCGTCTGGGCGCTCACGCGCCTGTCCATGTTCGTGATCCTCCTGCTGCCCGCCTACCCGGCCGACCCGGTCACCGGCGACACGACGCTGTACCGGCAGTGGGCCGAGCAGATGGTCACGGGGCAGTTCCCCGTGGACGACGACCGCTGGCAGTACCCGCCGCTGGCCGCGCTGATGATCGTCCCGCCGCATCTGCCCGGGACCGCCTACGCGTTCTGGTTCATGCTGTTCGCCGTGCTGCTCGACCTGCTGGTCCTGCGGCTTCTGCTCCGTGGCGGCCGGGCCGCGAAGGGCGCCTGGTACTGGACCGCCGGCCTGTTCCTCCTCGGCCCCGTCGGCTACTTCCGCTTCGATCTGCTGGTCACGGCGGTCGCGGTGTGCGCACTGCTGGTCATCGCGCGATCGCGGGTCTTCGGCGCGGTGGTCGCGGTGGGAGTGCTGATCAAGGTCTGGCCTGCGATCCTGCTCATGTCCCTTCCACGTGACAGGTCCGGGTTCCGTGCCGTCATCGCGTCAGCGTTGACGGCCGCGGGCATCGTGGGCGCGGTTTCTCTGGTCGCGGACGGGCAGTGGGGCTTTCTGCAAGGGCAGAGCGGCCGCGGGATCGAGATCGAGGCCGTCCCGGCGGTCCCGTTCCACGTGGCGAGGCTCTTCGGCTGGTCGGGGTCGATCGAATACCGGTACGGGTCCTGGGAACTGCTCGGCCCCGGTGTCCGGACGGCCGGGGAAGTCAGCATGGGACTGACGCTGGCCGGCCTGGCGTTCGCCGCCGTCATCGCCTGGCGGCGCCGTCCGGACGCCTGGACCCCGGCGTTCGGCTGTGACCTGGCGCTCGCCGCGACGCTCATCGTGACGGTCACGAGCCGTGTCCTGTCGCCGCAGTACATGATCTGGATCATCGGTGTCGCCGCCGTCTGCCTCGTTCACCGCGACACCCGGCAGCGTCCCGTCGCGGTGCTCGTGCTGGCCGCGGTCGCGATCACCCATCTGGAGTTCCCGATCGCCTGGCACGCGGCCCGCGACGGTGATCCGCTGGCGATCGGCATCGTGACGGTGCGCGACCTCGTCCTGATCGCCGCGCTCGCCGTTTCGATCCGCAGGCTGTGGGCGGGCCCGGCGAGCGGCCCGGCGAGCGGCGCGGCGAGCGGCGCGGACGAGGTCAGGGCCGGCCGAGGCTGAAGTCGTCGAACGTCGCCAGGGTGGCCGGTTCGGTGGACAGGCGTCCTTCACGGCCGGCCACGATTCCCACATCGCCGGACGGCAGCGGGTCATCGCCGTCCGTCGCCGCGGCCACCTGCGCTCCACCGACCAGCGCCTTGATCTCGACCCCCGATCCGGACGTCGTGCAGACCGCGGTGATCCGCGCGCCGGAGCCGGCGTCCGGGACGGCCGGCGACGTGGTCCTCGCCAGTTCGGTGCCGGAGCGCGCGTCCCCTTTCCTGATCCTCACCAGCCCGTTCCGCATGAGCAGCACGTCGTAGCGCCTCCGCCCGGCATTCCTGCAGAACACGCCGGCCTCGTCGGCGGGGTCCTGCGACTCGACGCGCACCGTGGCCGCGACCTGGACGTTCTCCGGCGGTTTCGACACGGGCGCCCGCTGAACCTGGTGGTATCCGTGCGCGACCTGCGAAACGGCGAAGGATCCGTTTTTGTATTCTTCGTATTCTTCGTTCACGTGGCCGGTCTTCCAACCTGACTGCGGGTCGGAGAAGTCGTCCTTCAGCAGGCCGCCCGAGGCACCGTCCTGGCCGGACCAGAGGACGGCGGTCAGGCCTCCGGCGACGGCCAGCGCCGCCACGGCGCCCACGAGGGCCAGCCGGTAACGGGTCCCGTGCAGGCGTCTCAGGCGGCGGGTGAGGCCGTCCGACGGCGGGGTCGGCCCACTCCTGGGGAACTCCGGGAGCGTCGGCCCGACCATTCCCACGGACTGGGCGGCCTGCTCGGTGTCGGTCTGGCCGGTCAGGTCCTGCAGCAGTTGCGACGACGTGGGACGCGCCGCCGGGTCTTTGGCCAGCGCGCGGGCGACGACGTCGCGCAGAGGCGGCTTCAGGCCGTCGAGGCGGGGTTCCCCGTAGACGGTCTTGTAGAGGACCTCGCCCACGTTCTCGCCGTTGAACGGAAGCCGCCCGGTTCCCGCGTAGGCCATGACGCTGCCCCAGGAGAACACGTCGGCCGCGGCCGTGATCGGTTCGTCGACGAGCCCTTCCGGTGCCATGAACGCGGGCGTCCCCATGCTCTGGCCCGCGCGGGTGATGCGGTGGTCGGTGCCGAGCCTCCGCGCGATCCCGAAGTCGATGACGCGCGGCCCGAACGGCGACAGCAGGATGTTCTCCGGCTTGAGGTCGCGGTGGACGACGCCCGCGCTGTGGATGGCGGCCAGTGCGGTCGCCACGCCGACG
Source organism: Spirillospora sp. NPDC048824 (assembly GCF_043198455.1). NCBI lineage: Bacteria > Bacillati > Actinomycetota > Actinomycetes > Streptosporangiales > Thermomonosporaceae > Spirillospora > Spirillospora sp. NPDC048824. The sequence continues at coordinate 264,365 of NZ_JBICUS010000002.1, read as the reverse complement.
GCCAGGCCGTCCAGGTCCGATCCGCTGAGGGGTCCGTGGGAGGAGACGACGCGTTCCAGGGTGGGGCCCTGAATGTACTCCGTGACCACGTAGAAAGGCTCGCCGTCCATGTTCGCGTCCAGGACGGGGGCCGTGCAGAACGGGCGGACCTGGCGTGCCGCGGTCACTTCCCGGCGAAAACGCTCACGGAAATCGGGGGTACCCGTCATCTCCCGGTTAATGATCTTGATCGCCACGCGGCGGCCGTCCGGGGCCTCGGCCAGATGGACCGTCCCCATTCCGCCTCTGCCCAGCTCGCGCAGCAGCCGGTAAGGGCCGACCTGGCGGCCGGGGAGTGCGGCATCGTCCGTATCCGCCGAAGTCATGCGGTCGACGTTATCCAGGCTCGCAGGGTGCGGCAAGTGGCGTCCGATATGGGTCTTAAGGCCCAGGAAGGGACCCATCGTGCGTGATGAGAACGCGGTTCGGCCGGGGTCCGGGGACCCTGGGTAATTCCGGACACAAAACCTACCGTGCTGGGCCATGCGTGCTGTGTTCTCGGCCTGGCTGACATCGGGCGCCCTCGCCGTCATGGCCCTCCTCGCGCTGAAGGCGCTCGCGCCGGCGGAGGGACGGGGCGGGCCGGTCGACGAGTATGCGCAGGTCATGCGCGTCCATCTGCCCTGGCTGGTGTTCTGCGTCCTCATGACCGTCGCCGCGGGAAGTTACGTCCGGGACCGGATCGGCGGACTCGGGCTCGCCCTCGTGGCGTTCCCGGCCCCCGTGCTCGGCAGCTTCGCCGCGGCCTTCGTCGGCGTCCCGTCGTCGGACACTCCGGTGGGCCTGATCCTCCACCTGATCGAGGCCGTGCTCGGCATCATCCTCGGACTGGCCCTTTCCAAGGCCCTCTCCCAGCGATGGGACGCGGGAGGCGCCGAAGCCAGGGAACGGGGCGAATGGCGGAAGAACCGCTGATGGAAATGCGCATTCGCGGCGGGCCCGGGTCTCCTTTGAGCCCATGGGCCCTCATGCCTTGGCCCAGGGGCCCAATCACGGGCGCCATGCCGCGTGGGGGCCCAATCGGCGATTGGCCACAGATTAGGCCTGGTGCGGGACCTGGGACTCTGGGCGCGGCGGTCAGCGCGCCCTTAATTTCAAGAAATGCTGATCGACCGTTCACGACTCGCGCTGAAAGCCCGCAGACGTCGGGACCGAGGTGCGGGCAGCCTGGAATACGCTGCCCTTGTCGTTGTCGCGGCGCTTGCCGTGGGCGTGCTCGGGTCGCTCATCTCCACGACCGCCGAGGGGCGTATTCAGAGCGCGATATGCGGTCTGTTCGGCTCGGAGTGCGGGGACGAGACCCGGAACACGGCCGGCGGCGGCGAGGAGTCGCAGCCGAGGGAGCCGAGTCCCAGCCCGGGGCCGCCCGTCCCGCAGCCGGAGCCGTCCCAGGAGGAACTCGAGACCGAGGCCGCGCTCAATGAGACGCAGCTCGGCCGGGATGCGCTGGAATGGGTGGAGGATCACGGTGTCCGGGTCGTCTACCGGGCCGGCGGCGGGTCCTACTACGACGGCGACGCCAATGTCTTCTACGTTGACACGAACCAGTCCCCGGAAGAGCGCGCGAACACCTTCGTGCACGAGGTCAACCACGCCGAACACCGCGATGAGCCCGATATCGACGACCTCAGCCGCGAGGACTTCATCGAGCAGTCCATCGACGAAGAGGTCGAGGGAACGGTCGAGGCGATTTTGAACAATCAGCAACTGCAGCAGAACAGGGGCGGGAACAACCCCCCCGATACCCTGCTGCAGCAGGAGTACGAAGATGCCTATGACAGTGCCATCGCAGATGCGAACCGCGCACGTTCCGCCGCCGGGCTTCCCGCGCTGGATGCCGAGGCCGCGCGCGAGGTCGGCGAGCGTGCGGGGCGTGAGAGGGTCGAGCAGGCATTCGAGAACGGAGAGGTCGTTTCGTCCGTCGATGGCAACACCTACGGCGACAACTATGGGGAGGCATGGGATGACGCACATGACTGTTTCCTGTGGATCTTCTGCTGACCGGCGTCGTTCTCGCCGCGTCGCCATGGGCGTGGCGCTGGCGCTCGTGGCGCTGCTCCTCACCGGGTGCGCGTCGGCCTCCGGAACGGGCGGCACGCCCGAGCGCAACACGCGGCCGGACGAGGGGACCCGCCAGACGATCAGCGAGGGTCTGCTGAAGAGCGGCAAGCGCGAGGAGGCGCGGATCGTCAAGCTGGGCGGCAGCAGACTGAGCCGGGTCGAGGCGCCCTTCCTGGGGAACTGGAAGATCTACCGCGTGGTGTACCGGCAGAGTTCCCATCCGGTCCTGCTGCACGTCGCCACCGCACATGGCCAGGTCGAGTTGCTGACCGGCTCACCGAAGGCGTTCGGAAAGGTGATGGCCGCAGACGGGGGAACGGTCGAGGACGCCGCCGCCGCGGCGGCGCTGGCGCGCGTCTACGTCGAGACGACCCGTCCCAGCGGCATCCTTACGTACGTGGTCGGGCGGGTGGAGGACATCAAGTTCCGGCCCGGCATCACCGGCGACGACGCCCGGCAGCGCGACGCGATCGTGGCCGAGTACCGTCCGCGCATCAAGGCTCCCACCGCCGTCGCGGGCGGGAAGGGCTTCACGGCGACCGTCTACTCGGTGAAGGGCGAGGCCCTTCAGCGCCACGTCATCAAGATCTCCCCGAACGGCGCCGTGGAGGACGACGTGAAGACTCTGGTGCCCGACCTCCCCGTCCCCTACACACTCTGATCCTGAACGGTGTACACAGAGACGTCACGGCCCTCTGTGGAAGGAACCGGTTGTGGTTGTGCTCAAGGTACTAGCGTTCCTCATCGCGGCGGCGTTCATGGCCGGCTGGGTCAGTTGCCTAGTGGGTTTCGTACGGATGTGGCCATCGCGCCGCTGGCCGGAGACGACTGGTACTGCCGTGGAGATCAGAGAGCAGTCGCGCTACCGGGACGGCCGCCGCGACATCCTCTATTCGCCGGTTATTGAATTCTGGACACATGACGGTCGCCGGATCCATGACCTCCTTGGAGACTGGTCGACCGGCCTGATCTTGAAAATGGGAGAGTCTGCCCAGGTCAAGTACAACCCGGCCCAGCCTGAGCACTTCCGGCTGACCGGGTTCCGCGGGAGCGGGGCCGGCCTGGCGGTGCTCATGCTGCTGTTCGCCCCTGCCGCAGCCGCCTTCGTCCTCTGGTGGTTCGTTCTTAGGTCCTGAGACCCCTTTTAGGTCCTGAGACCCTGTTACCGGGATTGGGGGCGTTCTACGGTTCAAGGCCATGACAAGGCGCTTTTCTCGCTTACGGGGTGACTGTGGAGCGTCGGGCGTAGAGTACGGTGCGGCGATCGCGGTAGGGGCCCTCGTGGCCGCCATTCTGGCGGTCTCCGTTCTCGGCACGTTCGATAACGGAGTAAAGACCGGACTGTGCCGCCTTTTCGGCGGGGACTGCCAGCCCGCGCAGACGGCCAGACCGCTCGACTGGACGAAATGCAACGTCAACGACGCGAACAGTTCCATGGGGTTCAACGCCGTGTTCCGCGGGATCAGGGGTGACCTGGGGGGGAAGGACCAGATCGTCACCCAGATCAATCCGGCCACGGGTGAGAAGAGCGCACAGGTGACTCTGACCGGCAAGGGCGGGTTGGGAGTCGAGACCGGTGACCGGAACATCAAAGGCCTCAACGACAAGCTCAAGGTCGGTCAGAACGGCAAGGTCGACATGTCGGCCTTCGCGGGGTTCAACAACGAACTCGGCTTCCGGTACGACTTCAATGAGTCCGAGGGCGGCGACCCCTACCGCCGGGCGGAGAAGTTCCTCGACGGCCGGCGCGGAGGGCTCTGGAAGCGCCCGCTGGCAGGCCTCGGCGGGACGCAGGGCCAAGCGGCGGAGAACGGCATCGCCACGGCGGTCAACGGCGTCAAGCGGGGATGGAACTGGCTGCGCGGCAAGGACTCGAAGGAGCTCGACAAGGAGGGCCTGACGCCCTCGGCGGTGACCCTCCGTGTCGGGGGCGAGGCGATGGTCGGCGGGAAGTGGAGCGGCAGGAAGGGGCTCGACGACAAGAACCCGAACAAGCCCAAGGCCGACCTGGGGCTCGAGGTCGGCGCGGAGGGGAAGGCCACCACGTCCGGCGATGTCACGATCGTTGTCGACGACAAGAAGAAGCCCGAGAACAATGGCATGCGCATCTTCACCCAGAAGTTCACGCTCGACGCGAACGGGAAGATTCAGGGCGGTCTCGATCTCAAGAGGATGCTTCCCCGCGAGTGGGAGGGCGGACCCAAACTCGCCGCGGAGGGCGGTGCGGGCATCGCCGGGACGCAGACGGTGACCTTCGACCGGAACGGCAAACCCATCCGGTTCACCATCCAGCTCGACAAGGAATGGAAGGGCGGTCTGTCCACCACGGTGGGGGGCAACAGGAAGGAGAACCAGGGGGGAAAGGTGAAGGGCAAGGCGGTGCAAGGGCACAAGACCAGCACGTTGTACAGCCTGGATCTCAACCAGCCCGAGAATCGTGCGGCCTTCGACCGCATGTACATGACCATCGGCGGGTTGGTGGCGGTGCCCAGGCCGCAGACTCCGGGGAACTTGAGCGACGCCGCTGATCAGTACGGCCGGGCGTTCGCCAAGAACGGGCAGATCGCTCATTTCGAGTACGACACGAGCGGCAACACCATCGAGGGCGCGGGCGCCAACGATGAGACCGGTTTCAAAAGGAAAGGCTTCGGCGTCGGTGTGACCCATGAGCGGACATGGGCGAAATACCGTTCCGGGAAGTACCGGGACAACAGGGCGCCGCAGATGGGCTGGCAGACCTTGGCGAACTGCCCCCAGGGCTGACCGAAAGGCACAGAAATGGCTTCTATTGGCGTGATCCTGGGCCGCAAGGCGTTCGTGCCGGCCCTCGTGACAGCCGTCCTGATGACGGCGGGCTGCGGAGGAGGTGGCGAGCCCGCGGCGGAGAAGCCGGCGGCGAGCGCGCACGCCTCGCGGGGTTCGCAGCAGCCGGGGGCGGTGACCGTCGGGACCCTCTCGTTCGTGCCGCCCGACCGCATGGCCCGCATCGAGCCGACGGAGGCGGACGTGGTCCTGGAGATGTCCGTCGGCGGAGCGACGGAGAACCCGGGGCAGGACGTCCCGCCGCCCGGAGTCCAGGTGTTCCAGGGCGGACGGGATCTCGCCAACGTGAGCATCAGAGTCGGGCTCATCGAAGGCCGGATCAAGGCCGACGCGCCTGACGCCCTGATCACCAAACGCGAGGTCGAGATCAAGGGGGCGGCCGAGGCCGTGGTGATGGAGACGCTCTACCCAGGGGCTTCCTCCAAGCAGTTCGATGTCGTCATCGGCACGGCGGCCGGGCCCCAGTACACCATTCGTTACGGAGGACTCCAGTCCGCCTTCGACGAGGCGGGAGCGCAGCGCATCATCTCGTCCGCGAGGATTTCCGGGGGCGGCTCGTGATCCCGCGGAAGGCAGTTCTGGTCGGGGCCGCGGTCACATTCGTGGGAACGCTGCTGCTCATCGTCGCCTTCGGCCTCGCGCAGGACCCCGAGACCGAACCGGGCGGCGCCGCCGAGGCGCTCTCGTGGACTCTCGGAACGATCATCCGGGCGGTCGGCGGCTATGTGGCCGCGCGCATGAGCATCCGGACGGGCGGCAGAGGCCGGGTGGCCGGTGCCGGAGCGATCGCCGGCGCCGTGGGATACGTGCTGTTCCTATCATTGATGGTCATGCTCGCCGCACTCGGCGGTAACGCCGCATTCAGCCTCGGCGACGTTCTGGGACTGCCGGTGTGGACGGCTCAGGCCGCGCTCGGCGGCGGCTTCGCCGTCGTCCTGCATCGAAAGCGCATCACACCCAAGGCGCATACCTCCACGTGGGCCTACGGCTGACAACGCCATTTTTCAATTGGGTCTCAGGGCCCTGTCACTTGATTCAAGTGATCCTTAGAATCCTCATTCGGGGAAAATTCGCGATCTCGTGACGATGGGGCGTAGATGCTGCAACGGATCAGATCCGCCGGCAGGTACGGAGGCGACGCGGGGGTCGCCACGTCCGTCCTGGTCATGGGCATGGCCGTGGTCCTCGCCGCGGGCTTTCTGGCGTTCGGCCGGATCGCCCAGGCCGGCGACATGCGCAACCAGGCCCAGATCGGCGCGGACGCGGCGGCACTCGGCACCCTCGCCCCCCTGCGCGACCAGGCCGTCAACCTGGCGCTGAGCGGCATCGACCCGTCGGCGGCGGGCTACTGGTCGGTCGGCGCGCCCCCCGAGGCGGCCGCGAAGAAGTTCGCCGACGAGAACAACGTACGCGTGACCAAGACCCGGCTCAGCGGCATGACCGGCAACACCGCGATGGTGAAGGCCGCCACGAAATGGTGCCAGCTCAAGAACGAGGACGAGCTGACCGCGAAGGAGAAGGAGGACCTTCGCAACAGGCGCAACCTGTGCACCGACAGCACCGGCGAAGAGGGCATCGGCCGCTCGGGGACGGCGACCGCCGTCGCGAAGATGTTCGCGCCGGACTGCGTCGTCTACTACTGGGACCCCGTCGAGCAGGCGACCGGCCTCGGCCCCGTCCGCCGGGTCGTCTGCGACGGCGTGCAGGTCTTCCCGAGCGGCGACCGCGCCCGCGTCACCCGGCTGTTCAAGATCCGGCTCGTCGACGACGAGGACCCGATCGCCTACAACGGGGCACCGAACGGGCTCACGTCCGGGGGCAGCGGCGCGGTCGTCAACCACTGCGCCAAGGACGAGAGCAAGACCCCGACGGAGGATCTGAGCTTCGGCGCCGCGGTGGTCGCCTGGTCGCTGTGCTGGCTCGGGACCCCCTACGCGTGGGGCGGCGGCAACTACAGCGGGCCCACGCAAGGCATCTGCTGCTCACCCGGCGGATATGACGGACGGAACTACTTCGGCTTCGACTGCAGTGGCCTGACGCTGTACGCCGTCTACCAGGCGTCCAGGGGACGGATCGCGCTCGGGCACTACACCGGCAACCAGATCGCCGACCCGCGGGGCACGGCGGTCCCGACAGACCAGCTCAAGCCGGGCGACCTGCTGTTCTTCGGTAATCCGACACACCACGTCGCCATCTATTACGGCGACAACAAGATGGTCGAGGCCCCGCAGACCGGCGACGTCGTGAAGATCTCCCCGCTGCGGACAGTGGACGCCGCCCGGAGATTCGGCTGACGGGACGTCGCCCATCGAACCTGCGCGCCCCCGGCCCGTGGCACGTCCCGGAACGGCCGATAAACCCCGGGGCGCTCCACGCGAGGGGCCGCCGCTGGGACGGGGAGGCCAAGTCGTTCGGGGGGCGTCGCTCAATGCGGGGGGTCGCCGCTGGGCGGGCTCGACCTTGTCCAGGGCGCGGCGTTCAACACGGGGTCGTCGGCTGCGCGGGCGCGTAGTCGTCCAACGCTTTTGGGCGGGTGCCTGGCGGGAGCGTCGACGTGGGCCTGATCGGCGAGAACCCGCACGACACAACACCCCGTCCGGCCCACCTGGCGGCGAGTCGAGGACGAGGTCGTGGCGTTGATCAGTAGCCGGTGTAGCTGTTCTTGGCGGTGCTGCCCGCACGGCGGCGGGTGAGGAGCCACCACGTCGGGATCGCGCCGAGGAGGCCGGCGGCCGCGCCGGCCGCGGTGGTCTGGGCGGGGGAGCTCTGGACGACACCCAGGACGATGCCGAGGAGCGTCGCGAGGCCGGGGACGAGCAGCACGGCGAGGGCATGCCGGCCGGTGTTCTCCCGCTGCGGGAGGGGGTGCAGGATCGCGCTGACGAGGGCCATCAGCGCGAAAACGATGAAGGTCGGCAAGGCCGTCCACAGGAGCGTGCCCGTGACCGACTCCAGGTCGTCCTCGGACACGATCGCGCTGACGGCGATTCCGGCGGTGCCGATGCTGCCGACGACGAAGACCAGGATGGCCGCGGTCCACGCTTTCACAAGATCCATGTCCGTCTCCGTCGTTCGGGGTCAGGCCTTGACCGCGACGCTGCGCACGATCTGGTCCACCAGCGCCGGGGGGAGTTTGCTCTGCAGCCCGGTGAGCCGCACGATGGCCGCCTGGCGGTCGCCGATGACCAGACCGATGTCGATGCCCCTGACCGGCGCGTCGGCGGCGGTCCCGGCGACGGCCTGGGGGTTGGGGTAGGAGTAGTCGACGCGGTACGCCTCGTCGGCCCCCGGGACGTCGATCTTCTGGTTCGGGCCGCGCTGCACCTTGCCCAGGTTGATCTGGACGACGGTGATCGCCGACTCGGTGACCAGCTTGGCGTTCGGAATCTGCGGCACGTCGGTGATCACGCCGATCCGGGCCTCGACCTCGCCTTCGGCGGTGAGCTCGGCCAGGAACGACCAGCCCTTCGGCGGCTTCGCCGGCTTCCAGGCGGACGGGTGGGCGAGCCTGACCGCGCCCGAGGCGGCCCGGGTGAACCCGGGGGGAACCTGCGCCTGCGCGGTCTTGGAGGAGGACGCCGGCGGTTTCGCGGAGTCCTTTGACTCGCCGCCTGCGCACCCGGCGGCAGCGGTCGTCGCGAGGAGGGCCGCCAGTACGACGCACGGCCCCCGCCGCCCGCCGGCTCGCCGGCCCGAACCCGAGTTCATCCTTGCCCGCTTTCTCATGGTCGTTCCCGACGGCTGAAGCTCATGCACCCGGAGACCGCGATCGTCACAGAGCGGCCGCGTTCACCGCCGCCACGGCGACGCCGACAGCCATGAGGAGCGGCCCGATCGCGACCAGTTGCAGGTAGTGCACGCCGAGGCGCTCGGCTGTTTCCTCGGGTTGGGCGGGATCGTAGACCACCGTCACGGACCTCCCCGGCTTGGGGCCGGGAAAGGAGTACAGCGAGCTGCCGGCCTCGACGGGCCGCCCCTGCGCGGTGGTGAACCGGAACCGCCCCACGCGGCTCGTGGTGCTCGGACCGCCCGGGCCCAGCACATCGTCCCGCCCGACGAAGACGCCGGCGGCCCGGAGCATCCGGCTCTGCAGCCGCAGCCGCTTCACCACTTCGTAGACGCCGCCGCCAACGAGCGCGACTCCGAGAAGGACGCCGATCAGGTTGCCCATCGTTCTCACCTTCCGGTGGGGTGCGGCCGGTGGCCGTGCGCGTCAGTGGCACTCCTCGAAATCCTTCCACTCTCTCGTTCCCCCCGGACCTTCGGCGCCCAGATACTCGGCTTCGGTGACGTCCCTGTTGGAGTTGGAGATGGCGTAGTTGGCGCCCAGTTTGAGGCCCAGCTTGACGTTCGCCCCGTACGAGGCGTCGGACTGGTCGTAGTCGTAGGTCACCTTGGACGTCTTGCCGTTCTCGTACAGCAGTTGCTGCAACGGGTGGGCGCCCTCGCCCGGCGGGTCCGTCGGGGCCATGTCGTCCCAGGTGAGGCTGAGCGCCTGGCCGCCGGGACCGCCGGTGTTGAACGGGTTGAGCAGATACTCGGCCAGGACCGCGCGCTCGGCGTCATTGGTGATCGGCAGAGTGGTGGTGATCGAGGTGGCCTTGCCGTTCACGATGTGGACCTGGGTGAACGAGGCGCTCTTGATCTTGCCGTTCTTGTCCTTGGTGATGGTCATCGCGCCGGTGGCGTTCGCCCTGCCCTGCGCGCCGGGCACCAGGTGGTTCTCGCCGTAGTTGACCTCGCCCGTCAGCATGAAGGTCATGGACGTGTCGCCGGTCTTCTTGTTGTCCTCGTAGATGACCTTCTCGGTGCCGCTGATGCCGACGTAGGCGTTCAAGTTGGGGGTGACCCCGTTGCTGCCGCGGGAGTCGGGGACCTTGTCCTGCCAGGTCTCCTTGCGGTGCCTGCCCTGGTACTCCGGCTTGTCCTTGGGGCCGATGCCGAGGCCGGCGGTGAGCGAGCCGCTGACGTCGAGCTGGCCCTCGTAACGCTCGATTTCCGACTCGGGGATGTCGGGTCCGGCGAACGTGTCGTAGATGTTGCCGCCGATCGAGCCGAGAAGACCGCCGTTCTCCTTCACGGCATCGATGGAGTACTGCTCCTTGATGTCGCTCATGAAGGCGTTGGCGTCGTCCTCGGCGTTCGGGCCCTCGAACACCCAGCCGTCGCCCGCGCCGACCCGGAGTGTGGCGTCCACACTGGCGTCCGCGCCGACATTGAAGACCTTCCCGGCGTTGATGCCGACGCCGACTCCGGTGCCCACACCGCCGCTGACGCCCTTGACGGCGATGACCTTGATGGTCTTCTTCCCGTCGGGGCCGATCGTGGTGTATTTCAAGAACCCGTAGTCGCGGCCGACCGAGAAGATGGCCACATCGATGGAGCCGCCGTAGCTGTCACTGGACAGGCCGGCCAGGCACTTCGGCTTGAGCGCCAGATCGTGCCGCGACTCGCACTGGCTGTCGTCCGTCGTGAACAACTTGCACAGCGCGTACTCGACATCGGCCCCGAACGTGCCGGGCGAGACGACACTGAACAGTACGCCTAGCATCAGCGCCCCGATGGCGATGAGTGCGGCGTACTCTTTGGCGCTCGCACCGGCGTCAGAACGTCGCTCGCGCGGGAGTTCCACCGCGGCCACCCTTCACCGATAATTCAGTCGAGAAGGTGCGAAGATACGACGCCGGCCGGTGGAGGGGCCAGGGCACGGAGACCTAAATCAAAGGCCCAGTCATTCGGGCTCGAAATCCTCGTGGCATTCGGGGGGCCGGGCTTCTCGGTGGGCCCGGAGACCCAGCGCGGACCCTGCCTGGCCCCGCCGCCCCGACCTGGGCCCACCGGTGCCGGGTCGCTCAGGCGAACCGGGGAGCGGCTCCAAGTGGGCCCTGGGGCCCATGTGCCCCGGGTGGATGGGACATCAAGGTGCGCTGACGCGATGTCGGTTTCGCCGCCCTCGGAATCGTTCTCCTGTGCACGGCCCTGAACTGATCCGCCGACTATCGAGCCGAGCGTCACTTACCGCCGAACGGCAGCTTGCCCTCGGGATATCCGCGCAGTTCCGCCACGGTGTGCAGCCCGCCGTGATCGTCATCGACGATCAGACGCCAACGCCGCGCCGCCGCCTCGATGATCTCCATGGCGATGGCGTCGGCCCGGACGCCCCCCGACATCCGCACCTCCACCACCCCGTGCGGTGTGACCCCCAGCTTCTCCTCGTACTCCAGCCGGTGCTCCGCCTCGATCTCGGGCACCGAATCGGGATCGACGGTGACCCAGATATGCGCGTCGTCCCGGCGAATATGCCCGTTCACCCATTCGTTGGGACGCCGCTCCCCGCCTAGATCGTCGATCAGGTCGAGAAACGTCTCGGGATCGGGCTGCTCGGCCGAGATCAGCAGAATTGTGGAGCCCACGCCATCATCATATCCAAGTTCTATTGTCGGCTGAATATGGTGCGATCATTTTTCGAAAAGGGTGGCCGGCGCGAGTTCGCAACCCGGCCCACGTCAACTCGGGGGCCTCGAACTGGGTCCCAGGACCCTTGGCTCTACTACGAATCCGCAGGTACAGTCCACGCCGGAGATTGTGCAGCCCGACGTGATCTGTGACGGTCGCACGATCGGCCCATCGGATCGCGACCCGCCGTACGGGTCCGGCCGGGTTATGGTGCCGGAGTCAGTGCCGGATCAAGGCGAGGTTCGATGGTCGGGTTGGTGTTGCTCCCCGTGGGGCTCGTTGTCGGCCTGCTCCTGGCGCCGATGGCGGCACCGTTCGTCGGCGACGTCCCGCGCCGCCGCCGGATCCTGATGGGCCTGGTCACCGCGGCCGTCTACGGCATCCTCGGATGGCGGGTCGGGCCGGAGCCCGTCCTGGTGGCGCTGCTGTACCTCGCGTCGATCGGGACCCTGCTCGGCTTCATCGACGTCGAGGTCAAACGGCTGCCCGACCGCTTCACGCTGCCCTCGTACGGCATCGCGGCGGCGCTGCTGGCCGCGGCCGCCCCCTTCACCGACGATGGCCTGCGGCATTTCCAGCACGCGCTCATCGGGATGGCGCTGCTGTTCGTCCTCTACTTCGTCCAGGCGTTCATAGCCCCCTCCGGCATCGGGATGGGGGACGTGAAGCTCTCCGGAGTCCTCGGCCTCTACCTCGGCTGGTTCGGCCAGGACGCCTGGGTGCTGGGCCTCCTGGCCACCTATTTCTTCGGCGGACTCGTCGCCGTCGGCATCATGATCGTCCGCCGCACCCGGAAGGGCGAGTTCCCGTTCGGCCCCTACATGCTCGCCGGCGCGCTCATCGCCGTTCTCTCGTTCTCCGCCGGCTGAGACGTTCAGTCGCAGAGGTCCTCTCCGGCCTTGACGCCCCCGCCGATCTTGTTGATGGGCGGTGGGGAGAGACGGAGCCCGTTCTCGCCGATGACGAGCCGCACACCGCCCGCGGGGGCCTTGGCGTCGGCAGTCAGCAGAGCGTTGGGGACGTCGCGCGCGAGCGTGGACGCCTGCGCCTCGGCCGGCCCCGCGTACACGATGCGGCTCTCGGGCACCGCCGCCGCCTTCTCGACCTTCTTCGCCACCTTGTAACCGCGCCGTCCAAGCTGCTTCACGACCCGCTTGACCAGCGCGTCCTTACCCCCGGCGGCGACGACGGTGACGTTCACCCCGTCCGGTGAGGGCGGCGCCTGCTTGGCCTGGACGGGTGCGACCGGCTCCGCCGGCAGGTCGTTGTCGTGCCGGAGCGCCTCGAACAGCGGCTTCGCCCGCTCCCGGTTCCACTGGACGCGGTTGGGGTCCGGCGCGTACCGCTCGACCGGGACGGTCACGAACCGCACCTGTCCCGCGCTCATCCCGCGGAGCCCGTCGGCCAGTTTCCGCATCGCCGACAGGTCGAGTTCGTCATCGGTCGTAATCGACTTGGTCGCGGCCTTGAGGAACTTGTACGTCTTCGCAGGATCACCGAGAACGGAATCGGTGGCCTTCTCGACGACCGCGGCCATGAACTTCTGCTGGCGCTCGATCCGCTCAAGGTCGGACCCGTTCCCCAGCGAGTAGCGGGCCCGCACGTAGCCGAGGGCCTGGTCGCCCTTGACGGTCTGCTTGCCCGCCTTCAGATGAAGCTCGGCCCTCGGGTCGTTCACCGGCTTGTCGACGCAGATTTCGACGCCCCCCAGCGCGTCCACCATTCGCTTGAACCCGGAGAAGTCGATCTGCACGAAATGGTCGATGTGGATGCCGGTCAGCGACTCCAGCGTCTTCCACGTGCAGGTGGGGCCAGCGTACGCGAACGCGGAGTTCAGCATTCCGAACCTCGCTGGAACGGTCCCGTCCTTCTCCTTCCTGCACTCGGGGATCTTCACCATCGAGTCGCGCGGGAAGCTGATCCCGACCGCCTGGTCCCGGTTCGGCGACAGATGCAGCAGGATCGCCGTGTCCGACCGCGCCCCCGACATCCCGGCCGTCGCGTACTCCGCGTTGTCGCCCTCCCGGCTGTCGGACCCGAGCAGCAGGATGTTGAGCGACTTGTTCAGCTTCACCGGCCGGTCATCGCCGAGCTGGTCGCTGACGTCCTTCTGCTCGATCCCGCCCATGAGATCGCGGTAGAGCCACGCGGCCCCCGCCCCTCCCAGCAGCATGACGACGGCCAAGCCGAGCGCGGTCCGCCGCAGCACCTTCCGCCGCCGCGACCTCCGCTTCCCTTTCCCGCCGCCCTCGGGCCCGGCGTCACCGTCCTCGGGCTCGGCGTCACCGTCCTCAGGCTCGGCGTCACCGTCCTCAGGCTCGGCGTCACCGGCCCGCGCCGCATTGACCGACCCGGCACCGTTCCCCGCCCCCCCGACACTGCCACCCCGATCGGACGAGTTCCCGATGGCGGCCTCCTCGCTGCTCCCCGGGCTCGCCCCCGCATCACCGCCCAGCTCCTGCGCGCTTTCACCGTCACCGTCCGGGAAAGCGTTCTCGTCGGTCTGCTGTGGGCTCCCCTTTTCCGGATCCGGGGTGTCACGGTCGGACGGGGGCGTGTCGTCGGCGGCCGGTGATTCGGGGAGAGGGGAGTCCGCCGGGGAGCCGCCGGGAGTGGTGTGGGCGGCCTTGTCCCCCGCGAGATCGTCGCGGCCGGGTTCGTTGTCGCTCATCGGTCCCGTCTCGGCGCGGGCCCCTGTCCAGGGCGCGTGGTTTGCGTGGTTCGTCAGTCTATGAAGGCGGCGGGATCCACGAGGGCGTGCACCTTCACGTATTGGACACGCGACACCCCCAATGTGTTCACATAGAGGCGGAAACTGGACAGCGGGGGCGGTGCCGGCCGGAGGATTTCCGTACGATCGTTGCCGTGAACGCGGGGTGGGTGATCGGTGGTCGGTTCACCATGCTCGACCGGATCGGGATGGGGGGGACGAGCCGTGTGTGGCGAGCGTACGACCACGGGGCGGGGCGCTACTGCGCGGCCAAGCTCGTCCGGGAGCGGGGTCCCACGTCGATGCTGCGGGTCGTCCGCGAACGGGCGCTGCGGCTGGCGCATCCGCATGTGCTGACACCGTACGCGTCATGCATGGCGGACGACGACGTGCTCCTGGCGATGGACCTGGTGAGCGGCGGCTCGCTGGAGACGCTCCTCGGGGACTACGGCCGGCTTCCCCCGGCGTACGCGGCGGAGGTTCTGGACCAGTTGCTGGCCGCCCTGAGTCACATCCACGGGGCGGGCGTCGTGCACAGGGATGTGAAGCCCGCGAACCTGCTACTGGAGCCCAGCCCGGTCGGGGCACCGCATGTCCGGCTGGCGGACTTCGGGATCGCGCTGGGGAACGACGGGATGCGGTTCACCACGACGGGCTTCACCGTGGGCACGCCGGGATACCTGGCGCCCGAGGTGCTCGACTGGAACCGTCCGGGGCCACGGCAGGACCTGTACGCCGCCGGCATGGTCTGCTGGCGGATGCTGACCGGTGCGGGCGACCCCGAACCGCGGCAGCGGGTGGGGGCGCCGCCCGCCGGGGTTCCGCCCAGGCTGTGGGCGGTCGTCGCGCATCTGTGCGCCGCCGACCCGGCCCAGCGTCCCGCGGACGCCGACGCCGCGCGCCGGCCGCTGGCCGCATGCGGCCTCCAGTTGCAGTTCCCCGTCCGCACGCTGGACGGGGAGCGCCTGCAGATCTTCGACCATCTGGGCCCGCCACCGCGCTGACTCGTCGCGCTGGAGCAGCGACCGCGCTGAGCCGCCACCGCGCTGACCCGCCACCGCGCTGACCCGTCGCTCTGCTGAGCCGCCGGCCGGTGCCGGCGGTGGGTGTTGCGCTCGTCGAGCCCGTGGCGGGGCGGGGTCAGGAGTGGGCGGCAGAGATGACCACGCGGCGGTTCTTCGCGCGGCCTTCCGGGTCGTCGGAGCCGTCCGGTCTGGTGTTGGGAGCGGCCGGTTTGGTCTCGCCGTAGCCGGTGGCCTTCAGGCGGGAGCGGTCGATGCCGCCCTTGGTGGCCAGCCAGTCGACGATGGCCTGCGCGCGGCGTTCGGAGAGCGTCCTGTTGGACGCGGGGTCGCCCTTGGAGTCGGTGTGGCCGTCCACCTGGACCGGGGCGCCGGACGGAACCTCCTTGCGGATCGACCGGGCCACCTCGGCGAGCCCGTCGGCGGCGTCGGGCTTGATGCCGGCCTTGCCGAAGTCGAACAGGACGTCCGCTTCGATGTTGTAGGCGATCTTGTCCCCTCCCTTGATGACCTGGCCCGGGCCGGCGACGTACGACTTGAGGGATGCGGACGGGACGCTCACCGAGCGGACGCTGACCGGCGGGACCGACACGGAGGGGACGGAGATGGACGGGATGCATTCCCCCTTGTCGTTGCAGGTGCGCGGACGGTACAGCGCGGGCCGGTAAAGGGATGGCCGGTAGAGCGACGGCCGGTAGACGGAGGGGCGGTACACGGAGGCGACGTACTGCCCCTCTTCGGAGGGCTTGCCCTGACAGACCTCCGCTTGCGCGACCGCCGCCTGGGTGACCGCCGCCTGTGTCACCGCCGGTTCCTCCACCGGCTCGGCATTGATGCTCGCGCCCTGGACGCCGGGGATCCGCGCCGCCGGGATGGCCGTGCCCGGGATCGACGTCCCCGGGATGGAGACCGCGCCGAGGCAGCCGCCGGGAGCCGGCTTGCGCTCGACGCACTGCGCCGGGATGTGGTCGGCCGGGATGTCGACGCCCGGGATCGTCACGGCCGGGATCTTCTGGCCGCCGACCGTCGCTGCGGGGATGTGCACGGGGTCGGCGTGGACGGCGGGGATGTCGACGGCCTCGATCAGCCGGCCGCCGTTCGGGCAACTCGTCGGCTCAGGCCCGGGGGAGGGCGGTGGCGTGGAGACCTGCGCGGTGCCCGTGGACGCGCCGCCCGCCGTGTTCTTCGGATCGCCACCGTCCCCGAGGCCGCACGCGGAGACGGCCAGGCCGGCCGCCACCGCCGCGACGAGGATTCGTGACACGCGCTTCACGTTGGTCAGCCCTTTTCGTAGGTGATGTCGACCCGGCGGTTCTTCGCGCGGCCTGTGGGGTCGTCCTTGCCGCCCTTCTGGTTGTCCGCGACGGGTTCGGTCTCGCCGCGGCCCTCGGCCTCGATGCGCGGGCCGGCCCCCTTCAGAGCGCGCTGCAGCCCGGCCTTGACCGCCTCGGCGCGCTGCTTCGAGAGGGTCATGTTGTAGTCGTCGGAACCGACCGAGTCGGTGTGGCCGGACACCTGGACGGTGCCGCTGACGTCGCGCAACCGTTTCGCGAGTTCGGTGACGCGCCGTTCGGCGGCGTCGGTGAGGGTCGCCTTGCCGAAGTCGAACAGGACGTCCGCCGAAATGCGCACGGTGACGTGCCGGCCGTCCTCCTCCTCGGTCTCCAGCGGGATGACCGCCTTGGCCAGGTCGATGTCGCGCACGGACTTGGCCGTATCGACGGTGCGCACGGACTTGGCGATGTTGGAGTCGGGGACGTCCGGGGCCGCTCCGGCCACCGCCGGGACGGCGAGCACCAGGCCGAGGACGCCGGCGACGAGGATCGTTCGCCGCATACCGGTCACCGCTCGACCGGGATGTTGCGGAAGGTGGGCCATGAACCGATCTGCACGTCCACGGACTTCACGTTCTCCGGCGGGGCGGCGAAGTTGAAGAAGAAGCTGCCGGTCTGGTTGTTGGCGATGTGGGTGAAGATGTCGTCGGTCTCCATCTCGTCGCCGCTGGAGTCCTTCACGACCACGTACCGCTTGAGGTTCACCGGGTCGATCAGCGAGGTGCCGAGAGCGTTCCTGCCGTTCAGTTCGTACGGGTTGGGATTGTCCTCGCCGCCGGGCGGGATGTGCGGGGTGAACTGCGCGGTGAGGGTCGCCAGCCTGCCCCTGACCTTGATGCCCATGATCGCGATGTCGACCTTGGCCCCGGCCGCGATCGGGGAGTCGAAGGTGGCCTTGGTCACCGGCTCGCCGGCGGCGTCGAAGCCGGGTTTGCCGCCCTCGACGGTCTCGTCCGCCTTACTTTCGGCCTGCCCTCCGGCGGACGTGGAGTCGGAGCCGCCCTCCAGCACGGAGCAGCCGGTCAGCCCGGTGACGAGCAGTGCCGCGGCCGCGGCGGTCGCCAGGCGATGGGAGAGGCGCATGTTCGGTCCTTCCTGGTTTGTCGCATATGCAAACGTTATCTTCCGTGGCACCATGGCAGTGACCACCGCAACGTGTGTGCGTTCGCGAATATAGTGTTTGCACTTGTGAATCGTCAAGGGGGTTGATGAAGGTTGGCCGTCGCCGAGGACACCGTGGTCCGGAACCGCGCGCTGCAGACCGAGTGGTACGGCGAGCCGCTCGGCGACCGCGTCCGCCCGCTCCTCGACCGGCTCGCGCTCTCGCAGTCCGGTCTGGCAGGCGTGCTCGGCCTGTCCGCGCCGATGCTCTCCCAGTTGATGTCCGGCCAGCGGGCGAAGATCAGCAACCCTGCCGTGCTGCACCGGCTGATGGCGGTCGAAGAGCTGGTCGCCGGGCCCGCGTTCGGCGCGATGACCGCCGCCGAGATCAAGGAGCGCCTGGAGGAGATCCGTGGCGAGTCCGCGGCCACCACCACCGGGCTGCGACTCACCACTCCCGAGCGCGTCCCGTCCGGTCCCGGCACCGGTGAGCACCCCCCGGCCTCCGGCGAGCGTCCCCGCGCCTCCGGCGAGGGGGCGGCGGGCGACCCTGCCGCGGGCGCCCGGAGGCCCGCCGAGTCGGCCCGGCTCGTCCAGACCGTCCTGCGGGAGGTCGCCTCCGCGGCCGAGATCGAGGCCGCCGCCGCGCTGATCGCCGAGCGCTACCCGGATCTCGCGGAGGTGCTGCGCGTGTACGGCAACGGCCGTGCGAGCGAGGCCGAGGCCCACTTCGTCCGGACGATCCTCGGCCAGGTGTAGTCCCGGACGCCCGCTCCACACGATCCGTGACCGGAGCTCGCCGGTCGGGATGGTGGTGATCGGCGGTAGGGGGCGGTCATGCCGCAGTGCACTCGTCTCGATTCCGCTGGGCCATAACAACTGGTTATGGATGGCGGACGGTGCCACCGGGCGGTCCGGGGGCTAAAGTCTGTGGTCAGGCTCACATGCGGGTCTTGCTGTTGTGTATGTCACAGCTGCTTGAAGGTGGCGTAGGGTCGCTTCGCTAGAAGCGCACACGAGGCGTCACCGCCCGCATGCGGCACGGCTTCCGGCCGCCGGTGGGTGGCCCGGGCCGGACGCATGGCCATCGGCTCTGGCGCATGGGCCGGCGGCTCACGCGCATGAGGTCGGCGGTCGGGCGCGACGGCCGAACGAGTGCGCTCAGACCGTGGTACGGGGCCACGACGACCCGAGCTCAGGAGAGCGATCGATGAGCACTGTGGAGGCGCCGGCGAAATCGCGCGCCCAGTTCAAGGAACGTACGCTCCGCAAGGACAACTGGCGCCTGTATCCGGTGTCGATCTTCGTGATCTTCACCGCGTGGGTGGTGTACGCGACCGTCCGGGCCTTCTGGGGGGCCGCGTTCTACGTGCCGGAGTTCCACTATCTGACGCCGTTCTACTCGCCGTGCCTGAACGAGATCTGCAACAACGTCACGGTGAACGGCCACACCGGCAGCGCCGCGGAGTTCGGGACGTTCCTCCCGGCGGGCACCCGAGGCTGGATCCCGTTCGCGGCGATCTCGCTGCCCTTCCTGCTGCTGTTCCGGCTGACCTGCTACTACTACCGCAAGGCGTACTACCGCTCGTTCTGGGCGTCGCCGTCCGCCTGCGCCGTGCGGGAGCCGCACAGCAAGTACACCGGTGAGCGGCGCTTCCCGCTGATCGGGCAGAACCTGCACCGCTACTTCTTCATGGCGGCCGTGCTGATCTCCCTCATCAACACCTACGACGCGATCCTCGCCTTCCACGGCAAGGACGGCGGGTTCGGCATCGGGCTCGGCACGCTCATCCTGGTCGGGAACGTGATCCTGCTCTGGATGTACACCCTGTCGTGCCACTCGTGCCGGCACATCGTCGGCGGGCGGCTGAAGAACTTCTCCAAGCACCCGTTCCGGTACCGGATGTGGGGCTGGGTGTCCAAGATGAACGAGCGGCACGGCACCTACGCGCTGATCACCCTGGGCTCGCTGGTGGTGGCCGACCTCTACGTGATGCTGGTCGCCAGCGAGACCATCTCCGACCTGCGTATCTTCAACTGAGGCCAAGGAATCATGACTGAGATCGAGAGGCACTCGTACGACGTCGTGGTGATCGGCGCCGGCGGTGCCGGGCTGCGCGCGGCGATCGAGGCGCGCCTCCAGGGCAAGAAGACCGCGATCATCTCCAAGTCGCTGTTCGGCAAGGCGCACACGGTGATGGCCGAGGGCGGCGCCGCGGCCGCGATGGGCAACGTGAACTCCAACGACAACTGGATGGTTCACTTCCGCGACACGATGCGCGGCGGCAAGTTCATGAACAGCTGGCGGATGGCCGAGCTGCACGCCAAGGAGTCTCCGGACCGGGTGTGGGAGCTGGAGCTGTGGGGCGCGCTGTTCGACCGCACCAAGGACGGCAAGATCAGCCAGCGCAACTTCGGCGGGCACGAGTATCCGCGGCTGGCGCATGTCGGCGACCGGACGGGCCTGGAGCTGATCCGCACCGCCCAGCAGAAGATCGTCGCCCTCCAGCAGGAGGACCACGCCGAGCACGGCGACTACGAGGCCAACCTCAAGGTGTGGGCCGAGACGACGGTCACCCGCCTGCTGAAGGACGACGACGGCAAGATCTGCGGCGCGTTCGGCTACGTCCGCGAGACCGGCAAGTTCGTCGTGTTCGAGGCGCCCGCCGTGGTGCTGGCGACCGGCGGCATCGGCAAGGCGTTCAAGGTCACGTCCAACTCGTGGGAGTACACCGGGGACGGCCACGCGCTGGCCCTGCTGGCGGGCGGGACGCTGCTGAACATGGAGTTCGTGCAGTTCCACCCGACCGGCATGGTCTGGCCGCCGTCCGTCAAGGGCATCCTGGTGACCGAGTCGGTGCGCGGTGACCGCGGCGTCCTGCGGAACTCCGAGGGCAAGCGGTTCATGTTCGACTACATCCCCGAGGTGTTCAAGGACCAGTACGCCACCACCGAGGAGGAGGGTGACCGCTGGTACGACGACCCCGCGAACAACAAGCGCCCCCCCGAGCTCCTGCCGCGTGACGAGGTGGCCCGCGCGATCAACTCGGAGGTGAAGGCCGGGCGGGGTTCGCCGCACGGCGGGGTGTTCCTCACCGTCGTCGACCGGATGCCGGGCGGCGCCGCCGAGATCGTCAAGCGGCTCCCGTCGATGTACCACCAGTTCAAGGAGCTGGCGGACGTCGACATCACCAAGGAGGCGATGGAGGTCGGCCCGACCTGCCACTACGTGATGGGCGGCGTGGAGGTCGACCCCGACACGGGGGCGGCGCTGGTGCCGGGGCTGTTCGCCGCGGGCGAGGTCTCCGGCGGCATGCACGGCTCGAACCGGCTCGGCGGCAACTCGCTGTCGGACCTGCTGGTGTTCGGCCGGCGGGCGGGGCTCGGCGCGGCCGAGTACGTGGACGGGCTGCCGGCGCGTCCCGCCGCCTCCGACGCCGAGATCGAGGCGGCCGCGGCGGAGGCGCTCGCGCCGTTCGAGCGGGAGGGCGGCGAGAACCCCTACGCCGTCCACGCCGAGCTCCAGCAGACGATGAACGAGCTGGTCGGCATCATCCGCAAGGAAGAGGAGCTGAAGCAGGCGCTCGAGGCGCTCGGCAAGCTCCGTGAGCGGGTCGCGAACGTCAGCGTCGACCCCGTCGCGGTGAACGACGGGCGCGGCTACCACCCGGGCTGGCACCTCGCGCTGGACCTGCGCAACATGCTCCTGGTGTCGGAGGCGGTCGCCAAGGCGGCGCTGGAGCGGCAGGAGAGCCGCGGCGGCCACACCCGCGACGACTACCCGCAGATGTCGGCGGACTGGCGGAAGGTCAACCTGGTCTGCTCGCTGGCCGGCGACCCGTCCTCCCCGCACGTCGAGCTGAAGCGGCAGCCGATGATGCCGATGCGCGACGACCTGCTCGAACTGTTCGAGAACGACGAACTGAAGAAGTACCTGACCGCCGAGGAGCTGCCGGCCGCCCTGGCCGATGAGGTCAAGACGGAGGAGGCGGAGGCCGCGGCCGGGTCCGGCGCGACCGCCGCGACCGCCGCGGACGCCACCGAGGAGAAGGACGAGGAGGGCGACCGATGAGCTATGAGGCCAAGTTCAAGGTCTGGCGCGGTGACGACGGCGACGGGGAACTCGTCGACTACACCGTCGAGGTGAACGAGGGCGAGGTCGTCCTCGACATCATCCACCGGCTGCAGGCCACGCAGGCCCCCGACCTCGCCGTCCGGTGGAACTGCAAGGCGGGCAAGTGCGGCTCGTGCTCCGCGGAGATCAACGGCAGGCCGCGGCTGCTGTGCATGACCCGGATGTCGACGTTCGACCCGGACGAGACGGTCACGGTCACGCCGGTCCTGACGTTCCCGGTCATCCGCGACCTGGTCACGGACGTGTCGTACAACTACCAGAAGGCGCGGGAGATCCCGTCGTTCGACCCGGGCGATGTCAAGCCCGGTGAGCTGCGCATGCAGCAGGTGGACGTGGAGCGTTCGCAGGAGTTCCGCAAGTGCATCGAGTGCTTCCTGTGCCAGGACGTCTGCCACGTCATCCGTGACCACGACGAGAACAAGGAGAACTACGCCGGCCCGCGTTTCCTGATGCGGATCAGCGAGCTGGAGATGCACCCGGCGGACGTGGCCGACCGGCGCAACATCGCGCAGGACGACCATGGCCTCGGCTTCTGCAACATCACCAAGTGCTGCACCGAGGTCTGCCCCGAGCACATCAAGATCACCGACAACGCCCTGATTCCGATGAAGGAGCGGGTCGCGGGCCGCAAGTACGACCCGGTGGTGTGGCTCGGCAGCAAGCTCGGCATCGTCAAGAAGGGCCAGGACACCCCGTCTGCCTGACGGGCTCCCGGCCCCGGCCGGCCCCGGCGCTTTCGTGAACGTCCCCCACCGCCCCGCGCGGTGGGGGACGTTCACGTTCCGCCGTGGAAACGGCGCTCTGGCAAGCGGCGCTCCCCGAACACGGCGGGCGGCGTGCCCCCGGACCGCCGCCCGCCGTTCCGCCGTTCCCATGAACGCCGTGGACGCTGGACGGCCTGCCGACCGCACACGCCGCGACCAACACTCATGCACTCCCCGCCATGCGAACAGGGAATAGTGCACACAACGCGTGATGGATTCGTGATTGTTTCCCGGGGCCCCGTAAAGCCCGGGGCCCTTTAGCGTGGTGGACATGAGCGCCCTCGAACAGGGTTCGTTCCTTGCCGATCTCACCCCGGCGGAACGTGCGGACCTGGAGTCCCGTGGCCGCGTCCGCGACTTCGAACGGGGGGACACGCTCTTCGTCGAAGGGGAGCAGCCCGGCTGGGTCGCCGTCCTGCTGAAGGGCCGGGTCAAGGCGTTCTCCTACCGCGAGCAGGGCGGTGAGGCGCTGCTGGCGGTGCGCGGGCCGGGGGCGCTCCTCGGGGAGGTCGCCGCGATCGACGGGCTGCCGCGCTCGGCGTCGGTCGCCGCCCTCGAACCGGTGCGGGCGATCGCGGTCACGGCGGACGAGTTCATGGCGTTCCTGCAGGCCCACGGCCGCGTCTCCATCATCATCATGCGGATGCTGTGCCAGCGCTGGCGTGACGCCGACCGCAAACGCGCCGAGTTCGGCATGTTCGACGCCACCGGCCGCGTCGCGCAGCGCCTCGTCGAGCTGGCCGAGCGGTTCGGGGTGCCGTACGACCGCCGGACGGGCACGGGGGAGGAGAGCCAGAGCGTCCGCATCACGCTGAACCTGTCGCAGGAGGAGCTGGCCGGCTGGGTCGGCGCGTCCCGTGAGGCGGTCAGCAAGGCGCTGCGGACGTTGCGTGCGCACGGCTGGATCGAGACGGGACGGCGGCGCCTGATCGTCCACGACCTGCAGGCTCTCCGCCGCCACGCCCGCTGACCGGGCGGGCGCGTGCGAGCGCGCAGAACGGTGATGCGTACCCTGTGCAGGATGCAGTTGCAGCAGCTCGCCTACTTCGTCGCGGTCGCGGAGGTACGCCACTTCACGCAGGCCGCCGAGATTCTGCGGGTGGCGCAGCCTTCGCTGTCGAAGCAGATCCGCGCGCTGGAAGCGGAGCTGAACGTCTCCCTGTTCAGCCGCGCCCGGGGGAACATCACCATGACACCCGCGGGTGAGGCCCTGCTGCCACTGGCCAAACGCATACTGGCCGACGTCGACACCGCCCGCCTGGAAGTGCAGGAGCTCGCCGGGCTCAGACGCGGCCGGGTACGGCTCGGCGCTACACCGTCCCTCTGCGCCGGCCTGCTGGCGGACGTCCTGCGCCGCTTCCACGACGCGTACCCGGGGATTCAGCTCCTCGTCGAGGAAGGCGGCTCGCGCGACCTCGTCCGGGAGCTGACCCGCGGCTCCCTGGACATGGCCCTGGTCATCCTCCCGCTTCAGGGCGACCCGCCGCTGGACACGACCCCGATACTGCGCGAGTTCCTGGTGGTGGCCTCCCCGACGGGCGCCGACCCGGCCGTCCCGGAGGGTTCCCTGAAGCCGGCGAAGCTGCCGCGCCGTTCGTACCTGCGCATCGAGGACCTGCGGAACCGCCCGCTGGTGATGTTCCGTCCCGGCTACGACCTGCGTGAGGCGACCATCAGCGCATGCCGGGCCGCCGGGTTCGAGCCCAGGTTCGCGGTCGAGGGCGGCGAAATGGACGCCGTCCTGCGCTTCGTCGAGGTCGGTCTCGGCATCGCGGTCGTCCCGAGCATGGTTCTCGCAGGACGGCCCGGCCTGCGCGGAACCCCGCTCGTCCTGGCCGACGACGAGGCGCGCCGCGGCCGCCACGGCCCCGGCCTGCTCCGCACGATCGCCCTCGCCCACCGCAAGGACGTCGAACTGACCCACGCCGCCCGCGCCTTCCAGGACACCTTGGAGACCTTCCTCGTGGAAGCGGGCCTGGCCGGCAGCCTCCCGCCCGGCGTGGAGACCCTCGTCCACGACTGAGTCCGCGGCGGCCGCGCCGGCGATGTCACGTTCCAGGCGTCCCGGGAGTCGTGAGGGCACATGCGGAAACAAGCTCATGCGGCTTTCGGGCCGGGCGCGTTTGGAGGAGTCATGGCATCACCCATCCTGGTCACCGGCGGTACGGGCACGCTCGGGCGGCACGTCGTCCCGCTGCTGCGCGAGGCCGGACGTGACGTGCGGGTGCTCAGCCGGCGCGGTCGTGAGCCCGCGGACGGTGTCGAGTACGTGACCGGTGATCTGCTCAAGAACGAGGGGATCGAGGAGGCGATCGGGGCCGCCGGGATCGTCGTCCATCTCGCGGGCGGCGCCAAGGGCGACGACGAGGCCGCCCGGAACCTGGTGCGGGCCGCGGCGCGGGCGGGCGTGCAGCACCTGGTGTTCATCTCGGTGATCGGCTCCGACAGGGTCCCGCTGTCGTGGCTCAAGACGCAGTCGGACGCGGAGCAGGCCGTGATCGACTCGGGCGTGCCGTGGACGATCCAGCGTGCTGCCCAGTTCCATGACCTCGTCCTGAAGGCCGTGCAGAGCATGGCGAAGTTCCCGGTCGTCCCGAACCCGGGCGGTCTGCGGTTCCAGCCGGTCGACGCGCGCGACGTCGCCGCGCGGATCGCCGGACTGGTGCTCGGTGAGCCGGCCGGGCGGGTCCCCGACCTCGCCGGCCCGAAGGTCTACGGGATGGACGAGCTGGTCCGCGGATACCTCGGGGCGCGCGGCAGGCGCCGCCCGATGATGCCCGTCCGCATACCGGGAAAGGCCGGCCGCGCCTACCGCGCCGGCGACAACCTGGCCCTGGACGGCGCCGACCACGGGACCCGGACCTGGGAGGACTTCCTGGACGAGCGGCTCGGGCAGGCGGGGAGTACACGAGCGCCGGCCCACAGCCTGTCGCCCGGCAGCGGCTGAACCCCACCCGCTCATCGAGCCCCGGTCGTGGCCGGGGCTCGTTCACGTCCGGGAACGCCCGTCCACCGCCTGAGGGGGGCGCGCGTTAGGAGATCTCGGTCTCGACCTGCCTGCGCAGCACCTTGCCGGTCGCGTTCCGGGGAAGCGGGTCGGTCGTCACATGCCAGCGTGACGGGACCTTGAAGTAGGCGAGCCGTTCCTGGGCGTACGCCGTCAGCTCCTCGGCGGAGGGCGGCGTGCCCGCGAACACGGCGACCGCCGCGACCTCCTGGCCCAGATCCGGGTGGGCGACGCCGACGACGGCGCATTCCCGGAGCCCCGGATACTCGGCGAGGACGTTCTCGATCTCGATCGGGTAGATGTTCTCGCCGCCGCGGATGATCAGGTCGGAGCGGCGGGTGGTGAGCCGCAGCCGCCCCTGCTCCATGACGCCGATGTCGCCGGTGTGCAGCCAGCGGTCGCCGATGGTGCGGGCGGTGGCCTCGGGGTCCCGCCAGTAGCCCGTCATGTTGTAGGCGCTGCGGGCGCACACCTCGCCCTCGACGCCCTCCGGGACCGGCCTGCCCTCGGGGTCGCGGATCTCCACCTGGACGCCGAGGTTGGGGCGGCCGAGCGTCCCCGGCGCCTCGGCGAGGTCCATGGGGGTGGCGACGGAGATGGCGGTGCACGACTCCGTCAGCCCGTAGCTGTCGACGAGGGCGCCGCGCGCGGGCGGGAACACCGACCGGAGCCGCTCCTTGAAAACGGGCGACGACGGCGCGGAGGCCAGCGCGAACGCGGTGAGGGACGACACGTCGTACTTCGCCAGGTCGCCGTGCTCCATGATGCGGTTCGCCATCGTCGGGACGGCGCCCCAGTTCGTCACCCGTTCCCTCTCGACCAGGGTGAGCACCTTGTCCACGTCGAACGCGCCCTCGGTCATGATCACGGCGGTGCCGGTGGCGAGCCGCGGGACGGCCAGGTTGTGCAGGGACGCGATGTGGAACAGCGGCAGCGCGAGCAGGTACCGGCGCGTCGACGGATCGATGCCGAACATCTCCATCATCGCGTCGTTGAACCGGTGGTACTCGATCACCGAGGTCAGGTTGCGGTGGGAGTGGACGGCGCCCTTGGGGCGTCCCGACGTGCCGCTCGTGTAGAGGATGACCGCCGGGTCGTCCTCGGCGACGTCCGGGATGTCCAGTTCGGCGCCCGGGTAGCGCCCCATCAGGGACGGGACGTCCTTCTCGGCCGTCAGCACGTCCTCGGAGATCAGCGCGGCCCGCCTCTCGTCCGCGATGACGATCTTCGGGTCGGTGTGGCCGAGCGCGTACTCGATCTCCTGCGGCGCCCACCAGGCGTTGTAGCCGACCGGGACGGCCCCGGCCGCGACCGCCGCCCAGAACGACACGATCCATTCGGGGGAGTTCGCCGCGTTGATCGCGATGCGGTCGCCGGGCCGCACGCCCAGGTCGTCCCGCAGCGCCTTCGCCATGGACGCGGCGGCGGAGGCGTGCCCGGTGAAGCTCATGCGGCGGGACGCGGTGACGATGTAGTCGCGGTCGCCGTGGGACGCCGAGCGGGCGAGCACCTCGCCGAGGCTGCGGGCGCGGTTGGCGAACACGGGAAGCCGGGTGCCCAGCACGTTCTCCTCCCGCAACTCGAAGTCGCCGCCCGGGCCGGTGAGCTTCTCGATGTCCATCGAACCCCTCCTCGTCGCCGACGGCCCATTCTCCGCGGCCCATCGAGGGCGCCACCAGCACATTCCGCTCAGCGGGACGGCGGAGGCCCGCCCCTCGACAGGGCGATACGCCGCAGATCAACGCGGTGGGGTGCTCCCGGTCAGCGGGATGTCCGGAGTGCCCGGACATCCCGCTGATTAACGTCTGGTCATGATGGAGGACTTCGAATGAACAACCAGAAGCCCGACGTGTTCGCCCCGGGCAGGCTGGGGCCGGTCACACTGCGGAACCGCATCATCAAGGCGGCGACGTACGAGGGGCTGACCAAGAACGGCCAGGTCACCGACGCGCTGATCGACTTCCACGTCCGGCACGCGCGCGGCGCCGGGATGACGACCGTCGCGTACTGTGCGGTCGCGCCGGAGGGCCGCACCGACCGCAGGCAGATCTACTGGCGGGACGAGGCGATGCCCGGCCTGCGCAAGCTGACCGACGCCGTGCACGCCGAGGGGGCCGCCGTCCAGGCGCAGATCGGGCACGCCGGCCCGGTCGCGAACCCCAAGAGCAACAAGCTGCCCGCGCTCGCGCCCAGCCGCCGCTTCCACCTCACCACGCAGACCGTCGCCAGGGCCGCCACGCACGCGGACCTGGCGCGCGTCGTCGAGGCGCACGGCCAGGCGGGCCGGATGGCGATCGAGGCCGGTTTCGACTCGGTCGAGATCCACATGGGGCACAACTACCTGACGAGCGCGTTCCTCAGCCCGAAGGTCAACCACCGCAAGGACGAGTACGGCGGGTCGCTGGAGAACCGCGCCCGGCTGGCGCGCGACATCGGCCGCGCCGTCCGCGACGCCGTCGGCGACCGCATCGCGGTCACCGCGAAGCTGAACATGGACGACGGCGTGCCCGGCGGCTTCTGGGTGGACGAGGCGGTCCAGGTCGCGCGTTGGCTGGAGGCCGACGGCTCGGTCGACGCCCTCCAGATGACCGCCGGCAGTTCACTCCTCAACCCCATGTACCTGTTCAAGGGTGACGCGCCGCTGCACGAGTTCGCCGCCGTCATGAAGCAGCCGACGAAGCTCGGGATCAAACTCGTCGGCAGGCACTTCCTGAAGTCCTACCCATACGAGGACCTCTACCTGCTCAGGGACGCCCGGCAGATCCGCGCCGCGGTGAAGCTGCCGATGATCCTGCTCGGCGGCGTCACCGACAAGGCCGGCATGGACACCGCCATGGCGGAGGGCTTCGAGTTCGTCGCGATGGCCCGCGCCCTGCTGCGCGAGCCCGACCTGATCAACCGGATCAAGGACGAGCCCGCGACCGGGTCGCTGTGCATCCACTGCAACAAGTGCATGACCGCGATCTACGGCGGCACCCACTGCGTCCTGTCCACCGAACCGCCCTGGGGGAGCGCCGGTGCCTGATGCGCGCGGGCGTGACGAGACGATCGCCGGTCTGCTGCTGGCGCGGCTGAACGACGACCGTCCGGGCCTGCGCAGCCGCGAACGGACCTGGACGTGGGACGAGGTCGTCCGGGAGAGCGCCGCCCGCGCGTCGCTGGCGCGCGACCTGCGCCGGGACGGGCCGTTCCACATCGGCGTGCTGCTGGAGAACGTCCCGGAGTACGTCCTGTGGCTGGGGGCGGCGGCGCTGAGCGGCGCGACGATCGTCGGCATCAACTCGACCCGGACCGGCGCCTACCTGGAGCAGGAGGTCCGGCACACCGACCTTCAGCTTCTCGTCACCGATCGGGCCGGGCTGGAACTGCTGGACGGTCTCGACATCGGCGTCCCGCGCGACCGGTTCCTCCTGATCGACGACGACGGCTACGCGGCACAGGTCGCGGACCGCGTGTGCGAGCCGAAACCCGATGAGTCGATCACCCCGGTCACGCAGATGCTCCTGCTGTTCACGTCCGGGACGACCGGGAAGTCGAAGGCGGCGCGCTGCTCGCAGGGCAGGCTCGCCGAGCTGGGCCGCAACAACAGCGCGAAGTACGACGTGAAACGCGACGACGTCTGCTACTGCCCGATGCCGCTGTTCCACGGCAACGCGCTGATGGCGCTGTGGGCGCCGGCGCTCGCCGCCGGAGCGACCGTCGTGCTGGCGCCGAAGTTCTCCGCGTCCGGGTTCCTGCCGGACGTGCGGTTCTACGGCGCGACGTTCTTCACCTACGTCGGCAAGGCGATCGGCTACGTCCTCGCCACGCCGGAGCGGCCGGACGACGGCGACAACACGCTCACGCACGGCTTCGGGACGGAGGCGTCCCCGGAGGACAAGGCCGGGTTCCTGCGACGCTTCGGTGCGGAGCTCGTCGAGGGCTACGGCTCCAGCGAGAGCGCCGGCATGATCGAACGCGACCCGGAGGCACCGCCGACCGCGTTCGGGCGCCCCGCCCACGACGGCGTCCGGATCGTCCACCCGGACACCCGGGAGACCTGTGCCCCCGCGATCCTGGACGAGCACGGCCGCGTCACCAACGCCGAGGCCGCCGTCGGCGAGATCGTCGACGTGCACGGCGCCGCGAAGTTCGAGGGCTACTACAACGACCCCGGCGCCGACGCCGAGCGGGTCAGGCACGGCTGGTACTGGACGGGCGACCTCGGCTACGTCGACGTCGACGGGTTCCTGTACTTCGGCGGCCGGTCCGGCGACTGGATCCGGGTCGACTCGGAGAACATCTCCGCGCTGCTCACCCAGAACGTCGTCCGCCGCCATCCGAAGATCGTGGACGCGGTCGCGTTCGGCGTCCCCGACCCGCGCTCCGGCGACCAGGTGATGGCGGCGATCGAGACCCCCGCGGGCGTCACGTTCGAGGACCTCGGCCTCCCGGCGTTCCTCGCCGCCCAGGACGATCTCGGCACCAAGGGCGCGCCGCGCTTCGTGCGCGTCTCGCACGCGCTGCCGACGACCGGTTCGGGCAAGCTCAGGAAGAAGGAGATGCAGCTCGAAGGCTGGCGGACCACCGACCCCGTGTACCGGTGGGCGGGCCGCGCGGTGCGGGGCGCACCCGAGTACGTCCTGATGACCGAGGCGGACAAGGCGGCGCTCCGCGAGGAGTTCGCCGCCGCCGGCCGCATCCGCTTCCTCCCATGAATCCGCTTCCTCCCTTGACAAGGAAAGGGCATGTATGGATCTGCGTGAGTCCGACGCGCATCGCAGGCTGCGCGCGGAACTGAGGGCGTACTTCGCGGGCCTGCTGCCCGAGGACGTGCGGCGCCGCGCCGGTGAGCAGGGCGTGGGCGGCGACCGGTTCCGCGAGATCGTCAAGATGCTCGGCAACGACGGCTGGCTCGGCTACGGCTGGCCGGAGGAGTACGGCGGGCAGGGCAGGTCGATCGCCGAGCAGTACGTGTTCTTCGACGAGGTGCAGCGGGCCGGGCTGCCGTTCCCGTTCGTCACCGTCAACACGGTCGGCCCGACGCTGATGCGCTTCGGGACGGACGAGCAGAAGAAGCGGTTCCTCCCGGGCATCCTTTCCGGCGACATCGTGTTCGCGATCGGCTACACCGAACCCGACGCCGGCACCGACCTCGCGTCGCTGCGGACCAAGGCCGTCCGGGACGGCGACACGTTCGTCGTCGACGGCAGCAAGGTCTTCACCAGCGGCGCCAACACCGCCGACCACGTCTGGCTCGCCGCCCGCACGAACCCGGACGCGCCGAAGCACAAGGGCATCTCGATCCTGATCGTCCCGACCGACGCCGACGGGTTCTCCTGGAGCCCGATCCAGACCGTCGGCGGGATGGTCGTGACGACGACGTACTACAACGGCGTCCGGGTGCCCGCGTCCGCGGTCGTCGGGGACGTCGACGGCGGCTGGGGCCTGATCACCACCCAGCTCAACCACGAGCGCATCGGGCTCGCCGCGCTCGGCGGCCGGATGATCCGGCTGTGGGAGGACGTGCGGGACTGGGCCCGCGACAACGGCGCCATCGACCTGCCGTGGGTGCGCGCCGACCTCGCCCGCACGCACGCCAGGCTGGAGGCGATGCGGCTGATGAACTGGAAGATGACCATGGCCGTCGACGCGGGGACGCTGACCGGCGCGCAGGCCGGGGCCGCGAAGTCCTACGGGACGGAGACGCACATCGACGTGCAGCGCACGCTGACCGGCATCCTCGGCGCGGCGGGGCGGATCCGTCCCGAGTCGCCGGGCGCGGTGCTGTACGGGCAGATCGAGCAGCTGTCGCGGCAGGGCATCGTGAACACCTTCGGCGGCGGCGTCAACGAGGTGCTGCGCGACATGGTCGCCGTCCAGGGGCTGGGACTGCCGAGGTCGAGGCGATCATGAGCGACGCACTCCCGGACGACTCCGCAGTCTCGGACGACTATGAGGCGAGGCTGCGGGCCTGGGCGGGACGGGAACTGGTCGGGCGCCGCCCCGGACCGGACCCGGTCAACGTCCCCATGATCCGCCACTGGGTCGAGGCGATGGCGGACGGCAACCCGGTCTACCTGGACGACGAGGCCGCCAGGGCGAACGGGCGCGACGGCGTCGTGGCGCCCGCGTCGATGATGCAGGCGTGGGTGATGCGCGGGTACGCCGCGTCCGTCCGCGCGGACGAGGATCCCGCCGGCCCCGACGAGCTGACCGCGCTGCTCGCCGAGGGCGGGTACACCTCCGTCGTCGCCACCGACTCGGAGTTCGAGTTCCACCGCGAGCTGGTGCCGGGCGACCACGTCAGCGTCGAGGAGACCGTCGAGTCGATCTCCCCGGAGAAGCGGACGGCGCTCGGCGCGGGACGTTTCGTCAGCACGGTCAAGACGTACCGGGACGCGTCCGGCGAGATCGTCGCCACCCAGAGGTGGCGGCTGCTCCGCTTCCGTCCCGCCGGGAAACCCGCGCCGAAGGCCCTGCGGCCGAGGCCCGCGATCAACCCCGACAACGCGTTCTGGTTCGACGCGGCCCGCGAGCACCGGCTCGTCATCCAGCGGTGCGCCGACTGCAAGTCGCTGCGGCATCCGCCCGGCCCGTGCTGCCCGCAGTGCGGCTCGTTCGACTGGGACACGATCGAGGCACAGGGCGAGGGGCACGTCCACAGCTACGTGGTCAACCACCACCCGCGCCACCCGGCGTTCGACTACCCGCTGGTCGTCGCGCTGATCGAGCTGACCGAGGGCACCCGGCTGATCACGAACATGACCGGGGTCGCGCCCGAGGACGTCGAGGTCGGCATGCCCGTCGTCCTCGACTGGATCGACCCGGACCCCGACCTGTCGCTGCCGGCGTTCCGCCCGGCCGAGGCCAAGGAGCGCTGATGGACTTCACACTGGGCGAAGAGCTGGAGGCCGTCCGCGATCTGGCCCGGCAGATCTTCGCCGACCGGGCCACGCAGGCGCGGATCAAGGCCGCCGAGGAGTCGGAGGCGGGGTTCGACGAGAGCCTGTGGGCCGAGCTGGGGGAGACGGGCCTGCTCGGCGTCGCGCTCCCGGAGGACGCCGGCGGGGCCGGGCTCGGCGCCGCCGGGCTGGCCGTCCTGCTGGAGGAACAGGGCCGCACGGTCGCGCCCGTCCCGATCTGGCCGTCCGTCGTCGCCGCCCTGACGATCGCCGAGCACGGGACGCCCGCCCAGCGGGACGTCCTGGCCGGGCCGGCCCGGCTGACCGTCGCGCTGGAGGAGTTCGGGGCGGCCGACCCCGCCGCGCCGCGCTGCACCGCCGTCCGCGACGGGGACGGCTGGCTGCTGACCGGCACGAAGGCCGTCGTCCCGGCGCCGTCCGGGACGAGCCACGTCCTGGTGGCGGCCTCCTCCCCGGACGGCCCCGGCCTGTTCCTGGTCGAGACCTCAGCGGCCGGGACGTCCTGGGAACGCGCCGAGACCACCACCCGCGACAAGGCCGGGCACCTCACCCTCGACGGCGCCCCCGGCCGGCCCCTCGGAGACGGGGCCCTGGCGACCGCGCTCCGGCTCGCCCGCGTCTCCTTGGCGGCCGTCCAGATCGGCGTGGCCGAAGGCGCCCTCCGCCTGGCCGCCGACCACCTCACCGGACGCGAGCAGTTCGGACGGCCGCTCGCCACGTTCCAGGCCGTGCAGCACCAGCTCGCCGACTGCTACATCGAGATCGACGCGCTCCGCGTCTGCCTCTGGCACGCGATCTCCCTGATCGCCGCAGGGGAGGACGCCGAGAGCGCCGTCCTGGTCGCCAAATGGTGGTCGGACCAGGGCGGGCTGAACGTCGTCCACCGCGTCCAGCACCTGCACGGCGGCATCGGCGTGGACGTCGACTACCCGGTGCACCGCCACTTCCTGTGGGGCAAGCAGATCTCCGGGACGCTCGGCGGTGCCTCCTTCGACCTCGACCTCCTCGGAGCGAGACTGTGAACCATGACGACGTGGCGGTGGGGGAGGAGCTCCCCGAGCTGAGCATCCCGCTCACCCGCACGATGATCGTCGCGACCGCCCTCGCCAGCCGCGACTACCAGGACGTCCACCACGACCCGTCGCTCGCCGTCGAGCGCGGCTCCAAGGACGTCTTCATGAACATCCTGACGACCAACGGGCTCGTCGACCGGTACGTCACCGGCTGGGCCGGGCCCGCCGCCGTGGTGAAGGCGATCAAGATCCGGCTCGGGGCGCCGAACTACCCGGGCGACACGATGGTCCTCACCGGCACCGTCAAGGCCAAGCACGACGACGGCCGCGTCGAGATCTCGGTGCGCGGCGCCAACGCCCTCGGCCCGCACGTGACGGGCACGGTCGTCGTCCAACTGCCCGTTCTCCAACCGCATGGAGGGGACTCATGAGCGTGCTCCCAGGGGCCGCCGCGATCGCCGGGATCGGCGCCACCGAGTTCTCCAAGGAGTCGGGCCGCAGCGAACTGCGGCTGGCCTGCGAGGCGGTCCTCGCCGCCATCACCGACGCCGGGCTCCAGCCGTCCGACGTGGACGGCATGGTGACGTTCACCGCCGACACCAGCTCCGAGATCCACATCGCCCGCAACCTCGGCATCGGCGAGCTGACGTTCTTCTCCCGCATCGGCCACGGCGGCGGCGCCGCCTGCGCCACCGTCCAGCAGGCCGCGATGGCCGTCGCGACCGGCGTCGCCGACGTCGTCGTCTGCTACCGCGCGTTCAACGAGCGCTCCGGCGTCCGCTACGGCCTCGGCCAGGCGGACCGCCCGATGGACGTCAGCGCCGACCGCGCCGCCTACTCGTGGATGACACCGTTCGGCCTGGCCACCCCCGCCCAGTGGGTCGCGATGTTCGCCCGCCGCTACATGCACGAGTACGGCGCGACGAGCGAAGACTTCGGCCGCGTCGCCGTCGTCGACCGGGCGCACGCCGCGAAGAACCCCGCCGCGTGGTTCTACGGCCGCCCCATCACCCTGGAGGACCACCAGGCGTCCCGCTGGATCGCCGAACCCCTCCGCCTCCTGGACTGCTGCCAGGAGAGCGACGGCGGCCAGGCCCTGGTCATCGTCTCCGCCGAACGGGCCCGCGACCTCCCGCACCACCCCGCCCTGATCTGGGGCGCCGCGCAGGGATCCGGCAACGACCAGCACATGATGACGAGCTACTACCGCTCGGAGATCAGCGGCATCCCGGAGATGGGCCTGGTGGGACGGCAGCTCTACGCACAGTCACGCCTCACCCCCGCCGATGTTCAGGCCGCGATCCTCTACGACCACTTCACGCCGCTCGTCCTGCCGCAGCTCGAAGAACTCGGCTTCTGCGCCAGGGGCGAGGCCAAGGACTTCGTCGCGGACGGCAACCTCGAACTCGGCGGACGCCTCCCGTTCAACACCCACGGCGGTCAGCTGGGCGAGGCGTACATCCACGGCATGAACGGCATCGCCGAGGGCGTCCGCCTCGTGCGGGGAACGTCGGTGAACCAGCCGGGCGACGTCCACAACGTCCTCGTCACGGCGGGCACGGGCGTCCCGACCAGCGGCCTGCTCCTCGGCGCCGACGCGTGACCGGAGGCCAACGAGGCCCTGGCGGAGCATGGAAACCGCCCCCGCCGCGGTGGGCGGGGGCGGTGTCGTGCCGTCCGGACTCGTCCGGTACTCGATCAGTGCTTGATCAGTACAGGCCCCACAGCTCGTAGGTGGCCCACGGTGCGGAGCTGCCCTTGCAGTCGTAGGCCTGCCAGCCGGACGCCACCCCGGCCTTGCCCGCCGCGGCGCAGCTGGAGTACCAGTAGAAGGTCTGGCCGGTGTTGTGCCACGACGCGGCGAGCGCCGGGGTGGCGGTCGCGCCGACGGTCAGTGCGGAGCCCGCGACCACGGCGGCGAGGGCGGCTTTCCTGATTCTCACGATTCCTCCCTGATTACTCTGAGTGGTCGTACGACTGCAGTGTGTGCTCGGAGGGTCTGCGGCCGGTATCCGGGAAACCACGTACGTGCCGGCGCGGCCACGCCGACTTCCGGCCGGATCGAAACTAGGCATTGACAAGATGGCCGTGCGGGGCGAAACTTGACAGTGACAAGTTCAAGGGGGATCGACATGGCACCACTGATGTTCTTGATCGGGGGCACGCTGGCCGGGCTGGTGGCGGGCCGTCTGGGCGTGCGGCGGCTGCGGCGGTGGCCGGTGCCGCTGCGCGCCGGGCTCGCCCTGATGTTCACGGTGACCGGGATCGCGCACTTCGTCGGCATGCGCCAAGAGCTGATCGACATGGTTCCGCCCGCGCTGCCCGCACCGGGGTTCCTGGTGACCGTGACCGGCGTGCTGGAGCTCGCCGGCGCGGCGGGGCTCCTCTGGGGGCGGACCGCGCCGTGGGCCGCGGGCGGGCTCGGCCTGATGCTGGTCGGGATGTTCCCGGCGAACGTGCACCTGGCCCTCAATGGGACGGACATCCCGTGGGACGACCGCCTGGCCCCCAGGACCGCGATGCAGGTGATCTTCCTGGCCGCCGCTCTCGCCGTGGTCGCGCACCACGCGCGGGAGGCACGCCGGGCGCCGGGCGCGGTGGGGGTGGGGCCTGCCGGACGGGCCGCGTCCGCCCTGCCCTCGTCACCGCCCGAACGGGTGTCCCGCCCGGTGTCCTGACCGTGGGCGCGGACGCCTGAACCCGGACACGCCCGGGCCGGCCCGGCCCGGCCCGGGCGTTCGGAGGTGCGACTCCTCGGGTCCGGACGGGGTTCAGTGAGTTTTCATCTGCCGCGACGGGTCCGCCGCCCGCGCCGTCATGGCAGGCCAGAGGGGGGTGGGGCGGGGTCGGACGGCAGCTTCCGACCAAAGGCGGGGGCGCGGCTGGGCAATGCGTGACATTTATTGGGATTTGTTCCAAATGTCACCGTCGCAGTGCCGCCGTTCCCGCCCCGCTCAGGGCGCTCCCGGCCCTGGCAGGGAACGGCCGCAGAAGGGCTCCCCCCGATGCGACGACCGTTCCTGCTCCTGCTACCCGCCGTGCTGGCCGCGGCGCTGATCGGC
This sequence comes from Spirillospora sp. NPDC048824, assembly GCF_043198455.1. Classification (NCBI taxonomy): domain Bacteria; kingdom Bacillati; phylum Actinomycetota; class Actinomycetes; order Streptosporangiales; family Thermomonosporaceae; genus Spirillospora; species Spirillospora sp. NPDC048824. The sequence continues at coordinate 227,933 of NZ_JBICUS010000002.1, read as the reverse complement.
GTTCCCGCCGCGCCGGCGTCCGCGACCCCGCCCAACATCCCGTCCGCCTCCACCGCCGCGTCCCGGCTGGCCGCGCTCACCGTCGCCGCCGAGTCGCACGCCGGCAGCTACGACCGCGACCTGTTCCCGCACTGGATCACGATCTCCGGGTCGTGCAACACCCGCGAGACCGTCCTCAAGCGGGACGGCCGGAACGTCTCCACCAACTCCTCCTGCTACCCGACGTCCGGCTCCTGGTACTCGCCGTTCGACGGCGCCACGTGGTACGCGGCGTCCGACGTGGACATCGACCACATGGTGCCCCTCGCAGAGGCGTGGGCGTCGGGCGCCTGGGCCTGGTCGACGTCCCGCCGCCAGACCTACGCCAACGACCTCGGCGGCCCCGAGCTGTGGGCCGTCACCGACAACGTCAACCAGGCCAAGGGGCACAAGGACCCCGCCGAATGGCAGCCGCCGCGTTCCGCGTTCCGCTGCACCTACGCCCGCGCCTGGATCCAGGTGAAGTGGTACTACGACCTCACCGTCGACAGTGCCGAGAAGAGCGCCCTCTCGGGGATGCTCGGCACCTGCTGAGTGCGGACACCGCCGCCCCGTTCCCACGCGGGCGGGGCGGCGGGTCCGTCCCGACATGACGGCCGCGCTGCCCGCCGCTCGGTGAATTCTAGAGAAACTCTCTAGAGAGCTTCTCGTGGGACGCTACGCTCCCGTGCCGTGGACGAGGCGCTGAACGTGGTGGTGACGGGTGGGAACCGCGGGGTGGGGCGGGCCGTGGCGGCGGAGGCCGTCCGGCGCGGCCACCGGGTGACGATCATGGCGCGGCGGCCGGACGAGGGACGGGCCGCCGCGCGGGAGATCGGCGCGGAACTCGTCGTCGGGGACCTGTCGAGCCTCCGCACGGCGCGGGCCGCCGCCGGGGAGATCGCCGCGGCGGTCCCCGCGATCGACGCGCTCGTCCACAACGCGGCGGTCTGGCCCAGCCGCCGCGACGTCAACGAGGACGGATACGAGCAGGCGTTCTTCACCAACCATCTCGCGCCGTTCCTGCTGAACCGGCTGCTGGAGCGGCAGCTGCGGCGCGTCGTGCAGGTCAGCGCCGGCCTGTACGTCATGGGGAGGGCAGATCCGGAGCGGACCCCGGCCGGCGCGGACTTCAGCGCCACCAGGACCTACGCCAACACCAAGCTCGCCAACCTGCTGATGGTGCCGCTGTTCGCGGAGAGGTGGAAAGATGCCGGTGTGACGATCGATGCCGTGCACCCGGGCGTCCTGCGGACCGGCCTGGGCGAACGCGGCGGATTCCAAGGACTGCTGCTGCGGACCGTCAAGCGGACGCTCAAGTCCGCCGAGGCAGGCGCCGAGCCCGTGGTGAACCTGCTGACCGCCGAAGGCACCGGCCGGTACTTCCACGGGCGCAAGGAGCAGCGGCTCAAGCCCGTCGCCCGCGACACCGCCCTCGCCCGGCGGCTCTGGGACGACGCCGTGAAGGCCGTCGATGTCGCGTAGGCACCAGGGCACGGACGAGACCGTCGCCCGGGTCCTCGACGCTTGAAGGCACCCCGCATCGCGCGTCTCGTCGCATGGATGGTCCCGCACATCAAGGCGGGTGAGGTGGCCCCGCTCTCGCCCGCGACGATGGAGATGCTCCTCATCGGCCCCGTCGCCGAGACCGCCCGCCGCTGGCTGTCGTGCGACCCCGCCATCGACCTGGACGAGGCCGCCGACGTCCTCCCGCCCCGCATCTGGCGGTCGCTCCAGCCCTGACTCCCTGACTCCCCGGCTCCCGACGAACAGGTGACACATGACCCCTCTGCGTCCCGACGACCCCCGCACGATCGGCCCCTACCGGCTCGGCGCCCGCCTCGGCGAGGGCGGCATGGGCCAGGTGTTCCTGGGGGAGTCGCCCGGCGGACGCCAGGTGGCGGTGAAGCTGATCCGCCCCGAGCACGCAGGCGACGCCCGCTTCCGGGAACGGTTCGCGCGGGAGGTGGAGGCCGCGCGAAGGGTCGGCGGTTTCCACACCGCCCAGGTCGTCGACGCCGATCCCGCAGCCGCGACGCCCTGGATGGCGACCGCGTTCGTCCCGGGCGCGTCCCTGCGCGACGAGGTGATCCGCGGCGGCCCCCTCCCCCCGGACCGGGTGCGGACGCTGGGCGCCGCGCTCGCCGAGGGCCTGGCCGCGATCCACGCGTGCGGGCTGGTGCACCGCGACCTCAAACCCGGCAACGTGATCATTTCGCCGGACGGCCCCCGCATCATCGACTTCGGCATCGCCCGCGCCGCCGACGCGGCGCCCATGACGTCGGACGGCGCGGTCATCGGCACGTACGCGTTCATGGCGCCCGAGCAGGTCCTCGGGGACCAGGCGGAATCGCCGTGCGACGTGTTCGCGCTGGGCTGCGTGCTGGCGTTCGCCGCCACCGGGAGGAGCCCGTTCGACGCGACGACGATCCCGGCGATCGTGCACCGCGTCCTGGAGGAGGAACCGCGGCTCGACGGAGTGGCCGACGATCTGCGGACGCTCGTCACCGCGTGTCTCGCCAAGGACCCGGCGGCCCGCCCGGCGACGTCCGCGATCCTGGAGCACCTCGCCGATCCCGCCGGGAACCCGCTGCCGGACGCCACGGCGCACGCCGCCGTCCCGGCACCGCCCGCCGCTCCCGACGCGCCGACGCGGCTCCGCGGGACGATGGCCGTGACCAAGGCGGAGGGCGTCGGCGACGTGACGTCCCCGAGCACGCCCGGCAGCCGGGTGTCGCGGCGCGCCGTCGTCCTCGGCGCCGCCGGCGCGGCCGCCGCCGCCATGACCGCCGTCCCCGCCGTCCTCCTGCTGCGCGGCGACGGCGACGAGGAGCCCCCGCCCGCGAACGCCGCCGCCCCCGCCCCGGACGCGCCGCTGGCGCCGTTCGCCACGCTCAGCGGCCATGAGGCGGGCATCGAGGAGGTGGCGATCAGCCGGGACGGCCGGTTCGCCGCCAGCGTCTCCCTCAACGACGAGAAGGTGTTCATCTGGGACGTGGGGCGCCGCGCCCGGCACCGGACGCTGCGGGTCGAGGGCGGGGCCGCCGCGGTCGCGTTCAGCCGGGACGGGCGGCGGCTCGCCACCGGGAACATGAGCGCGAGCGCCACGGTGTGGGACGTCGCGACCGGCCGCCGGATCCGCACGTTTCCGGTCGAGGCGTTCAACGTCGGCTCGGTCGACTTCAGCCCGGACGGGCGGATCCTCGCCGCGGGCAACCCCGACGTCAGGCTCTGGGACGTCCGGACCGGCCGGCTCGTCGCCGGGTTCGACAGGGAGGCGTCCGGCGTCCGCTGCGTGCGGTTCAGCCGCGACGGGAAGATCGTCGCCGCCGCCTGCGACGGGGCCGGGGATTCCGGCAACCGCGGTGCCGTGTGGATGTGGAACGCCGCGACCCGCCGCCGCATCGGCGTGCTCCGCAGCCCCGAGGGCGCCATGTCGTCGCTCGCGTTCGCCCCGGACGGCAGGACCGTCGCCACCAGCTGCAAGAGCGCGGAGGTCACGGTGTGGAATGTGGCGTCCGGCAAGATCGTGGCCTCCCTCCCCGGCCACGCCGCCAGGATCACCCAGGTCGCGTTCAGCGCGGACGGCACGCTCGTCAGCGGCAGCCAGGACCGGGAGATCCGGGTGTGGGACGTCGCCGCCCGCCGCGCGACCGCCGTCCTGAGCGGGCTCAACGGCCTCGTCTCGTCGGTCGCGATCAGCGGCGACGGCACGACCGTGGCGGCCGGCAGCGGCGTCTCCGGTGAAACGACCGTGCGACTGTGGAGGCTGCCCTGATGGAGACGCTGCGACGGGGAGATCCCCGGCAGGTCGGCCCGTACCGGCTGGAGGCGCGGCTCGGCGAGGGCGGCATGGGGCAGGTGTTCCTCGGCTCGACGCCCGGCGGCCGGCAGGTGGCGGTGAAGCTGATACGCGCCGAACACGCCGGCAACCCGCAGTTCCGGGCCCGGTTCGCGCGGGAGGTCGACGCCGCCCGCAAGGTCGGCGGCTTCTACACCGCGCAGGTCGTGGACGCCGACCCGGCGGCCGACGAGCCCTGGATGGTGACGGCGTTCGTCCCCGGCCCGTCCCTGCGGGAACTCGTCACCCGCGAGGGACCGCTCGACCCCGGCGGCGTCCGGTCGCTGGGCCGGGGCCTGGTGGAGGGCCTGGCGGCGATCCACGCGTGCGGGCTGGTGCACCGCGACCTCAAACCCGGCAACGTGATCATGTCGCCGGACGGTCCCCGCATCATCGACTTCGGCATCGCCCGCGCCGCCGACGCCTCGACGCTCACCGCCACCGGCGCGGCCGTCGGCACCTTCGCGTACATGGCGCCCGAGCAGATCCGCGCCGACGAGGCCGGCCCGCCCGCGGACGTGTTCGCGCTCGGCTGCGTCCTCGTGTTCGCCGCGACCGGCCGCGGCCCGTTCGACGCCGGCTCCATCCCCGCGATCGTGCACCGCATCACGTCCTCCCCACCCGACCTGGGCGGCATGGACACCGGCCTCCAGGGCGCGATCGTCCCGTGCCTGGCCAAGGATCCGGCCGCACGCCCGCCCCTCCCGCAGATCGGCGCCGGCCTCACCGCCGCGCCCCGCCGCGTCCCCCGCCGCGCGGTCATCGCGGGGGCCGCCGGAGCCGCGGTGGCCGCCATCGCCGCCCCGGCGGCCGTGCTGCTGTGGCCGTCCGGCGAGAGCAAGGCGAAGACCTTCCCGCCCACGCCCCTCGACGTCCCCGGCGCGTCCCGCCTCCTGCCGGGCGGCCCGGTGGACATGTTCGACATCGCTTTCACCCCGGACAGCCGGACGCTCGTCGGAGTCGGGTTCGAGAGCCTCTGGCGCTGGGACCTCACCACCGGAAAGGGCGGCTCCACCGAGGTCGGCGAAGCGCTCAGGGGACGCGACTACGCGGGGCTGAGCGGGGACGCACGGGTCGTCGCCGTCAAGAGCGACGCCGGCATCGAACTCCGGGACGCCGCGACCGGCCGCGTCACCGGCGTCATCAAGGTCGGCGCCGGCTTCTACGCTCTCGGCCTCAGCCACGACGCCGGAAGGGTCGGCACGGCGGGCGCGGGCAAGATCCGGATTCTCGATGCCCGCACGGGCCGGGCCGTCCGCGAGATCGCCTACGGAGAGACCGACCCCACCTCCCTGGAATTCAGCCCGGACGGACGGCTCATCGCGGCCGTGAACCGCTACAGCGGCGGTGTCGCGAACCTCTGGGACACGGCGTCCGGCCGGCCGGCGGGCACGCTGTCGGGCGGCACGACGGAAACCGTGACGTTCTCCCCGGACGGCTCGCTGGCCGCGGGCGTCGACGACGGCAACTGGGCCGTCCATCTCTGGAACGTGGAAGCCGGACAGTCGCCCACCGTTCTCGAGGGCCACGAAGGCGCCGTCCTGAGCCTGGCGTTCAGCCCGGACGGGCGGGTCCTGGCCAGCGGCTCGAAAGACAACTCCGTCCGCCTATGGAACACGCGGACGGCCGAGCCCATCGGCACCCTGAGCGGCCACACCACCGAAGTCTCCACGGTCGCGTTCGCACCCGACGGCACGATGCTCGCCGCCGCCGCGGGCTCCGGAAGCGGAGCGACCCGCCTCTGGAGCTACCGATGAATTCAGTCGCCCCTCGCTCCGGCCGGCGGAGCGGTGAGCGCGTAGATCAGCAGCACGCACAGGGCGATGGTGAGCACCGACCACATGGGAAACGCCTGGAGAAAGGCCAGGTGCCCGATCGCCGCCAGGACGGCCAAGAGCACGCCGGCCGCGCGGGCCCACATCTGGCCCGCCACAACGCCCGCGCCGACCGCGATCTGGACGATGCCCAGCATGAGCCAGATCCAGCCCCAGGCCGTGAAGTCGAACACCAGGATCTGGTTCTCGCCGACGAGGTAATAGTCGTCGTTGAACAGCGCAACCAGTCCGGCGATGACGTTGAACGCGCCGACCACCAGGGCGAGCGTGCCGGCGAAGGTCAGCCACCCCGAGGTGCCTTGGCGCTGCCGCGTTGAGGCAGAGCCGTGGGCCATCTTTGTCGTCATCGAAACCCCCCTCTTGGCGGCCTGGGCCGCCAACTCGGTGACCGAAAGCTCCCCCTTTGCAGGGAGGGTGCAAACCCGGATCAACTGCCTCTTTAAGGGTGATTTGGGAGAACGTGCACCGTTATTAACAGGCAAAAGGGCCGCACAACGGTGCGGCATCGACGCCTTGAGGGTCGGTATGCAGACAATCCGAACACCTCAGTCATAGTCTGACGTAACGTCTTTGACCCTCCGTGACTGAACGATTGCCGATAGCTTTCACCCCCCAAGCCGCACGACACTGCCTGGAGGAGATCATGCAAGCAGGCGTCTACGAATGGCAGAGCGACTTCGCCCTCAAGCACATCGCCGAAGGCAAGATCGAGGGCAAGGTCGAAGGAAAGGTCGAGGGAGAGATCGAGCTGCTCCTCATCGTCCTGGAGTCGCGCGGCTTCACGATCGACGATGACCTTCGCCGCCGTGTCACTTCCTGCCAGGACCTGGAACAGATCCACACCTGGGCCCGGCACGCGGCGACCGCCTCATCCCTCGACGAGATCTTCACCTGACACTTGAGGCCGCCGGGTCCCGGCAGCGTTGCTCATATGACGGCGGCGACGCCTCGGTCTTCGGCTTGGCGGGCGTCGCCGGTCAAAGCCGTATTCCAGAAGGAGCAGGCCGTTCGGTGTGGCCTCGTGGTGGAGCAGGCGGAGGCCGGCCGGGGTGCCCGCGCCGGTCAGCGGCCATCGGCGGGTCCGGAGGACGGCGGCCGGACGACCGTGCGGCGCGTCGGGTCGCCGAGGGTGGCGAACACCCCGTCGAGCTGCGGCGAATAGTGGGGCACGAGGCTAAGGATTGTGTTAGTCGACAGTCGGCATAAGGGCTGAGTGTCGAGCCGCACAGCGTTCCGGTGGTCGGGGCGAGGCGATGGCTCTTTCTCTCGATGGCCTGCCGGGCGGGCCCTAGAGTCGGGGGCCACGCTTGCGAAGGGGAGGTGGCCGGATGGCGGTCGATCCGACCGGTGACGGGATGAAGCGGTATCTCGCCGAAGACCCCGGGGGCCCGGTGGTGATGCTGAACCTGCTGCGCTTCCGTGAGGGCGGGCAGGCGAGCTATGCCCGGTACTCCCGGGTGCTCAGCGAGACGATTCTCAAGCGGTACGGCTCCGAGGTGCTGTTCTACGGCAAGGGCTCGACGGCGCTCGTCGCGGAGGACGGGCGGGGCTGGGACGCCGTCCTCCTCGTGCGCTACCCGTCTCGGGAGGTGTTCTCCCAGATGGTCGCCGATCCCGATTTCCAGGCCGTCGCGCACTTCCGCACGGAGGCGCTGAGCGACGCCGTCCTCCAGGCGACCATCCCCGTCGGCTGACGGTTCATGAAGCGCTGCCGGGTCGTCGCCCGGCCCCGCTGTGCCGCTGAGGGGTCTGGCTCTGCCGGACGTCCTTGATGAACACGAGCCCGTCGATCTCGGTCAGGTGGGCCGGGTCCAGTGAGGCGTAGCCGAACCAGGGCGACACGCGGGCGGCGGGGAGTGTGTCGCCGAGGGCGGCGGCCAGACGGCCGGCGTCGACGACGTAGCGGTCCTCCGGGAGCGCGTACAGGAGCCCTTCGAGGGTGTCCGGTGGCGGGGCGTCCACGCCTTGGTGCCGGATCGTGCCGAGGGCCGTGGCGACGAACGCGTACTCCTCGCCCAGGTGCGAGTTGACGATCGCGCCGGCGCTCCACCATTCCAGCGGCAGGTCGCCCATCCGCATGGAGCTCTTGTCCCGCTGGAGATGGCTGTTGTGGGCGTGGACCAGCGCCGGGCCCCACTCGGTGACGGCGAGGAGGTTGGCGGCCATCATCGAATCCCGCTGGGCGCACATCCGCGTCACGCGGGCCGGGGACGTGTCGGCCATCCAGAAGTGGTAGCCGAGCAGGCCGGTGGCGGTGCGGCCGTACAGGCGCGCCCGGTCCCAGTCGTGCCGCGAGGTCGACGCGATCAGGTGCGGCGTCTGCGCGTCCAGCAGCGCCACCAGGTCGTCGGCGAGTACCCGCAGTTGCCTGGCCTCGGTCGACCGGCCCATGGACTGGGACGGGTCCATCACCGTGGCGGGGTTGGACCATTGGTCGTCGCCGCCGAGGAGGCGGTCGAGCGTTTCCGCGGTGCAGGGGAGCAGGTCCGGCTCCACCTGGGCGGCGAGGTAGCCGTGGAGTGCGGTGAGTGCCTGCCTGGGGCTCGCGGCCCAGTACTCCAGCGGGCCGTCGATGCCCGCGAAGCGCACGTGCTCGGACGCGGGCCGGCCGTCGTTGTGGGCTCGCATCCAGCGCACGAGCTCGCGGTTGCCCGCCTGCTCGCCCCACTCGTGGCTGAAGCCGTGCTCCATGACCTCGTCGAGGGTGCCGGTGCCCGAGGTGACGTAGTCGTCCACGACCAGGCCCATCATGCAGTCGCTCTCGATGGAGATCGACCGGTAGCCCTCCTGCTCGACGAGCTGCCGGAAGAGCTCGTTGCGCAGGTCGAGCAGGGTGTCCTCGCGGTGGGCGGGCTCGCCCAGGGCGAGGAGCCGCGGCCGGGCCGGAAGCAGCCTCATGACGGCGGCGGCTTCGACGGGGTGGGTGCTGTCCTTGATACCGATTGCCATGCCTTCAACGGTATCGTTGAACCTTCGGGTTAAACTTCACCGCGATATCGGCAGGATTATGGGACGAAACCTTCAAAACGGTGTGCGGCTCAGGCCGATCGACCTGGCGCGCGGGCACGGTCTGTCCACGCAGGCGATCCGGAACTATGAGGAGGCCGGCATCCTCCCCGCCGCCGCTCGCACGGCCCACGGCTACCGCACCTATACGCCGCTGCACGCGCAGGCCCTGAGCGCGTTCCTCGCCCTGGTGCCCGGCCATGGCCACCAGACGGCGACGTCGATCATGCGGGCGGTGAACGAGGACGCGGCCGAGGAGGCGTTCCGCCTCATCGACATGAGTCACGCCCAGCTCCTCGACGACCGCCGGACCCTCCGGGCCGTGGAGAGCGCCCTCCGCGACCTGGAGCCCGGCGCGGCGTCCGGGCGCACCACGGCGTCCGAGCGGACCACGGCGTCCGGGCCCGGCGACGCGGCGTCCGAACCCGGTGGCACCTTCATCGGGCCGCTGGCGGACCGGCTCGGAATCCGGCCCGCGACGCTGCGCAAGTGGGAGGGTGCCGGGCTGGTGCGCCCGCGCCGCGACCCGCGGACCGGCTACCGCGTCTACGACGAATCCGACGTGCGGGACGCCCGGCTGGCCCACCAGCTGAGGAGGGGCGGCTACCTGCTGGAGCAGATCGCCCCGCTGATCGCCCAGGTGCGGGCGGCCGGCGGGCTGGAGCCGCTGGAGGCCGCCCTGCGCGACTGGCACGGCCGGCTGTCCGCCCGCGGGCGCGCGATGCTGGCCGGGGCCGCCGAGCTGGACGCCTACCTGCGCGAACGCGGATGACATGCACCTCCGGGCTGCGGCCGGCCTGCCCTGTCACCCCGATCCGGTTTCGGTGCGGTGCCACATCCGGAGGTAGGTCTCGGCGCCCCGGGCCAGGTCGTCGATGATCTCCTGGCCGCCTACGGTGCCGACGTCGGCGAGCCAGTCGGGGACGAGGCCGTAGTTGGCGACGCCGTCGGTGTTGAGGTCCCAGGTCCGCGTCCCGGTGCGCAGGCGGTCGAGCTTCACGGCCGGGTCGAACGGTGAGGTGTACGGGTAGCGCAGCGGGTCGTCGGCGTCGCCGCGCGGGGGAGGAAGGGCGCCCATGCCGTTGGCGTCGAGGCCGTAGCCGTAGCCGAAGGCGGTTCCCGGGGCGTGGTGGGCCTTGTTACGCCTCCACTGCTGGACGAAGCCGTCCGCCGCGTGCCCGTAGCCGGTGATCATGCCGCCGAGGGCGTAGACGCGCGGCTTGTAGGTGTCGTCCATCCAGCTGTGGGACGAGATGACGCCCGGGTAGCGCGCCTCCTCCAGCAGGCCCAGGGTCTCGTCGGCGGCCTTGACGCTCATGTGGTCGATCTCGACGATCATGTGGCGTTCCATCATGCCGCGCACCATGTGCTCGCCGAGGTCGCTGAGTCCGTTGACGTTGCAGTGCGGCGCCTCCGGATACAGCGGCAGGGTGATGCCCGCCTGCCCGAGCAGGCGCAGGAGCCGCGCGACCTGGTCGTTGACCGCGCCGGCCGGTTCGATGGTGTGGTCGTGGGCGCGACCGGTGCAGGTCTCGGCCTGCCAGAAGCGTCCCGTCCCCAGGAAGTTGCCCGCGTTGACGAACGCGCCCGTGGTGCCGCCGTCGAAGCGGACGCCGCACAGCGCGTTGTCGTACTTGTGGCACACGAACATGGACGACACGCCCAGGCGCTTCATCTCGTCCAGGCCCCGGTTGATGTCCTTGCGGGTGCACTGCGGCTCACCGTTGATCACACGGCAGCCGAACGGCTCGGAGGTCTCGACGCCGAGGACGACGGCGAGCTTGCCCGCCTCGATCACCCGGCGGGCCTCCGCGGAGTCGCGCACGATCCGGAACCAGCCCTCGCCGGGTCCGCCGCTGCGCCGGTCGATGCCCTCTTCCATCTCCCGCATCCGCTGCGCTTGGAGCCGGATGACGTCCATCTCGTCGCACGGGTTGCGCTTGAGCGGGTAGATGTCGCAGAGCTGCCGGTTCGCCACCAGGTGGTTGACGAGGATGCGCTGGCCGGCGCGCCAGGAGCGTTCCAGCCAGGTGTAGTGGGCCTGCTGGTGGGTGCGGGAGTCCCATGCGGGCCAGTCCTTGAACGTGGGCCAGCCGGTGGGGTCGTGGGTGCCGAACGGTGTGCCGTGCCTGGTGAAGTTCTCGAACCAGGCGAGCACCCCGTTGCCCGCGTGGTCGGGGCAGTCGCGCAGCGCCTCCTGGATCCCGCGCGGGTCGAACGGCTTGCCGCACATCAGCTGCCCGCCGAACGCCTCGTACGACATCAGGTGGGTGTGCGCGTCGATATAGCCGCGTACCTCGCCGTCGGTGGCCGTCGGGGTGGGCGGGGCACCGGAGGGTGCCGCCGCGTGTGCGGCGGGTGTCAGGAAGGAGGCGATGAGGAGGAGGACGAGCGGCAGTGATGCCGAACGCCGGAGGGGGTGGGGGAGGGACATCCGGCACCTCGCGCGGGGGGAGCGGTCGTCGGGGGCTGAGGTGCCTGCTATATGCCCGGTCCCGCCTGAAACTGAACGAACTTCACGTTATTCGTCCGGGTCCGGCCCCAGCCGCCGGATGGTCCGCCGGGGCGGTACCGATGAGCGGGACGGTGTGGCCCATACGGGCGCGCGGTGGCCACTATGGAGGGTTATGAGCGAGCTGACGATCGCGGGAGTGCTGGCGCGGGCCGCCGAGGAGTCTCCGGACATGGAGGCCGTCGTGGACGGAGACGTCCGGGTGACCTACGCGGAGTTGCGGAATCGGGTGCGCGAGGCGACGGGCGCGTTCATCGGCGCCGGCGTCGGGCCGGGGGACCGCATCGCGATCTGGGCGCCGAACAGCCTGTCGTGGATCGTCACCGTGCTGGGCGCCCTGGGTGCGGGGGCGACGCTCGTGCCGCTCAACACCCGGTTCAAGGGGGACGAGGCCCGGTGGCCGCTGTCCAAGGCGCAGGTGAAGATGCTGTTCGTCGAGGACGGGTTCCTCGGCATCGACTACCCGGCCATGCTCGGCCTGGACGAGGCGGGCACGATCCCCGGGTTGCCCGAACTGGAGGCGGTCGTCACGTTCAACGGGGCGGCGCGGCCGGGCGTCATCACCTGGGACGAGTTCGCGGGCAGGGCCGCCTCGGAAGAGGAGGCCGACGCCCGGGCGGCGGCCGTCAAGCCCGGGGACGTCGCCGACATCCTGTTCACGTCCGGGACGACCGGGCGTCCCAAGGGCGTCATGTGCACCCACGAGCAGAACGTCCGCACCTACAACGCGTGGACGGGACGGACGGGCGTCAGGGCCGGCGACCGGTACCTCATCGTCAACCCGATGTTCCACTCGTTCGGCTACAAGGCGGGCGTGCTGGCGTGCGTGCTGAAAGGCGCCACGATGGTGCTCCAGCGGACCTTCGACGTCCCGGAGACACTGCGGCTGATCGAGCAGGAGAAGATCACCGTCCTGCCCGGCCCGCCGACGATCTACACGTCGCTGCTGGACGCCCCCGGCCGCGACGAGCGCGACCTGTCGTCCCTGCGGCTGGCCGTGACCGGCGCGGCGGACGTGCCCGTCGCGCTGGTGCAGCGGATCAAGGCCGAACTGTTCCCGCAGGTCGTCACCGCGTACGGGCTGACGGAGTCGTCCGGCACGGTGACCGCGTGCTCGCTGGACGACGACGCCGAGACCATAGCCACCACCTGCGGCAGGCCGATCGCGGACGTCGAGGTCGCCATCGTCGACGAGAAGGGCGAGCGGGTCCCGGCGGGCACGGACGGCGAGGTCCTCGTCCGCGGCTACAACGTGATGGCCGGGTACCTGGACGACCCGGAGGCCACGGCCGAGGCCGTCCGCGACGGCTGGCTCGACACCGGCGACCGCGGACGCCTGGACGAGCGCGGCAACCTCGCCATCACCGGCCGGACGAAGGAGATGTTCGTCGTCGGCGGGTTCAACGTGTACCCGGCCGAGGTCGAGGACGTCCTCGCACGCCACGACGCCGTCGCCGAGTCCGGTGTCGTCGGCGTCCCCGACGCCCGGATGGGCGAGGTGGGCCGCGCCTACGTCCGGCTGCGCCCGGAGCGGGAGGCCACGGCCGAGGACCTCATCGCGCACTGCCGGGAACTGCTCGCCAACTTCAAGGTCCCCCGGGAGATCGTCTTCGTGGACGACCTCCCGAAGACCGCGTCCGGCAAGGTCCGCCGCGTCGAGCTCAAAGACGCGGCGGAACTCACAGACCGGACATGACGCGCGCCCTGTGCTCGGACGGTGAGCCCCACGCCGAGTACAGGGCCCGCGCCTTGCGGATCCACAGCGACGGGTCGTACTCGTCGGTGTAGCCGATCGCGCCGTGCACCTGCAGGGCGGTCTTCGCCAGCCCGTAGGACGCCTCGGACGCGGCGGCCTTCGCGGCCGACACGTCCCGCGCGAAGTCCGGCGTCCCGTATGACAGCGCCGCCCCGTACAGGAGCGGGCGGGCGAACTCCAGCTCGACCAGCGCGCTCGCCAGATGGTGCTTGATCGCCTGGTATTCGCCGATCGGGCGGCCGAACTGCTCACGCGTCTTGGCGTATTCCACGGACACGTCCAGCAGCGCCTGCCCGACCCCGACCTGCTGCGCCGCGCACAGCAGCGCACCGAATCCGGTGAACCCGCCGCCGCCCTCGACGCGGAAGAGCCGCCGGGCCGGGTCGAGGGAGGTGAGGCGCTCTCCGGTCTCGCGTTCGGTGCCGTCCGCGGTGAGGACCAGGTCGGCGACGTCGGCGTCCAGCGCGTGCGGGACGGCCATCGACACGATCGCCTCCCCTTCCGCGATCCGGGAGAGCCAGGGGGAGTCGCCCAGCAGTTCGGCGGCGGCGAGTGTCTCGACGTAGGGGCCGGGCGCGGCGGCGCGTCCCAGCTCCTCGACGGCGACGACCAGCTCGACCGGCAGGAGGCCGGCGCCGCCGTGCGTCTCGGGGACGGCCACCGCGAACACGCCGGCCTCGGCGACCGACGACCACAGCGCGCACCCCGGACCGGTGTCCCCCGCGGCCCAGGCGCGGACGATCTTGGCGGTACCGGCCTCGGCGAGGAGCTTGCGCAGGGTCTCGCCGAACATCCGCTGCTCGGCGGAGAGAACGAACTTCACCGGGACCCCCTCGGCAGGCCGAGCAGCCGCTCGGCGATCACGTTGCGCTGGATCTCGTTGGTGCCCGCGTATATCGGGCCGGCGAGCGAGAACACGTAGTTCTCCAGCCACTCCGACTCCAGCTCGCCGTCCGCGCCGAGCAGGTCGAGGGCCGTCTCGTGCAGCGCCACGTCCAGCTCCGACCAGTAGATCTTGTTGAGGCTCGACTCGGACCCGACGTCCTCGCTCCGCGAGATCGTCTCGAAGCCCTTGAGCCGGTAGGCCCGCGACCTGATCCAGATGTCGGCGACCCGGTCGCGCAGCGCCGTGTCGGACGGGTCGGCGCGCTCCCGCCACAGCTCGACGAGCCGCCCGGCCGCGGCCGTGAACCGGCCGGGGCTGCGCAGCGTGAGGCCGCGCTCGTTGCCGGCGGTGGCCATCGCGACGCGCCACCCGTCCCCGGCCGCCCCGATGACGTCCTCGTCGGGGACGAACACCTTGTCGAGGAACAGTTCGGCGAACGCGGGCTTGCCGTCCAGCCGCCCGATCGGACGGACCGTCACGCCCTCCGCGTCCAGCGGGAACATCAGGTACGTCAGCCCCTTGTGCCGCGCCGACTCCGGGTCGGAGCGGAACAGCCCGAAACCGCGGTCGGCGAACGCCGCCCGGGAACTCCACGTCTTCTGCCCGTTCAGCAGCCAGCCGCCGTCCGTCCGGGTGGCGGTCGAGCGCAGCGCCGCCAGGTCGCTGCCCGCGCCGGGCTCCGACCACGCCTGCGCCCAGATGACCTCCCCGGCGGCCATCGGCGGCAGGATCCGGGTGAGCTGCTCCGGCGTGCCGTGCTTCAGCAGCGTCGGCGCGAGGAGGTTGATGCCGTTCTGGCTGACCCGCCCCGGCGCGCCCGCCGCGTAGTACTCCTCCTCGAAGACCAGCCACTGCAGGACGGAGACGCCGCGCCCGCCGTACTCCTCGGGCCACGAGACCACCCCGAGCCGTGCCGCGCCGAGCGCCCGCTCCCACTCCCGGTGCGCGGCGAAGCCCTCCTCGGTCTCCAGCGACGGCAGCGGTTCCGCCGGGACGTGCTCGCGCAGCCATGCCCGCACCTCGGCGCGGAACGCCTCGTCCGCCGGCCCGAACTCGAGATCCATCTCGCCTCCCTTCTTTCTAACAACTGTTTGGTAGAGTAACGGTTCTCCCGCCCGCCGCCGCCACGGCGTCCCGCCCAGTCGGATCCGCCGGCGTTCCCCGGGAATGCGGCGTCACCTGCCGCGCCCGATCACCGCGCCGAGGCGACCGCGACCGCCTCCCGATGGGTGGACGGGACGTCCACGGTGCCGTCACCGGCGCGGCCGTGGCCGTCGATGTAGTGACTTTCGTGATCGTCCGCTCGGGGGCTAGCGGATCCTCGCCACGCCGCAGAAGGCGTCGAGCTCGGGTGGTTCGGCGAACGGGGACGGCTCGGTGCGCCATCGGGACACGGTGACGACCCCCGGCTCCACCAGGTCCATGCCGGTGAAGAAGCCGGCGATCCGGTCGGGGGAGCGCAGGTTGTAGGCGACGCCGCCCGCCTCGACGTAGCGGGCGATCGCGCGGGCGCGGGCGGTGTCGTCCACACCGTCCCCCCCCGGCATCCCGAAGACGTTGGTGCCGTCGTTGATCACCACGTGGCTGCCCGGCGCGAGCGGCGCCACCAGCCGGGCGAGGACGCCCTCCGGGTCCTCCTCGTCGGTGAGGTGCCCGAGGATGCCGAGCAGCAGCAGCGCGACCGGGCGGCCGAAGTCGAGCGTCTCGGCGGCCTTGGCCAGGATCACGTCCGGCTCGCGGATGTCGGCGTCGATGTAGGAGGTGGCGCCCTCCGGCGAGGAGGTGAGCAGCGCGCGGGCATGGGTGAGGACGAGCGGGTCGTTGTCGACGTACACGATCCGCGCGTCCGGCGCGGCCCGCTGCGCGACCTCGTGCGTGTTGTCGACCGTCGGCAGCCCGGTGCCCACATCGAGGAACTGCCGGATACCGGCCTCGCCCGCCAGATACCGGACGGCGCGGCCGAGGAAGGCCCGCGAGTGCCGGGCGATGTCCGCCTGCCCCGGGAAGATCCGCAGGAACTCGTCGCCGACCTCCCGGTCGACGGGGTAGTTCTCCTTGCCGTCCAACCAGTAGTTCCAGATGCGCGCCGAATGCGGGACGGACGAGTCGATCTGTGGCTGCCCGGCCATGGGACCCTCCAATGCCGAGATTGTCGCGGTCTGTGGGTGATCATACTTTCCGCCGTGCTGACTTTCCGTCGGATGCGCAGTCTTCCGGCCGGCACCCCTGCCGAAGCGGCCGGACCGGGGCTAGGATCGCGATCTAGAATCCGATTCGGGTGTGCCGGAGGGGTCATGGCGAAGATCATCGAGCACGGCACCTGGCACCTGGAACCCGTCGACGAGGACCTGCACGACCCTGGCCCGGAACTGCTGTGGAACGAGTCGTACTACTTCGACTTCGCCGCGCCGGACGGCTCCATCGCGGGCTACGTGCGGCTCGGCCTGTACCCGAACTGGGACCGCGCCTGGTACTGGGCCGCGCTGGTCCGCCCCGGCCGTCCGCTCATCCTCGTCGCCGACAACGACGCACCGCTCCCCGGGCCCGGCACGGCCGACGTCCGCGCCGACGCCTACACGGCGACCCAGCGGATCACCGAGCCCTTCGGCCCGGCCCTCATCACCCTGGACGCGACGGCCTCGGTACTCCCCGACCCCGCGGCCGCCTACGGCGAGCACGGCGCCGCCGAAACGACCCCCCTCACCTTCGACCTGCGATGGGACACGGTCAGCGGTGCCTACCCCTACAAGGACATCCCGCGCTACGAGATCCCGTGCACCGTCTCCGGCACCGTCACGGCCGGCGGCGAGACCTTCGCGATCGACGCCCACGGGGAACGCGACCACAGCTGGGGCGAACGCGACTGGTGGAAGGTGTCCTGGCTCTGGACGTCCGGCCGCCTCGGCGACGGCACCTTCGTCCACGGCATGCAGGCCAACATCGGCTTCCCGATCCCCTGGCCGTGCTTCGCCGTCCCGCCGGGCGGCGAGATCGAGCACCGCGACGGCTTCTCCGCCGAGACGACCTTCGCCGGCGGCCTGCCCGCCCGCTCCGGCCTGCGCTTCCCCGGCGCCCCCACGACCGTGACCCCGGTGGCCTTCGCGCCCGTCGCGGTCACCTCGCCCGACGGCCGCCCCGCCCGTTTTCCCCGCGCCCTGTGCCGCTTCGACACCGAGGACGGCCGCACCGGCCACGGCTGGACGGAATGGCACCAACCCCCCGGCTGGCAGGACCACGGCTGGTCCCATCTCGTCCAGGAGAACCCATGACCCGACCGGTCTCCGGCGCCGGCGACCTGACGGCGTCCTGGCTGAGCGACGCCCTCGCCACGAAGGTCACCGCCGTCCGCACCGAGCCCGTCGGCACCGGCCAGGTGTCCGACAGCCTCCGCCTCTTCCTCACCTACGCCGGCCCCACGGACCTCCCGGCCACCATGGTCGCCAAGGTCCCCGCCGCCGACCCGTCCAGCCGCGCCGCCGCCCGCGCCATCCGCACCTACGAGGTCGAGTCGAGCTTCTACGCCGAGATCGCCGGCCGTCTCGACGCGGGCATCCCTGCCTGCTACTTCGCCGCCTACGACCCCGAACCGGACGAGTACGCCGTCCTCCTGGAGGACCTCGCGCCCGCGCTGCCGGGCGACCAGCTCGCCGGCATCACCCCCGAGGACGCCGCCGGCGCGATCGACGAGATGGCCGCGCTGCACGCCGCCGGCTGGGACGACCCCGCGCTCGCCGCCCTGCCCTGGCTCAACCGCCACGACGCCGACTCGGCCGCCTTCACCGCCGCGATGGTCACCGGCCTGTACGACGGCTTCAAGGAACGCTACGCCGCCGACCTGGACCCCGGCGTCGTCACCCTGATCGAGGACTTCCTCCCCTCGATCGGCGCCTACCTGGCCGACCGGGAAGGCCCGTCCACCCTCTTCCACGGCGACTTCCGCGCCGACAACCTCCTGTTCGGCGGGCCGCGCACCGCCGTCCTGGACTGGCAGACCTGCGCCTACGGCCCGGGTCCGGCCGACCTCGCCTACCTCCTCGGCTCCAGCCTCCCCACCGAGTCCCGCCGCACCCACGAACACGCACTCGTCGAGCGCTACCACCGGGCCCTCACCGCCCGCGGCGTCACCCTCACCTGGGACGACTGCTGGAACGCCTACCGCCGCCACGCCTTCCACGGCATCGTCATGGCGATCGGCGCCTCCATGATCGTCGAACGAACCGACCGCGGCGACGAGATGTTCCGCACCATGACCACCCGCCACGCCCACCACGCCCGCGACCTGGAGTCCCTGACCCTCACCGCCTGAACCGGCTAGCCGATCCGGGAGATCCTGATCGCGACACGGCCCTTCTCAGGCACGCCGCTTTCGATGCTGAGCCCGCCGTTGATCTCGATGCCGCCGTTGGCGGTGGTGGTCATGCCGGAGGGGAGCGCGAGTACCGGGCCTGCCTCGCCCATGCCGACGACCGTCAGCCGGTCGATCTCCGGCTCGGCCTGAACCGCGTCGCCGAACCGGAGCACGTCCCCTTCCTCGACGATGACCTCGCATTCGCCGTCCTTGCAGGCGGACAGCTTCCTCCCGTCCGCTGCCGTGGCGATCGACGGCGGTTCGGCCGCGGGGGGTGGGGGCGGCGCGGAGGTCGTGGCCGCCGGCGTGGCACTGGCGGACGCAGTCGTCCTGGCCGCCGAGGGGTTCGCGTCGTCGCTCCCGCACGCCGCGAGCGTCATCGCGGCAGCGGGGAGCAGGGCAAGGGTGGCGAGGAGCGGTGGCCGGGCCATGGGATTCCTTTCCGTTGACAAGGCCAATGTCGCGCATCCCGCCCGGGACCGGTCCCGGCGCAACGTCGAGCTCCGTAGTCAGGAGGCCAGGTCGGTGAGGAGGTCGGTGAGGACCTGTTCTTCCTCCACGCGGACTGCGCGGTCCTTCATCGCCGTGGCCAGGGGCGGGTCCCAGGGGGTGGGGGTCGGGCGGCCGGTGAGGGGGGTGTCCGAGGTCGCCTTGCGGTAGGCGGCCGCGTCGTAGCGCCAGGAGCGCCAGCCGATGCGGTCGTGGACGGCGGCGGCGATCGCCACGCCGCCCCAGTCGAAGTCGCCGTGGTAGGCGAACTCGGCGCCGCCTTCGGCGAGGAGTTCCAGGAGGCGCCACACGGCTGTGGATGGACGGCCATTGCAGCAGACCAGGGGAGGGCAGTCCCGTCCCAGGGCGTCGGCTGCGGCGGCCACTACGACGGGGTTCTCGCAGATGCGGACCAAGGTGCTTCGCATGGGGGCGGCGTGCCGGCGCAGTTGGCGCAGGGTGAGCGACACGGGTTCGCCGTGCATCGCGGCGAGCATTCTGCCGGTGGGGGTGTCCGCATCGCCGAGGAGGCCGAGGCACAGGACGGTGGAGGACAGTTCGTCCAGATGCACGCCGACCATGGCCCAGGTTTCGCGGCGTGACTCGGCGCCCCCGTCAGAGGGGAAAGGGAGCCCGGTGAGGGCGCGGGCGGACGAGAGGGCGAGGGTGGCGAGCGGGCCGTCGTCCAGGGCGTGGGCGTGTCCGCCGGTTTCCGCGGCGAACCGGCCGAGGGGGATGTCGGGGGAGGGGAGGCGCCTCACCACGGCTGCGAGGTGATGGAGGATCTCGGCCGCTTCGGCGGGGCCGGAAGTCAGGCGGCGGACCAGGCCGGTCGCGTCCAGCCAGGCGCGCCACTCGGCCAGTTCGGGACGGGAGGCGACGGCCTCGTCCAGTGGGGTGAAGGCCGAGGCCCAGGCGGCGGCGGTCTCGGCGTTCTCCCGGGTCAGGTCGCGGACGGGGCCGTCCAAGAACTCGACGGCTGCGGCGAGGCCGTGCGGGGACGCGCCGCTGGTGCGCAGGACGCGGTCGACCTCGTCCAGCGACACCGACAGGGACGTCCCGGTACCGGCGCGGCGGCCCAGGAGGAGTTCGATCGCGCGCCGCTGGGACGGGGTCGCCTCGGGCAGGGTGACCTTGCCGGTGGGGGAGCCGCCACGTTCCAGGCGGGAGCGGACGCGCTGGACGAGCCAGGCGGTGTCCGGCCCGCCCAGCAGGCGCCGCAGGCGGTCGTCCGTCATCCGAAGATGTCCGCCTGCCCGGACGCGGGCTCGGGTTCGGGCAGGTCGGCGCGGGTGCGTTCGCGGCCGTCCCATCGCCACGGGGTCACCAGGACGGCGTCGATGCCGTCCCGGCGCGACAGCTGGCAGATGGACAGGCCCGGCACCTGCGGGTAGCAGCCCCATTCGCGTTCGCTCGTCATGACGACGTCCATGTCGAAGGTGGCGAGGAGGCCGAGGCATTTGGCGCGGGAGTCGTCGTCCACCCCCGCGAACGCCTCGTCCAGGGCGACCAGGCGGGGCGCGTGAGGGTTGCCCGCCGACTTGTAGTGCGCGGACGCGGCGGCGAACAGGGGGACCGAGGCCGCGAGGACGCGTTCGCCGCCGGACGCCGGGCCGGTCGCGGGACGCCACTGGCCGTCCTGGAGGCGCTGGATCGTGAACGCGTGCCAGGACCGGTAGTCCAGCGCGCGGGTGAGCTGCTCGGTCCAGCCGGACGCCGGGTTGTCGGCGTGCTCGCGGGCGATCTGCTCCTGCAGGAACCGGCCGACGGCGGCGCGGTCGTCGACCGACCAGGCGTCGATGGTCTGCCGCAGCTTCTCCCGGACGCGGTCGAGCCCCTCGGGAGCGTCCCGCGCGGGCTTCCAGACGAGCCGCAGCCGCATACCGGTGGAGGTGGGGCGGGACGTCAGTTCGGTGTTCATCTCGCGCACCTCGTCCTCGGCTGCGGCGATGAGCTCCTGGAGGGTGCCGGCGACCTCGTTCAGCAGGTGGTTCTCCAGGATCTCCCGTTCGCGGGCCGACAGCAGGTGCGCCCGGTGCCCGGTCTCCGCATCGAGCGCGTCCGCCAGGCCGGGGACGTCGCGGGTACGGCCCTGGAACAGCACGTCCACGACCATGATCCCTTCGCGGAGGGTGAGGCCGACCGAGTGCCCATGCCGGGACATCGCGTCCGACAGCAGCTTGTGCTCCTCGGTGACCTTCTTCTGGACGCGGTCCCACGGGCCGTCGCCGTCGTCGACCGTGTCGAGTTCGGTGTTGACGGCGCGGGCCAGGAGGACGGCGCGGCTGGCCGCCCACTCCTCGGACGGGTCGGGGACGTCGAGATCCGGCAGCGCGACGGGCAGCAGGCCGGTGGCGGCGAACGCGCGGAACTCCGCCACCGCCTTGTCCCGGACCTCGGCCGCCTCGGTGATCTGCTCGTGCAGCCCGTCGCGGGCCCCTTCGGCCTTGCCGCGCTCTTCCAGCGCCGACCGTTCCCGGTCGCGTGCCCGGGATTCGGCGCCGTCCCGGTCGTCGAGCGACTGCTTGACCTCCTCCAGCCGCCGGAACAGCTCGTCGACGGCGGCTCCCGCCGTCTCCAGCAGCGCCCGGTGCTCCTCGGCGGCGGCGTCGGCCTGCCCGCGCGCCTCCGCGGCCCGTTCCGCCGCCTCGCCGAGCCGCTCCCGGACGTGCGTCAGCTCCTCGGCCGCGTCCCGGGCCGCCTCCCGCGCCGACAGCAGGGACTGCGCGGCGGGCCATAGCTCGGCCAGTGCCAGCCGGTAGCCGCCGACCGCCTCGCGCACGCGCGCGAGTTCTGGTTCGCCGTCCGGAAGGCCGACGTCGGAGGCGAACTCGGCGGCCCGTTCCGCCGCGTCCGTGACCTCGGCGCGGCGGCGTGTCACGATCTCCTGCGCGCTCGTGTGCTCACCGTCCAGTTCCCGCCTCCTGCGGTGCTCCCCGGCGAGCCGGACGTGGGCCTCGCGCAGTGCGGTGTCGCGGGGGACGGCCCGGTGCTCGCCGGTCAGCGCCTTCCGGCGTTCCGCCAGCCCGTCCAGTTCCGTGCCGAGTGCCGCGATCCGGGACCGGGTCTCGGCGAGGTCGGCGCGGAGCCGGGCGATGCGGGTGCGGCGGGCCGCCTCGCGGGCGCCCTCCCCGATGAAGTCGGCGCTGACCTTGTGCCAGGAGCCGCCGAGGACGCCGTTCGCCCAGCGGCCGTCCACCGCGACCCAGGTCCGCGCCCCCGGGCCGAGGCCCAGCCCGGCGAGGACGGCGTGCACCGCGTCGTCGGACAGTGCGGCGGCTCCGGGGTCGGCGCGGTCGATCGCGGGACGCAGCAGCAGCGTGCACGCCGGCCCCTGGACGGGCTCGCCGGTCAGTACGAACGTGTCGTCCGCGCTGAGGAGCGTGCCGTCCGGCGTCACCCAGGCGTCCAGGACGCCGGACGCCTCCAGCGCGGCCTCCAGCCCGGCCCGGTGGTCGTCCGGCACGGCGTCGGTGAAGTCGACGACCTTCCACAGCGGAGCGCCCGGCCGGCCTTCGCGGGAGGCGATGCGCGTGTACGGGGCGGGCGGGACGTCGTGCCCGCCCGACTCCAGCCGCTCGATCTCCTCCAGCAGCGAGGTCTCGGCCGCGTGTTCGGCCCGCAGCCGCGACTCCGCGTCGGCGACCCGGCCGCCGAGCGCCGCCGTGGCCTCGCGGGCGGCGTCGTCCACGGCGGTCGCGGCCGGGTTGCGTCCCTCGGCGGTCTGGGCCCATTCGTCCAGCTTCGCCAGCACCGCGTCCGGGTCGTCCATCCGGATCTCGGCCAGACCCGCCAGGTAGGCGACGTATTCCTCCAGCAGTTCCGCCGCGCCGGCCCGGGTCTGCGCCTCTGCCGCGCTGATCCGCTCGGCCGCCGCCTGCAACTCGCCGCGCAGGCGTTCCGCTTCGGCGGTCGCGGTCTCCAGCCGGGCCCGCGCGGCGGTGACCGCGGCCATCAGCCGGTCCAGTTCGGCGAGGGCGCGGGACCGGTCGTCGGCCAGCGCACCGGTGACGCGGCGCGCCCCGGCGGGATCGGTCTCCCAGCCCGCCATGGCCTCCGCGTGGGCGGACCCGCATCCGGCGGCCGACGCCAGTGCCGCCGAACGGTCTCGGACGGTGCCGAAGGACGCATCGGCCTCATCCGCCCGCGTCCGTGTCGTCTCGGCCCGGGACTGCTTGCGCGCGGCCTCGCCGGACAGGCCGTCGCGGTCGCGTTCGAGGCGCGTCGCGTACGCGTCGCGGCGTCGCGCCTCCTCGCCCATCTCCTCGATGCGCTTGGCGTCGCGCATCTCCGGGCTGGCCTCCAGGGCTTGCCGGCGCGCGTCAAGCCGGATCTTGTCCGCAGCCAGATCGGCCAGCAGCCGGCCGGTCTCCGCGAGGTCGGTCTCCGCTGCGGCGAACCGCGCCTCCGCCTCGGTGAGGTCCCGGTTCAGATGCTCGTACTTGCTCTGCGTGAGGCGCGGCCCGGCGGCCTTCCTTTTCGCGGCGATCCGGGCATACCGGACGTAGTGCCCGAGGAAGTCGGTGGCGGCCTTGTGCGCCTCCTCCAGGGCACGCAGCGCGTCCCGTTCCTCGTCCAGGCCCCGGAACGCCTCCGCCACCGTCGTGATCAGGGCGGGGCTGAGCGGCGGCAGCGCCTCGGTCAGCGCACGCGACAGCAGCCGCTCGTCCGGCTTCTTCGACAGCTGCGGCTGCCTGAGCTGGATCAGCAGGTTGACCAGGGCCTCGTAGCGGTGCTCGCCCAGCCCGAACAGCGCCTCGTCCACGGCCCGCCGGTAGTCGGTCGCCCGGTCGTAGACCATGCCGTGGCCGTCCACGGCCTCACGCAGCTTCTCCCTCGTCAGCGACACGCCGCCCTCCGAGACCAGGGCGAGGTCGACGCCGATGCGGCGCGTGGTGACGAAGAACCAGTGCCGGACGATGCCGCGGTCCTTCACCGCCTTCAGCCCGCAGCCCAGCGTCCGGTACTCGTGCGTCCCGTCCGGGTGGACGCGCCCGAACTCCAGCCACGTGTAGCCGAGCCTCTCCGGATGCGGGTGCTTGCCGCCGAGCAGCAGGTTCCACTCCATCCGCTTCTGCCGGTCGCCGTCCGGCTCGACCCGGTGCGGGGACAGCTCGCCGTCCAGCAGGAACGGCAGCGTCAGCGCCAGCACCTTCGACTTCCCGGTGCCGTTGTTGCCGCGCAGCAGCAGCCGCCCGTCATGGAACCGGAACTCCTCGACGTCGTAGTAGAACATGTCGACGAGCCCGGCGCGCAGCGGCTTCCAGCGCTCGGACGTCGGAACGGGCACCGAAGTCGACTCCCGGCTCACTGCACGGCCTTCCTCGTCTCGCGGATGGTCGGTTCCTCCACGGCATAGCGCGCGATCGCCGGACGTGCCCGGACCCGGTCCGGCAGCACCTCCACCAGCCGCAGCGCCGCCAGCTTCCCGAGCGCGACGGCCAGAAGCTCCTTCTCGGCGCCCGGCTCCGTGACGCCCTTGCGCCAGTACGACGTGTGCCGCGCCGCCGCGTCCCGGACGAAAGCGGCCAGCTCGTCCCATCCGGCCTCGGCCCGGCCGGCCAGGTACTCGGCGACCAGCAGTGTCACATGCCCGTCGGTGCGCTGCTCGGGCATCCGCACATCGGTCAGCTCGTCGTCCGGGTCGACCATCGCGACGCCCTCGGCCCGCAGCTCGGGGACCAGGCCGGCCGCCTCTTCGATCCGGCGGGTGATCGCGGCGCGCTGCGATACCAGATAGGCGCGTTCGGTGTCGTCGAGGTCCTCGTAGTAGACGACCGGGTCGTCCAGCAGCCGCCGGGTCAGGCTGCGCCGCAGCGCCCGGTTGCGCAGGTCGTCGGTGTCGGGCACGGGTTCGTCGGTGAGTTCGGCGAGCCTGTCCTCGAACCCCGCCGCGGTCACCGTCGACGGGCCGCGCACCCCGGTGAGCAACGCCGCGAGGACGACCCGGCGCACGTCGTACAGGACGTCCCCGGTCGCCGACAGGTAGGACTCCTCGTCACCCGACACCCGCCGCAGCACACCCCAGCCGAGCAGCATCCGCACCACCGCGACGAGGTCGGCGCGCTCGGCCCGGCCGTCCAGTGTGAACGGGAAAGCCAGGTCGGGTTCGGCGGCCGCGTTCAGGACCTCCTCGGCCAGCCTGCCGAGCGTGGTCTGCGCGTCGGCGCGTTCCAGCACCGCCAGCGCCAGGCACAGCACGACGTAGCGGCGGCGGCCGAACGGCTCCCCGGCCTTGCCACGCGCCGGATGCGTCCCGTCGTCCAGCGTCGGCGCCGTCTTGAACAGCCGGGCCGTCTCGGCGTCCACCTGCAGCCGCCATCCCGTCTCCCGGCTCAGCCAGTCGCGCAGCTCCGCCTGGTGCCGGCGGACGAGCACGAGGTCCTGCGGGTCGGACTCGGCGGTCAGCAGCGGGCGCCGCAGCAACGTCCGCAACGCGGCCCGCCGCCGCGCCGCATCCTCGTCGTTCACAGGCTCCCCACCAGGTCGGTGATCTCGATGAGGTGCTCGGGTCCCGTGAGGACGCCGTCCTCGGTCACGATCCGCACCTCACCGCTGTCCGGGACGAGCGACAGCCGCACCTCCATCGACCCGTCGCCCGTGATGGCCTTCACCTCGGTGTCGCCCGGCAGCCGCGCCGCGAGCGCGTCGCCCAGCAGTGCCAGGAACAGCCGGAACGCCTTCGGGTCCAGGACGCCCAGCTCGGACAGCAGGACGGGGCCGCCGGTGCGCAGCCGCGCCCGCGCCGCCGCCGTCTCGGCCGCCTCCCGGTCGGTCTGCTCGCGCAGCAGCCGGCGCATCTCCGTCCGGTCCCGCACCCGGTTCGGCTTGCCGCGCCGCTCGTAGGAGCCGGTGCGGCGCAGCTGCGGGGAGATCCGCACCGGCGGCGCCTCCGCCCACGGCACGCCCTGCGGCGCCTCGTCCTCCCAGGCCGCCACGGTCGCGGCGGTGACGGTGAGGTGCCGCGCCGGGGTCAGCCCGAACGCCGCCCGCCACAGCCGGTGCATCGCCGCGTCGTCCGGGGCCTCGGAGAACCAGCGGGCCAGCGCCCGGAAGTCGGCCGACCGGTCCGAACGGCCCGAACGACGCTCGTTGAGCAGCCCGACCGTGTCGACGAGCTGCTTGATCGCCGTCACCGCCGACTGCCGCAGCAGCCTCGCCTGCGACGGGCGCCCGGTCCCCGCGGACACGAACCAGTCCCGCAGCCCCCGCCACCGGTTGCGCCACGACTCCAGCGCGCCCGCCTCGGCACGCGCGAACGCCTCGGCGGCGTCGGTCCCCGCCGGGACCGCGTCGGACGCCTCCCGCCGGGCGGCGAGGGTCAGCAGCCGCTCATGGCCCCGCGACTCCACCTCGTCCAGCAGCGCCGCGATCCGCGCCCCCGAGTTGGCGAGGTCGGCGATGAACCGGTTGATGTAGTCGATCAGGCGTTCCTTGTAGGCGATGAAGCCCTCGACGTCGCCGTCGGAGAAGTCGATCGCCCTGCGCAGCGATGCCATGAACGCCTGCGCGTTGTCGGCGAGCGAGGAGAACCGCTCGGCCAGCGTCAGCAGCAGCAGATGGACCTTGCCCGGGTCGGGGTCGTCCTCGTCCGCCAGCGCCGACAGGGCCGCGAGATGCCCGGCGATGTCGGTGAGTGCCACCGACTGCAGCACGCCCCGGCGCCCGATCGCCTCCTCGTAGAACGCGATGGCCTGCTCGGCCGCCTGCCCCGCCGCGGTGAGCTGGAACAGGAACCGCTTGCGGTGGAAGTCCTCGACGGTGGTGACGCGCCCGGTGTCGGCGTCGGCCCGCAGGTTGCCCCACTCGACCAGCTTGTCCAGCGTCTGCGCGAGCTGCTCGTCGCTGTCGCGGCGCAGCTCGGCGGCCACGTCCTCGGGACGCAGATGGACGATGAACCGCTCCTTGGCCCTCGCGAACGACAGCAGCACCGTCCGGTAGAGCGCCGCGTTCGGAGTGCTGAGATGGGCGAACGGCTGCGGTCCGTCAGCCCCCGAGTCCAGATCCGTCACCGCACCATTCTGACGCCTCGTCGGGAGTGAGAGGGCCGATCCGGTACGGCCGGGACGCCGTGCCCGCATCCGGCCGCCGGGCGGGCCTGGGCCCTGGGGCCCTGTTTTCGGGTTTCGCCTTGACATGAATAGACGCCGTCCAATCTACTGGAAGCGCTCCCAAAAATAATGGCCGCCGTCACGTTCGTGCGGTATGGGAGCGCTCCCATGACTAGTCGAAAATGGGATCACTGGGCTCGGTGTCCGCCTTCGCGTGATGCCGTGGGAAAGGTGTCGGGCAATGACCGTAAGTGGCGGGGCGTCGCTCTCTGAGGCGCCATCCGGCGACGGTGGGCCGGGCTCGGCGGGCGATGACGAGGTGCAGGCCCCACCGGGCCGGTGGGGCGCTCACCTGTGGTGGATCGCCTTTGCCGCCGGAGTGACCGGCGCATCGGCCGTGTGGCTGTTCCTGCCCCATGGCCGCGAGATCGGGGCGGTGTGGGAACTGCCGGTCAAGCTGCTCGTCTTCGGTTGCCTGGCCTGCGGAATCGCGCTGTTCCCCTGGCCGTCCAAGCTTCCCCATTGGGTGCTGTACGCGCCGTTCCTCTTCTTTACCGGCTACCTCGTTCCGCGGATCAGCGGCTTCTACTATCTGGACGGCGAACGGGCACACGGCGACAGTTTCTACACCCATCTCTACCTGCTGCTCTATCCGGGCGTCGTACTCACCATCGCCGCCGCGTACCGGCTCGGCGGCGGGACGCCCGGACGGTGCCTGAAGGTCGTCTTCACCGGAATCCTCATCATCTTCTCCGGCTTCCTCGACCTCATGTGGTACGTCGTCAACCCGATCGGCATCCCGCAGGAGATCGACGCCCCGCACATCAACCTGATCACCGGCGGCCCGATCTCGTTCGGCGCGACGGTCGTCTTCGCACTGGCCCATCTTCCGATCATCGCCGGGTTCAACCTGCTGCCTCTGGACCGCTGGATCGGGCGCCTGCTCGGCACCGGACGGGTCCGTACCTGAGCGGGAAGGGACACCATGCCTACGTACGGGGACGCGTCCGCCGCCATCGAGATCTCCGTGGCGGCGCCCGCCTACAACGAGGCGGAGAACATCGCCGCGGCGGTGACCGAATGGCGGACCTACCTGGAACGCGACACGGCGATCGCCGCATGGGAGATCGTCGTCTGCGACGACGGCAGCACCGACGCGACCGGGGACATCCTGGAGGAGCTGCGCCGGGACTGCCCCGAACTGGTCGTCGTGCGGTTCGACCGCAACCGGGGGGCGGGCGCCGCGATCCGCGCCGCGATCGCGCACACGCGGATGGAGTGGGTGCTGCTCCTGGACTCAGACGGCCAGTTCCCGATCGCCAACCTCGACCGGTTCCTCGGACCCGTCCGGGCCGGGGAGGGGACGGCCTTCTCCGGCGCCCGGATCCGGAAGGCCGACGGCGCCGCCTACCGGTGGGGCTCGGCGGCGAGCGGCGCGGTCAGCAACGTGCTGCACCGCACCCGCTACCGCGACTTCAACTCGATCTTCAAGCTGGTGCACGGCCCGCTGCTGCGCGCGCTGCCGCTGGAGGCCGGCGGGATGAACTGCTCGACCGAGATCACCGCCCGGGTCGTCGAACTCGGCCGCACCTGGGTGGAGATCCCGATCGAGCACCGGGCGCGGGCCGGCGGCGGACGCGGCTGGCGGTACTGGCGCGGCGCCCGCGACCGGGCGCTGCTCGTCGGCTACCTCGGCTACCGGCACTGGCTGCAGCGGCGGGGCGTGCTGCGCGCCCCGTCCGCCGTCGAGCCGGAGCGGCGGGCCGCCGGGGAGGCCCGGTGACCACCGCGGTCGCGATGTTCAGCGGCGGGCGGGGCGGCGCCGCGATCGCCCGCCGGCTGCTGCGCACGCCCGGCATCCGGCTGTCCCTGCTGATCAACGGCTATGACAACGGGATGTCCACCGGCGCGCTCCGCCGCTACCTGCCGGGGATGCTCGGGCCGTCGGACTTCCGCAAGAACCTCCTGCTGCATCTGGACCCCCGCCATCCGGAGCAGGCGGCGCTGGCCTCCGTCCTGGAGCACCGCCTCCCGGACGGGACGACGCCCCGCGATCTCGCCGAGCTCGTCGACGGGCTCGCCGTCGACCTCGTCGAGGGATGCCATGCGCTGCCCCGGCGGCCGCGCCTGGCGATCGCCCGGGACCTGGCGGTCTTCCTGGACCGCCTCGGCGCCGGCGCCGGACGCTTCGACCTCGCCGACTGCGCGCTCGGCAACCTGGTGTTCGCCGGCGCCTACCTGCGGCTGGGGGAGGACTTCAACGCGGCGGTCCGCTCGTGCGCCCGGACGTTCGGGTCCCCGGTGCGGATGCTGAACGTGACCGGCGGTGAGAACGCCCACCTGGTGGCGCTCAAGGAGGACGGGCGGCTGCTGGCGGACGAGGCGGAGATCGTCGCGCCGCAGGACCCGTCGCCGATCACCGGCCTGTTCCTGCTCCGCGAGCCGGTCCGCGACCGAGACGAGCTGGAGGCGATGCCCACCGGGCGGCTGCGGCGGGTCCTGGCCGGACGCCGCGCCGAGGTGTCGCCGAACCCGGAGGCGCTGGAGGCGATCCGGGACGCCCGCCTGATCGTGTACGGGCCCGGCACCCCGCATTCGTCGCTGTTTCCGAGCTACCTGACGCCGGGCGTCGCGGACGCCGTCGCGGCGAGCCGCGCCGCGGCGAAGGTGCTGGTCGTCAACATCCGGGAGGACCACGACGTCCGGGGGCTGAGCGCGTCGGGGCATGTCGGCCGCGCACTGCTCCACCTCGGCGACCCGTTCAACGAGCGGCGGACCGTCACCCATGTCCTGTGCCATGAGAACGCGGCGGCGGGCGTCCCGGCGGTGCCGGTGGACGTTCCGGAGGGCGGCGCGCGGGCGAGGGCCCGGTGGATCAGCGCGGACCTGGAGGACTCCGCGCGTCCGGGGACGCACAGCGGGCGGCGCACCGTGGACGTCCTCACCGCCCTGGCGGGCATTCCCGCCGAAACGCCGCTGGAGGAGGCCGGATGATCTGGCTCTGTGACCTGGACGGGACGCTCGTCGACTCCGCCCCCGCCCACGACGCGGCCTTCCGCGCCGCACTCGCGGAGATCGCCCCCGACCTGCTGGGCTCGTTCCGGTACGACGACCATGCGGGGGCGGGCACCGACGAGGTCGCGGCCGTCCTGGGGCTCGGCGCCGATGACGCCGGGCGGCTGATCCGGAGCAAGCGGCGGCACTACCGCGCCCACGTCGACGCGGGGAAGGTGGCGGTGTTCCCGGGGGCGCACCGGTTCCTCGCGGTGCTGGCCCGGCGCGGTCACCCCGTGTACCTGGTGACGAGCGGCAGCCGCGGCTCGGTGGAGCGGGTGCTGGCGGCCTGCTCGCTGGACGGGTGCTTCCGCGGCGTCCTCACCGGCGACGACGTCCCGGTGAGCAAACCGGATCCGGCGTTCTACCTGCACGCCTGCGAACGGTGGGGCATCGGGCGGGCCGATGCGGCGGCCGTGGAGGACTCCGTCCACGGGGTCGCCTCCGCAGTCGGAGCCGGGCTGGTGACGTACCAGGTGCACGCGGCCGAGGCCGCCCCGGGCGCCGTCTCCGTGGGCGGACTCGACGACCTCGCGGCCCTCGCCGACATGGCGGCCCGGCGGTGACCGGCTCGGTCTGCGCGGTGATCCCGGCGGCGGGACGCGGGACGCGCCTCGGACTGGACGTTCCGAAGATCATGCTGGAGGTCGCCGACGGCGTCACCGTGTGGCATCTGCTGCACCGCCGGCTGCGGCCGTCCACCGGCCACGTCCACGTGATCGTGGCGCCCGAGGCGGAGGGGCCGTTCCGGCGCCTGGCCGCCGGCGACATCGGCCGCGGCACCGTGTCCGTGAGCGTCCAGCACGAGCCGACCGGTATGGGCGACGCCGTTTTCGGGGCCTCCGGGTACTGGGAGTCCCATGACGGGATCCTGGTGGTCTGGGGCGACCAGGCGAACCTGTCCGAGACGACGGTGCGCCGCGTCGTGGACGCCCACCTGCGGGTGCCGGGCCTCACCGTTCCGCTCGTGCCGATGCCCGATCCGTACGTCGAGTACGAGCTCGCGGGCGGCCGGCTGCTGCGGGTACGGCAGTCCCGCGAGGGCGACGACTGCCGTCCCGGCGGGCTCAGCGACGTCGGCGTGTTCTGCCTGGGAACGGACGGGCTCGAAACGGCCTGGCGGGACTACCTCGCCGGCGCCGCCCGGGGCACGGTGACCGGAGAGGTCAACTTCCTGCCGTTCCTCGCCTACCTGTCGCAGGTCCGCGGCCGCGACGTCAACCCGGTGCACGTGGACGATCCGGACGAAGCGCGCGGCATCAACACCGCGGAGGACCTGGCGTTCGCCCGGCGGGTCCACGCGGGGCGTGCGGGGTGAAGTTCGCGCGGGCGGGGTCGCTGCTCGGCGGGCACGGATGGGCGGCCGGGCCGACGCTGCTGAGCGGCCTGGCCAGCGGCACGGCCGCGGGCACCACGCTCGTCATCGCCCGGGGCGCGGGCCCGCGGGAGTTCGGGCACTTCACCCTGGTCCTGACGATCGCGCTGATCGTCGCCGTGGGCATGCTGATGAGCCTGCACTACGTGATGCTCCAGGAGTTGCCGCGCGCCGAGCCCGCGGACCGTCCGGCCCTGGTGGCGACGGCGTTCCTGTCCACGCTGGCGCTCGGCGGCGGCCTCACCGCGGCCGGGGCCCTGCTCTCCCCGGTCCTCGCCGTTCCGGTGGGCGTCGACGCCCGGACGCTGTGCTTCTCGTTCGCGCTCGGGCTGTCTCTGGCGTTGAACCAGCTGACCGACGGCCTCCTGCGCGGGCTGAAGCGGTACGCGTTCGTGGCCACCCTGAAGCTGGCCGTCGCCGTGGCGTACCTGGCCGGTTCGTCGTTCTGCCTGCTGGTCCTCGGCATCCGCGACGCCGAGGTCTACCTTCTCGCGCTGATCGCCACGAACGTCGTCTTCGTCCTGGTGGCGGTGCCGAGCCTGGGGATCGTCCCGCGTTCGTGGTCGTGGACGCCGGCGCGCTCGCAGTACCGGCTCGGCGCCTACATGACCGTGATCGCCGCGCTGACCGGCGTCCTTTTCGGGATCGACGTGATCTTCCTGAACCACTGGGCGGGGAAGGGGGACGTCGGCGTGTACTCCGTCTACAACGGCTTCCCCAAACGGCTGCTCGGCGTGCTGTTCACCGACGGGATCGGACTGGTGCTGCTGCCGGCCCTGGCGGTGGCGGAGAAACCGGCCGTGATGCGGCGCATCGCGCGGATCGCGCCGCTGGTCGCGGCGGGGACGGCGGCCGTGTCGTTCGCGGCGAGCACCGTGTTCTTCGTCCTGCTGGGCGGCGGGTACCCGTACTCGCTCGGGCTGATGGCGCTGTCATCGGCGGGCATCGGCGTGCACACCGTCTTCAACCTGTACTCCGTCGCCCTGTCCATGGACGGAGTGCGGGGCGCGCGGCTCCTGGTCCGCTGCCTCGCGGCCGGCACGCCCGCCGCGCTCGCCTGCCTGGCGGCGTGCACCGCCTGGTGGGGGCTGACCGGGGCGCTGGCCGGCTTCGCGCTGGGCAACGCGGTCCTCGTGGCGGTGGTGGGCGCCGCCGCGGCCAGGACGTACCGGCCGCCGGGCCCATCCCGGCGGCACGCCGCGCAAGCGGCGGAAACCGAACGCGTGGAGGCGCAGCGGTGAGGATCGCGTACATCGTCAACCAGTTCCCGCCGAGCGTCGCCACCGGGCTCGGCCGGTACGCCGAGCTGATCACGCCGCATCTGGCGCGCGAGCACCGGCTCGCCGTGTGCACGCTGAACGACGGCCGGCAGCCCGTGCACCACGGGAGCGGAACGGTCACCGTGTACCGGCCGTCCGGCCGCGTCCTCGGCGCGGTCGGCCGCCGGCGGCGGCTCAACCGCACCCGCGGGATCGAGTTCCTGCTGCTCACCCTGAACGTCGTGGTGAGCAACTGGCGGTACTTCCTGCGGTTGCGGCGCCTCGGCCCGGACGAGCGGCCCGACCTGGTCGCCGTCCACGACACGACGAACTTCCTGTGCGGGCTGCTCTGCCACTACGTGCTGCGGCTGCCGGTCGTGCTCCACGTCCACACCACCGAGTACGGGGTGGCCCCGCAGCGCAGCATCACCGATCCGCTGAACGTGTTCGCGGCGGTCGAGCGGTGGCTGGCCCGGGTCGCGCGGCGTGTCGTCGTCCCCACCCCGGAGGTGCGCGACCAGTTGACCGCCGCCGGCTGGGACCGCACGCCGATCGACGTCGTGTGCCTGGGCGGCACGTTCGAGCAGGTCCTCGCCGACACCGCGCTCGACCGGGACGAACTGCGCCTCGGCGCCGCCGCCCTGCGGGCACGCCTCGCGATCCCGGCGCAGGACCCGGTTCTCCTCTTCGTCGGACGCCTCGAACGGCAGAAGGGGATCTACGAGCTGCTGGAGGCGATGCGGAGCATCCGCAAGGACGTCCCCGGGGTGCGCCTGGTGCTCGTCGGGGAGGGAGACGACGCGGTGGTCGCGCGCATCGTCGCCGAGACGGGACTGCACGGGCACGTCCTCACCTCCGGCGGGTTCGTCGGCGGGCGGGCGCTGCTGGAGTACTACGAGATGGCCGACGCCTGCGTGTTCCCCTCCCTCTTCGAGCCGTTCGGCCTGGTCGCGACCGAATCGATGGCGATGGGCAAGCCGACGGTCCTCGGCGCCGGGTTCTCCCGGGTCTTCCTCGGCGACGCCGACCGGTCCGCGGCACGCTTCATCGACGGCACCGGCCCGGACGCCATCGCCGACGCCGTCACCGGTGTGCTGACCGGCCCGGAGCTCCGGGCGGCGCTCGCCGAGCATGGGGAACGGCTCGTCCGGGAACGGCTGAGCTGGGCGCGGACGGCTCGCGAGACCCTCGACGTCTACCGCGCGGCGCTGGGCGGCCGGCCATGACGACCGTCTCGCTGATCGTCCCCTGCTACAACGCGGCGAAGACGCTGCGGCCGTGCCTGGAGGCGGTGCTGGCCCAGACGCGCCGCCCGGACGAGATCGTCGTGGTCGACGACGCGAGCGGCGACGACTCCGCCGCGATCGCGGCGGGGCTCGGCTGCCGTGTCGTGCGGCTGCCCGTGAACCGCGGCGTCTCGGCCGCCCGGAACGCGGGCGTCGGCGCCACCACGGGGGACGTCGTGTTCTTCCTCGACTCCGACGTGGAACTGCGCCCCGACGCGGTGGCGAACGCGCTGCGGATCCTGGAAGGCGATGCGGAATGCGGATGCGTCCAGGGCGTCTACGAACCCGAGCCCCTCATCGACGACGGGCCGGCCGAGTGGTACCGCGTCCTGCACGCCGCGTACTGGCGCCGCCGCCATCTCGGCGACGTCACCGGCGTCGTGTTCGCGCTCGCCGCCATCCGCCGCGACGTGCTGCGCGCCGTGGGCGGGTTCGACGAGACGCTGCGCGACTGCGAGGACGTCGAATACGGCGGCCGGCTCGCGGGCACGTGCCGCGTCGTCCTCACCGACGAGGTGCGGGGGCGCCACGACGACGCGAGCCGCCTGCTGCCGATCCTCGCCGAGCAGTGGCGCCGGGCAGTCCCGCTCATTCCGCTCGCGCTCACCGCGTCCAGGCGCGGCGGCGGGCAGCCGGAGCACGCCAACCGTCCCGCCGGCATCCTCGCGTGCGCGCTGGCGATGGCCTCCCTGCCGCTGGGCCTGCTGCACCCGGCACTCGTCGCGCTGCCCTTCGCCCTGCTGGTCTGCTTCGCCGCCGCCGACCCGGGCCTGCTGCGCTTCGTCCACCGGCACCGCGGGCCCGCGTTCACCGCCTACTTCGTGGCGGTGCACCTCGCGGTCCACGTGGTGCTGGTCTCCGGACTGGCCTTCGGGTCCCTCCGCCTCCTCCCGGGCCTGCGGCGGCCCCCGCCCTCCCCGGAGACGTGGTGACGGCCCCGCCCGAAGGCGAGGCCGATCCGTTCTCGTGGGGGCAGGGACTACAGGTGCAGCTCTCCCCGCTTCACAGCGGTGACGAGCCGGGCGAAACCCTCCGGGGAGAGCGCGAGGTGTCCGGCGCCGGGGGCCTTGCTATCACGCACACCGATCACGGTGTTGAGGCTCGCGACCTCGACGCAGTCACCGCCCGTGGAACTGGAGCGGCTCGCCTTACGCCAGGCGGGTTCGGTCATCGCGTGGTCTCCATCTGATCGGCGATTAACCTACGGGTCAGGGGCTCGGGCAGCGCCCGCGCCCCGATCCGTTCCCACCGTAGCCCTACATCAGCGACCTTTGCCGGGTCAGTGATCAATCTTCCCTCGATCGCAGCCTCGATGTAGACCACGTCGCTCGCTCTGACTGTCATCAGCTTGAACGAGCCGTCTTGTCCCATATGCGCCCCGGCTTCCCAAGGGATGATGCGCACCATGGCGTGCGGCCAGTCGGCAACCTCCAGGAGTCGGGCGAGCTGATCACGCATGACGTCCGGCCCGCCGACACGGCGGGCGATCACTGCCTGATCAAGCAATACGTAAAGCTGTGGTGGGCCGGGGCGATTCAGGATCGCCTGGCGCGCCGACCGCTGTTCCCATAGCTCGTCCGCTTCCGTGCTGCTGATGCCCGCGGAGCTGAACCCGGCCCGCGCGTATCCCTCCGTCTGGATGAGGCCAGGAACCCACAAACTCTCGTAGGCCCTGATGACAGACGCCTTTGCTTCGTTCTCCACGTTCTGATGGCGCCAGTCCGGGTCATGAGCTGACTCGGCATACCGGCGAATTCGGGAGAAGTGGCCGCGAGTACGCCAAAGCTGGTCAAGAGTTTCGGTCTTGCTTTCGGGCACTTTTGAGGTGCCCGATTCGTAGTTCGAAACCGTAGAGTTGTCGACCCTCAAGATCTCGGCTAGCTGCGCCTGTGAAAGGTTGCGTTCGATGCGCCATATCCGCAGATCAACAGCTAGCCAATGCCATGGGTTGTTGTCCGGGTCGAGTCGGTCGGCCTTCGCCATTCAAGATCCTTAACCTTGATATTCATGAACGAAAGGAGACAAGTGTAGTCGCCGGCGCTCACGCTGTGGATAGAAAACGCAGACCGCGAGAGGCCAGCCGATGTTCGCGACACCCATAATGGACACAAACCCACAGAATATATTCAGTGAGACCTTTCGGGCTTATCCCGAAACCGTCTATCTCGCACGCGAACTCGTGAAGAGCGCACTCGCCTCCTGGGGGCTCGGCGCCTTCGAGGGTGACGCCGTGCAGATCATGAGCGAGATCGCGTCCAACGCGGCCCGGCTCTGCGAGGGCAGGCACATCCGCGTATGGATCAGCCGGATCGACCAGGGTGTCGACATGTGCGTGTGGGACGACCACCCCGGCCGGCCCGTGATCCAGCAGCCCCACCAGTTCTGCACGTCCGGACGCGGTCTGATCCTCGTCCAGGCGTTCGCGTCCGGCGGCTGCGGGTGGTTCGAGCTGTACGAGGGCAAAGTCGTGTGGGCGCGGATCGCGATCGACCACGGATACATGTTGGGTGCCGCACGTAGGGCGGGCTGTCCGATCGTCGGGCCCCTTCGTCACGTGAACAGGCCAGGCGCGCAGTTGCACGCATAGACTGCCCCCGCCCTGCGGAGCGCCTCCCCACCGGCTCCCCCAGCGCGGTGGGTTTCCCAACGCCCGCAGGGCGGGCGGCGACCAGCTCGACCCGGTGTCAAAGTCACTCCACCGCCAAGAGCACCGGGCGCCCTGTTGTTCCCGGTCGACAACGCGACAGAGGCGCCGCTGATGCGGCGCCTCTGCGAGCGGCGGGTCGGCTGGGCCTCCTTTGGCCCACCTGACCCCTTATCACGACCTCACCCGGTCATGTGAATGCACACCACCAGGACGATCGGCGCCACGGCGACCACCAGGGCGGGGCCCAGGGCTCTATACAAAAGACGGGTCATGTAAACCCCATCCACTAGACGGCAAACAACCCGGTCCGTCCGGATTTCTGGTGAGAGAGCCTATAAGCCCGGATGGTTCTGTGTGGCAACATCCGCGAATCTCGTAGTCGGCAGACCGAGATGCTGCATTGTGCGGGAGGGCGGAGCCGGCACGTCCGGTTCGGTGGCACGCATGCGCGCGGTGCGCTGCAGATTAGAACCGGTTTCCTATCTGATGTTCGGCGCTGTACGGCAAGGTGTTCGAGGGATGTGTCCGGCGGAAAATGAAATCGGTTCCAGTGCAGGGTCAGGTTCCGGTGGCGTGGTCGAGGGACTGGAGCCGGGCTCTCAGATCCTGCGCCTCCGGGAGGTTCAGGGTGGTGAAGAGCCGGAGAGCCTCCTCCCACGGGCGGCGGGTGGCCTCGCTGCCCTGGACGTGGAGGAGAGCTGCGCCCAGGCTTGCCAAGGTTCTTGCCATCTCGTCGGGAACATCTATTTCGGTGGATAGGGCATAAGCCTGCCGGAGGTGCTCAACAGCGGCTGGGTAGCGGCCGGAGGCGGTGAGTGCTTCGCCTAGATGGCGGAGGGCAACTGTCTCCTCATAACGCTCGCTGATGGAGCGCGAAATGGCCAGAGCGCGTTCGTGGTGAATGATGGCCTCACCGTAGTGCCCGGTGTCGTGGAAGGCGGCGCCGATGCCGATGAGAGTGTCGACCTGGGTTCGCCGATCGCCTAATTCCATCGCTATCGCGAGTGCCGCGCGGTAATTGATCAGAGCTGTTTCGTAAGCGCCGTACCGGCGGTGGACGTTGGCTGTGTTGATGAGCACGATGGCCTCGTGCTGGCGGCTCAGTTCGGCGACGCCGGCGGTCTGCGCGTAGTACTCGGCGGCGCGGTCGACGTCGCCCATGCGGATCATCAGGTCGCCCATGTTGTTGAGCGCCATCGTCCGGAGGTGCGGGGCGTCGATCTCAGTGAGGATCGCCAGTGCTTCGAGGCGGAGTCGTTCGGCCCGCCGGTAGCCGCCGGTGAACTCCAGGATGATCGCGATGCGGTCGAGGCTCTCGGCCTCGCCGTGCCGGTTGCCGAGCGAGCGGTGGATCTCCAGCGCCTCCCGGCCGCGGGCCAATGCCTCCGGGAAGCGGGACCGGTGCCAGTGGATGAGGCTTATGCGGCCGAGAATATGGGCCTCTCCGTGACGGTCACCAGTCGAACGCTGGATTGCCAGCGCCTTTTCCGCCTCTTCCATCGCGGTGTCGTAGTCGCCGACACGGAAACGGATATGGCTCAACTCGGCCAAGGCGCGGGCGGTGCCCGGATCGTCGTCCAGGCCCTGGAGCGCCTCGACCGCCATGCTGTGCAGTCGCGCGGCGGCGTCCCAGTGGCCGCGCGACTCCAGATGTCCGGCGAGTATGCGGGAGAAGCGGGCGGTGTGCGCCGCTGAGCCGATTCGGTCGGCCTCGGCGGCAGCGTTCAGGAGGCAGGCGTGCTCGGTGGCGAACCATTTGGCGGCCTCCCCCTCGTCAGCCAGGGGCGGCAAGTCCGGCGGTAGGTCGGGCTCAATGCTGTCCGGGCGGTGCGGGGACAGCACGTGGTTCGCGTGGTCGGCCGCCGCGAGGTAGAAGTCGAGGATTCGGTGGACGGTTCGGCGCCGCTCCTCGTCGGTGTCGATCTCGCGGGCCAGGCGGCGGGCGTAGTCGTGGACGAGGTCGTGGAAGCGGTAGCGGCCCCGGGCGGGCTCGGTGATCAGATGGCGGTCGAGGAGGTCCTCCAGGATCCGCTCGGCCTCCCGGACGGGACGGCCCAGGGCGGCCGCCGCGACGAGTGCCGTCAGGTCGGGGCCTGGGTGCAGGGCGAACGCGCGGAACGCATCCCGCAGTGCCGCCGGGAGGCCGCGGTAGGAGACCTCGAACACGGTGGTGATCTCGCGGTCCTCGCCGCGCAGCTCGTCCAGCCGCCGGTCGTCGGCGGTCAGCCGGGCCAGCAGGTCGCGGGTGTCCCAGGCGCGGCGGTGGCGCAGGCGGCTCGCCGCCATGCTCACCGCGAGCGGCAGCCGTCCGCAGCGTTCCACCACCGCGGCGACGTCGGTGTCGGCCTCCGCGCGGCCGGGGCCCGCGATGCCGGTGAACAGGACGATCGCGTCCCGGACGGGCAGGATTTCCAGCGACAGCGGCCAGGCGTCGTGCAGCCCGGTCAGCCGGCGGCGGCTGGTCACGATCACCAGGCAGCCGGGGGAGGCCGGGAGCAGCGGTTCGACCTGGTCGCGTCCTGCGGCGTCGTCCAGCACGATGATCGCGCGGCTGCCCGCCAGCTCGGACCGCCAGAGCGCGGCGCGCTCGTCCAGCGCCCGCGGTACCCGCGTTACCGGGACGCCGATCGTGCGGAGCAGCATGTCGAGCGCGTCCGCCGGGTCGACGGGCTTCTGCCGGGCGTCGTGCGCGTGCAGTTCCAGGTACATGGCGCCGTCGGGGTAGTGCTCGGCCAGCCGGTGCGCGAGGTGGACGGCGAGCGCCGACTTCCCGACGCCGGCCATGCCGTCGATGGCGACGACGGTCACCGCGTCACCGGCCGGTGGACCCGCGATGCCCGGCACCGTGTCCATCAGTTGCCGCATCTCGTCGTCGCGTCCGACGAACACCCGCGCGTGGTGCGGCAGGGTGTGCGGGCGCCGGTCCACGCTCAGCTGCGTGCCGGGGACCCGCAGCAGCTCCGGGTCGCCGCGCAGGATCTGCTGCTGGAGCCGCCGCAGCCCGGGGCCCGGGTCGGTTCCCGACTCCGCCGC
The DNA here is from genome assembly GCF_043198455.1 of Spirillospora sp. NPDC048824. Taxonomy (NCBI): domain Bacteria; kingdom Bacillati; phylum Actinomycetota; class Actinomycetes; order Streptosporangiales; family Thermomonosporaceae; genus Spirillospora; species Spirillospora sp. NPDC048824. The sequence goes on along the minus strand of NZ_JBICUS010000002.1, from coordinate 188,537 downwards.
GAAGAGGTCGTGCGTGCGCCGGTAGACCTCCAGTGCCTCAGCCTGCCGCCCGCAGCGGTAGAGCGCCATCATGAGCCGTTCGACGGGCCGTTCGTCCAGCGAATGGCGATCGGTGAGGTCCGATAATTCGCGAAGGACGTCGGTGTGGTTGCCGTACTTCAGTTCCAGGTCGATGCGTGCGAACGCGGCGGACAGCAGTTCCTGCTCCAGAGTGTGCCGGGCGCGTTCAGCCCAGCCCCCGGACAGGTCGGCGAGCGGTTCGGCCCGGCACAGCTCCGCCGCCTGGCGATGGTGGTCGAGGGCGTATTCGTCGTCGCCGCTTTCGGCGATCGCCCGGGCCTGGTCGCGCAGCCGCCGGAACCGGTGCAGGTCGACCGATTCATCGTCGACATCGAGCAGATAAGACCCCTGCCGGGAGATCAACGCGGCGCCCTCCGCGTCCTCCAGCCGACGGCGCAGCCGCGTCATGTAGACCTGCAGGCCCTGCCGGGCCTTGGCCGGCGGGGCGTCGTCCCAGACCCGGCGGATGATGGTCTCGGTGGACACCGGCTGCCGCCGGCCGAGGAGCAGCACGGCCAGCACGCACCGTTCCTTGGGCGTTCCGAGGTCGCGCCGCCGGCCGTCAATCCACAGCTCGACGGGGCCGATGATGCGGAACTCCACCGGTTCCCCTTTGTGAAAATATCCTCCTGAGCCGATTTTGGCATCATGCGTACCGAATGGCCAGAGCGCGGGCGTTTTTCCCGCGGCTTCCCCGTGTCCCACTACTCACCGAGTCAGGACGATTGCAAGCTTTCGTCAAGATTTCCGATCGACACTCGATTCCGGAGGCAGGTCATTTCGATCTGCGACGGAGGGACGGATGTTCGCATCCAAGGTCAAAGGGGGTTCGTTGACGGCAATGACCGGCTTCGAATGGCGTCGGGCCCTGACCGGGTTCGACCCCGGCTGGTGGGGACGGCTGGGGGACCGGCGCACAGTGCTGGTTGTGGTGGGCTCGCCCGTACCGGGGCAGCCCGCACTGGACGTGGCGCGGCTCGCGGGAACCGACCCGCGGCTGCGCGTGCTCTTCGCAGCGGCCCCCGGGTCGTCCTCGGCCGCCGTGGAGATGATGCTCAGGGACGCGGGCGCGGCACCGCTGCGCTGGTCCGACATCGCGGACGGTGATGTCGGCCTGGTCGTCGCCGCGCAGCGGATACCCGCGTGCCCGCCGGGTGCGCCGCTCATCGCGCTGCCGGGAACGATCCCGGCCGGGGTCGCGCACCGGCCCGCGCCCGCCGTGTACACCTATGCCCACCACCTGGACCGTCCCCCCGATGCCGGGGGCGGTCATGCGGTCGTGGTCGGCGACTCCGACCACGACAGGCTGGTGGCGAGCCTGCCGCTGCGCGACTTCTACCGGCGCGCGCTGGGCGTCGGCGGGCGGCGCGGGCTCGTCGTGGTGGCCCTGCCCGCGGCCGGCGGCACCGGTCCGTGCACCCGCTGCGGGTCCCTGGACGTCGTGCGCCGCCTGCTCGCCGAACTGCCGCCCGACAGGTACCACGTTCTCGGCGTTCCCGAGCCGGGCGGCGACCGGTGCTCGAGCGGGCCGGGGCTCGTCGGCCACCTGCGGGCCGGCCTGGGCCTCATGCCGCCCGATGCGGACTGGCGCGCCGCCCTCGTCGCCGCCGACTGGATCATCGGGCCGCCGGGCCCGGTGACGAGATACGGGACGATCATCGGGGTCCCGGTGCTCATCACCGGGCCGCCGCCCGGGGACGCGCTGCGCCTGCTGGCCGTCCGGTTCACGGCGCATCGGCCCGTCCACCCGCAGCTGGCCGAGGCGGCGGCGCGGTGGCGGCCGGAGCGGGTCCGGCCGGTCGCCGGCCGGATCACGTCCGAGCCTGGACGGTTCGACCGCAACATCCGCAGCCTGATGTACGGGCTGATGCGGCTGCCGCAGCCCGCCACGATCCCCGTGGCGGACCCGGTCTCGCCGCCGTTCCGCATCGGCTGCCGGGACGGGGAGCCGCTCGGCCACCTCACCCGGGGAGGCTGAGGTGAGCTTCCCGGGGGACGGGTGGGTGCCGGGCCCGTTCGGGCTGGACGCCCTGAAGGGGTCGACGGTGCAGGCGGGACGGGCGGTTCTCGCCGTCGCGCACCACGTGACGGCGGCGACCCGGCTTGCCGACGTCATGCCGCTGCTGGAGACCGACCGGCGGGTCGCGGTCGCGTACACGGCCGCGCCGGCGTCGGCAAACACCGGCGGCTTGGACGTGCATCTGCGCGACCTCGGCGGGCTGGTGCTGCCCTGGCGGCAGGCGATCAGCACCAGGTGGGACCTCGTCGTTGCGGCGGGCCACGGGATGCTGGAGAAGCTGCACGGGCCGGTCATGACCGTGTCGCACGGCGCCGGTCCGGGCAAGCTCCATCCTCGCAACGCCGGCTCCGGACCGCCCGCCGCGCGTTCGGTCAGCGGCCTGATCAGGGAACGGCTCGTCGTCGGCGGGCGGGTCGTGCCGTCGTCGATCGTCCTGCCGCACGACCGGCACCTGGAGATGCTCGAACAGGAGTGCCCCGAGGCGCGTCCGGTGGCGTTCGCAGGCGGCGACCCGTGCCTGGACCGGCTGGTGGCGAGCCTGCCCTACCGGAAGGAGTACCGCCGCGCGCTCGGCGTGCGGCCCGGCCGGCGGCTGGTGTTCGTCAGCTCCACATGGAACGAGGACTCGCTGCTCGGCCGCCATCCCGACCTGCTACTGCGCGTTGCGGCGGGGCTCCCGCGTGACAGGTACCAGGTCGTCGCCGCGCTGCACCCGAACGTGTGGTCCTTCTACGGAAAGCGCCAGGTCATGGCCTGGAACGCAGACTGCCGGCGGCTCGGTGTCCGGCTGTTCCCGCCGGAGGAGGGGTGGCGCGCCGGGCTGGTCGCCGCCGACGTGCTGCTCGGTGATCACGGGTCCGTCACCTGCTATGGCGCCGCGATCGGGGTACCGGTGCTGCTCGGCGCCTTCCCGGAGGACGCCGTGGCGCCCGGGACCCATGTCGCCGGGCTCGGCGCGTTCGCGCCGCGCGTCGACTGGGACCGGCCGCTGGCCCCGCAACTGGAGGAGGCCGTGCACGCCTTCTCCGGACGGGTCCATGCCGCGATGCGGAGCGCCATCAGCTCCCGGCCGGGGGAGGCGGCCCGCCTCATCCGCGGGGAGATGTACAGGCTGCTGCGGCTGCCCGACCGGGACCGCCCGCCGGACGTCGAGCCCGTCCCGCTCCCGGTCCCCGGCCTTCCGAGGGCGGCGTGATGGTCACGCTGGTCAGAGTCTGGGACGATCAGCCGGGACCGGTGCGCGTGCTCGTCGGCGGGCGGACGCTGGCACTGCGGCGCTCGCCCGCCGACGGGCGCGAGCTGCCGCCGTGCGACGAGCATCTCGTCGCACGGCAGGAGGAGACCTCGCGGGCCTGGCGGGCGTGCGCGGACGTGATCGTCGGCCGGGCGGGGGACCCGTCCCGCCTCCTGGCGGCCCACCCGGGGTGCCTCGTCGCGGCGACCGTCACCGGGCGGGGCTGCCTGGTCGCGGCCGGCGGTCTGTACGGGCGGCTCGACCCGGTGCTCGGCGGGATATGCCCACCCGCCGACGCGGTCTTGTACGCGTCCGCCCTCCACGCCTGGCTCGTGGCGGGCGGACGGCCGGTGGGCGCGCTCACCCGGCTCACCCTCGTCCGCGGCAACACGGCCACGTTGGTCAGGGTCCGGCATCGCCGGGCGGTGCGGCCGGAAGATCGGCGAGCCGCGCTGTGACCTGGGCCGCCTGCGGCGACCCCAGCGCGGTGTAGAGGGCGAGTGCCCGCTCCAGCAGCGGGCGCTCGGCCGCCGGATCACCCCGGTACTGCGCGATCCGGGCCAGTTCGCGCAGCGTGTCGGCCTCAACATGCGGTGCGTCCATCTCCCGCGCGACGTCCCGCGCCTCGTGGAGGGCGGTGGCGGCCTCGTCGGGGTGTCCGGACCGCAGCCGGGCCTGGCCGAGGCACGTCAGCGTCCGCGCCCGGTGGTAGGGCTCGTCCAGACGGGTGAACGTCTCCAGCGCGCCGGTCAGCGTCGACTCCGCCTCGGCGTGCCGGCCGGCGGCACTGAGCGCCTCGCCGATGTGCCGGTCCATCAGCGCGATCCCGCGCGGACGTCCGAGATCGGCGTGCACGTCCCGCGCCAGGACGAACAGCTCGGTCGCGCGGGACGGGGCACCGGTGGCGAGCGCCACGACGCCGAGTCCTTCGAGCGCCGACGCCTCGCCGAGCCGGTGGCCGGCCCGCCGCTCCATGGCGAGGGCGGTCTCGTAGTGGCCGGCGGCCGTGGCGTGCTCCTGGAGGTTGAGGCGGATGACCCCGAGCCCCTCCAGCATCCGTGCCTGTGCTTTGAAGTCGGCGTCGGACTCGGCGGCGGCGAGCCCCAGCTCGTACATCCGGATCCATGACGGGTAGTGCCTGCGTTGCAGGAAGAGCGGCCACATCGCCTCGGAGAGCTGCCATGTGATGGAGTGCAGCCCGTTCTCGTGTGCCTGCCGTGCGACCGCCTCCAGGTTCGGCCGTTCCCGTTCGAGCCACTCCAGTGCCGCCGGGCGGGACGCGAACAGGTCGCCCGGCGGCGCCGCGTACCGTTCGCCGAGGTGCCACCGTCCCGGCATCAGCGTGAGGTCGGCGGCGACGGCGGTCGTCAGGTACCAGCCGGCGAGCCGCGCGAACGCGGCCCCGCGGTCCGGCGCCGGGGCCGGTGCGAGGGACGCGTCCCGCGCGTGCAGGCGCACCAGGTCGTGGAAGCCGTACCGGTCGCCGGGGACTTCGAGGAGCAGGCTGGCGTCCAACAGACCGTCCAGGAGTTCGGCGGCGCGCTCCTCCCCTGTCCCGATGAGGGCCGCCGCGGCGGCGGCGCACAGATCGGGCCCCGGATGGACGCCGAGCAGCCGGTAGGCCGTCGCGTGCTCCGGGTCGAGCGCCTGGTAGGAGGTGTTGAAGACGGCGCTCACCGAGATGTCGCCCTCGCCGGTGCGCAGCGCGGAGAGCCGCCTCGCTTCGTCGCCGAGTTCGGCCACCGCGTGGGCGATCGGCCGGCGCCGCCGCGCCGCCAGGCGGGCGCCGGACGCGCAGACGGCCAGCGGCAGGGTGCCGCAGAGCGCGACCAGTGATCGGGCGTGATCGCGTTCGGCTCCGATCCGGTCCGCCCCGATCAGATGCTCCAGCAGTTCCAGTGCCCCCGGCTCGCCGAGCGGGGCGACGTCCAGGAACCGCGCGCCGTCCACCACGAGCCCGGTCAGGCGGTGGCGCGAGGTGACCACGACCAGCGACGCTCCGGCACCGGGCAGCAGCGGGCGGACCTGTGCCGCCGAGACGGCGTTGTCGAGCATGACGACCAGGCGGCGCCCGGTGGTCATGGATCTGTACAGCGCGGACTGCTCGTCGGCGCCGGCCGGGATGCTCTCCGGCGCAGCGCCGAGGGCGCGCAGGAAGCGTTCGAGCGGCTCGTCGGGCGGGAGCGGCTCGGCGCCGGAGAAGCCGCGCAGGTCGACGAACAGCTGGCCTTCGTAGCGGTCCTTGATGCCGTGCAGCCACCGCGATGCCAGCGTGGTCTTGCCGACGCCGCCCGGCCCGGTGAGGACCACGGGCCCCGGGTGTTCCGCGAGCGCCGACAGTTGCCGCAGCTCGCTGAGCCGGTTGGCGAACAGTCCGGGCGGCGGCAGCTGCGCGGGGGCGGGAAGACGCGTCGCGGCGGGCGCGGTGATGTGCACCCCGCCGGCGATGGACCCGGCCTGAACGCTGGAACCCGCGATCCGCCCCGTCAGCTCGTTGGTCCACCGGTCCCGCTCGTCGGGAGACTGCACGTTCTATCCATCCCATTGGTTCGGTGGCGCGTTGATCGCCCGCTTTACGGTTAACGTACCCGGACGTCCGGTTCAAGTCACATAGATGGTAATTGCAATTCGGCCATGCCATTTATGGGGTACGGGTCAGAATGGAGATTGTTCGCACCTGTCCCAGCGTGATGAACTATGGCGGTGACAGATCCGATGACCGTCGCCATCGCGACCGCCATGGCCGGCAAGGCCGTGGAGGTGGCGGGCGAGCCGGTCCGGGCCGCCGTCGCCGAGCTGTCCCGGCGGGTCCGCGAGCGTCTCCGGGGGCGTCCGTCCGACGAGGAGGCCCTGGAGAGGGCCGCCGGCGACCCGACGCCCGAGAGGGTCGCGACCCTCGCCTCCGCCATCGAGCACCTCCTGGCCGACGACCCAGGGTTCGGGGCGGAGGCGCGCAGCCTCTGGAACCAGGCGCAGACCAACGCCGCCGCGACGGGCGACGGCGTGGTCAACGTGCTCAACGGCCAGGCGGGCCGGGTCGTTCAGCTCCGCGACGTGCACGGAGACGTGAACCTCGGCTGACGCGGGTTCGGGGGCGGGAGGTCAGGCTTCGGTGGCACCCGTGAGGCCGTAGCGTTCCTGGTCGCAGGGGCGGGGAGCCTCGGGGCCGTCGCGGCCGAGGCGCAGCATCCGGGAGACGCGGACGGTGCGGAACTCGCGGCCGCGTGCGGTGATGTGGTGGCCGGGCGCCGACCGGATGTCCGCGGCGAGCGCGGTCCACTCGGCGAGTTCGGCGGGGGTGGCGGGGTCGCCCTGGAACTCGCGGAGCCGGGGGAGAAGGTCGGTGAAGTGCCGGGCCAGCCGGTCGCGGGCCTCGGCGGGATCGTCGCCGCCGGTGACGGGCGCCCAGGAGCCGCCGTCGATCTCCACGACGACGAAGGTGGGCGGGAGCAGCACGACCCCGGGGTGCGTCTGGATCGCGTGGTGCGCCTCCGCGCGCACCATGTCGGGGACGGTGCCGGGGACGGGCATGCGCGCGACGAGGTTCAGCCGGAGCTGCGCCTCCCACTGCCCGCACGGCGCCGGCGGGTCGAGCAGGTGGCCGCGGAGGAAGTCGTCTCCGGCGAGGTCGGCGTCGGTGGAGCGGGGCGGCTCCATGACCCGGTCGCCGATCAGGACGAACTTCTCGACCCGGATGATCCGGTACCGGCGGTCGGCGATCTCCCACTCGTCCTTGGCGAGCTGCTCGCCCTCCTCGGGGTCGAGCCGGGCGGCCGCCGCCAGCATGGCCTCGGCGGTCTCCGGGTCCTGCTCCTCGGCCGCTCCCGACCGCAGGTCCATGGCGAGGCCGTACCGGGCGGCGGACGGATCATCGGAGCACAGGGATCCAATTCGCCACTCTTTTCCCATTTGTACTGCATGCCCAAAACTGGGGGAGCCGGCGGGAAGAATCTTGGGGTACCGCAGAATTCGCTCACCGAGTTCCCGGTCGCGCACCGCCGCGACGGGATCGAGTTCGGCGACCACATTGATGTAGTCGTACCCGTGCATCAGCGGGAAGGTCATGCCCGCATCCTGGCCGGACGGCCGGGATGCCCGCATGATTTTCGCGAGATCCGCCGACCGCCCGCGGCAATTAACCGGAAAAGGAGATTTGTGCGACGTCCGTTCTTGCCGGGGACGTCCGCCGGCTCAGCGCCCGGACGATTTCGGTGGTTCGGACGATTCGGATTGTTCGGATGGCGGCCCGTCGTCCGTCTCGCCGCCGGAGTCACCCGGATGATCGAACCACGCGGGTACCTCGCGTTCGGTGTCGAAGCCGCGCGCCACGAGGACGTCGGTGGACGAGTGCGCCAAGATCGACAGCGCGATCGTCGCGGCGACGAGGTGGAAGATCTGGTCGCCGGCCGAGATCCCCGATTTCAGGACGATCAACCCGTAGACGACCGAGGCGAACCCCTTGGGGCCGAACCACATCACCGCGGCCTGCTCGCGGGCGGTCAGCTTCGACCGCAGGAACGACACCCAGATCGCCACCGGCCGCGCGACGACCAGTGCCAGCACCGCGAACACCCAGCCGGACCAGCCGACGTCGCCGAGGAACGCCGGGGACAGCAGCGCGCCGAACACCAGGAGCGCCGCGAGCTTGAACATCTCGGCGATCAACTCGCCGAACTCCTCGAACTGCTCCTTGTAGTGGTCGCCGACCGTCGCGACCGTCACACCGGCCGCGAACGCGGCGAGGTAGAGGTTGCCGTGCGTGGCCTGCGCCACCGCGAGCACGAGCAGCCCGATCGCGAGGGCGTTCAGCGGCTCGAACTTCGGTGCGACCGCGAACAGCCGGGTGCGTTCCAGCATGAGCGCGACCAGCGGGATCACCACGCCGATGGCCACCCCCAAAGCCAGTTCGAGGGCCAGGTCGTCGATGTGCAGATCGCCCGAACCCTGGGCGATCGCCAGGAACACGATGACGAACGGAAGCGCGAGGCCGTCGTTGACGCCGGACTCCACGTTCAGCAGGCGGCGCAGCCGCGGCGGCACCTTCTCGTTGCCGATCAGCGCCGCCGCGAACACCGGGTCGGTCGGGGCGAGCACCGCCCCGATCAGCAGCGACTCGATCCACCCGAGACCCACCACGTAGTGCGCGAGAGCCGCCGTGATGATCAGTGTGAGCGGCAGGCCCCCCGCCAGTGCCCGTCCCGGCAGCCGCCAGGCGCTCCGCACTTCCTTCCAGCCCGCGTGCATGCCGTCGGTGAACAGCACCGCGAACAGCGCCAGCTCGGCCAGCGTGTTGACGATCTCGTCGTCCGGGCTGAGCGTGATGACGTCGCTGACGCCGTCGCCCAGCAGGAATCCGCCTATGAGGAACAGCGCCGCGGTCGACAGGACGGTGCGGTGCGCGAGGCTCGACACCAGCACGGCCAGCAGCAGCAGAGCGGCGAACACCAGGAGGAGGTTCGTCATCACCGGGCCCTTTCACAGATCGGCGAACGTGCCGCGGACCGAATGCTCCCGGCGCACCGGCCGAAATCTTAACGGCCCGGCCTCTACAGATGTAAATCGGTCATTCGTCCAGGGTGATGACGACCTTGACGTCGTCGGGCCTGGACGTGAACGCGTCCTCGAAGTCCTCCAGTGGAACGCGGCGGGAGATCAGCCGTCCGAGCCAGTCCAGGTCGGCCCGCGCCAGGGCCCGCGCCGCGTCCTCGTAGTGGCCGAAGCCGGCGTTGACCGACCCGATGATCGCGTCGTTCTCCAGGACGATGTCGCGGTTGAGGCCGCCCGCGTCCATGGCCACGTGGCGGCCGGCCGACGACACCCCGGTCAGGCACACGACACCGTAGGCGGCGTTGCACCTCACCGCCCCGAGCACGAGCTCGGACGCGCCGGTCGCCTCGATGACCACGTCCGGCACCCACCCGGCGACGGCGTTCTCCAGGCCGTCGTGATGGTAGGCGGCGCCGAGATCGGCGACCAGCCGCGGCTTCGGCCCGTCGGTGACCTGGTCGAGGACGCGCACGTCCAGGCCGCGCTGCACGCCCAGCAGCGCTGCCAGCAGCCCGATCGGGCCCGCGCCCGTCACCAGCGCCCTGCGCGGCTCCCACCAGGCCCGCCCGCCGACCTTCTCGATCTGGTCCCACGCCTTCGCGACGACCGTGGCCGGCTCCATGAGCACGCCCACCTCCGCCAGCCGCGGATCGAGCGCGACGGCGTAGTCCGCCTCCACCGTCCACACCCGGCTCGCGAAGCCGTCGAGTTCCTTGATGCCGCGCTCGGTGTAGCGGCCGTTGCGGCACATGTCGAACTCGCCGTGCGCGCACGCCCCGCACGGCACCGGGTCCGGCCGCCGCACGACCCCGACGACGAGGTCGCCGGGGGAGAAGCCGCTGCCGGACGGGGCGTGCCGCACCCGGCCCAGCGACTCATGCCCGATGACCAGCCGCTCGCGGCCGGGCGGGGCGGAGCCGAACTCGCCGGCGACGATCTCCTTGTCGGTGCCGCACACCCCGACGCCGAGCCCGTCCACGAGCAGCTCGTGCTCGGCGGGCTCCGGGTCGGGGGCGTCCGTGACGGCGAGCGAGCCGGGCTTGCCCGGCAGGACGGTCAAGGCGCGCATGGCGCTCTCCTTCCACGACTACGGGCGTGATGCCTGAGCACGTTCCAGCCAGGCGGGGCGCGTCCCGCTGAGATGCCGGGCGGTGTTGACGAGCCCGACATGGGAGTACGCCTGCGGGGTGTTGCCGACCTGCCGTCCCGCGGCCGTGTCGTACTCCTCGCTGAGCAGCCCCAGGTCGTTGCGCAGATCCAGCAGCCGGACGAACAGGTCGGTGGCCTGCTTGGTCCGGCCGATGCCGTGCAGGGCGTCCGCGAGCCAGAACGTGCACACCAGGAACGCGCCCTCGTCTCCGGGCAGCCCGTCGACGCCGCCGTCCGAGCCCGTGTCGTAGCGCAGCACGAACCCGTCGCTGTACAGCTCCCGCTGCACCGCGTCGACCGTCCCGACGACGCGCGGGTCGTTCCACGGCAGGAAGCCGACCTGCGGGAGGAGCAGCAGCGCCGCGTCCAGGCCGCGGGAGCCGTAGAACTGGGTGAACGTTCCGCGGTCCGCGTCGTAGCCGTGCTCGCACACGTCGGCGTGGATCCGTTCGCGCAGCGCCCTCCAGGTGTCGACGGGCCCGTCCAGCCCGAACCGCTCGACCGCCTGGACGGCCCGGTCGACGCCCGTCCACGCGAGCACCTTGGAATGGACGAAGTGGCGCCGGTCGCCCCGCACCTCCCACAGGCTGTTGTCGGGGTCGCTCCAGTGCCCTTCGAGGAAGTCCATCAGGGCGAGCTGCATGTCCCAGGCGTTCTCGTCCGCCCCGATGCCGGCCTCCCGCGCCAGATGCAGGCCGTCCAGCACCTCCCCCCACGTGTCGAGCTGGAACTGGTCGGACGCCGCGTTGCCGACCCGGACCGGCGACGACCCCTCGTACCCGGCCAGCCAGTCCACGGTGAACTCGGTGAGGCGGCGCGTCCCGTCGATGCCGTACATGATCTGCAGCTCGGCGGGGTCGCCGGCGACGGCGCGCAGCAGCCACTCCCGCCACGCCTTCGCCTCGGCGACGAACCCGGTGCCGAGCAGGGCCTGCAGCGTGAACGTCGCGTCGCGCAGCCAGCAGAACCGGTAGTCCCAGTTGCGCGGCCCGCCGAGCTGCTCCGGCAGGGACGTGGTCGCGGCGGCGACGATGCCGCCCGTGGGCGCGTAGGTGAGCGCCTTCAGCGTGATCAGGGACCGGCGGACGGCCTCGTCCCACCGCCCGTCGTAGTCGTAGCCGCGCATCCACTCCGACCAGAACAGCTCCGTTTCCTCCAGCGCCCGTTCGGCCTCGACCGCCTGCGGACGCCGCTCATGCGACCGCTGGTACGTCAGGACGAACGGGACCCGGTCGCCGGCCGCCACGGTGAAGTCGCCGTACGTGGTCAGGTCGCGCCCCTCCAGCTCGACGGGCGTCTTCAGCCAGACGGCGTCCGGGCCCGCGATCGCGTTGTGCTCCCCTTCGCGGTGCCGTACCCATGGCACGATCCGCCCGTAGTCGAACCGCAGCCGCAGCGCCATGCGCATCGGGACCCGCCCGCTGACGCCCTCCACGATCCGGACGAGGTCGGCCGCCTCCCCGCGCGGCGGCATGAAGTCGATCACCCGGACGGTGCCCTCCGGCGTCTCCCACTCCGACTCCAGGATCAGCGTGTCGTCCCGGTAGCGGCGCCGCGTGCACAGCCCGCCCGCCGCGGGCGCGAGCCGCCAGAACCCCGCCTTCTCGTCGTCCAGCAGGGACGCGAAGCACGCGGGGGAGTCGAAGCTCGGCAGGCACAGCCAGTCGATCGACCCGTCCCGCCCCACCAGTGCCGCCGTCTGCGTGTCCCCCAGCAGCCCGTAGTCCTCGATCCGCAACGCCAAGGCGCACCCCGCTCTCGTCCCATCCGACTCCTGCGAAGTACCCGTGATAGTGGATGTATGTAGCGCCGGTCGGCGCTTCCCGCAGAAAGGCACCGGCACGGCGACCTGGGAGCTGCCGCCGTGCCGGTTGTCAGGGGGTGGGGTCGGGGTCAGGGCGTGCTGCAGGTGAGTGCGGGGTCGGCCACGTTCCCGCCCGGGGCGCTCACGGTGAACCCGAACGAGGCGGACGCCCCCGGTGCCAGGCTGGAGTTCCAGCCCACCGGCTTCACCGTGATGACGTCGCCGTTCTCCGTCGGGCTGCCGTTCCAGATCGCCTGCAGGTCCTGGCCGGAGTTCATGGTCAGGACGGCCGTCCACGAGCTGACCGCGCCGCTGCCGGCGGTGATGGTGACCTGGCCGTTGAACCCGTTGTTCCACTGCGCGGTGCGGGTGTAGGTGCAGGTGACGGTGCCGTCGTTGTCCCCGTCGCCATCTCCGTCGCCGTCGCCGTCTCCGTCACCGGGGGTGCCGCCCAGAGCTTCGAGCGTCGCGTCGTACGCCGGCTTCTTGGCGTAGGCGTCGTCGAAGAGCAGCGCCGCGCCCTCGCCCTCGAAGACGTCCGGAACCCAGGAGTACTTGTCGGTCACGCCCCAGACGGTGATGCCCTTGCAGCGCGGCACGGCCAGGCACGCGGAGGTCACCGCGCGGTAGTCGGCGGCCTGCTGGGCGAGCTTGGAGCTGTCCGGCGGGGTCTGCATCCGGATGTCCAGCTCCGTGATGTAGACGTTCACGCCCAGGTCCGCGAAGCGCTGGATGTTGGCCTGGATGTCACCCGGGAGGCTGCCCACGATCAGGTGCGCCTGGAGTCCGACGCAGTCGATCGGGACGCCGCGGGCCTTGAAGTCCTGGACCATGGCGTAGACGGCGTCGCTCTTCGCGTTCCGGCCGTCGATGTTGTAGTCGTTGTAGCAGAGCTCGGCGCCGGGGTCGGCCTGGCGGGCCGCCCGGAAGGCCTGCTCGATGTAGTCGTCGCCGATGACGCGCTGGAAGACGGTGTCGCGCCGCGCGCCCGACCCGTCCTGGAACGCTTCGTTGACGACGTCCCAGTACTCGATGTCGCCCTGGAAGTGTCCCGCGACGTTCGAGATGTGGTTGTTCATGACGTCGAGCAGTTCGGTGCGCGAGGAGATGCCTTCGACCCAGTCGGGGAGCTGGCTGTGCCAGACGAGGGTGTGCCCGCGCACCGCCATGCCCTGCGACCGGGCGTGGCTGACGAGCTGGTCGGCCGCGCCGTAGCTGAACGAGTTCCGGGACGGCTCGGTCGTCTCCCACTTCATCTCGTTCTCGGGGGTGAGCTGGTTGAACTCGCGGTTGAGCGTGTTCACGTACGCCGACTCGCCCATGTGGCTCTGAGCCGCGGCGGTGCCGAAGACGATGCCCTTGGCGGCGGCCGCCTCCTTCAGGGTGGTGGGAGCCGCCGACGCGGGGAGCGCGCCGGCCACCAGCATCGCCAGGAGCAGTGTGACCGCTCCGAGCACCGCGGTGAGTGCTCTTCTCATGGTTTCGATCCTCCTTGGGGGTGGTGCCTGCTTTCGGGGGGCCCGAGATAGGAGGTCCTGAGTCCTCCGGTGTCGACCACGATCTTCTGCAGGACGACGGTCGGGTCGACCATCCAGAACTTCAGGGTGTGCGTCCCCGGTCCGGTGACGGTGTGCGTGGTGACGGTCCGGTTGACGTTGTCGGAGGTGTTCCTCTCCCACTGCTTGTTCATGGTCGTGTCGTTCGCGCCGGTCGCCTCGGTGATGTTCACGACCTGCGGCTCGTCGCCGTCGATCGAGACGGCGTACTTCAGGCCCCCGGCCGACAGGACGCTGTTCCTCGGCGACAGGTAGGCCCAGACCTTCACCGGTCCGGTCGTCGTCAGCGTCATGTCGTATTCGAGGCGCGGGCCCTCACCGGGCTCCTGGCCGGGCGCGGTGACGGGGAACGGCTCCATTCCGGCGCCCGTCCGCCCGACGCCCGGGACGCGTTTCCAGTGGGCGTCGCCCGTGCGGGTCGCGCGGGTGTAGCCGTCGGCGTCCATGGAGACGTAGCCGCCGGCCTCAAGGAAACCGCGGGGCTTGAACGATTCCGGGTTGTCGACGACGGCCTGGACGGTCACGGTGCGGCCGTCGGCTCCGGAGACTTCGATGGGCACGCGGCTGGTCCCCTTGGGCGCCTGCCGCCAGTCGACCCGCACCGTCGCCCGCACCTGCTTGTCGACGCGGCCGCTCGCACGGGTGACCTTCACCCACGGCTCGGCGGGCGAGATCCGGTAGTCGAAGGGATCGGAGCCTCGGTTGAACACCTCGATGTACTGCCGGGGCGCCGACTGGTACGGGCTGAATTCCGGTAGGACGGCCTCTGACTCCTCCTTCGGCCACCACTTGTCGGAGCCGTCGACGGCGACGCCCATCTCGGAGCCGTCCGGTATCTCGATCCGCCTGAGCTCGGGGAAGATCTTGTCCGGCAGGGCGATGTAGTCCTTCTCGGGCTGCTGCCAGGGCGCGTTCGGGCCGTAGCGCTCCACGTCCCCGTAGCCGATCTTCGGCTGGCTCTGGAAGCCGTTCCATTTACCGCCGGCCAGTCCGTTGTCGTAGTGGTCCGACATCGCCTGGTCCTCGTCGAACCTGGCCTCGGCGAGTTCGGCCTGGTCGTTGGTGGCCGCCCGGCCCTGCTCCGCGTAGAGGATGTTCGTGAACTCGGCCTCACGCAGTTCGTACAGGTTGGCCGTCGCCTTCACCCGGTAGTAGACGAGCTGGTAGTAGGCGTCCTGGTATTCCTCCGGCAATCGCCGGCGTATCCGTTCGGCCTTCTCGGCGAGCCGCCGCCATCGTGCGGTGACCCTGTCCATCTCCCGGTACCGGTTCAGGTAGAAGGGCGTTTCCTTGTCGTCGTAGACGACCGCGGCCGGGTCGGTGGACAGGTCCTTCTCCGGGTCGACGGTGATGCGGCGGTTGAGCAGTTCCGGTTTGCGGAGCGCCTGGAGGTCGCCGTAGGCGTTGAGCACCTCGGCGATCTCGTCCGCGTGCCGGGAACCGAAGTTCTGCGCGGCGAACAGCCGTTCCCATTCGCCGAGCTTGTGCAGCGGCCAGCGGTCCGGGTCCCAGGCGTAGTCGAGGAAGAACTGCAAGGGCAGCTCATTCGACTTCATGTCGCCGACGTTCGCGACCCACAGGTTCCGGATGCCGTACCGGTACGACTGGTGCAGCTGCTCCCACGTGTTGCCGAGCTGCGCGGTGTCGACCCACTTGTAGTTGCGGCCGCCGCCCACATAGTCGAAGTGGTAGTAGAGCCCGTATCCGCCGGCGCGCTCCGGCAGCCCCCGCTCGGGCATCTTGCGCATGTTCCCCCAGTTGTCGTCGGTGAAGACGACGGTCACGTCATCGGGGACGCGCATGCCCCGGTCCCAGTACCGCTGCACCTCCTTGTAGAGGGTCCAGACCTGCGGGGTGGCGGACGCCTCCTTACCGGTGACCTCCTCCAGAATGTCGCGCTCATTGGCGATGATGTTCTGCATCAGTTCGATGCCGTCGCCGTCCGGCAGGCCGACGTCGCCGTTGCCGCGCATGCCGATGGTCACGACGCCCTCGAAGTCGTCCTCGACCATCCGCTCGATGCCGTCACGCCAGTACTTCTTGACGGCTTCGGAGTTCCGGCGGAAACTCCACTCGCCCGTCCCGCCGTACGGGTCGTGGCCCGGCTTGGTGATGTTCCCGTCCTCGTCGCGCTCCGCCGGGACGGCGTGCCGGTTCCACTCCTCGATGCCGCGCATCATCGGCGCCTCGTGGGACGTCCCCATGACGACGCCGTACCTCTTCGCGGTCGCGTGGTTCTGCGGGTCGTCCTCGGCGAACGCCCGTCCCCAGACCGCCGGCCACAGATAGTTGGCCTTCAGCCGCAGCATCGTCTCGAAGATCTTGGCGTAGAACTCGTGGTTGAAGCCGTTGGGATGGCCGGGCGCCTTTCCCTCACCGAAGAACTTCGGCGCCCACCGGTTCAGTGCGGGGTTCTCGTCGTTGATGAAGAAGCCGCGGTATTTCACGGCCGGTGTGCCCTGGGTGTGGCGGCCCGGCTTCACGTACACCTCGTCCCGGTGCCGCGACGGGACGTCGTCCCAGAAGTACCAGGGGGAGACTCCGATGTTCCTGGAGACGTCGTAGGCGCCGTAGATGGTGCCGCGCTGGTCGCTGCCGGCGATGACGAACGCGCGGCGTACGCCCGGCACGGGGTGGTCCACCACCTGTTCGAGGGTGGTCTCCCACTTGCCTGCGATGCCCTTCACGTCCAGTTTCCCGGAGGCGATGAGCCGGTCGATGAGCGGGCTCTCGCCGATCGTGCCGATGACGACGGCGGTCCGTCCGGACGGGACGTCGCCGCCGGTGGAGAGCGCGGGGCGCTCGCCGGTCACCCGCTCGATGTCGGCGCGCAGGTCTCCGGCGGCCCGTACGACGCCGGGGTGGTCGGCGTCGCTGACCACCAGCGGTGCGGCCTTTCCGCCGGCGACGAGCGGGAAGTATCCGCGTCCGTCCCGGAACGAGATATAGGAGGACGGGTCGGCGGGCCTGTCCCAGCCGTGGCCTCCGTGGGCGGTGGGGAGCGCGGCGGCGGGCTGGGCGGTGAAGGCGATGGCGGTCGGTATCAGGGCCAGGAGCAACGTCCATGTCCGATGCGGTCTGCCCATCGGCTGTCTCCTCACTGCGGGAGCAATGCGGCTTCGAAATATTTCGATACATTTCGAGAGCCGACAGGAAAGTAACCCCAGGAACCTCTTTCGTCAACCACCTCTTTCACCCTTGTCTGAGGCAAAGCGCTCTGATCTGGACGCTTGCGGTCGCGGCCCGTCGTTCGAAACATTTCGAGGGAGGAACGGGCGATCACATCGGTGCCGGGCACGGCAAAGTCCGCATATTTCGCTACAAGATCTGAACGCTTAGGCTCTGTCGCAGGTGGCCGCGATCTCTCGCGGTGGTGGGTCGGCGAGCGCACGAGAGGGCCCGGACTGTGACCAACGACGAGCAGGCCCACGTTGACCTCAACGCGGACGTCGCTCACCCCGCCCGGATGTACGACTACTACCTGGGCGGAAAAGACAACTACGAGGCCGACCGCGTGGCCGCCGAAGCGTCCCTGGAGGCCGCGCCCGAACTGCGCGCCATCGCGCAGGAGAACCGCGCCTTCCTGCGCCGCGCCGTCCGCCACCTGGTGGACTCCGGGGTCAGGCAGTTCCTCGACATCGGCGCCGGGCTCCCCACCCAGCGCAACGTCCACGAGGTCGCCCAGGAGATCGCGCCCGAGACACGCGTCGTCTACGTGGACAACGACCCGATCGTCCTCGTGCACGCGCGGGCGCTGCTGAGATCCCACCGGCTGGGCCGGACGGCCGTCGTCCAGGCCGATGTCCGCGACCCCGGGGCGATCATCGCCGACGACCAGGTCCGCTCGCTGATCGACTTCGACGAGCCGCTCGCGGTCATGCTCGTCTCGGTGCTCCAGTTCGTCCCCGACCGTGAGCCGCATGACATCGTCGCCCCGCTGCGGGACGTGATGCCGGCCGGCGGCTACCTGGCCGTGTCGCACCCCACGCAGGACTTCCGCGCCGGCCAGGCGACCCAGGTCGCCAGCACCTACAACCGCGCCAAGGCCCCCGCCGTGCCGCGCCGCAAAGCCGAGATCGAGCGCGTCTTCGACGGCTTCGACGTGCTGGAGCCCGGCATCGTCCAGACGCCCCTGTGGCGCCCCGACGGCCCGGTCACCCCAGACCTCGATCTCATCTGGATGTATGGCGCCGTGGGCCGGAAACCCTGAGCCGGCCAGGCCCGCCCGCCCGCTAACGCAGATCCGCAGCCCGACCCGACCTGACCCCCGGAGAGGTGACATGGACGTCATCGAGGCCATGAAGACAACGGGAACGTGCCGCTACTTCCGCAGCGACCCGGTACCGGACGAGGTCCTGATGTCGGCGTTCGAGGCCGCGCGGTTCGCCCCGCAGGGCGGCAACCGCCAACCCGTCCGCTGGGTCGTCGTCCGCGACAAGGACCGCAAGCGGCAGCTCGCCGAGTGGTACCTCGCGCCCTGGAAGGCCTACCTCGGCGGCATCGGCACCGGAGACATCGGCGTCGGCGCCCTCCCGAAGGCCGTCACCGACGCCGACCACTTCGCCGAGCACCTGCACGAGGTCCCGGCCATCGTCGTCCTGTGCGCCGAGATCGACGGCCTGCACCCCACCGACCTGGAGCTCGACCGGTTCAGCGTCGTCGGCGGCGGCTCCATCTACCCCACCGCGCAGAACTTCTGCCTCGCGCTGCGCGACCAGGGCGTCGCCAGCGCCCTGACCACCCTCCTCGTCCACGCCGAGCCGCGGGTCAAGGAACTGCTGGGCATCCCGGACGGCGTCCTCACCGCCGCCCACATCGCGGTCGGCTACCCCGAGCACGGATTCCCCACCCGCCTGACCCGCGCCCCCGCCGGCGAGATCGTCTATGACGAGACCTACGGCACCCCCTTCACCGACGCGCGCTGAAGGCTCCGCCTGCTCGGCGTGCCGTTCCCGGGGGTCAGCCGGCGGGGAACCGGCCGGCCGCCCAGGTGGAGAGTTCGGCGCGGGCCGCGGCCAGCTGAGCGGGCGTCACCGGTGAACCGGCCGTGGTGTCGACGATGAGGGCGAAATGCACCTCCGCCCCGGAGCCGCCGGCCGGTGTCAGCTGCAGCCGGTGCGCCGACGACGAGCCGGGCTCGCGCGTGGCCTTGACCGGACCTGCCGGCCCTGCCCGGCCATGAGGACCCGCACGCACTCCTCGCGGTCGTGGTCTCCGCGCTGACCGGATACCACCTGTCCCGCGAGTTCTTCGGCCGTCCCCCGCCGACATCGACCCCGACCGGTTCACGGCCGCCCTCGCCGCGCTCCTCACCACCCCCCGTTAGGGCCACGCCGGTCAGGGGACGCGCCGGTCAGGAGAGCTTGGCGAGGCCGCCGTAGGCGGAGACCTGGGCCGGTGTGGGGGCGGGCGGCTCGCCGGGATCGCGGCGCCACTGCGACACCAGGACCACGCCGGGCCGGACGAGTTCGAGCGCCTGGTCGGTGAAGACGAGCCGTTCGAACTCGCGGGCGGTCCGGGGCTGGGTGCGCACGCCGTCGTCACGGTATCCGGCCGACGCCGACCGCAGCGCCGGCTCGTGCTCGGCCGTGACGTGGCTGGCGAGCACATGGCTGCCCGGCGGCAGGGCGTCGACGAAGGTCCGGACGATCTCGGCGGGCCGCTGCTCGTCGGGGATGAAATGCAGAATCGCGCTCAAGATCAGCGCGATGGGCTCGTCGAAATCCAGGATCCTGCGGACGAGGTCGCTGTCGACGATCGACCGGGGCTCGCGGATGTCGGCGTCCAGGTAGCCCACCTGCCCGAGGGGATCGGAGACCAGCAGGGCGCGGGCGTGCACCAGCACGATGGGGTCGTTGTCGACATAGGCGATCCGTGCGCCGGGCGTGACCTCCTGCGCGACCTCGTGCACGTTCGGTGACGTCGGAATGCCGGTGCCGACGTCGAGGAATTGCCGGATCCCGGCCTCGGCGGCGAGGTAGCGGACGCCGCGGAGCAGGAATCTGCGGTTCTCCTGAGCGCCGACCCGAATGGACGGAAATGCCTCCGCGATTCTGGCCGCGGCGGTCCTGTCGGTGGCGAAGTTGTCCTTACCGCCCAGTAGATAGTCATATACCCGCGCGGAGGAGGGATGGGCGGCATCGACGAGCGGACGCGCGGCCGTGGACTCCGCCGGGCTCCCGGGGAGCGGCGCTCTCTCTTCTCGCGGGGTCGGCACGTTCCGGTCACTCCCACTCTGTCGGCGGCAGAGGGCGGTAGTTTAACGTGACGGGCATTGCCGGAGAGAAGTCCCGGAAGAACGTCGCCTCCCGTAATCGGCCGATCGGGGACCGTGATGAGAATCGCCATAGCCAGTGCATCCGGGCAGCTCGCACGCCGCACCGCGGAATACGTGCTGGAAAAGGTCTCTCCCGATGACGTCATCCTGGTCAGCAGGAATGTGGAAGCGCTCGCCGAGTTCGCGGATCGCGGGGTGGCCGTACGGCACGGCGACTACGACCGGCCGGAGACGCTGCCCGCGGCGTTCGAGGGCGCCGACCGGCTCTACCTGGTCAGCCTGCACGAACTCGGCCACCGCGTCACCCAGCACCGCAACGCCGTCGACGCGGCCGCGGCCGCCGGGGTGCGGCACCTCGTGTACACCTCCTACATCATGGTCGATCCGGCCTGCCCGTCCACGGTCGTCCCCGACCACCTGCGCACCCACGAGCTGCTGGACGCCTCCGGGCTCGACGTGACGTACCTGCGCAACGGCCTGTTCGCCGAGACCCCGGTCACCCAGATCCTGCCGCCGGCGATCGCCCGCGGCATGCTGGTGGACAACACCGATCACGCCCGGGGGGCCTTCGTGCACCGCGACGACTGCGCCGCCGTCGCCGCCGCGGTGCTGACGTCGTCCGGTCACGAGGGCAGGACCTACGACGTCACGGGTCCCGAGCTGCTCAGCTTCGCCGACATCACCGCGCTCGCCGCCAAGGTGTCCGGCCGCCCGGTCGGCTACCTCAGCGTGGACGACGCGGAGTTCGACGGGCAGCTCCGCGCGGCGGGCGTGCCCGACGAGGTGCGCGGCATGATCGTCTCCTTCGGCGTGTCCCTCCGCGCCGGCTTCGGGGAGCCGCTGACCGACACCGTCCAGCGCCTCACCGGCCGTCCCGCCCGCCCCATCACCGATCTGATGGAACGGCACCGCGCCCTGCTCACCGGCGGGACGAGCGGCTGACCCGCCCCTCCGGTCATGAACGATGTGACAGGGGTATTGACAGCAGCGGGTTGTTAGCGCAAACATTCGCTGCATCGAGTAGGAAGCAAGCCCCCTCAATGAGCACACCGTGAGCACCGAACCTTCCCCATGAAAGCGCTTTCCAGGCGAGGCCGGGAGCGCCGACCCCCACATCGTCAGGCACACCGACGGCCGCTACTACTACACGGCGACCGTGCCGGAGTACGACCGGATCATCCTGCGCCGTTCCACGGCCATCCAGAACCGCCCGCGGCGACGCCACCTTCTACCTCGCATAGACGCCACCTTCTACCTCGAATAGGGGACAGCGCATGGCTCCCGAACTGCGCCGGCCACTCTCGATCATCGTCCTGACGACCCTGCTCGCCTCGCTCACCACCGTGCCCGCGGAGGCGCACCGGGCCGCCGCGGCCCGCCAGGCCGAACGGCTCGACCGCGGCCTGATCAGCGTCCGGTCCGGCGGCGGCAACTACATCGGGTGGCGGCTGCTCGGCACCGACCCGCCCGGCACCGTCTTCGCCCTCTACCGCGGGACGGACCGCATCGCGACCGTCACCGGCTCGACCAACCACTGGGACGAGGGCGCCCAGGCCGGCGCCTCCTACACCGTCCGCCCGATCGTGAACGGCACCGAGGGGCAGTCCTCCGAGCCGTCCCTCCGGTTCGGCGACGGATACCTGGACGTGCCGATCCAGTCACCCGGCTCCGGCTACAGCGCCAACGACGCGAGCGTGGGCGACCTCGACGGCGACGGGCGGCTGGAGATCGTCCTCAAGTGGGACCCGTCCAACTCCAAGGACAACTCACAGAGCGGCTTCACGAGCAACGTCCACATCGACGCCTACCGGCTGAACGGCACGCGGCTGTGGCGCGTCGACCTGGGCCGCAACATCCGCGCGGGGCAGCACTACACCCAGTTCCAGGTGTACGACTACGACGGCGACGGCCGGGCCGAGGTCGCCATGAAGACCGCCGACGCCACCGTCGACGGCACCGGCCGCGTCATCGGCGACGCCGCCGCCGACCACCGCAACTCCGGCGGGTACATCCTCGACGGCCCCGAGTACCTCACCATGTTCGACGGCCGTACCGGCGCCGCGCTCCAGACCGTCGACTACGTGCCGCCGCGCGGCGACGTCTCGGACTGGGGCGACTCGTACGGCAACCGCGTGGACCGCTTCCTGGCCGGCACCGCCTACCTGGACGGCGTCCGCCCCAGCCTGATCATGGCCCGCGGCTACTACACCCGCAGCGTGATCGCCGCATGGGACTGGCGGGACGGCCGCTTCACCCGCCGCTGGACGTTCGACACCAAGAGCTCCACCAACACCGGCCGCGGCTACGACGGCCAGGGCTCGCACAGCCTGTCGGTCGGCGACGTCGACCAGGACGGCCGCGACGAGATCGTCTACGGCGCCATGACCGTGGACGACGACGGCCGCGGCCTGTGGACGACCCGCACCGGCCACGGCGACGCCCAGCACCTCGGCGACTTCGACCCCGCCCGGCCGGGGCTGGAGTACTTCAAGGTCAGCGAGTCCTCGAACCGGCCGTCCTCGCTGTACATCGACGCCCGCGACGGGCGGATCCTGTGGTCCACGTCCGCCTGCTGCGACAACGGCCGCGGTGTCGCCGGCGACATCTGGACGGGGCGGATCGCATCCGAGTTCTGGTCGGCGTCGGTCCCCGAACTGCGCAGCGTCACCGGCAACAACGCCGGCCGCAAGCCGTCCTCCGCCAACTTCCTGGTGTGGTGGGACGCCGACCCGGTCCGCGAGCTGCTGGACGGCACCCACATCGACAAGTACGGCCCGTCCGGCGACACCCGGCTGCTGACGGCCTCGGGCGTGCACTCCAACAACGGCACCAAGGCGGTCCCGTCACTGAGCGGAGACCTGCTCGGCGACTGGCGGGAGGAGGTCGTCTGGCCCACCACCGACAACACCCGCCTCCGCATCCACACCGCCCGGCAGGTTACCGGCCGCAAGCTGTACACGCTCCTGCACGACACCCAGTACCGGACCGCGCTGGCCTGGCAGAACACCGCCTACAAC
Source organism: Spirillospora sp. NPDC048824 (assembly GCF_043198455.1). Classification (NCBI taxonomy): domain Bacteria; kingdom Bacillati; phylum Actinomycetota; class Actinomycetes; order Streptosporangiales; family Thermomonosporaceae; genus Spirillospora; species Spirillospora sp. NPDC048824. The sequence continues at coordinate 165,873 of NZ_JBICUS010000002.1, read as the reverse complement.
CAGCCGCCGCACCCGAGCTTCTTCCTGGGAGACGGCATGCCCACCCCGCCGCAGCCGCGGATCTACGTACGGTGACGAGGGGGACGCGGTAACCGGCCTCCGAAACATCCCGCCGGGGCGGGCCGGGGGCGCCGGGTGCGCCGGGGCGGCGTCGTTCGGTTGCGAATGGGGTGACAACGGGCGGATCGGCTGCAAGGCTTTCCTCGCACCCGGGCCGCCTCTTCTCGGTGACCGGGTGCCTTCAGGCCGGTGCGCTTTTGGGGTGCGGCACGGCACAGGGGAGATCAAGGAGGCGACGGCTGTGACCGTCTCGATGGTGAAGGGCCAGCGGATCTCGCTGGAGAAGCCCGGCGGTGTGCTGAGCATGGTCCGGATGGGGCTCGGCTGGGACGCGGTGAAGAAGAAGGGCTTCTTCGGTTCCCGGGAGCGGGACATCGACCTCGACGCGTCCTGCGTGCTCTTCGCCGACGGCGCCATCGCCGACGTGGTCTACTTCGGCAAGCTGGTCAGCGACGACGGCTCCGTCCGGCACACCGGCGACAACCTGACCGGGGCCGGCGACGGCGACGACGAGTCGGTGATCGTCGATCTGAGCAGGCTTCCGGTGCACGTCACCTCGCTGGTGTTCACGGTCAGCTCCTTCAACGGGCAGACGTTCAACGAGGTGGAGAACGCCTTCTGCCGGCTGGTCAACGAGATGGACGGCGGTGAGATGGCCCGGTACACGCTGACCGGTGGCGGCACCCACACCGCCATGGTGATGGCCCGGATCTACCGGCACGGCGACGCATGGAAGATGAACGCGATCGGTGAGCCGTGCCATGGCCGCACGTTCCAGGACATGCTGCCGACGATCGCCGGGCTCGCCTGACCGCCGATGACCGAACTCTCGCCCGGCGCCAACGCCCCGCTGCCCGCCCGGCGGGTGACCGCCACCGTGTCCTGCGCCGTTCCCGTGGACGTCAGCGCCCTGCTCGTGGGCCCGGACCTGCGGGTGCGCTCCGACGCCGACCTGGTGTTCTTCAACGCCCCGGAGGCGCCCGGCGTGCGCTGGGTCGACGGCGGGGGACGCCAGCGCGTGGAACTCGACCTCGACGCGGTCCCCGCCGGCGCGCAGGCGGTCCTGATCGCGGCCAGCCTGTCGGGGACCGGTTCGTTCGGGTCGATGCCGCCGCCGCAGGTCCGGCTCACCGGGGACGGTGACGGCCTCGCGGCCCTGTTCACCGTCCCGGGGCTGGGACCGGAGAAGGCGATCATCGGGCTGGAGATCTACCGGCGGGACGACCGGTGGAAGGTGCGCGCCGTCGGGCAGGGCTATGCCGGCGGGCTGGCCGAGCTGCTGGAGGCGCACGGCGTCGAGGTGGACGACCCCGGCGAACCGGCCGGCGAGGCCGCGCAGCGGGTCGTGGGCGCGTCACCGCCCGGCCCCGCCGTCGGGGCGCCGCCCCCGCCGACAGGGATTCCCGGCCCGCAGGCACCGCCTCCTCCACGGACGCCTCCTCCACGGACGCCGCCGCCTCCGCAGAGCCCTCCGCCTCCGCAGACGCCGTCGCCTCAGCAGGCGCCGTCCGGCACGGAGGTCGGCTACCTGGAACGGTGCTGGCTGGTCTGGGAGGACGCCAGCCGCTCGCTGGCCTCGTTCCGCGCCGCCACCGAGCACGCGCTCACGCTCCGCAACGAGGAGATCGCCGGGCGGGCGCCCGGCGGGCGCTTCGAGCAGCTCATGGCGGCGGCCAACGACCGCCTGCGGGCCGACGCCGGGCAGCTCCGCGACGAGCTGGCCCGGGTGGAGCCGCAGGTCACCGCGGAGGTCGCGCCGTTCGACGCGCCGTCCTGGCTGACCTGGCAGCCGCGCGCCGACCTGGCCGAGGGGGTGCTGGTGGGCCGGCTGTCCACCGCCGAACTACCGGACCTGCGGATACCGCTCGTCCTGCGGGTGCCGTGGCGGCGCGGCGTGTGGATCTCGACCGGCATCATGCCCGGCGACTCGGCCGCGTTCGCCTGGTCGCTGGCGACCCGGTTCCTGGCCGCCGTCCCGCCCGGTGTGGCGGGGCTGGAGGTGATCGACGCGGCGGGACTGTCGGGCGCCGGCTGGCTGCAGGGGTTCGACCCGGTCACCAGCGCCCGGCTGCTGGGAGGCGGGGTGGCCACCGGGCCGGCGGCGGCCGAGCGGCTCCGGTACCTGCTCGACCTGGTGGACCTGCGCAGGATCGGCGGCCAGGACGACGACCTGCCGTCCGGTGCCGGCGGCCCCCCGGTGCGGCTCGTGGTGATCCTCGACGCCGGCGCCGCGGTCGCCGGGGAGCAGGCGGACCGGCTCCTGCGGCTGGTGGAGGACGGGCCGCTGGTCGGGATCCCGGTGGTGCTGGTGGAGACCGACACCCCGGCGGCCGAGTCGGTGCGGGCCATGCGGATCCGGCAGTCCTGCAACAACCTCTCCTCCAGCGAGGGCGCCATCGGCGACGCGTGGGTGGGCGCGGACTGGACGCTCACCCCGGAGGTTCTCCCCGACGCCGCCGGCGGCGCCCGCGCCCCTGCCCTGTTCGCCCACGTTCTCGGCGCCCACGCCCGCACCATCGCCTCGTACGACTAGGCCCCGGCCGTCCCGGTGGCTCAGGCGCAGCCTTCGAACTCCGGGACGGTGGTGGTGACTTCGAGGCCCGACGCGGTGAACCACTGGCCGAGCAGGGTCTCCGCGGTTCCGTTCTGGTACATGCCGGTCAGGATGCGGTTGACGGCCTGGCAGCCGCCGAGGTCTCCCTTGCGCAGGCCGATCCCGTACCGCTCGTCGGAGAACGGCGCGTTGACCAGTGTGGTGCCGGAGCCCGCGGCGAACCCGGCGAGGATCAGGTCGTCGGTGGAGACGGCGTCGAGGCGTCCACCGGCCAGCGCCTTCACGCACTCGCTGTAGGAGCCCGCCGGCACGAGTTCGGCGGCCACCCCGCGCTCCTCGGTGACACGGCGCCAGGAGTTCGATCCCGGCACCTGGCAGAGCCGCTTGCCGCGCAGGTCGCGCACGGTCTTGATGGACGTCTCCCGCGGCCGGACGAGGATGTCCTGATGCGCGACGTAGTACGGCCCGGCGAAGGTGACGCGCTGCTTGCGCTCCGGGGTGATGGAGTACGTCGCCACCACCAGGTCGACCGTGCCGCGGCTCAGCGCGCTCTCCCGTTCGTCCGACGACAGTGGCCGGAAGGTCAGCTTCTCCGGCGAGATCCCGAGCCGGCCCCCGACGTAGGTGGCGACGTCGATGTCGAAGCCCTCCAGCTCGCCGTCCCCTGTCCGCAGGGACAGGCCCGGCTGATCGTCCTTGACCCCGATCACGAGAGCGTCCAGGTCCGTGATCGACGACGGCCCGTCGTCGGCGCCGTAGAGCAGCGGGGCCACCGCCAGGGACGTCACCAGGATCACAACGGACAGGGCGGCCAGGGCGGCCGTGGCGATGAGGGTGCGGTTGCTGCGGGCGGCGTGCACGGTCGGCTCCCCGTTCTCGGTGTCTCAGCGGTATTCCGACAGGCGCGGCCAGACCCCGGCCACGATGAGGCCCGCGATGGCCAGTGCCGCGGCGGGAGGCAGCCACGACCACGGCTCCAGGGCCCGGTCGCCGCGCGCGACGGCGCGGGCCCCGATGAACTCGTGGCGGCTGATCCGGCCGTCGAACTCCCGGTCGTAGTGCCTGAAGGACAGGCTGGGCAGGTGCGGCCAGCGCGGGTCCAGGTGGGCGCGGACGGCGCGGCTCCGGTCACCGTCCGCGGCCAGCGCCCGGACGGCGAACTGGTGGCCCTGGTAGCCGCGGTACCGGTGCAGCAGGGGGCCGGCGGCGTCCGCTCGCCCCTGCGTGGCGGCCTGGTGCACCCACCAGCCATAGAACCCGCCGATGTCCGCAGCGCGCGCGTCCTGACCCGGGCCCACCCGCTCCGTCAGTTCCTCCATGTAGGCGTCCAGATTGGTCACTCCCGGTATGTAGAGGAGCGTCTGCGACTTCTCCAGGTACATCTGGTCGTAGCGGTCGGCGTCCGCCGGGTCGAGGATCAGGCGGGTCCGGTCGGTGTTCAGGCCGTGGCTGATCGCCCTTGCGCGGGTGAGCCGGAGGACGGGGTCGAACCCCGCGGTCTTGGCGGCCCGCAGGTGGTCCGCCTCGGTGGCCAGCAGCGACGCCCCGGCCGCCGTCAGCGCCACCGTGCCCGCGAGCGCGGCGGCCAGCGGCACGCTGAGCAGGCGCCGGAACCGCCGCGCCAGGTAGACCTGCAGGCTCGCCAGCCCGGCCACCAGCGCCAGCCCGGCCCCCAGCACCCGGAGCCGTCCCGCCTGCACGGCCGAGCGCTCCTCGCGGTAGGCGGTGTCGACATCGGCCGCGCCGTCCAGCGTCACGTTGTACGCCTTCGGCAGCAGGTCCCGCGCCATCAGGGCGGTCGCGGCGCGGTACTGCCGGACCGCCTCCGGCGTCGGCTCCGCCGCGGGACCGGCCTGCGGCCGCCCGGCCTCCATGGCCGCCTGCACGCGCTGGTCGTAGGCGTGCAGGCCGGCCAGGACCGCCCGGACGCTCCGCAGCCGCACCGGGTCGCCCTGCGCCAGCCGCGCGGCCTGCAACGCGGCCTGCTGCGCGTCCTCCCGGCGGATGTCGTAGGTGTACCGGGAGCCGCTGCGCTCGCAGTCCGAGGCCTCCGCGTCGGGGTCGCACAGCCAGCCCTCCTCGGCCCCGGTCAGCAGCACGTTGGTGACCTGCGCGTCCATGTCGCTGAGCGCGAGGTACATGTCGGCGGTGGCCACCACCATGGGACCCTCGCGGTGCCCCAGCGCCCGCATGCCCTCGCGTGCGTCACCGGCGGCCGTCTGCGTGACGGTGAACAGCACGGCGAGCGCCAGCAGCGCCAGGGCGGTCAGGGCGCGGACACGGCCCGCGACGGTACGGAGACCCAAGAGCTTGGAGGGCACGCTCGGTCCTTCTCCTTCGGGGGGCGCCTCGGACGTCCCAGTCTCGGGCCCCCGCAGCGGTCCCGGCAAGATCGCGGCGCGATCGGCCGACGGCGTCGAGCTTGCGCTCCGGCACCGACCGTTCGCGTTCGTCGCCGCACAGCCGCACCGGCGGCACGTTTCAGGTGAGCATCGTCAGGCGGTCGCGCTCGGTGCTCTCGTCGAAATCGGTGCGCCGCCGCACGTGACTGGCGCGCAGGGTGGACGCCTGGGCGAACGTGTGGTGGGACGCCAGCTCGGCGAGGCCGGGATCGTACTCGGCCAGGATCTCCCGGAACCGCTGCTCGGCGGGCGTGCCCAGCGAGTCGTAGATGTGCACGCACAGCCGCCGCGCCTCGTCGCGGGGCCAGTCCGGCGGCAGCAGCTCGGCGGGCAGGTCGGGATCGAGGTTGGGGAACGCGCGCCAGTCCGTCATGACCGCGGTGCGCACCCGCAGCGCCTCGGCGGGGGAGATGCCGGGACCGGTGACGCGTTCGCCCTGCTCACGGTAGGCGGCGATGAACCGGTCGTACCGTTCGCGAAGGGAGGTGATGTCGAACGCGCGGTTCAGGACGCCGTCCAGGCCGTCCTCGGCGATCTCGCGGGCGCGGACGACGGTGACCCCGGAGACCTCCAGCCTGCGGACGAGCGCGGCCACGTCGGCGGTCCGGTCGTGGGGGCTGACCCAGACGGCGTCGAAGAGCATGCCGAAGTGCAGCAGCCGCAGGTTGTCGCGCAGGGTCCGCCGGGTGTCGCGCCGGTCCTCGGGCACCGAGAACATCACCACGGTCCACTCGCCGTCCCAGGACGGGACGGACGCGCCGAACGTCAGCAGCCGCAGCATGTGCGCCACGATGACGTCGTGGGCGCGGGGCGGCAGCCCGTACGCCGTCGTACGGCCGGAACGGCAGCTGGTGAGCAGCCCCCGCGAGGCGACCCGGCGGAGCGCGGCGCGGGCGCCGGTCTCGCTTATGCCGAACTCCTCCAGCAGCCGGACCAGCGCGGCGGACGAAATGTGCTCCTCGCGCCAGAACCAGTAGTCGCCCAGCAGCGTCGTCAGCAGGCGCTGCGGCTCGGCTCCCTGCCTGCCGCGGGGCAGGGAGCCGGTCACGGGCGAGGTCATCCGGCGCCTCCGGGGACGTGCGGCCGCAGGAACCGATCGGGGGTGAAGCGGACGAACTGCGCGGTGCCCAGCCCGGAGTCCCCGGCGGTGAGGCGTCCGGCGAGCCGCCGCAGTTCCGGCGCGGTGGCGGTGTCGCCCCAGCGGCCGGTCTTGACGCGGCGTTCCAGGGTCAGGACGGTGGCGACCAGTTCGGCGCCGGTGTAGCGGCAGTGCCCGGGGCGGTCGACGAACGCCTGCCGCAGCATCCGCGCGTCCCCCGCCCGGCGGACGACGTCGGAGTACGCGCGGGCCTGCGTGACGGTGGGGAAGTTGTCGCCGCGCTCGTGCAGCGTGAGAACGGGGACGTTCAGTTCGCCGCCGGGGGTGAAGTTGCGCTCCATGTAGGCGACCGCGTCCCGGTCGGCGGAGATGCGCGGTGCCCCGGCGAGACGCGCGAGGTCGGCGTCGAGGTCGAGCCCGGCCGCCTTGTAGAGGGCGCTTACCTGCGGTACGCGTTCGGAGCGCCGGAGCAGGCGGCGGTAGTCCACGCCGGTGTTCCAGGACATGTTGCCGCCCGCCCGCTGCTCCAGGGGGAACCGCGGCGAGAAGACGGTGGGCATGAACGCCGCGTACTGCTGCTCCTGCTGCCCTTCCCAGTCGTCGTCGGCGGGCTCGGGCGTGCCGGGCACCGACCAGGTCGAGACCTGCGCGAACGCGGCGGCCAGTGCGATCCGCGCCCGGCCCCGGGGGGTCTGCTGGGCCGTGTCCAGGACGGTCCTGGCGGCGGCGTTGGCGTGCGCCTCCGCCTCGGGCGAGCCGCGCCGCACCAGCGTGATGCCGTGGTCGCCGGGCGCCAGCAGGGTGGTGAACGCGAACGCGGCGTCGAGCGACTGGTTGAGCATGGCCACGGGACCGGCGACCGAGGCGCAGTAGGGGAGCGCGCCGTCCACGAGGTCGGCCCGGCGCTCGGCCAGGCCCGCCGCGATGTTGCCGCCCATCGAGGGGCCCCACGCCAGCGTGGCCTTGGGCTTTCCGGCCTGGCGGGCGAGGACGGCGAGGGTCGCGGCGGAGTCCCGCAGCGTCTCCTCGACGGCCCAGCCGTCCCCGTACGGCCGGGTCCCGGCCAGGGCGTAGCCGCGCTCCAGCAGCCAGCGCTGGGCGTCGGCGTCGCCGGCGAGCCCGGCGGGCCGCTGATCGTCGCCGGCGCCCTGGCCGTAGCCCGGGCTGAAGGACAGCACCGTGCCGTTCCAGGCCGCGGGGACCTCGATGGCGTAGGTCGCTCCGGTGGGGTGGACGCCGCGGAGGCTGAGCGGCTCGTGCCGGGTCGTGGTGTGACCCGCGGCCGGTGCCGCGTTCGCGGGTGAGGCCGTGGTGAGGGCGAGCGCCGTGGCGGCCGCGGCGGCCGTGGCCACTCGCCGGAGGGGGACGTGGGGGAGGTGCATGATCCGACTCCCGGAAGAAAGGAGACAGTAGATGGACGGTCGTCCTGGTAGAGCCGTTGATAATGCTAGGCACGAATCCTACGGTCGTCACAGAAGTGTTGACAATATCTATTCACCTGCTTACTTTGAGCCGACCACCCTGCGTCAAGGGAGTCGCCGATGTTCCGGAAGACAGCCACCAGCGTGCTCGCGGTCGCCACCGCGGCCGCCCTCGTATCCGCCTGCGGTTCCGGTCCCGGAGCGCGTGGTGCGGCCGACGGGGACCGCCCCGACCAGCTCGTCTTCGCCGCCGTCCCGTCCGAGCAGACCGACAACCTCCAGGCTGCGTTCGCCCCGATCGTCGCCGCGCTGGAGAAGGACGTGGGCATCCCGGTCAAGTTCCAGGCCGTCGCCAGCAACGCCGCCGTCGTCGAGGCGCAGGTCGCCAAGCGCGTGGACGTCGCCGTCTACGGGGCGTTCAGCTACTACCTGGCGCGCAGCCGCGCCAAGGTCGAGCCGGTCGCCGTCCCGCTGCAGGCGCCCGGGGGCGACCCCGGCGCCTACGGCTACGGGGTCACGCGCGGCGACGACACCTCCGTCACATCGCTCGCCGACGTCAAGGGGAAGGACATCTGCTTCACCGACCCCGGCTCCACCACCGGCTACCTCCAGCCGCTCGCCTCCCTCAAGGAGGCCGGGGTGGACGCCGCCAAGGACGCCGAGATCGTGTTCACCAAGGGCCACGACACCGCGGTGGCCTCGCTGCTGGCGGGGGACTGCGACATCGCGTTCGTCGGCGACGTCTTCATCGACCAGCTGCTGCCCGCCCGCGGCCAGCTCAAGCCCGGCCAGGTCCGCAAGGTGTGGACCTCGCCGCTCATCCCCGGCCCGCCCATCGTGGTCGGGGCCTGGCTGCCCAAGGACGTCAAAGACAAGATCACCCGGTCGGTGACCCGGCTGACCGCCACCGCGGCGGCATCGGCCGGACTGTGCAAGGGCAAGGAGATCAAGGGCCCGCCGACGTGGAAGGAGCACGCCGAGGCGACGGCCTGCCCGCTGGGGTCGTCGAACGCCTGGACGTTCACCGCCGCCGACGACAAGACCTACCAGCCGATCGCACGAATCTGCGACATCACCAAGGCCGAGGTGTGCACGTCCGGTGACTGAGGAGCCCGCCATGAGGGACACCCGCGAGGGCGCCGTGCTGGACCTCGCCGGAACGACCAAGGGGTTCGCCGGCAAGACCGTGCTCGACGGGATCGACCTGACCGTTCCGCAGGGTGAGTTCGTCGCGCTGGTCGGCCCGTCCGGCGCGGGGAAGTCCACCCTGCTGCGGCTGGTGAACGGGATGCACCGGCCGGACCGGGGCACCGTCCGCACGCTCGGCGCCGACCCCGCCGCCTGCTCCCGCCGCGAGCTGCGCGACCTGCGCGCCGGGGTGGGGTTCGTGTTCCAGCAGTTCGGCCTGGTCGGCCGGTTGTCGGCGCTGGAGAACGTGCTGATGGGCGCGCTCGCCACGCTGCGCTGGCCGCGGTACGGCGTGATGGCCTACCCGCGCGCCCTGCGTGAGCGGGCCGTCGAGCAGCTCGACCGCGTCGGCCTGGCCGACCAGCGGTTCCAGCGCTGCGACACGCTTTCGGGCGGCCAGCAGCAGCGGGTCGCCGTCGCCCGCACCCTGGTGCAGCGGCCGCGGCTCGTCCTGGCCGACGAGCCGGTCGCCTCGCTCGACCCGGCCGCCAGCGTCCTGGTGCTCGACACCCTCAAACGGATCAGCGCCGAGGACGGCATCTCGGTCCTGTGCAGCCTGCACCAGATCGACCTGGCGCTGTCCACCGCCGACCGGGTGGTGGCGCTGCGCTCGGGCCGGATCGTGCTGGACGAGCCCGCCGCCACGTTGAAGGAGGACCGGCTGCGCGCCGTCTACCAGACCGCGGGCGCGCACCGTGACTAGCACCGAACCGGCCGTGCGCACCGAGCCCGAGCCCGACCCCGGGCCGCTGCGCCCGCCGCTGGAGGCCCGGACCGCCGTCGCGGCCGTACTCCTCCTCGGCGCCGTGGGGGTCACCTGGGCGACGTTCTGGTGGATCGGCCTGTCGCCGCTCTCGCTGGCCGCCGGGCTCGGCGACACGCTGCGGCTCCTGGAACGGATGCTCCCGCCGGACTTCCCCGCGGCCGGTGACACCGCCTCCCTCGTCCTGGAGACACTGCTGATCGCCGTGGCGGGCACCGGCCTGTCGGTGCTGGCCTCGGTGCCGCTGGCCTTCATCGCCGCCCGCACCCGCCCGGTCCGCCGCTGGACGGGCCCGGTGGCCCGGCTGGTCATCGTGCTGACCCGGGCGGTGCCGACGCTGGTCTTCGCGATCCTGTTCGTGCGGGCGTTCGGCCTCGGGCCGCTCGCGGGCGCGCTCGCCGTCGCCGTCCACTCGGTCGGCATGATCGCCAAGCTGCTGGCCGACGCGATCGAGGAGGCCGACCCGGTTCCGGCCGAGGCCGCCCGCGCCTGCGGCGCCCGCGAGACGCAGATCGCGGTGTCCAACGTCCTGCCGCGGGTGCTGCCCGCGCTCGTCGCGATCGTCCTGTACCGGCTCGACATCAACATCCGGGCATCGGCGGTGCTCGGCGTCGTCGGCGCCGGCGGCATCGGGGTGGCGCTCCAGACCGCCCTCGGCAGCCTGGACTACACGCGCGCGGCCGGCATCATCTGCGTGATCATCGTCCTGATCCTCCTGCTGGAACTGCTGTCGGTGGCGATCCGCCGCCGCTCCGGGAACGACCGGACGGCCGCGGCCGCCGCGCTGCCCGCCGGGAAGCGCGCGTCCGACGTCGGCTGGGACCGCGAACGCGTGCTGCGGTTCGGCGGCACGGCCGCGGTCGCCGCCGTGTTCCTGGCGTCGCTGTGGTCGCTGGACCTCAGCCTCGGCAGGCTCGCCGACGCCTGGCCGAACGTGCGAGGCATCCTCACCGGAATGTGGCCGCCCGCCTTCTCGACCGAGATCCTCATGGGCGTACTGGAGAGCCTGCTCATGGCCCTGGGCGCCGCGTCGGCCGGCACCTTCGGCGGGCTCGTGCTGGCCCTGCTCACCGCCACGAACGTCGCACCCTGGCGGCCGCTGTCGGCGGCCGTCCGCGTGCTGGTCGTGGTGATCCGCGGCATCCCCGACCTGGTCTACGCGCTGCTGTTCGTCGCGGCCCTGGGGCTCGGCCCGTTCGCGGGGTTCCTGGCCCTGTGGATCTCCTGCACCGCGCTGGCCGCCAAGTTCTTCACCGACTCCCTCGAAGTGCTCGACCCCGTCCCGCACGAGGCGCTGACCTCCGTCGGCGCCACCCGGCCGCAGTCCTTCGCGGGCGGAATCTGGCCGCAGTTCGTGCCGTCCTTCACCGGCAACGGCCTGTTCGTCGCCGACCTGGCGCTGCGCGAGTCGATCGTGCTGGGAATCGTCGGCGCGGGCGGCATCGGCTACCTGATGCAGGAGTCCATCGCCACCCTCCGCTACGACGTCACCAGCGCCATCGTCATCGCGATCGCCGTCGTCGTCTACGGCATCGAGGCGCTCGCCCGCCTCGCTCGCCGCCATCTGCTCTGACCACCGATGATCGGGGAGACCATGACCACCGAACGCCCATCCGACTGGGACCCGCTCCAGCCGGAGACCTTCGACAGCTCCCACGCCGTCTACGCCGACCTGCGGCGGCGCTGCCCGGTGCCCTGGAGCGACGCCTTCGGCGGCTTCTGGGCCGCGACCCGCTACGACGACGTCGTACGGATCGCCCGCGACAGCGAAACGTTCAGCACCGCCGTGCAGAACGTCGTCCCGCACGTACCGCGCACCCGCCGCCGGCCGCCGCTGCACTTCGACCCGCCCGAGCACGGGATCTACCGCGCCCCGCTGGACCGGGTGATGAGCCGCGCGGCGGTACGCCGCCTGGAGCCGGCGTTCGCCGAGGCCGCGGAGGAACTGCTCCGGCCGCTGCTGGCACGCGGCGGCGGCGACTTCTCCAAGGAGTTCGCCCTGCCGTTCGCCGCGCAGTGCTTCGCCCTGTTCCTCGACCTGCCGCTGGCCCAGATGCTGGACATCCGCCGCATCGGCGTGGAGTACAGCTTCGCCATCCAGGACATGGACAAGCCGCGGATCATGGCCGCCAGCGACGAGCTGTACGGCATCGCCCGCGCCCTCGTCGACGAGCGCCGCCGCCACCCGCGCGACCCGGACACCGATATGGTCACCAGCCTCCTGGAGGCGGACCCCGCCATCCCCGATGACCTGGTGGTCGGGACCGTGCGGCAGACCATCGTCGCGGGCATCGGCGCCCCCCAAGCCGTCCTCGGCAGTGCCGCCGTCCACCTGGCACGCGACCCCGACCTTCAGGAACGACTGCGAGACCGGCCCGACCTGCTGGCGAACGCCATCGAGGAACTGCTGCGGCTCTACGCCCCGTACCGGGTGTTCGCCCGTACCGCCACCCGCGATGTGGAGATCGGCGACCGTACCATCCGTGCCGGGGAACCGGTCACGATGCTGTACCCCTCGGCCAACCGCGACGAAGAGGTCTTCACCGACCCCGACCAGCTCGTCCTGGACCGGCACCCGAACCGCCACCTCGCGTTCGGCCGCGGCGCCCACCGCTGCCCCGGCACCGCCCTGGCGCGCATGGAGATGGCCGCCGCCCTGCGGACACTGCTCGACGGCGCCGCCGAGATCACCCTGGACGGGCCCGTGAAGATGTTCAACTGGCTGGAGTTCGGCCCCGAGTCGGCCCCCCTCCGCCTCACCAGGCGATGACGGGGTACCGCCCTTGATACGCATGTCCGGCCAACGCACGGGGCACGCCGGCCGGACATGAATCTCGTTGGGCGCCGCTCGGACCTAGTGGTTCTCATCACGATCGGCATCCCGATCCTGAGCGCCGTCGCCGCCACCCAGACGTCCGACCTGAACGGTATCCACCTGGCCCTTACCGTGAACGTGGCCTTCACCCTCGCCAGCGTCGCGCTCGTGTGGATCGGCCTCCTGCCCCGAGCCGAGCAGAACACGGAGACCCCGGCGGAATCGGCATCGGTCGCCAACAAGGTGCAGGCCCGCTGACCACGGGCGATGCGCAACGAGACACCTCTGGGGGTCTCCGAAGGACTGACCCCAACGGCGACTGCAACGAACACGAACAGGGCGTACGCCGATGATCGGTGTACGCCCTGGTGGTTGTGGTGCGCCGTCAGGGACTTGAACCCCGAACCCGCAGATTAAGAGTCTGCTGCTCTGCCAATTGAGCTAACGGCGCATGTCGGGGGACCGGCCCTGGCCGGGGGTCCCTGGCGACAGGAAGAACAGTATCAGGAGCGGTGGACCAGTGCGAACCGGTTTAGTCCCGGACGGGGAGGACGCTCATCATGCCGCGCCAGAGGGCGATGGCGGTGGCCCGGGAGCTGACGCCGAGCTTGGCGTAAATGCGGTTGACGTGGTTCTTGACGGTCTTCTCGCTGAGGAAGAGTTGGCGGGCGATCTCGCCGTTGGACCGGCCGGTGGCGATGAGGTCCATGACCTCCGACTCGCGGGCGGACAGGCCGAGAGAGGTGCGGGAGGCGTGGCGGACACCGCGGATGAGGTCCGGGACGGTGAAGGAGCCGGGGACCAGGTGGCCGCTGGCGCCGGCATGGAGGGCGTCCTCCACGGCCGGGTGACCGGCGGCGGCGAGGACGAAGACGCGGGCGGAGTGGCTGAAGGGGGCGGCGTGCTCGGCGGAGGCCGCGTCCAGCAGGACGATGTCGGGACGCAGGCGCTCGGCCAGGGAGAGCGCCGCGGCGGGATCGGGGCTCTCGGCGACGACCTGGAGTTCGTCGCTGGCGTCGAGCAGGGAGGTCACGGCCGCTCGGACCTGCGGGTCACCGTCCACCACGAGTACGCGCAGGGGGGCCGTCTCGTCGACACTCATCCGTCGCCCTTGGGGGGTTGTTGACATTTATAGGGTCGGAGCATAACGGCCCGGTCTTCGGGAGTCGATGGACCGCGCCGGTCAGGCTCGGGGTGCCCGTGCCGCCGCATGACCCGCGTCCTGCTCCCGGCAACACCGGACGAGCTGACGACCAACGACTAAAGGGCCTGGTCGCCGCATGGCGACCAAGCCCTTTGCGTGGGGTGAGTGAGGGGACTTGAACCCCCGACATCTTGGACCACAACCAAGTGCTCTGCCAACTGAGCTACACCCACCGTGGCCGAGATCGCTCCCGGCTCCCAGTAGTGTAGCGGCTCCGCGGGCGTGGGTCAGCCGGAGGCGACCTTGGCGGCGACGGCGCGGGCGGTCTCGGAGTCGGGGCCGGGCTGGGGGACGAAGACGGCGGCACGGTAGTAGCGCAGTTCCTGGATGCTCTCGGTGATGTCGGCGAGGGCCCGGTGGCCGCCCTTCTTCTCGGGGCTGGCGAAGTAGACGCGCGGGTACCAGCGGCGGGCCAGCTCCTTGATGGACGAGACGTCCACCATGCGGTAGTGGAGGTGGCCGTCGAGGGTCGGCATGTCGCGGGCGAGGAACGAGCGGTCGGTGGCGATGGAGTTGCCGCACAGGGGGGCCTTCTTGGCCTCCTTGACGTGGCGCTTGATGTAGGTGAGGACGACGTCCTCGGCCTCGGCGAGGGTGACGCCACCGGGAAGCGCCTCAAGGAGGCCGGACGTGGTGTGCATGTCCCGGACGACCTGGGTCATCTGCGTGACCGACTCCTGGGGAGGCTTGATGATCACGTCGACGCCGTCGTCGAGGATGTTCAGCTCGCTGTCGGTGACCAGCGCGGCTATCTCGATCAGCGCGTCGTTGCGCAGGTCGAGTCCAGTCATCTCGCAGTCAATCCAGACCAGCCGCTCGTTCATGGATTCACCCTACGGCCATGGGCGACTGCGCGGGGCACTGAGCCGGATCGGATTAGGAGGTCACGCGGTGGGCGATATGGGCGGGTACGGGGATGCCGGGGCGCAGGGCGGGGTCGGGGGAGGGGACTCCGAACGTCTGGTGGACGGGGAGGACGCCCGCCCAGACGTCGAGTGCGTAATCCTCGTCGTCGTCGCTTGGGGGAGCCTGCCGGATCTTGACGGACGCCTCGTCCAGGGGGAGTGCCAGTACGGAGACGGCGGCGAGTTCCTTGCGGGTGGGCCGGCGTGCCACGTCCCATTGGCCGGGGGCCAGTTGCTCGGTGATGACCCGGAGGCCGGCCAGTTGTTCGTCGGCGTCGGTGACGAGGCGGGGCGTCCCGTAGATGACGGCGCTGCGGTAGTTGATGGAGTGGTGGAACAGGGACCGGGCGAGGACGATTCCGTCCAGGTGGGTGACGGTGACGCAGATGTCCTGGGACGGTCCCGCCATGAGGCTGCTCGCCCCCGTGGAGCCGTGCAGGTAGAGGGTGTCGTCCAGGCGCCCGTAGGCGGTGGGCAGGACGCGCGGTGAGCCGTTCATGGTGACGCCGAAGTGGCAGATCATGCCGTCGTCGAGGATTTCGTAGAGGACGGAGCGGTCGGCGCTGGACCGTTCGGAGTATCTGCCGAGCCGGGTGCGGGCGGTCGATGAGAGTGCGGTCATGGACGTTTACGCTATGGAGCGAGTGGCCTGGCCGGTAGGGCCAATCGATGCGTATAGACGGAGACCACTTTTAGACGGAGACCACTTTGTCGATAGACCTGCCTCTCGGCATCGACCGGGATGCCGGTGAGCCCATGAGCGCCCAGCTCGTCGGCCAGTTGCGTGCGGCGATGGGGGAGGGGCGGCTGGCGGCCGGGGAGCGGCTTCCCGCGAGCAGGGCGCTGGCGGGGCTGCTGGGTGTGAGCCGCACGGTCGTGACCGAGGCGTACGAGCAGCTGTACGCGGAGGGCTGGCTGGAAGGCCGGCACGGGTCGGGGACGTACGTGACCGACGGTGTCGCCGCGCCGCCCGTGCCGAGAACACGGCCGGTGAGGACCGAGACCGTGCGGAGGACGGCGGCCCCTCACGAGATCGATCTGCGACCGGGTCTCGCCTGGATCGGGGCGCTGGACACTCCCGCGTGGCGGCGTGCGTGGCGCCTCGCGTCCGGGATGCCGCCCCAGCAGCGCCAGGACCCGCACGGCCTGCCGGACCTGCGCATCGCCTTGGCCGACTACATCAGGCGCAGCCGCGGCGTGGGGTGTCCTGTGGACGGGCTGCTGGTGACGCGGGGCGCGACGAACGGGCTGGATCTGCTGGCGGCGACCGTGCTGTGTCCGGGTGACCGGGTCGGGGTGGAGGAGCCCGGCTACCGGCGGGCACGCGCGGTGCTGGAGGGGCGCGGCGCCGAGCCGGTGCCCTGCCCGGTCGATGAGCACGGCCTCGTCGTCGACGGCCTCCCGGACGATCTGCGCCTCGTCTACACGACGCCGTCGCATCAGTTCCCGATGGGCGGCGTGCTGCCCGTTCCGCGCCGCCAGGCCCTGCTGGCGTGGGCGCGGCGCAACGGGGCGCTCGTCGCGGAGGACGACTACGACGGCGAGTTCCGGTACGACGTCGCGCCGCTCCCCGCGCTCTACGGGCTGGACCCGGACGTGGTGGTCTACCTCGGCACGACCGCCAAGATCCTCACGGCGGACATGGGGGTCGGCTGGCTCGTGGGCCGTCCCGACCTGGTGGGACGGATCGCGCTGCGCCGCGAGGAGCTGAACGACCGCACGGCCGTCGTGCCGCAGGACGCGCTGCGGCTGCTCCTGGAACGCGGCGACCTGGACCGGCACGTCCGCCGGATGCGGGGGGAGTACGCGCGGCGGCGGGACGTGGTCGTCCGGGCGCTGGACGGGCTGCCCCTGCGCGGCGACACGGCCGGTCTGCACCTGGTGGTGGACGTCCCGGCGCAGGTGGCGGGTCGGGTCGTCCGCGAGGCGGCGGACCGGGGCGTTCTGGTGGAGACGCTCGACCACTGCCACGGGGGCGCGCGGCGGGCGTCCGGGCTGGTGATCGGTTACGGCTCGGCGGCGAACCTCGCGGAACTCCGCAAGGGCTGCGAGGTCGTCCATGAGCTGGTGGGGACGCGGGCGGGGTGAGGGGGAGGTGAGCCGTGCCGGAGGGGGTCAGTTGGACATGGCGGACTGCGCGACCGGCACGGGCTCCGGGGCGGGTTGAAGGGGACGTCCCGGCGGCGGCTCCTTCTGTGGCGGGCGGACGGGGTCGGGCTTGCGCGGGGGCCTGGGGAGGAGGCGGGGCGCGGTCGCGGCGTCGGGGAGGGGTGCGCGCGGCTTCGGGATGGGGGCGACGGGGGTGTCGGGCCCGGTGATGCGGCGGATGTCGATGGCGCCCGGGTCGGGACGGTCGACGAGCGGTACCTGCGATGCCCCGTAGTGTCCGCCGCGCGCCCAGTCCTTGCGGTCGCGGTTCGCGTGGTACGACTGCGGCGACGGCAGCGGCGGCCCGGCGGGCCAGTGGCGCGGGACTCCCCACGAGTCCAGCCACTGGACGATCGCGTCGATGCCGCTGAGCGGCGTGCCGGTGAACGGCGTCCTGGACTGGCCGATCACCATGATCTGCACGCAGACGCGTCCCTCATGGCCGACGCGCCCGCCGAGGTGCCGGGCGGCGCGGGTGGCGGGCAGGAGCTGGACGATCTCGCCGGTGCCGGGATGCCAGACCAGATGCGGCGGCCGGTCGTCCTTGATGAGGTCGGCGGCCACCGAGCGGGCGGAGACGGTGCGTGGATCGTGTTCGCCGGCGCACCAGACGACCCGGGGAGCACCTCCTCGCAGAGCTCCGCCGTCCTGTCGCGCCGGCATGCGGCCGGCTCCCGGCAGCCATGCGTCTGCCACGGTGTGTCCCCCCCAATCGGGCGGTCTAGTCCCGAATGGTCTAGTCCTACTCTCATAGCCCAGCGGGACCCATAAAGTCCAGCCTGCCGTCATGGGCCGGGTATGACGGCTATGACCCTTCGCGCCGGGTAGAGACCATGCTGCTCGGGTGTCGTCGCAGATGCGTACCCCGGGGTTTCGCCTAATCCACCTGGCGTTGCATTTTTCCTCCGGAGGTCGCGCCGAATCGGCCGCCCGGCCCCGAACGCCGACGTGTTTCCGCAGATCAGGACGATGCTGAACGTCAGGTGCACCTGAGCTGCAAGTCGGCCGGAAGTGGCCGACGCGTCACCGGCCGCAGCGACAAGGTACCGGGGTGGGGTTCACAGCCCAGACCGAGCCACGTTCTAATAGGTCGTCATGACCGTTGACGCAGAGCTTCCGTCCGGGGTCCCCGGCATCGACGCCCCCCGCCTGGCGGAGTGGCTGGACCGCGAGCTGCCCGGATCGGGCCGCATCGGCGCGATCGACCTGATCGCGGGCGGGCGCTCCAACCTCACCTACGGGATCACCCTGGACGGCGGCCGCCGCATCGTGCTGCGCAGGCCGCCGCTCGGGCACGTCCAGCCGACGGCCCACGACATGGGCCGCGAATACCGGGTGCTGACCGCGCTCGGCGTCGGCACGGCGGTGCCGGTGCCGAGGACGCTCGCGTTCTGCGACGACGTCGACGTCATCGGCGCGAACTTCTACCTCATGGACTACGTCGAGGGACGTGTCCTGCGCAGCCGCGAGGACGCCGAGGACCTCACCCCCGAGCAGGCGAACGGCCTCAGCGAGGCACTGGCCGGGGCGCTCGCCGCGATCCACACCGTCGACGTGAAGGCCGTCGGCCTGGAGGACTTCGGGCGCCCGAGCGGCTACATGGCGCGTCAGCTGAAGCGGTGGGGCAAGCAGTGGGACGGCTCCCAGGAAGCCGTTCGCGCCACCGGCGCCACCCGTGACCTGCCCGAATACGACCGGCTTGTGGCCAGGCTCGCGGACCGGATGCCCGCCGATGCCCCCGCCCGCCTCGTCCACGGCGACTTCCGTCTCGACAACGCGCTCGCCCGGCTGGAGCCGCGTCCCGAAATCGCCGCCGTCGTCGACTGGGAGATGTCGACGCTCGGTGACCCGCTGTCCGACCTCGGGCTGACGCTCGTCTACTGGGCCGAGGCCGCCGACGCCGACCGCCTCCCCGTCGGCGCCACGATCACCTCGGCGCCCGGTTTCTTCACCCGGCGCGAGTTCACCGAGCGGTACGCGGCGCTCACCGGATTCGACCTCGCCGACCTCGACTTCTACGTCGCGTTCGCGTGCTTCAAGCTCGCCGTCATCCTGGAGGGCATCCACGCCCGCTATCTGCAGAAGGCGACCGTCGGCGAGGGCTTCGACCAGATCGGTGACGGTGTGCCGATCCTGCTGGACCGCGCACACCGCACCCTGGACACCGGCACCCTCTGATCAGCGGTACTCGACCCGGGATCAGCAGTACGAGACCCGGGCGGAGCCACCCGGCGAGAACGAGACCGACCCGGTCTTGTCCCCCCAGCAGATGACGTTCGTCCGGCGGACGGTCACGCCGGCGGACTCGCCCGACGACAGGCGGCCGCTCCCGCCCGCGCTCAGCTCGCCGGACGCGCCGGTCACCCGCCAGGTCACCGCCCCGCCCACCGCGGTGATGCGGATGGTGCACGACTCGTCGTTGCCCATCCGGCACCCGTCCACACTGAGGCGGCCGCTCCTCGGAGGGTCGGGCTCCACGGTGTTCTGCGGAGGCGGGGGCTGCGTCGTCGGAGTCTTCGACGGCGTCTTGGACGGCGAGGGGCTCTTCGACGGCGTCTTCGACTCGGTCGGGGACGGTGACATGACCGTCGGGGACGGATCGGTCGGCGTGGCCTCGGGCCGGCCCGAATCCACCGGCCCGCCGCTGTCACCGGGGACCGCCGGTCCGGTCGCCGACGTGTTCTCACCGTCCCCGCCGCCGAGCGCCGACATCGCTCCCACGGACAGCACCACGACTCCCACGGCCACGGCGACGGCCCCGATGAGGGGGCCGCGGCGCCGGGGCGACCGCTCGCGGACGCGGGTGGGCGTCGGCTCGTAGGGGAGCGGCCAGCCGTACTCGTCGAACGGCTCGGTCCAGGCGGCGATGGCGCGGCGGTTCCCGGCGCGGTCCTCGGCGGTCGTCGCGGTCAGCACGTCCAGCCGCAGCTCCGCGGGGATCGCCGCGATCGGCAGCACCGACAGCAGCCGGTCGGCCGGCAGCGGCGGCGTCTCGCGCTCCCCGCACACCGGGCAGCTCGCCACATGCCGGACGAGCGACGCCGCCGTCTGCGGGGACAGCGGCCACGACTCGGTCAGCGCCGAGACGCTGGGGCAGTCCTTCCAGTGGTTCTGCGCGATGAGGGCGGCGTGCAGCGCGGCGGCGAGGTCCTCGCGGGCCCGCTCCACGAGCGCGAGGGTCTCCTCCAGCGGCATCCCGAAGATGCCGGACAGATCGACCTCGTCCAGCTCGTGCCGCACCGACAGGTCGATCGCCTCGCGCTGCCGGCCGTTGAGCGCGGCGAGCGCGCTGTGCGCGAGCAGGCGGCGTTCCTCACGCCGGGCGAGCTGCTCGTCGGTCAGGTCGTCGTCGGCCTCCGGCGCCTCCTGCCCGGTGTGCCGGTTGGGGCTGTCACGGCGCCGCATGCACTCCTTGCGGGCGATCGAGTACAGCCAGCCGCGCAGCCGGTCCGGCTCGGTGAGCCGGTCGATGTGCTCGCGGGCCGCGACGACGCAGTTGCGCAGCGCACCGGCCGCCTCCACCCGGTCACGGAGCAGCCCGTGACAGTAGTCGTAGAGGAACGGTGCATAGGTGTCGTAAACCTCGGTCAGCGCGATGACGTCCCCGGCTCGCAGCGAGTTCGCCAGCCTGAGGTCATCGTTCTGCTCGGGCCCTGGCTCACCGGCCACGGGAACCCTCCCAGTCGAATTCGGTGTTGTCGATCGTGCCCCCGGTGAGCGCCCGACGCCTGTCGGCCCGCTCTGGTTGCCCGATCTTGCCACCAAGTTGCTGAGATTTCTCCCCGGTGCTCGAATCTCCGTGACGGAATCGGTACGCGCCGTGGCCATCCGACCTAGTCGATCAGCCCTTATGCCAAAAAATGTGATCTATGTCACGTTTCGTGATCAGCCCTGTGGGCCGCCGCCACCGCCACCGCCACCTTCGCCGTTCGGGGGGCACGTCCACGAGACGGATCTGCTGGCGCCTCCCGGAGAGAAGACGACGGCACCGGCCCCGGAACCCGGTACTTCGCAACTCGCGAGCCTGACTGTGGCAGCGCTCGACTGTCCGTGGGACAGTGTGCCGCCCCCGCTGGCGCTCAGAGGCGACCCGGCCGATGCCGACCACGTGACCGACCCGCCGTCCGCATGCACCGGGAACGAGCAGACGTCCCCGGTGCCACTGAGATTGCATGAGCCGCCGCCCACCGACAGGGTGCCCTTCCTCGGCTGGGTGAGGCTCGGTCTCGGCTCGGAGGACTGGCGGCGCGTCCGGGTCGGCGCCGGTGTGGACGTGGTCGGTGTGGCTGAGGGCGTCGGAGTGGCGCTCTCCGTGGGCGTGGGCGATTCTGACGGCTCTTCGGCCTCGCTCGGCAGGGACGAGTCGGGAACGGATGTGGACGGCCCTGGGGAGCCCTGGGCGTCCGTCCGTCCACCGGACGAGTCGGGCATGATGAAGAACGCGCCCGCCACGATCAGCACCACGGCGGCGACGGCGGCGAGTATCGGCCACAGCGCGCGCGGGGCGCCCCGTTCCGAAGAAACCCGTTCGTTCGCCCTCCGGTCGACGTGGACAGGCCAGCCCCAGTCGTCGAAAGGCTCGGCCCGGTAGGCGATCTCGGACAGGTCGGGTGCCAGGGCCGGGTCGGTGGCGGTGGCCATGACCAGGCCGCGCAGGTCCGTCGGCGTCATCGCGACGGGCATCACTTGCAGAAGCCGCGCCGCGGACACCGGCCGGTCACGCCGGGAGGCACAGGTCGGGCAGGTCTCGATGTGGTGGACGAGCTTGCGGACGACGGGTGGCGGCAGCGGCCATCCTCCGTCGTCGGTGAGCGCGGCGACGCTGGGGCAGCCGGGCCCGTTCCGCGCGATGTGGGCGGCGGCGAGCGCGTCGTCCAGGCGGGCCTGCGCGCCGGCGGTCATGCCGGCGGCCTCCCGCGCGTCCATCCCGAGGACGCCGCCGACCTCCGCGGCGTCCAGGCCGTGCCGCAGCATGAGGTCCAGCGCCTCACGTTCACGCCCGCGCAGCCCCGCCAGTGCGCTGTGGGCGAGCTGGCGGGCCTCCAGCCGCTGCGCCAGTTCCGCGGCGTCCAGGAAGCCGTCCTCGGCCTCTGGGGCCTCGTGGCGCTCGGCCGGACGGTCCGGGTCGCGGAGCCGCCGCATGCACTCGTTGCGGACGAGCGCGTACAGCCAGCCGCGGAACAGGTCGGGCTCGCGCATGATGGACACGTGCGCGTACGCGGCGATGAGCGCGTCGTGCAGCGCGCCGGCCGCCTGGTCCTGGTCGCGCAGCAGTGCGTGGCAGTAGTCGTACAGGCGGGCCGCGTAGCGATCCATGACCTGGATGAGGGCGCTGGGATCGCCCGCGGCCAGGGACCGCGCCAGGCGCTCGTCATCGGCGCGATCGAGACTGGGCCAACCGGACACGAGGTCCTCCCGCGGGCTGTGTTCGGAATCCTCGTCCGCGTCGACGGGAACGGGCTTGGAAGATTCACTGGGGAGCCGACGTACTCTCCCGGCCCCGGTCTCCCGACCGGCTCCCTCGCGGGCCAGGGAGGGAAAGTAGATCGGAGGCCCGACGGCCCCGCTCCCCGTCGGGCCTCCACCTAGATTGACGATCGGCTGCGGCGCCCGGTTGACACCGATCGCCAGGAAAAATCAAGAACTACCTGCCGCATCCGGATGATCACCGACCGGTGATCATCCGGATGCCGGTCACCGGGTGCCGGTCACTGGATGCCGGTCACTGGATGCGCCGGGACAGCGCCTTGAGGAAGATCTTCTTGATCTCCTGCGGCGTCATCGCGACCTGGACCGTGCCGTTCGTCGCCTCGGCGATCTGCTCCAGCTCGTTGCGGTCCACGCCCTTGCCGAACCCGATCATGTTGACCTGGATCGGCTTGTTCGGGTCCTGCATGCCCTTGAGCTGCTCCAGCGTCTCCTTCAGCGACGGGCCGCCGGCGTCGTCGTTCTTCCCGTCGGTCAGCAGCAGGATGGAGTTGCCGAACTCCGGCTTGTAGGTCTCGTTCATCATCTTGTATGCGGCGAGCATCGTCCGGTACAGCCCGGTGTCGCCGTTCGGCTTCGGCCGCATCTGGTTGAGCGTCGACAGGACGAGACCGCGCCGGGTGGTGGACCCGATCCGCTCACCGAGCGGGCCGATCTCCACCGACTTCTTGTAGGGGAGATCCCCGTCCATGTTGGTCGAGAACAGCCACTGGCCGAGCTCGGTGTCGTCCGACATCATGCTGAGGCCGCCCTGCGACACCTGCGCGAGGGCCTGCAGCCGGTTGGTGTTCGGGCCGACCTTCTCGAGCATCGAACCGGACACGTCCAGCAGAGAGAGGATCCGCAGTCCGAGCGACAGCTTCGACCACGCCTGCATGACCTTCGCGACGTCCTCGCTCTTCGGCGTGGGCAGCTGCCGCGGGCGGGCCGGGCTGACGCCGGTCTTCTGGTCGAAGCCCTTGGGCGCCTTGCCGTCCGGCGTCCTGAACCCCGCCGCGTGGACGTCGTTGCGGGTCGCCTCGGTGCCCAACGCCTTCTCCAGCAGGCGGGCGGCCTTCTGCTTGCCGGCGTCCTTGGTGGTGACGGTGAACGGGTAGTCCATCGACAGCGTGCCCTCGAGCGGGTACAGCGCGACCGCCGGCTCCTCCGGCTTGGTCCGGTTGTAGCTCCACAGAGCCTGCTCGGACGACAGGGAGATCGGCTGCTTGCCGCCGCTGTTCTTGCGGAAGGCCTCGAACTCCGCGTCGACCGTCGGGACGGTGCTCTCCCGGACGGTCCGGACGATGCCGGTGAAGATCGAGTCGCGGTTGGGGTCGTTCGCCAGCAGCGTGCTCGTGACCATCAGCGAGCCCATGCCGGCCGCGTTCCGCATCGGGTCGGGCACCACGAGCCGCACCGTGCCGGGCGGGATCATCTGGTTCTTGGTCACCGCGCCGCCCGCGGTACCGCCGGCGGCCTTGAGGAGGTTGTCCCAGGACGGGCTGGCGGTGATGCCCTGCTTCTTCAGCTGCGCCGCGAGCGACTGCGGCAGGCCCACCACGATCGGGCTCTTGGCCACCGACGTCTTGGTGGCCAGGACGGCGTCCTTGGTGTCCTTGCTCGCCTGGGCCAGCGAAATCCACAGCGAGGAGTCGGGGATCCACACGTCCGGGCGTTCGTTGGCGGGGTTCGCGACGCCCTGCCCGGACAGCAGCGTCGACACCGACGCCGGCTCGGCCTTCGTCACCGTGGCCTTGACGCACTTGCCGTCGGTCTCGTGCTTGCCGTCGTTGAAGCGTTCGGCGGCCTTCTCGACCACCGGCGCGATGTCGGGCGCGACCGACACCGACAGGTTCATCGCGTTGTCGCCCGTGCAGCCGCCGCTCTCGGCGAACGCGTAGACGCCGACGCCCAGCAGCAGCGCGAGGCCCACGGCGCCGGCCATCGGCCCGATCAGCGCGGTCGCACTGCGCTTGCGCTTGCGGCGCCCGTACTCGTAGCCGCCGGACTCGCTGCCGTAACCACCGGACCCGCCCGAGCCCCCGGACCCGCCTGAACCGCCGGATCCACCGGAACCGCCGCCGTAGCCGCCGGAGTCACCCGGCCCCGAGGCACCGCCGAAGAACCCCGACGGACCGCCGTCGGAACTGCGGATGGAGTCATACTCGCTGTAGCCGGTTCCGGCCAGCGGCGATGAGGAACTCCCGGGCGGCGGCCCCTGGCGGCCTCTCATCGGGTCTCCCGGACGGGGCCCGCCGGGGCGTCCACCGCCATGCCCGCCGGAGCCGTAGACGGGCTGCTCACCCGTCTGCCGCGGCGTGAACCACTCGGGAGTCTCGCCTGACGCCCCGGGGCCGGCCGCGCCGGGCGGAGCCCCCTGCGGACCGGCCTGCGGCTGGGCGAGCGGCTGGCCCTGGGCGTCCCGTGCGCCGAACCAGTCGGATGACCCGTCGTTGGCCGGACCGAAGACGGGCCGAGACGGGTCGTACCCGCCCTCGCCCATCCCCTCGGGGATGTCATTGCGATGACGTCCGCTCATGGCCTGCCCTCGATTCACCAGAAACCCGCCGATGTTCCACGGCACTGTAGTAGTACGAACTAGAGGTTACAAAGAACTCAAAAGTGATAATGACGCAGGTCATGAGCGTATGTCTCAACGATCCTGGCATTGCCCCCGGTCGGCACGCTCCGCGACGGCGGCGCTACGCGACGGCCCCCCTCGCGCGAACCGTGGTGTACGTTGCGGTGGCCGCGCCTGGATCCCGTTCGCATCCGGGACGCTCCACGCTCCGCCCACCGGCAGACTTGGGGCATGGCCAGCCTGGTTTCCGTCACCGACCCCGCAGACCCCCGCATCGCAGACTACGTGCGACTCCGCGATGTGAATCTCCGCAAGAGCCTGGAAGCCGAGCACGGCCTGTTCGTCGCCGAGGGCGAGAAAGTGATCCGCCGTGCGATCGGCGCCGGCCACCCCGTCCGCTCCCTGCTGATGGCCCGCCGCTGGGCCGAACCCCTCGCCGACGTCCTGGACGCCCTCGACGCCCCCGCCTACGTCGCCGACGACGCCACCATGGAGTCGATCACCGGCTTCCAGGTCCACCGCGGCGCCCTGGCGTCCCTCGAACGCCTCCCCCTCCCCACCGTGGACACCGTCCTCAGCACCGCCCGCCGCGTCATAGTCTGCGAAGACATCGTCGACCACACCAATGTCGACGTCCCTGTGCAACACACAGAGCCACCCCGCCGCATCCTGGTCCTAGAGGACTTGGTGGATCACGCGAACGTGGGCTCTATATATAGGTGTGCCGCAGCCCTGGGCGTAGACGCGATCATCCTGTCCCCGAGGTGCGCCGATCCCCTCTACCGCCGTGCGGTCAAGGTCTCCATGGGCGCGGTGTTCGCGATCCCGTACGCCCGCATGACCAACTGGCACGACGACCTGGGCAAGCTGCGCGCCGCGGGCTTCACCCTCCTGGCCCTGACCCCCGACCAGACGGCCACACCTATAGATAAGGCATCAACCGGCGACCGCGTGGCCCTCCTCCTAGGCTCAGAGGGCGACGGCCTGTCATCCCACTGGCTGGACGAGGCCGACGAGCCGGTCTGCATCCCGATGAGCCCGGACGCCATGTCCGCCGGCGTCGACTCCTTGAACGTAACCGCAGCCGCCGCCATCGCCTGCCACACCCTCATTCGGTAGCAGCGCCTGATGATCAGCCTCGATTCCTCCACCGTTCCATGAGATACCCACAGCGATATGACGTGCGACCGCTGATCAAAGAACAGCAGTGCGACTGGGCTGGGAATCCCGGTTGGGAAGTAAATTTCTGGATGAACACAACTGTCTCTTTAATCGAGGTTCGATGCAGCATAGCGTAGGCTACGCCGACGAGAGCGATGGCAATCTATTCAATAGTACAGTCTACACTTCGACGGGCCATCGCTCATGCATTCGGACCGCATGCGTGCCTAGCTATTAGTGGGCACCCTTCAATGCGAAGACGTTCGCGCAAGTAATCTTAGATAGGGGAACCGGAAGAGAGGATAGGGAAAACCATCCAATCTCGCTGCATTTTCCCGGCTCCCTAATCGCAGGAACGCCGGGCAGGCTTCTGGCAAGGTAAGTTACTGATACCCAATGTTGGGATTCGGATACAAGGATATGGTCAAATACGCCCAGAAGTGAGGTAAGTGAAATCTCGAGGCCATACTCCTCGCGAAACTCCCGCCTCACGGCGTCCTCTAGCCGTTCACCCAATCTTACGGACCCACCAGGAAACTCCCATGCGCCGATTTCATTTCGCGCGGCATGACCTCTGCGAGCCAAAAACACACAGCCACCGCCATCGAAGACGACTGCACCAACACCAATTCCGATACAATCTCTACCAGGTACAACCAACTTCGCTCTTCCTAAACTTACTCGTAGAGGGTGGTCACTCAATCTTGGGTAAAAATATCACGATGACAGATATCCACAAGAACACGACTGAAGCCAAAATAAAAGCAATTATATAGGTCTCATACCATCGGAAAAAATTGGCCACTTTAGGCGGTTTGCGGAAACCGGGACGGACGAATTGATCCGCTAGTTCGCACTCTTCACGTCGGTAGTCTACCCATGACAGGATGCCAACAACAATTAGCAAAACTGCAAAAAGAGCAATAAGTGTGGCCAATGCCACCGCAGCTAGCAACCCAGTACGGGCAACGTCGGGCTGAACTCCCCACTTTCGGTAACCTACGAAGATGCTGAGGCCGGCACCCGCGAGGACTGTAGTCAGTGATTGATAGATTGCTAAGAACCTGTATACATTCTCATTAAGGGCATGGATTTGTTGAAGGATGAATTTATATCTTTCATACGCCAGAGAGTCGGCGATGGTTATGTCTCGTCCGTTTTCTCGATTGAGGTCCACAAAGGCCATCCATTGGGTTGGAATCTTACTTGACTAGCTTTGATTTCCTCGTCAGCCCTGCCTTGTCAGCCCTGCCTTCTCCGATTTCCTGCGTGGATATCAAACCGTCGAATCTGTGGAACGCGCGCAAGCTTCTCGAGTACCTGATCCGCCAGTGCCCCAGGCAGGCCGAGCTGGCGGACAATGCTTTCAACGACGTTATTCCATTCCACGCCCTGCGAATACCGACTCACTGGGTCTCCGAGGAGTGCAAATTCGAATTCATCCTTATATGGGTCTGTTCCCTTCCCCATTAGCGAACTCGAAATGTAGATTACGATGAGGTCAGCTACATCGAACTGGGAGACGTCGCCAAGAGCGATCAAGAACGGCGATTCGCGAGTAAAGTACGTATAACCCTGAGAGACAACACAGTCATACGATTCAAGGCCGATTGTCTCTACCTCGTTCGCAGGCACGTAAAGATGATGTCCGAAAGCCCTTGCAAAACGGTACTCCATAAGTCTTTCGAAGATGCGTTCATTGAAGGCATGAAGCCTTGCGGATACGTCTATCCACCGTGCCAGCGCCCCGCGTCGGCTCCAACGGACTGTAATGCGGAATCTCCCTTCGTCACATATCAACTGAGATGCTTCCCATTCACTGGTAAGTAGATCGTGAATATCCCCCCTGGAGGGAAGGCGTACCAAGAGGACGCCTTGCGGGAAGGCTTCAGGTATATCAACTTGCTCCATAAGACCGCTCAGCGAAGCATCCTTAGGCAACTCCCTCAAGAACATCTCAGCACTTCTTATGAAGTTATCTTCAATAGTGAAGAGAGAACCATCCAACTCCTCTAGTTCTGCGAGGGATACCGGTCGACGGTTTCGCCCCTCCTCCACAACCAGAATCTTCAGATTGCGCATCATCTCTCGCATGCGAACACGAGAACGCAGCGCTGCTTCGCCTTCGTACCCCCCACGAGGATTGAGATCATTTATTTGGAACTCGCACTCTGCATTCGCACCAGTGATCGAATAGCCGCGAGCCCCGCTTAGCTCTGTGAACTCTTTCTCGATGTGCTGAAGGTAGATCGAATAGATATCATCGATCGTCGCTTCGAGTTCTGGCGTCTCTTCGAGACCGGACCTGGCTACATTCGTCTTTGGGGAGTCGGGACCCGATGTGTTTGCGATCGCGAATATGTACCGGTCTTTATAGCCAGGGCTATCAAACTCTACTCGCACTCCTTCGACACATATGCCGAGCTGCGGGAGAGACTGCCGCGTGTGACGTGCGAGATTGCCTCTGAACGTTGACGTAGCGCAGGCCCACAGATTATTCGGGTGAAGCAGTTCCCAGGCACGGTTCCACTTACTCCAAACAACAGCGTAAGCCATTTCAACAGCGCCCCGCTGAGCACTCCTCACCTCTACTGTGGCTCCAGGCTTGCGAAGAAGTTCTTCCCTCACAACGCCAGCATCGACCAGAGTATGCGTGAGCGCTTGTTCTACCGATTCGTAGCCGACCGTGTGCTCTGGTTCATCATTCACTTGGACAGTTAGCCGGCAGCTTGGAAGAACGAACCACTTTCGCGTAACCGCCAAAATGTCATCAACTTGAGCACTCGCGCGTACCCTTAGTCGCACCACGGTGCCATGAGGTACAAGGGCCTTTGCTTCTTCCTCTACTCCCTTGTCTAGCAATCGTATCAGATATCGACCGTGAACAGACCGTAGAGAGATCTGTCGAACTTCCTCTTCTTCTGGGTGGCAGGTGTAGACTTCAATTTGATCGGCGATCATAAATGCCGAAAGAACGCCGATGCCAAATCTGCTGATCGGGTTAAACGCGGGAAACTTTTCCCTAAACTTCGGATCCTGATACCGGCTTGCTCCCACCCGAAGAAAGTTGTTTTCGATAATCTCCTGCGTCATACCGGTACCGTTGTCTCGGACCTCAAGGATACGCTCACTTGGATTCCAAGAAATCTTAACAAAGCCGTCGCTGGTATTTCCTTGAGTGCTAGATTCGACGCGCTGCAAACGGACGGCATCTATAGCGTTCTGGGCGAGTTCCCTAATCACGACAGTAGTGTCGTTGTAAAGGGTGTGCCCCGTCAACAAGTTGAGGATCTTCGCCTGGTCAATACTAAACTCGTATTGACTTGGCAAGAAACCTATCGTTTTTATGCGGTCTGTATTGATAGCTCGCCATGGAAAGGAATGCGCTTTGTCGTGCTGTCGTTGTGTGTTGGAAATCCATTTGTGGCTCTGTTCCAGCTGCTTGCTGGCGTAGGCCAAGTACGAAGTGAGGCCGAAAAAACCATCCTCCTGTTCAAAATCCGCATATACATCAATGACGGATGCTTCCTTCTCTTTGCTTACGGCACCGTCAGCGTCCCGAGGGGACTGTGCTCTTATGGAGCGGACTGAGCGATGTTTCGCCCATTCATACTGGCTAAGCGGGTCGGATGGTGCAAGTACTCGGAACGCTATCGAAGGGGTGCGATCACGTGTTATTTGCAGGAGGTCGGCAGTTCGGAGCAAAACGGCCGCGTACTGAAGGTTTGCAACTTCGTCATTGGAATTGCCGTATGGCTGTTCGACGGGATAGATGGTGGTGTTATCAAGGTCATCTTTATGATGACTCTCGCATACCAGTCCGAGATCCCTCAGGAATGTGGGATCGAGATCCCGAAGCAGAGATTTTATTTCCAGTGCCAGCTTGCGACAATCTCCTAGCCTGCTGTCGTCCGGAGCTTCGATCCACCGGCGTATCCTTGTAGCGTGGTGGGCCCTAACAAATTCCTGATAGAGGAAACGCTCTCTCTCGTCTTCGGAAAGGCCAGACAGACGTTCTCGATAATCTCGCCCTTCGCCATCATTGCTTACGAGTCTATGTCCCGTATATTCCTTGAAAGTGCTCAACTCTCGACTGTCGTATTCCTCCTTTGTTACCAGCATGCCGAGGTCATGGAAGTAGACTGATAGCACTATGAGGAGCCAGTCAGCCTTGGTCATAATTGGACGAGTCGACTCTGGAATTAACCATCCAAGCATTTCTAGCATGGAATCAACGTGTTGTATGTCGTGCCTTGTGTACTGATCGAATATGCCCCGCTCTCCGACGTGTCGCAACAGTTCGGCGACCTGTTTCTTTATGTGCAGCAGGTTCAACCCGCTAAAAGCCTCTAGATCTCCAGCGCCAGCTGCAAGCTTCTCGGCCTCGCTAACGAACCGTATCTCCATCACAGCCCCTTCCTGTGTGCGGTTTCACATACGCTAGCGTCATGGATTTGCGCATGTCAGTCGATCCCGATGCAAGGGATGCCTTTGGCCGGAGTTGGCCACATGGGTCAAATGATCTAGCTGGCTGGCGAGTGTCATGGTGCATGACTGCCAGCGATCTTCGTAAGTAACGGTGGCACCGGTAAGTAATTACGTCGCCTCTGCATCCGGCATCTACATGCGGAGGGGTCGTGGCGGTTGCGGTTTGAATCAGCCGTCAGCCAGCGCCTGCGCGCTGCTCTGGGGGTCTGGTGACGAGGAGGTAGCGACGAGGAGGTAGCGGGGTCCCAGCGTTGGGACCTACCTCTACGCGATCAAGGAGTACCTCGGAGGGGCCAACGCTCGTATCCGCGTCCACGGCTGAGACCGGTGAAGAGTGGGCCAACGGAGCGGCTCGAAACTCCTGCGGGTCGGGGCAACGAACTTATTCACGCATCTTTCGTGTTGCATCAGTCGAGTGGCCTTCCGCACAGCCAGCCAGCTCGACGACGAGGACCTTGGTGTCGTGCACCAGGGCAGACGGGGGGTGAGATGTACCTCAACCACTTGGTGGACGGTCATGGAAAGTACGTCGTAGTGGACATGCTGGCGGGGGCGGACACGTTCGCCTCTGGTCTGTTCACACGGTTCGATGTCATGTTCTTGGTGGTTGAGCCGACGAGGAAGGGCGTCGCCGTCTACCGGCAGTACATCGAGTACGCGCGGGACTTCGGGGTGAAGATCGCGGTAGTAGGCAACAAGGTCCAGACGAACGACGACGAGTCGTTCCTGCGTGCGCAGGTGGGGGATGACCTGCTTGTGTGCATGGGGCACCAGCCGGCCGTTCGGCCGATGGAACAGGGACGCCCCTTCGATCTCGGCGCGCTCGACGACCATGGGAGGGAAGTGCTCCGCAAGCTTCAGGCGGAGGTCGATGCTCAGCCGAAGGAGTGGGAGAAGTTCTCCCGGCAGGGTGCGGAGTTCCATGTCAGGAACGCCGAAAGTTGGGTGAACAAGGCTGTAGGGGTCGATCTCACTACTCAGATCGATCCCGAGTTCAACATGGCCGCCGAAGCTTCGGTTCTAGGGTGAGTGCTTTCACGCGCCAAACTCGGTGCAAGCTATAGCTTGATGATTCTGCCTTCTCTGATGAGAATTCTGGCGGGAGTCTGGTGGCTCGGTGGTGGCTGCCGTGTCTTGTTCGCGGCTAGGGAGTCGGCTGCCATTCGGAACAGTTCCGCAGTCTGCCAATGGGCGTTTGCCTGTTCCGGTTCTTCGGTCAGTATGAAGCGGAATGAGTAGTCCATATGCCTTCTCTTTTGGCTCTTCAGGTAGGAACGAACCAGGGGGCTGATCGGACGAAGCAAGGTGTACCGAATGCTGTGCACTTGAACTCCTACGTATAGACCCCCGGCTTCTGCCAAGCTCGTTTAGACGGAAGCCGGGGGCGTGTTGGGGAAGCGTTCCCCTAGAAGGGGTACATGCGTTCTTGGAGGATGCGTCCGACCTGTTCGGCCGCTCCTTTGGCGTCTCCACAGTGGAACAGGTGACCAGCTGTTCCATCTTGTCCAGCCTCGTAGTAGCTCCAACGGCCCTGAGGTTCCGCTCGTACGTGTATCCAGATTTCGACGTCATCTGCCCCGGGGGCGTAGACGCGGAGCGTTGGACGGAAGAGCGGGAAGTCGTCGGGACGGTAGAGCCGGAGGCATCGCCAGCCGGCAGGCGCGATCGTTATGGCCAGGCAATCGAGATAATGCGCCGCAGTGTGGTGCCCGATACGGGTGCGGCACCGGAGGGCGTACGCCTGGACGGCACTGCGTAAGCGCTTGGCCATCTGAATGGCTAGGCTGCGAGTCTTGCCCATACGATTTTTCCTCCTTCGCTGATGGGTCGCGTTCCCCACTTGATCGCGATGCCTTCGACCGTCAGCAGTCCCCGGCCGTGGATTTCGGTTTCGCTCTCCGGTTTCGCAAGGGGTTCACCGGTTCCCTGGTCCCATACCTCGATGGTGAGTGCGCCGTCGTTCTCGTCCCGGAAGATGCGGACGATGATCTCTCCGGAGCCGTGTCGGAGGGCGTTGGTGACGAGTTCCGAGACGACGAGACGGCCGTCAGAGTCGTCTTTGATCCCCCACTCGCAGAAGCACGCCGCGAGGAAGCGTCGTGCTTCCGCCGGTGCCCTGTCGGTGGGGTCGAGGATCAGAGTCGGGGTTTCGGGTGCGAGAACGGTTGCGTGCATCGATACGACCTTTGGAGTGTTCGCGGTTGCCGGATGGCACCTATGAGGGCCATGTGGCGGCGGGCGGGTGTTCACCATGGGGAACCATCGCCTCTGGTTTCCGGTTGAAATGCCGTGACCAGACTCGCAAGGGTGAGTTACTCTCGCCATGAACCCCGAGACGGGTCAGGTAAACCTCGGCTCTAGTCCACGAAACCCCGCCCTGGGTTTCGCAGAGGAGACGGCAGTGGGATCACGACGCGAAGCATATGAAGACCCTGCAATCCAGACATTCGCGGCGGAGGTGACCGCTTGGCGGTCGGAAGCTCAGTTGAGCAAGCAGGAGTTGGCTGAGAAACTTGGGTACACGCCGCAGTGGCTCGGGCAGATCGAGGCCGGGAAGAACATCCCTTCGGAGAAGTTCGCTCAGGACCTCGATACTTTCTTCAAGACCAATGGGCTGTTCCAGCGGCTATGGAAGCGTGTCGTCGACACACGTCACCGAACGGTCCGCCCGCCTGGCTTTGATCGGTATCTCGAAGTCGAGGTAGAGGCGACTACGATACGTGCCTTCGACGTAGCCATGATTAATGGTCTGTTGCAGACCGAGAGCTACATCCGTACTGTGGTCGGCTGGAATCAGCGGCCGGATCTCGTGGACCAGCTCGTGAAGGACCGTTTGAAGCGGCAAGAGATGTTTGCGGCTGAGGATGCTCCCCAAGCTTGGTTTACCGTGGACGAGTTCGCTTTGCGGCGTACTGTCGGCGGATCAACCGTGATGCGTGAGCAACTTCAGCACTTGCTCACGATTGGTGAGTTGCCTAATGTTTGGATCGACGTCGTACCGCAAGATGCGGGCTACTACCCTGGCTTGGGTGGCAGTTTCATTCTGCTGAGCTTTGTGGACGCGCCTGACGTGGCGTACATCGAAGCAGGCGGGCAAGGGATGCTTCTTCAGGAGAAAAGCGCCGTTGGAGAGTGTGCAGTGCGGTACAACGCATTGCGAGGTGACGCGCTCCGAGTCGATGAGTCCCGGCGCTTGATCACAAGGTTGATGGAGGAAGTTGCATGAGGGACATGGGTGGCATGGAAGGTGCCCGCTGGCGTAAGGCCAGCCGTAGCGACCACCAGGGCGGCGCATGCGTCGAGGTGGCGAGGCTGGCCGACGTGATCGGTGTCCGCGACTCGAAGGACGCGGACGGCCCCAAGCTGATCGTTACCGCAGCCGAATGGAAGTCGTTCGTCGGACGAGTCACGGCACGCGAGTACGACTTGCGCTGACCTGGTCTTCTCGGAACCGTGTGGTTCGGAACCGGCCAGCGTTTAGCCCCCTGTAGCGGCCACCGTCTGTGAGAGAATCCATCCATGGTCGACCGTGATCAACACCTCTCCCCGCATCAGGCCATCGCCGACGACCTTCAGAAGAGGATCAAGAGCGGAGACTTGGGTGCGGACTCACCGTTGCCGAGTCCGCAAGAGCTGGCTGAGCAGTGGGAATGTGAGTTGGGCGCGGCTCGTCGGGCGCTCATCGCGCTACGGAACGTCGGCGCAATCTACTTCCTGCAAGGTCAGGGGGCGTTCGTAGCCAAGAGTCCGCCCCTGGTCAGGACCCATTGGGACCGGTTCCAGCGCCCACACTCTCAGCCGGCCTACCGGCAGGAGTCCGAGCGGGCTGGCATGGAACTCCAGGTTGAGCACTCCACCGAACGCGCTGAGGCTCCTGCCGGAGTAGCGGAACGTCTCGGCATCGAGGAGGGCGACCCTGTCTCCGAGACCTCGTATTTGATCAACATGGGCGGAAGCCCTGTCTCGTTCAGCGTGGCTTGGGAGCCGCTCGCCATCACGGGCGGTACCGACATCGAGATGCCGCACGAAGGCCCGTATGGCGGAAAGGGCATCGTTCCGCGGTTCGACGCGATCGGTTACGCCGTCGATGCGGAAGAAGAGGTGCTGCAAGTCCGGATGCCCGAACCGCACGAAGAGGCGCAGCTCGACATGCCTGCGGGTGTCCCGGTGATTCAGATCTGGCAAACGTTCTGGTCCGGAGACACCCCGGTTGAGGTCGCGAAAATCATCTACCGGGCTGACCGGTATGAGTTCCAGTACCGGACGACCATCACCTAAGAGTCGTTGGGCTCTCGGCTGACCTTCGGCAACCCGTGGTCGTATTCGTTGCCGCAGGCGGGGCAGGCTCGGTAAGGGACTTCCTCGCCGAACGCGAGGTCTATTTGTGTCCTGACCTCGACGTCTTCTGAGCCGCACCGCGGGCAAGTCTCAGCTTCGCTGTTCTCCGTGGTCATCGCTCATCACTCAAGTTGAGGCGTGTGCTTTCGGCTGGCCAGACCGTGACCGTGTGGTCGATCGGACGTCCGCTCTGGTCGTGCGTGGTCTCTGTACGTGTGAGCACACAGGCCGTGGGCTTGAGTCCCAACATGGCCGATTCCGAGTCGGACGGGTGCCGCGCCGAGACGTGGCGCTGAGTGGTCCCCAACGACTTGCCCCCTGCGGAGGCCAGGAGCGCGTCACCCCATGAACCCCTCACCTGCTCCGGTTCGGCGAGTGGGGTGGCCTGGGCGAAACCCGGCTCTAGGTAGCTCGTGCGAAGCTCCGTAGGCATCCCGTGCTCGTCGGCTACGAGTCTTCTGCGGACTACTACGGGAGCGGTCGGCTCGTCGATACCCAGGGCGAGAGCAACAGCGGGGGGCACGGGTTCGGAGCGCACGTCGAGCGTGGTGTGCTCCGTCTCCGATTCCGCATATCCGTCTGACGTGACGGTCACGGGCGTCCGGATGGCCAGCCCACTAGGACGAGCAGCGGCGGGCGCTTCAGTCGGTTGAGGAGTCTCCTCGTCTACCTGCTGTGCGCGGGGGCCAGCTGAGACGTGTCCGCGAGTGCCTTCAGGGCGCGCGTAGCCGGCGGCAACCACTTCCGCGAGCGCCTTGCGGGCCGTTGTGGTGCTGATGGCCATCCGTGCCGTGAGTTCTCGCACCGATGGCAGGAGAGCGCCGGACGGGTAACGGCCTGACTCGATCTCGCCTATGAGTTGGTCCCGAATCACCTCGTAGAGATTCGGTTTTGAGCCTCCTGCACGCGCGCCCGCTGAGGGCGATGCCGTGCCAGCCATGATCGATCGGTTCCTCTCACCTGCGTCAACGCCTGGTTCCTCGCAACTGTAACGCGCACGCCTGTGTGCGTCTATCTGTTCGCGCACAGTTTGACGTGTACTTGATGACGCAAAGGTGTGCGCTAACGTCTTGACGCGCACAGCTGTGTGCGCACAAGATGTAGTCGATCGCGCTACCGGAGAGCGCGACAGGTCGAGAGGAGTGATCCACATGACCTACGCGGACGCGACCCAGCGAACCCGGCTCATTGCCGGTCTTCGCGGCCTTGCCGCCTACCTCGAAACGCACTCCGAGGTGCCGGCTCCCACGGGAGCGGAACTCATGGTCTTCGCCCGTGGCGCTGACCACGTCATGCGCACCGAAATCGAGCGCATAGCGGCCCTCGTGGGGTCGGAGATCTACACCGCGGACTCGGACCGCAGCCACTACCGCGTGATGCGGGACTTCGGTCCCGTGACCTACAGCGCGATCGCGATCCTGAGCGCCGCCCGTGCCCGCCACAACGCCCTGATGTCCTACGACGGCGCCGTCATCGCGGACGCCTCTGAGGAGAAGTGACCCGATGACTTCCGCAACCCTCATGCTCCTGCTCGCCGTGTTCCTGTCCGGTGGCGCTCTCGGCGTCTTCCTGCTCCTCCTCATCGGCATCCACGCCGAGGAACGCCGCATGAGCCTGACCGGCACCCCCAAGTCCCGAATGACGGCCTCAACGCGCCGATTCCTCGGCGTCACGGTCCGATGCCAGACCCACGAGACCACGCCCAAGACCACCGGCCTCAAGAGGTGACCGTGCGAATCCCCAATGACGTCCGAGGACGTTCCTGCCCCTGCGGAGCCCGTACCGAGATCGGCACGTGGCGGTGCCACAAGTGCCGGTCCCGCTCCCGCTGGCGTCGCCGCAAGTCCCGTCACGACGGAATCTGAAAGGACGGTCCATGTCCGCGACCGATGCACACGCGACCGCCGTACCGGAATCCGTACCGGACGAGGACGTTCCGGTACGGGACTGGTGGGTCATGGTTGGCATGACCATCGCAGCCGTCTCCGCTGCGGTCGCGAGCTTCACCGGCCTGTACGGGCTGGCCACCGCCGCCGGCTGGCCCGTACGGCTGGCGTGGCTCTTGCCGATCACCATCGACGCGCACGCCATGACCTCGGCGCGCGTTTGGCTGGCCACCACCACCCGATCAGCCGCCGCACGCCGCTTCGCCCGGATGAACGCCATCGGCGCTATCGGGATGAGCATCACCGGTAACGCGGCGTACCACGCGATAGAGGCCGGATTGATCGACCTCTCATGGCCGATCGTCGTCCTCGTCGGTGCCGTACCGGCTGCCGTACTCGGACTCACCGCACACCTTCACGCGCTCCGCAGCCGGATTGACGAGCCACCCGCAGTGGAGGACGAGCCAGAGGACGAACCGGCGGGCAGCGGGGAGGACGATCCTTCCCCTCGTCCGAAGCGGCGGGGACGGCGTCCACCGCGCCGTACCGATGACGAACTGATGGAAGCGGCCCGGTTCGCAGATGCGCAGTACCGACAGATGCACGGTCGTCCCATCACGCGTGACGCTCTCAGGACGTCGCTGCGGATCAGTACGCCCAGGGCGACCGAACTTCGACGGCAACTCAACGCCCCCGACCAGTCCGCCCCCGACTCCCGACAGGGCAGCGATCACGCTTCCGCCCTCAGTGAAGAGAGGTGATGCACTCCATGGAGGTCTCAATTCCGCTCGTCGTCATCCTCGGCGCGGTCGCCTACGTGGCTTGGCGCTACATGGGCTTGCGCGTCTGGCACGCGGTCATCTGCCTTCTGTTCGGCTTCTTCCTGGGCGCCACCAGTGCCGCGCCCGAGATTCGCCGCTTGGTCGCCGCAATCGTCGAGTGGTTCAGCGCTGGCCAGCCCTGACCACCGTCCCGGACGTCCCACAGCCCCGACCCAAGGAGGGGATGCCTAGTGCCCAACACGCCGTACCACCCCAGGATCGACCTTCAGGAGGCCATCAACCGGAGCCGTACCGCACGCCGCATCGTCGCCAACACGTGGCCTGACGAAACGCTCCCTGCCATCCTCCGCACGAATCTCGACACCGCGCTCGACACCATCCCCGCTCTCGCCGACGAGGTCGCCCGCCTCAGCACCGAACTGCGCGACTTCCGCATACACCGCGCCAACCTCGCAGCCGCCGCACGCGCCACCCTCACCGCACACCATGACGGGGAACGCGACCCGCTCTCCTACCTGCGAGATGAACTCGACGCCCAGGGATACGACCCCGAGGGGCGCGCATGAGGAACCAGCAGATGAAGCGGCACGCGCGCCGAATGCGCCGCAACGGCCTACAACCGATGGTGGTTATCGACTCCAACGGGCAGCTGCCTGACCTCGTCGCCGTGGCCGTGGCCCGCGGACTCTGGCGTTACCGTTCCGAACTTGGACCGATCGGGCTTGCCCTCGTCCTCGTCGTCACGGCCGTTGTGCTCCACCTGACTCACCCTGGATGGTGGGTCGGCATCCTCCTCACGGCGTCCGTGATCGCGTCGGCGCTCGCCATCGTCGGTGACCGCATCGGCCTCTCGCGCCGAATCGAGCGTCTGTATGCCGCAACCGTCGCGATGAGCGCCGGGGGATGGCTTGCCGCAGCAACGGCACTCGGCATCACCAACCGGCCGCTTCCGCAAATCCTCCTCGTCGGTACACCTGTTCTCGCCGTGCCCTGGTGGGCGCATCGACGCCGGCGCGCCCGCGTTCGCGTCGAGCGCACGCTCGCCGCATGGCCGGAGATCTCGCAATCGGTGGGCTTGGCAGGCTCCCGCGTGATGTCCGCCGTAGTGGACGTGTGGGGATGGCGCGCCCGATTCGGCCTTGCGCGCGGTCAGACGATCCAGGACGCGATCGGGAAGATTCCCGCGCTCGAATCCGCACTTGGGACGTTCCGGGGAGCCGTTCGGGTCTACCCCACGCGCGACGACAGGGCCAACCGCTTCGAGTTGCGGGTGCTCAACATCGACCCGCACGCCAACGCCATCGCATGGCCTGGACCGTCCGTCACGACGATCACGGAGCCGATCGACCTCGGCCCCTTCGAGGACGCAGCGCCCGCACGCGTCCTTCTCCTGCGCCGTCACGCCCTCATCGGAGGCATCGCGGGATCGGGCAAGAGCGGCGGCATCAACGTCCTCATGGGCAATCTGTCCTCCTGTCGAGACGTGGTCATATGGGCCATCGACCTCAAACGAGGCATGGAACTACAGCCGTGGGCACGGTGCATCGATCGTCTCGCGACCAGTCCGGAGGAAGCGCGTCGGCTTCTGCGTGACGCGGTCGCGATCCTGGAGGCGCGTGCTGATCACCTCGCTTCAACGGGAAAGCGGGTATGGGAACCGTCGCGTCAAATGCCCGCGCTCGT
Source organism: Spirillospora sp. NPDC048824 (assembly GCF_043198455.1). Classification (NCBI taxonomy): domain Bacteria; kingdom Bacillati; phylum Actinomycetota; class Actinomycetes; order Streptosporangiales; family Thermomonosporaceae; genus Spirillospora; species Spirillospora sp. NPDC048824. The sequence continues at coordinate 126,929 of NZ_JBICUS010000002.1, read as the reverse complement.
GATCATCATCGACGAGTACGCCGAACTTGCTGATGACGCTCCGGAAGCGACCACGTTCACCGACTCGATTGCGCGACGAGGACGAGCCGTCGCCGTGACCCTCGTCGCTGCAACACAGCGGCCCACTCAGAAGGCCATGGGCAAGGGCGCGGTTCGCTCACAGATGGACGTCCGCATGAGCTTCCGCGTCCGGGAGCGCAAGGACGTCGATCTCATCCTCGGGCAAGGGATGCTTGGCGCCGGCTGGCATGCTCACACCCTCAACGCCCCTGGCAAGTTCCTCCTGTCCGCACCGGAACACGACATCCCTCGTCGCGCCCGCGCGTTCCTCCTGAGCGACCAGGCCGTGAGTGAGACCGCGCAGAGGCACGCGGATACGCGACCGACGCTCGACGAGGTATCCCGACGCGCACCGGAGGAAGCCGAGACTCTCGTGCCCGCGGACGGCTCTGAGAGGCGCTCAGAGCTTCCGCCCGACGAAGCCGGACCCATTGACGTCCCTGAGTCTCGGAAGACCCCGGAAACGGCTCTCTGGGCCATGCTGGTTGCCGCACCGCACGAGGGCGTACCTGTGCCCCTTCTCATCCAGGCCAGCGGCAAGAGCCGCCGGTGGGTCTACTACCAACTCAACGGGCTGGCTAACTCGGGACGCGCCGTCCAGGTCACTCGGGGACGCTGGCGCGCCGTCCACTCGGAGACTGGCGACTCTCCGTGATCGTGCAGCGAGACTTGTGCAGGTGCATCTCTGCGCGCGTCTGCACGTAAGGGGACGCGGTTGCACATTGCACGTGCACGCTCCCGCCCTCGTTCTCGCCACGCACAGTGAGGGAGGTGAGGCCACACGAGCAGACGGACGACGGAACGCGCACCGACACAACGCGAATGCTGGGATGAGTTCTGGAAGGTAGCCGCTCATGTGCTCGCCAACGTCGAACGCCGACGGCGCGCCCAAACGGCACGGTCACGAGACAGCCACAAGCGATGAGACAGCCCCCTGCCGATGACCACCGGCAGGGGGCTCTTGCGTTGACGGACGGGTCACTCCGCAGCCCAACGCGGGACGATGTCAGCCTTCTTCGGGTTCGCCCAGGTGCCCGGTTGGATCTTGATCCTCTTGACGACCCTCGTGAGCATCTCGTGCCGCTCCTGCGGGGTTGCCTCGTCCCAGAGGTCGGCAAGGGTCGTGAAGACGGACCGGTAATCCGCGTCGAGTTCCTTGGCCTCCGCTTTGGCTGTGCGTTCGGCTGCCTCCGCCTCCGTGAGCGCCTCGTCGATCTCCGCCTTCTTCTCGTCGTAGTCGTCGCGGTCTATCGCTCCGTCCGTGTGCAGGTCGACGAGGCGCTTGCGCTTGGCCTTCAGGCGCTTGATCTCGGCGCGCGACGCTTCGAGATTGGTCGTTGCGGCACGCGCCGCGGTCTCACGGCGTGCGTCCGCTTCGATCGTCTCCCCACCCTGGGCGTTCTTGAGAACCCACTCGCGGACCTTCTTTTCAAGCTTCGAGTTGCTGGCCACCGCGCCCGGACACGACTTGGACTCCTGCCGCTTCCGGCATCGCCACACGTGGTACTGCCTTGTTCCGTTGCGTGCGCTGATCATCGTCGTCTCGCACTCCGCGCAGACGACGAGCCCGGAAAAGGTGTGCGCCACGGTGCGGAGACGTGGAGTCTTGAGAGCGTTGGCCAGTCGCTTGTCTCGGTAGCTCTCCCACAGGTCCGTGGAGATGATCGCTTCATGGGCACCTTCGCGCCAGACGTCGAAGGCCGCGATCTTGCGCCGGTTGTTCCCAGCGTCCGGAGGTTCTGAGCGTTCACGGATGAGTCCGGCAGCGAAACCCGTGTCCATGGTCCGGCCGAGAGCGGTCGGCGTGAAAGCGTTGCCGCGCGTCGTCCGGTAGCCGTTCGCGTTGAGTTCGAACGCTAGCGACCGCATGGACTCGCCGTTGACGAACCGCTCGTAACACGACTTCAGGGCGGGCGCCGTCTTGGGGTCGATGACGTAGCCCTCTCCCTTCACGTACGTGTAGCCGAAGCGGGGAGCGGTTGTGTGCGGCAAGCCGAGACGGCGACGGCGGGCATGTGCCTCTCGCCAGCTTTCCGCCATCTGGTTCGACTGGAGTTCCGCGATGGCGAGCATTTGGTCACGGGTGAACTTGCCGACGCTCGTCGTCGTGTCGAAGTCCTCCGTGACGGCGATGACCTGTCCGCCTGCCTGCTCCACCTCCGAGAGGTAGAGACGTGACTGAAGGAGGTTGCGGCCCCAACGCGACCACTTCCACAGGAGGACGGTGTTCCACCGTCCGGCCTTGATCCCTTCGACGATGTAGTCGACGGACCGGCGAGCGAAGTCACGGCCGGACAGGTCGAGATCTTCGACGCGTTCCACGATCGGGAACCCATGGCGCGCCGCGTAGGTGTCCTGTTCGTGCGCCTGAAGTTCGGGGCTGACCATCTCTTCGCGCTTGGTGGACACGCGCGTGTAGGCGACTGCGAGAACGGGGGACTGGTCGTCACGCTTGGAGGGAGGCATCGTCCGCTCACCTGCTCAACTAGGCGGTGTGTGTCGTACAGTGCAGTCTACGAACATCGGGGCCATCTTCCGGTGTGCGGCGGCTCTCGGCGTGGACGCCGCCGTGCTGGCACCCCGCTGCGCCGACCCGCTCTACCGGCGCTCGGTCAAGGTCTCCATGGGCGCGGTGTTCGCGCTGCCGTACGCCCGGATGACCGACTGGCGCACCGGCCTGGCCGCGCTTCGCGAACGCGGCTTCCAACTCCTCGCCCTGACCCCCGCGCCCGACGCGACACCCATCGACGACGCGCGGACGGCGGACCGCCGGGCGCTGCTCCTCGGCTCCGAAGGGGACGGCCTGTCGTCCCGATGGCTCCACGAGGCCGACCACCGCGTCCGCATCCCGATGAGCGAGACGGCCCTCGCTCGCGGCGTCGACTCCCTGAACGTGGTCGCCGCCGCAGCGATCGCCTGCTACGGCCTCACCCGCTGATCACTTTCCGAACATGCCCCTGCGGGGCCGGCGGTGCGTGCCCTTCAGCCGCTTCGCGGCACCGGCAGGCAGCCGCCGCCGCCCCAGCCGCAGCTGCGTCAGCAGCAGGGAGATCGCCACCAGCAGCGCCGCCAGCCACGCGATCTGGGTGCTCGCCATCCGCTCGAACGTGAGGTCCTGCGCGACGGGCGCCTTGTTCCCCTGCAACCGGCTCTGCGGCGTCACCGCACCCGGACCGGGCGCGACGGACGGACTCGGCGCCTGGATCGGCGGCAACGCCACCTCCGGCTTCTCCGGATCGAACGACGAGTTCGGATTCGGCGGCTCGACCCCGCTGATGGAAGCCGACGGTCCGCCATCACCGGATCCGGATCCGGAACCCGAGCTCGAACTCGAGCCGCCACTGGAGCCGTCACCGCCACCCCCGCCGGACGACGACTTCGTGGGCGACGGCTTCGACGTCGTCTTCGACGGTGTCGCACTAGGCGACGTGGGCGGCGTCGTTGTCTTGGTCGGCGTTGGCGTTGGCGTTGGCGTCGGAATGATGAAGTTCACTGTGGTCGTCTTGACGATGTCGGTGAGTTCCGTCGCGCTGACCGTGACGGTGATCCCGACCTCCTTCGTCTTCTCCGGAGCCGTCAGATTCCAGGAGAAGACGCGGTTGCTCTCGCTGGAGAGGTCTCCCGCGGTGCATTTCTCCATGGTGAACGGCTTCTCGCATTCACCGTCCAGGGTCACCCCCTCGGGGCTCGCCGCGATGCTCTTGATCTTGACGCCTGCCACCTCGCCGCCGACGGCCTTGACGGTCGTTTCGACGGTCACGGTCTCCCCGGCGGCCGGCGCGGAGGGAGCCGTGGTGACGCTCACGGCGAGCTCGCCCGGGGCGGGGGACGCCGTGCCCGACTCTGATGGCGTGGGGGACGGTGCGTCGTCGGCCATGGCGGATGCGCCGCCGGCGGCCAGGACGGCGGCCGTGCCGAGCCCGACAAAGATCGGTTTCACCGCTGATCGGCAGATCACTGCCGCAGCACCTCCGTCGCATCGCCTTTGAGCGCTGTGCCCGCAACTACCCGAGGGGTCCCCTCGGGAATCATGCCAACACGGATCCGCGAGCCAAATCAACCCCGTGAGTCATCAGATCAACTCCTCGCGGACGTCCTCGACCTCCGACCCGGGAGCCCATGTCTGCCAGATGCCCTGGTCGATGCGGTCGAGCCCGAGGTTCTCCGCGACCGGGGCCCGTCCGCCGGTGTATTCGACCCGCAGCCATGTTTCATGCTCGCCGACGATGACGAACCGTTCGCCGCGCCAGCGGCACGTCGTCCGGACGTAGCGGAGGTCCTCGACTTCGGACGCGGGGACGATGCGGCGGTAGCGTCCGGGACGCAGTTCCTCGAACCCGTCCGTCGGCCCCGGCGCGTACAGCCTGATCTCACCGTCGGCGCCCGGCGCGGCCTCGAAGTCGCGGCCGAGCCACCGCGCGACGTACCCGTCCCGGATCACTGCGTGGCCTCCGTCCGCCCGTCCCATGCGTCGGCGTTCGCGTCCGGCCGCAGCCAGGCGAGCCGGTCGGGGTCGTACATGGCGACGAACCGTTCGGACCGGTCGCGCCCGAGGACGTACATCTCCGCCCCGTACGGCAGGCGGACGCTGTCCACCTTGTACTCGCGGATGGAACCGGCGCTTCCGGGCGCGAAGCCGCTTCCCGTGAACGGCGGCCGCTCGATCACCCAGCCGGCCTCGCCCCAGGTGGCCCTCTCCTCCTCGTCCCGGCCGCCGAAAGGGATCCGGTACAGGTCGGGGCAGTAGGCGGGCCACCGGATGACGTAGACGCCCTCATCGCCGGGTGAGAACGAAGAGCCCTCGTATAGAAGCCCCAGCGCCTCGTACAGCTGGACCGGTGTCTGCAACTCCGCCACATCGCCCGTCGAGTGGACGAACCCGCCGACCCGGTCGTAGCCCTGCTCCAGATACCACGCGACATGCTCGTGCGGCACGACCTTCTGCATGATGGACGGCGACGACACGCGGTCGTCGAGGTCGGGCGGCATCTGCGGCGCCGGCTCGGGCCGCGGCGGCGGCAGCGGCACCTCCGGCCGCGCCTGGACGAGCCCGACCCGAACCGCCCATTCGCTGAGCGCCCGCACCTGGTCGCCGCGCAGCGACGCTCCGATGCGCGTTCCCGGGTTGAGCAGCATCATCCAGTCTTCGCGGGGCCACGCGCCGATCAGCTCCCGGAAGTCGGCGTACACGAACCGGGACTCCGGCAGCACCTCGCGCAACCGGACCAGCGACGTGAACACCTGCACCGCCGACTCCGTCCGCAGCGCCGCGTCCCACCGGAACTCCCGCTGGACGGGCGTCACCTCAAGGGGCGCGTCGTCCGGAATCGGCACGAGGACGTTCGCGTTCAGCAGGACGCGCAGGAACGCGTCCGAGTCGCCGCTCAGGGCCGCCTCGTGGAGCTCCTGGTCGATCCGGTTGCCCGGCTCGAACGCCGGCTCCGGCTCGTCCAACGCCCGCAGCGGCCGTTCACCCGGCGCGTCCTGGCCGCTTTCCGTGCCGGCCGCGACCGGCAGGCCGGGGCCGGCCGCCGGACCGGGAGCGTCGAACGCGGCGAAGCCGTCCTGGCCGGCCGGTCCGGGCCCAGCGGTGTCGCCGCCCTGCGGGCCGGTCTCCGGTGAGGCGCTGTGGGGGTCGCGGGCGTCCGGCATGCCGGGCGCCGCGTGTGCGCCCTGCGGAGGCCGGACGGCGTCGGGCGCCGGGCCGGGATGGTGTGCGGCGGGTTCGGGGCCACCGGCGGCGCTCAAGCCGGGCGTTGCGGGTTCACCGGGGGAGTCGGGCGGGGTGGGCTCACGTCCGGCCTCGGCAGTGTCGCTCCCTGGCGTGTCGGCCGGGAAGCTCGGTGCACCCGCGCCAGGCCGCGCGGTTTGGCCGGGGACGGTTTCGCCCGGGGCGGCCTCGCCGGCGGCGGGGCCGCCTGCGTGCTCGTCCGATGCCGTCTCGCCGGGGTCGCCGAACACGCCCGGATTCCCCTGCGCGCCAGGTCCGGCCGGTGCGCCCGGGGTGTCGGACGCGGCTACATCGTCCTCCCACGTCGGTCTGCGTCCTGGATGAGGTCCGCCGGGGGCGCTCATGTCCGCGCGGCCGCCCGGGGCTCCGAGTGGGTCTGAGGTGTCGAACGCCGATGCTCCGGCGCCCCCTTGTGCGGCTTCCAGAGGTGAGCCGGGTGCCGATGGTTGGCGGTCGTCCTCGCGGCCGGCCGGGGCCGGGGTCGGCGGACCGGCGTGGGCGCCCGGTGCGTCCCGGGCAGGCGTGTCGGGCTCGGACGGGACGGCGGGCGCCACGGGGACCGGCGGCGCCACGGGGACGGCGGGCGTGTCCGGGGGAGGCGGCGTGGACGCGGCCGGCGGCGTCGCGGGGACGGCGGGCGTGTCCGGCGGCGTGTCCGAGGGCGTGGACGCGGCCGGCGGTGTCGCGGGCTCCTCCGGACGCGGGAGGTCGCCCAGGGAGCGGACCTTGTCGCCGGGCATGGCCGCGTCGATGGGCGTCCCCGGGTTGATGGCGAGGGTCCACTCGGTGTCCGGCCAGGCGGCGACCATGTCCAGGAGGGTCGGCATGATGAAGCGGGAGGAGCCGATGGCCTCGTTCATCCACTTGAGGGACGTGAAGATCTGGATGGCCGTGCGGCCGTGGACGGGAACGGGCCGCCACGGGAAACCGGGGTCGCCGGGGGCGATGCCCCAGGGGGTGTCGGGGTCGGCGGGGACGAGGACCTGGGCACCGAGGAGAATCTTGAAGAAGCCGTCGGTGTCGCGGCGGCGGGCGGTGTCGAACAGGCGCTGCTCGACGTCGTTCTGCGGCTCGAAACCGTCCGTCATGCGCTGCGCGGCGCGCTGGTCGGCCCAGGTGGCGAGGCCGGGGAGCTGCTGGGCGAGGACGGTGCCGCCGGCGGGGGAGCCGGAGTTGATGGCCAGCAGCCAGTCGTGGTTCGGCCAGTAGCGCAGCGCGACGGTGAACGGCAGCTTGATGTACTCGGTGCCGGCCCCGGTGGCGCGGGCCGCCTCGATGAGACGTTCGGGTGAGGTGAACACCGGGACGACGGTGGAGCCGTCGACGTCCCTGGTCTGCCAGGGGAACCCCGGACGGCCCGGTCGCATCGTGTAGTCGGTGTCGTCCGGGACGGGCAGCAGCACGTCGGTGGCCGCGAGGGTCTGCAGGAAGAGGTCGTGGTCGTTGTTGGCGGCCGCCCGGAGCAGCTCGCGTTCGACGTCGTTGGCGGGCTGGAACTCCTGCCGGGGCGACTCGCGGGGGAGGTCGCGGTGCTGGTCGCGGAGTTCCTCCCAGGGGGCGGACGCGCGGCCGACCTGGGGCGGGCGGCCGTCGCCCTGCGCCACCTGGCGGACGAACCAGGACGGCAGCCGCGCCTCGATGGGCAGCGCGGTCCCGACACCGTGGGCGGGCGCGTCGATGGCCAGCCACCAGCGGTTGTCGGGCCACGTCTCGGCGATCTCGCCGAACCGGACGGTCATGAAGTGCTGGTACGCCGGGCCGAGGCAGGCGCGCATCGCCGATGCCGACGTGTAAACCAGCACATGGACCCGGCCGTCCTCTTCCTGGGTCGGCCAGGACGCCTGCGTGCGGCCCGAGAGCATGCCGTTTACCAGGTCGGGCGGGACGGGGATGACGAGCTCGCTGTCCGCGATCAGGCGGAAATAGCTCTCCTGGTCCCCGGCCCGTACGGTCTCCTGCAGTCGGTGCTCCAGTTCCGACGTGGGTCGCCACGCGTCGGCCACGGTCGCCACCCCCTGTTTCTTCCGTGCTCGTCCCCGCGCGACTGCCTACGCTACATGGGCGAACAGGACCAAAGAGCATAATCACCTGACCGCGCGTGAGACTCCGCAGGTCAGCGCGCTGTCAGCTCGGCGAGGGCGGTGCCGGACGTGTCGCCGAGGCCGGCGCGGGGACGCGGCCGCCGTTCCGCGGCGGCACCGGGACGTCCGCGCCGATAATGCGTGAACCGCGCGAACCCGGACCCCGTCGGCGGGCGTCACAGCAGGCGTGATGGGGGAACGGGCGAGCACCGCGGCAAGGCGGGGCTTGAGGCGCTCATGACCCGGTGCGGAAGTATGTGCGGAAACCGTCCGGGATCAACGGACCCGGGTCCGGGGGAACGAGTGGGAGGGTGCGATGCGGTACGGGGTGGTTCGGGCGCTGGCCGGCGGCGTGGTGGCGCTCGGCGCGTCCGGCCTGCTGGGCGGATGCGGGACGCTGGGCGGCGGCCCCGGCGAGGTGTGCATCGACACGAAGAAGGCGTTCCAGCAGTACATCACCCAGGTCAGGAGCGTTCCGGCGTCGGATCCGGCGCAGTGGCGGCAGGCGACCGACAAGCTCGCCGGACGCCTCGACGCCCTGGCGGAGAAGGCCGACGACGACGACCTGAAGAAGGCACTGAAGACCGAGGCGGGCCGGCTCCGCGCCGCCGCGCCGGCCGTCGGCGGCGGCGACATGGCCCAGCTCAACACCGTGATGAAGGAGACACCGGCCCGGATCGGCAAGGCCTGCGACTAGCGCCGGTCAGCCGTCCCCGCCGGGACCGGTTCCGCCGCCGTCACCGCCTCCGCCGTCACCGCCGCCTCCGCCGTCACCTCCGCCGGGATCGCCGTCGTCACCGCCGCCGCCCCCGCCGGGCTCGGTCGGGATGACCGTCGGCAGCCCGGTCGGCGGTGTCGGGATCTCCGGCTCGTCGGGTCCTTCGGTCGACGGCGGCTCCTCCGGGCGGGTCGTGGGCGGCGCCGTCTCGTCCGGTCCACCGCCGTCCGAGGGGCCGTTCCAGCCGCCGCCCGGCGTGATCGACGGAGACCCGAACGACTTCGGCTCGAAGTCCTTGATGTCCACGGCGTCGCTCGTGTACGAGCGCCAGACCTGGGCGGGCAGCGCCCCGCCGTACGCGCCGTAGCCGGGGATCTCCAGGGGCTTGCCGTCGCTGCGGAACATCGCGACCGACGTGGCCATCTGCGGGATGAAGCCGTTGAACCAGATCGCGCGGCCCTTGTCGGTGGTGCCGGTCTTGCCGGCGACGTCGCGGCCGTCGGGCAGCTGCGCGCCGGTCCCGGTGCCGCCCCGGACGACCTGCTCCATCGCGTACGTGGCGTCCCGCGCGTTCTGCTTGCCGAGCGCCCGCTCGCCCTTCTCGGTGAACGTGCGCTTGTGGTTCTCGTTGTCGGTGACGGACTTGACGACGAACGGCTCCCGGTACGTGCCCTCCGACGCGAACGTCGCGAACACGCCGGCCTGCTGGACGGGATGCAGCGACACGATGCCGAGCGGGAACGTGGCGGCGGCGCGCTGCTCCGGCTTCATCTGCGACTTCGGGATGCCCATCTTCTCGGCCATCTCGACGATCTTCTCGTTGCCGATGTCCTGGCCGAGGTTCACGTACGCGGTGTTGATCGAGTTCTGGGTGGCGGTGACGAGGTTCACCGACCCGAAGCTCCGGCCGCCGTCGTTCTTGATGGACGAACCGTCGAAGTACTGCGGTGAACCGCCGTCATAGGTCGAACTGAGCGTCTCCCCGCTCTCCAGCGCGGCGGCCAGCGCGATCGGCTTGAAACCGGACCCGGCCTGCGCCCAGTCGCCGAAGGAACTGCTCAGCGCCTCCTCCAGGTAGCCGCGGCCGCCGTAGAACGCCATGACCTGCCCGGTGGACGGGTCGACCGACACGGCCCCCGTCCGGATCTTCTTGCTCATCCCCTCCGGCTCGTGCTGCTCCACCGCCCGCTTTATCGCGTCCATCAGCCGCTTGTCGAACGTCGTGGTGATCTTCAGCCCGCTGCGGTTGATCTCGTCCTCGCTGTAGCCGCGGCGCTCGGTGAGCTCCTTCTTGGCCACGTTGACCATGTAGCCCTTCTGGCCTTTGAGGACGTCGGTGATCTTCTGCTTGACCGGGGTGGGGAACGTCATCGACGCCGCGTCGCCGGAGGCCAGGTGGCCGTCCCGCACCATGTTGCCGAGGACGGCGTTCCACCGCTGCTCGGCGATGGCGCGGTCGGGACCGGTCGGGTCGGCGAAGTTGCTCGGCTGCTGGATCGCGGCGGCGAGGTAGGCGCCCTCCGCGGGCGTCAGCTCCGAGACGTCCTTGTCGTAGTAGGCCTGGGCGGCCGACTGCACCCCGTAGGCGTTGCGTCCGAAGTAGATGGTGTTGAGGTACTGCTCGAGGATCCAGTCCTTGGGCTTCTCTTGGTCGACCTTCAGGGCGACCATGATCTCCTTGAGCTTGCGGGTGATCGAACGTTCCTTGCCGATGCCGCCGTAGTAGTTGCGGACCATCTGCTGCGTGATCGTCGAGCCGCCCTGCAGTTGCCGGCCGGTCACCGTGGACCAGAAGGCCCGCGTCGTGCCCTGTACCGACACGCCCGGGTCGTCGTAGAAGCTGCCGTTCTCCGCCGCGATCACCGCGTTGCGGGTGCTCTCGGGGATGCGGTCCAGGTCGACGGCGTCCCGGTTGACGCCGGTCTTCGCGATCTGCGTCTTGCCGTCGGAGTAGTAGAACGTCGGCCCTTGCGCGACCGCCTTCTCCAGCGGCGACGGCACCGGAGTGAACAGGTAGGCGACGGCGAACGCGGCGACGCAGAACCCGATGAAGCCGAGCAGCAGGAACAGCGTCCGGCGCAGGAACCGCGACCGGCGGCTCCGGGGCTTGCCCGCCCCCTTGCCGTCTCCGTCACCGTCTCCGTCACCGGACCCGCGTCCGGGCGGCCCTCCCCGGCTGGACGAGGAGGGCGTGGACGAGGTGGCCGGCATGCTCTTGGTATCACCGCCGACCGCCCCTCCGACACTTTCGGACGCCGCCTTGTCGGCTTCGCCCCCGGCAGAGCCGTCCACAGGAGGGCCGTCCGCCGGAGAGTCGCCCGCCGGAGAGTCGTCCGCGGAAGAGTCGTCTGAAGGCGGGTCGCCCGCGGAGTCGTTGGGGGAGTCGTCCGGGGACTGATTCGCGGAGTCACTCGCGGGCTCGTCCGGGGCTTCGTTCTCGGGCTCGTCAGAGGTGCCGCTCGCGGGCTTATCGGTGGTGGGAGATTCGCTCTCGTCCTCGTCCGAGACGGCGACCGAGGGATCTTTTCCGTCGTTATCGGATATGTCTTCCTCGTGGCCGAATTCTGCGTCCTGAGCGGATTCTTCGGCGTCGACGGTCAGTGTGGTGGTCGTGGGACCGTCTCCGCCGGCCGGTGGCCCGGTCTCGGTCTCGTGCTGGTCCACCTCGCCCGGACCGGTGGGCTCCTCGCCCTCCGGACCCTTTCTGCCGTTGCTCACAAGCCCCCCGTGATTATTGCGTCACCGACGATACCTGAGGGGATCCGGTGCCGTGGGACGCCCAATGCGCCACTCCCATGGCTTCCCGATAAGAGGACGGGCAATGCGCCGGTCCGGTTGTCGTGACGGACGTCGCAATGCGGACTTGTGAAACGCCGAGCGGCAGGGCCCCGACCGGGTACCCCGCCGCTCTCGCTCTCATGCGCCGCCGTGCCGCGCCCGCCTCACTTCTTGATCTTGGCGAGGATGTCCACGACGAACACGAGGGTGTCGTCGCCCTTGATGTCCGGCGGCATGCCGTCCTTGCCGTACCCCTCCTTCGGCGGCAGGACGAGCAGCACGCGGCTGCCGACCTTCGCGCCGGTGAGGCCCTTGTCGAAGCCGGGGACGGTCTTGCCGGTGCCGATCGGGAACTTGGCCGGCGATCCGGACTTCCAGCTGGAGTCGAACTCCTTGCCGCTGTCCCAGATCGTCCCCTGGTAGTTGACGACCGCGTCCTCGCCCTTGGCCAGCGCCGGGCCGTTGCCCTCCACGAGGGTCTTGACCTGCAGCTTCTCCGGGGCCTTCGTGTCGGGGATCTTCACCTCGGGCGCCTTGCCGGCGCCCTTGTCCTCGACCTTGGGCAGTTTGTCGTCGTCGAGTTCCTTCTTCGTGCCCTGCGGTCCCTGGTTCTTGTGGACGACGGCCTGGACGTCCACGACGAACACCACCCAGTCGGACTTGGTGAGCCCGAGCTGCGAGCCCTGTTGACCGAAGCCCTGGGACGGGGGGATCTGCAGCACGACACGGCTGCCGGACGTCTGGCCGATCATGCCCTCGTCGAAGCCCTTGATGCCGCTGTCGCCGATGGTGAGCGGCTGGGTCGGCCGCCCCTGCGACTCCTGCTCGTAGGAGGAGGCGAGCTTCTTGCTCTTGCTCTTCTTGGAGCCGTCCTCTTCGTCGCTGTCCTTGGACCACTGGTAGAAGACGTACTGGGCGTACACGATGTCGCCCTTGGTGATCTTGGTTCCATCGCCCTTCATCGGGGTGGTCACCTTGCGCTTGCCGCCGGGCGCGAGATCGGTGGGGATCTTCACCGAGGGCTCGGAGGCGAACTTGCCCGTCACCTCGATCTCGGGCGGCGGACGGGTGATCCACCACCAGATGAAGCCCCCGAGCAGCGCCCCGACCACGACCAGTGTGACGATCACCAGTATCCGCCGCCGGCGCGCCTGCTTGGCGGTCAGCGCGGACGGCCGGTTGAGCCCGCTGCCGCGCCCGGCGCTGATGCCGTGCGGGGTGAATTCCGGGCTGCGGATGCTCTTGGCGTTCGGGATCTTCGCCTTCGCCTTGATCGCCGGCTCGCCCCCGGGCTTGTCATCCTCGGACATGTTTCCTCACTTGCTCCGGGTTTGACGACATCACGAACGTGACCACCCTTCCAGGGCCGGGCTAAGCACAGCGTGAAAACCGCGCAAAGGAGGCCGACCCGCAATCTACCGGTCATCCGGCCGGGTGTGGCGCCCTGCGGAAAGGCGGGCCGACGCGATCCACCGGTCACACGGGCCTGTGCGGCACCGTCTGGCGGGGGACAGGTCGACCTGCAATCTACCGGTCACGCGGCACTGCGTGACAATGTCCGGCGCGTAACCGGGCCCACCTGCAATGTACCGGCCGTCCGATGCCCGCCGCGTCGCCCGGCCCGCACCGGTGAACGCCGCCGAATGGCAATCTGGAGGGATGCGCCTCGCGACATGGAACGTCAACTCGGTCAAGGCCCGCCTGCCGCGTCTGCTGTCCTGGCTGGACGAGGCGGAGCCGGACGTCGTGTGCCTCCAGGAGACCAAGTGCCGCGCCGACATGTTCCCGGCCGCCGAAGTGGAGGAACTCGGCTACGCCACCGCGGCGCACGGGGACGGCCGCTGGAACGGCGTGGCCGTCCTGTCGAGGGTCGGCATCGAGGACGTGTCCAACGGCTTTCCCGGACAGCCCGTGTACGAGGGGGAGGCGGAGAGCCAGACGAAGCTGACCGAGCCCGTCCTGCTGACGCCGGAGGCCCGCGCGATCGGTGCGACGTGCGGCGGGGTGCGGGTGTGGTCCCTGTACGCGCCGAACGGCCGCACGCCCGGCTCCGCCCACTACCTCTACAAACTCGACTGGTTCGCGGCGCTCCGCGAGGCACTGGCGGACGAACTGGCCCGGGGCCTGCCGCTGGCCGCGTGCGGCGACTACAACGTGGCGCCCGCGGACGAGGACGTGTGGGACCCGGCCGTGTTCGCCGACTCCACCCACGTCACCCCGGCCGAACGCCAGGCTCTCGCCGACCTCCTGGATCTGGGCCTCCACGACGTGGTGCCGACCCCCATGAAGGGACCGCACCCGTACACGTACTGGGACTACCGGGCCGGAATGTTCCACAAGAACATGGGCATGCGCATCGACCTGTTCTACGCGAACGAGGCCGTCGCCGGGCGTGTCCGCTCCGCCTACGTCGACCGTGAGGCGCGCAAGGGGAAGGGCCCGTCCGACCACGCCCCCGTCGTCGTGGATCTCGACTAAGGCCTGATCGCATGCAGGCGCGATCGTGTTCAGGCGATCGTGTTCAGGCGACCGTGTTCAGGCGACCGTGTTCAGGCGCCGAGGCGGGCGAGCAGACCGCGTTTGCCGGTGGCCGAGGTGGGTGGGGGCTGGAGGACGGTGAAGCCGTCCGGCAGGAGCGAGGCGGGTTCTCCGGGCCCCAGGCACCATTCGGCGGGCAGGCCGGGCCGGTCGCGGCGGGCGTCCTCGGTGAAGGCCTCCCAGGCCAGCAGCCCGCCCGGCAGGACCGCCCCGGCCGCGCGCCCGAACACGGCCCGGTCCCAGAACCCGGTGCACAGCACCAGCGCGTATCCGGGCGGTGGTGGCCGCCAGCCGCTCAGATCCGCCTGGACGAGCGTGATCAGCGACGCGAGCCCGCGCCGCCGTGCCTCCGCGCCGAGCCGTTCGAGGGCGACCTCGGAGACGTCCACGGCGGTGACGTCCCGGCCGGCCCCGGCGGCGAGCAGGGCACTGCCGGACGGGCCGGACGCGAGATCGAGCACCCCGCCGTCCGGCAGGCCGAGCGACAGCGCCCGCTCCGCCAGCGGATGGACGGGCGACAACGCCGGAGCGTCCCCGTACTTGGCGTTCCACCGCAGCCTGTCCGGGTGCCCGGCCAGATCCGGCGGCGCCGAGTCCGGCGGCACCGGCTCCGGTGACGTGTCGTCCATGCGGACGACGATAAGGCACGCTCTCGCAGGTTCGCCGGGTGACGCCGCGTCACCGGCGGCTCAGCGGCGCTCCGCGATCAGGAGCATGAACAGCGCCGTCGGGAAGCCCTTGCGCCACCAGGGGTCGTCCCGCATCTGCTGTTCCGTCGGGTGCGGCTCGCGCAGGTCCGCGATGACGAAACCGGAGTCTCGGAGCGTTCCAGCGTAGAACTCCAGCGGCCGGAGCCACGATGTGATCATCGAAGGGGATTCCAGGCCGTCCACCAGGAACCGCTGGTCGATCCCGCGGGAGGCGAAGTACTGCGACGCCGGGACGCTGTTCATCGCGCCCTGCTCGGAGTTCTCCACGTAGAAGCACGGGTGGAGCGTCAGCAGGACCAGGCGTCCGCCGCTCTTCAGGACCCGGGAGAACTCGCCGAACGCGCCGGTCGGGTCCTGCAGGTGGCTGAACAGGTGGTTGCAGACGACGAGGTCGAAAGCGGCGTCCTCGAACGGCAGATCCTCGACGCCGGCGCGGGTGAACGTGGCCGTTCCGTCCGGGGACGGATGCGCGGCGGCCGCGTCGATCAGCCCTTGGGAGACGTCGACGCCGGTGACATCGGCTCCCTGGGAGGCGAGCGTGCGGGCCAGGTATCCCTCGCCGCAGCCGGCGTCCAGGACGCGCAGTCCCTCGCAGGAACCGACGGCGTCGAGGACGGCGCCGTCGGTGAGGTCGGTCCGGTACCGGTCGCGGCGCTCTCGGATGATCTTCACCCAGTACTGTGCGTTGGCCTCCCATCTCTCCCGTGTCAGATTCGCGATGGCTTGCGCCGTGTCCTCCACCGGCTCCCCATTCTCCAAGACCTGGTTCAGGCGATGCCCTTGAGCCGCCGCACCAGAGTGTTGCAGGTCTGTCTGATCCTTCGGTCCTGGCATTCGGCCCCGCGCAGCTCGATCGCCTGGATGAGCTCGGTGATCTTTCCCCCGAACGCGGGATCCCGTTTCAGTGCCAGCGGGATGTACGTCGACACCAGGTAGTACACGTAGGCGTCGTTGTACACCGCTATCTCGCGCAGCACCTCGGTGGCCGTATTGCGCAGCGACAGGGAGCTCGGCAAAGTGAAGTCGCTGCTGATACGGCCGTCTCTGGTGTAGGTCGGGAACGACCATTCCTCCAGCGCCGCGTACACGGGCGTGGCGTCGAGCTCCTTGCGGTACCTCTCCGCGAGCTCGATGTCGTTGGAACTGATGAGGGAGCCCATGACGACGCCGCGCATCATGAACGCGGTCTGCCGTCCCGGGACCTCGAAGCCCAGGTCGGCCTCCAGGGCCCCGGTCACCTTGCTGACCTGGTGCGTGAGGATGTTGAGCGCCAGGATCGAGTGGAACGAGTAGGTCTTGCGGTTCAGCCGGGGGGCCAGGTCGATCGACGAGTCGAAGAGCGCCTGCGGGTCCTTCAGCAGGCCGCTGCCGGGCCGGGTGGAGTAGAGCGTCTCGAGCGCGCGGTCCTGGTCGCGTCCCCAGAACCGGGCGATGAAGGACGAGGTCTTCTGCGTCGCCTCGCCGCGCACGATGTGCAGCGCCGCCTCAAGGGCGTTGAGCAGGTACTGCTGCGCGATGTCCGAACGCTCCAGGGCGGTCAGGTCGACGGTGAGCCCTTCGCCGTGCAGGTCGCCGACGAGCCCGTCGCGCCTTTTCCGGACGGCGTGCGCCATCGAGTACTCGGCGATTCCGGGGACGGACGACATGAGGCTCTGAAGGGACCGCCCGGTGACCCGGTCGAGCCATTCGGGGTTGTCCCACAGCCGGAAGACCGTGCTCTCGTCCAGCCCGGAGAAGGCCGCCACGTCGGACATGTTGAGCCCCATGCCCTTGGTGATCTCGGAGAGGGACTTCGGCTCACCGTCCGCTGTCATCACTCGCCCTAGATGTGGCACTTGTTGACGTTTCGATCGTAGCGAAACACCGGGTATCGGGTGCGGACGATCTGCGGATGTGTCCGTCCCGTCACCGAGGGGGGCGAGCGTCGCGGACGGTGCGGAGGGCATGGCGGGCCGTCATCCCGGTTCGCGGGCGGGCGTGCGCCCGATGCAGCCGATCAGCGGCACCGGGCCCGTGGTGTGCACGGCGTGCGGAAGCGGCAGGGCGGCCGGGTAGGGCGCCGCCGTCTCCAGGCTCCCGCAGATCTCGATGATCGCGTCCCGGCTCCGCGGCCAGAACGGCAGGGCGGGGTTCTGCGGCAGCCCGGCGACCGGTTCCAGCTCCGGTGTCCGCTCCGTGTGGGTGATCACCACGTGGCTGCCGGGCGGCAGGGCGTCCACCAGCGCGTCCACGATGCCGCGCGGGTCGTCCTCGTCGGCGATGGCGTCGAGCACGCCGGTCAGCAGGACCCCGACGGGCTCGGTGAAGTCGATCAGCCGCCGAAGCCCCGGGTCGGCGAGCAGCGCGGCGGGGTCACGGACGTCCGCCTCGAACGCGGCGGTGGCCGCGTCCACGGCGAGCAGAGCCCGCGCGTGCGCGACCACCATCGGGTCGTTGTCGACGTAGGCGACCCGGCAGGACGGGTCGGCCCGCCGGACGATGTCGGCGACACCGCCGCCCATGCCGCCCATGCCGCCGGACATGGGCAGCCCGCAGCCGATGTCCACGAACTGCCGCAGCCCGGCCTCCCCGGCGAGTACCGCCGCGGCGTGGTCCAGGAAGCCCCTGTTCGCCTGGACGAGCCGCGCCACGACCGGGCACCTGCGCAGTGCCCATTCGGCGAGTTCGCGGTCGGCGGCGTAGTTGTCCTTGCCGCCGAGGTAGTAGTTGTAGACGCGGGCGTTGCTGGGGACCGGCCCGCTGAACCGTCCGGAGGTCTCCTCCTCGTCCTGCGGAAGAAGGAGTTCCGTCCACCGGGTCAGGTTCAGCGTCGGCCCCGGCGTCACGGCAGCCGCCATCCTTCCCGGACGCCCACCCCGAACCAGAAGGTGGCCGTCCCGTTCCTGCCCCGGCTGGTACCGAAGTCGGTGGCGAGCGCCTTCAGCAGGACTAGACCGCGCCCGTGCACCGGCAGCGGCTCCTCTGCCCCGCGCGGCTGGCCCGGCGCGGCGCCCCCGTCGGTGACCTCGACCCGGACGTACCGGTCGATGTGCAGGACCGACAGCGTGACGGTCCCGTCCCGGCGCGGCCTGGCGTGCAGCACCGAGTTCGTCACGGCCTCGCTGGTCAGCAGTTCGAGGTCGCCGAGTTCGGACCGGTCGGCACCGAAGTGCTGCCCGATGAGTTCCCTGACATAGGACCTGGCGAGCCGCACGGCGGCCGGCGTCGCGGCGAGGTCGATCTCGCCGATGAGACGCCCGGCCGACTTGCCGTTGTTCCAGGCGGACGGAGTTCCGAGTTCCAGCGAGGGTGCGTGCGCCGGTACGAGCACCGGTGCTCCGGACCACGCGTCTGATGCATTCATGGCGGCTTCGGCTTCACGTCTCCGTGTCGGGCTGTAAGCGAACATGTGTTCTTCGGCCTGGTCGAATTCGGACGTGGAAGTGAGACAACACACACTCTTACGCAGCGCGCATGAGCCAGTCACCGATGCTTGCGCGGATGCAAGGGCCCTGCTCCACGCTGCGCACCATCACCGTCCGTCGGTGATCCACCACGCGGCGCCGCCGCCGCCTCGGGTCGCGTGGGCGGCGGGCGGCGATCACCTCCCGCCTGACCAGGCCATCCAGGGCCGGACGGGCCCACGGTGCGGCGGACGCGGAGCACGGCGAACCCGTCCGGCAGAGCGTCGGCGCACACGGGGAACACGTCCGGATCCTGCGCGCGAAACGATCCAGAACGACGGACTCGGTTCAGCGGTTCGAAAGTTGACCGATAAACTAAAAAGTGGGTCGTCGCGGAGAAAGCCGCGAAGAAATTCGCCCGGCCATTACTTCGGACTCGCATCCCGCCCGGATCGCAGGGCACCGGAAAGAACCGGCGCGAATTCTTCCCGAGCCCTGGCCCGAGCCCACGCCGGGTCCGCGATCCGTGCCGGACCCTCATCCTCGCCCGCTCACTCGCGGACACGGTGGACGCTGAAGGTCGCCGCGCCGCTGCCGCCGAGCGCGTAAACGATCTTGGACGAGGTCAGGACCGCGAAACCGCCGCCGATCGCCCTGGGCCTTCCCGGCAAGTCGTCGGAGATCAACCGGCCCTCCCCGTCGAGAAGCAGGAACCGCTCGGCCTCGGTGCGGGCCCCGGTCCTGGCCGGCCGGACGGCGACGAACCAGTCCCCGATCGCCCCGTAGCGGGTGAGGAACCCCGTCTCCAGCAGGTCGTTGATCTTCGTGGCGCCGCCGCGGGTCTGGATCGTCACCGCGCGGTCACCGGCATCCCTTCCCTGCCTGTCCGGCCCCCCTCGGCACACGATGAGCGTGTCGCCGTCCCCGTCGCATCGGGCGAGGGGCGTAGAGGTCCTGGCCAGTTCGCGTCCGGTGGCCCGGTCGAGGACGGCCCCGCCGTCCTCGGTTCCGACGACGATCGTTCTGCCGCCCTCGTCGTGCAGCAGTTCCGGCTCGCGGTACCGGTCGCCGAGCCGCCAGCGCCGCTCACCGTCCGAGGCCCCGTACGCGATGAGGTCGCGCCGCTCCCGCCGCCCGTCCTCGACGGGGCCGAGCTCGGCGGCGAGGACGAGACCGGCTCCGACGCTCTCCGGCTCCACCCCGCGCTTGCGCCACAGTTCCTTCCCCGTCCCTGTCGCGTGGACGATCATCTCTTCCGAGTTCGCGGAACCGCCGTATCTCGACACGTCGACCGCGAACGTCTTGCCGTCGGCCGCTCTCAGGATCGCGTGGCTGTCCGAGCCCGTTGTCCGTTTCTTCCACTGGACGCTTCCGTCCTTGAGGGAGAGCGCCGCGACGCCCTCCTCGTCACCGGGCCCCGAGTACTCGACGAGTGCCAGCCGCTTCTCACCCGTGTCGACAATGTGGGGGACGCCGGTGATGTTCGCCTCGGCGCCGCCGCCGAGGGACGCGTCCTTCCGGACGGACCACCGCACCTTCCCGGTCCCGGCATCCGCGACGACCAGCTTGCCGAGGTCGCGGTCCCCGGCATCCCGGCCGGTGTAGACGATCGCGTCGCCGGCCAGCCGGATGCTCTGCACCGACCTCAGGCCCGTGTCCTTCGCCGACTTCGATGCCGAGGCGGGCGCGGGGGCCTCGGTGGTGTGACCCGTCCACAGCGGTGCCGCGTCGATCCGGGGCGGCTTCAACGACGGCCTTCCCGGCCGCGGCCCGGGTGGTTTCGCGCCGGCGGCCGCCGCGTGGACGACGAGCCCGTCCACCCTGGACGAGGACGACGACCCTTGCCGGGGCGCCCGGAACGCGATGGCCTTCTCCGACACCGCGGCGACCTCGCCGGGCGGCGCGGAGCCGATCCGGTTCCCCGCCCGGTCGACCACGGCGCGCCGCGCGGGACGGTCCCCGTCGGGCGATGCGTGAACGAAGATCCGGTCCTGCCAGACCATGTCGACGTGGGGCGTCGTCCTCTCGTCGAACGGCGGTCTCTCCGCGGTGAACCGTTGCGCGCCCGGCCCGGAACGGATCGTCACCAGCCGCCCGTCGGAACCCGGGCACGCGATCAGGGTCCGGCCGTCATCGACGCAGCCGAAAAGGCGTTCGTACGGCGCCGCGCCGCCGCCCTCGTCGCCTTCGCCCTCCGCGGGGATCTCGCGGCCGGTGCCGGCGTCGAGCACGATCGTCTGCAGGTCCGGGTACAACTCGATCGGATCCGTCTTCCTCACGTTGACGACGGCCGTACCGCCGGCCACCGCGTCCAGATGGGAACTGTCGAACGCCCCGCTCAGATCCCACCGCTTCTTGCCGGTTTTCACGTCCAGCGCGAAAACGTCCGCGCCCTTTCGTTCGTCCCCCCACGTCTCCGACGGGGGTCTGTCACCCCGCGTCTTCCCGAGCACCAGGTCGCCGGCGAAGCGGTACGCCCAGCCGCCCTCGTGCTCCCACAGCTTCCGGCCCGTCGCCGCGTCCAGCGCGATGGTCCTCGGATCGACGCCCTCCTCCGCCTCCACGCTCACCAGGGCGACCCGCGCATCTGCGGCGAGCACCCGGGTCTCCTGGTCGCGGTCGCCGTCGCCCTTGGCACCGGAACGCGGCCGGACGAGGGCATGCTTCCACCGGACGGCGCCGTCCTCACCCGACAGGGCCGCCACGCCGATCTCCGTCTCATCCCTCTGCCGGCCCACCGTGTACTGGACGAGGACCGTCCAGTCGTCACCCTCGCCGTACACGGCCGGGTTTCCCGTGACGCTCCGCATGTACTTCGCCCGGTAGCCGCTGCCTTGACGGGCGACGGCGCCGCCGCCGCTGCTCAGCGGGGACCCGGCGTCCACGGTCCAGCGCGGCGCCCCGGTCCGGACGTCGACGACGGCTAGGCGCGCCGAACCGAGACCGACCTCCCCGGCCACGATCGCGACATCACCGCGCAGTTCGACACCGGCGACCTCGGACATCCCGAGCCTGTGCTCATTCCACATCGCCTTGTCGCTGAACGAGACCGCCTTCGGCTGCTTCTCCCCGTCCGGCAGCGGAAGCGGCCCGGCGTCCGAGCCGCCATCGCCGCATGCCCGGATCACCCCGAAGACCAGTAGGAGAGCCGCGAGGAACCCTCCCGCCGCCGCCAGAGCACGTGACCTGGTCGACTTCGGCAGCTTCAATGGCTTCGGCAGTTTCGGCGGCTTCAGAAGCTTTGGCGGCAAAGCGGCACCTTCCACGGGAGCACGGCGGACGACGGACAGCGGTAGCCGCCGCCTTGCCGCGAACGCGGGTGCGCAGAAACCATCGACCGGCCGCCGCAGAATCGGATGCCCCCGCCGAGAACCTGGTTCCGTCATGCCCTGCTCGGATTTGGCCGTTACCGGCCGTTACCGCCGCTCCCCGCCCTTCCCTCCGGCTTCGGTCGGCGGGAGAAGGGCGAGGAGGGCTTGGCGGTTCAGACGGTGAGCAGTGCCGCCACGGCGTCGGCGGCCGTGGGGTGGCGTCCGAGCAGTGCGTTCACCTCCTCGTCACCAGGCCCGGTGGACGCGGCCCACTCGGCGGGAAGGCCCAGCAGCGCCGCCACCGCGTCGCATGCGGCAGGGTTCCCGGCCAGCAGGGCCGAGACGGGGCCGGACGCGGCGGGGGCCGCCGGCGGTGCGGCGGTGGACCTCTCCCACGGCGGCACCCACGAATCCACACCGTCCAGCGTGGCCGGGAACGTGCGCGCCGCCTCCCGGACGAGCACCGGGACCAGTTCCCGCGCATGCTTGCGCAGCGTCGTGATCAGCTGCGGCAGCCACGGCAGCAGGACGGAGTCGGGCAGCCGCGCGAACGCCTTCGACATCACCTCCACCACCAGCGGCGCCAGCGTCGGCGCCGGCTCCAGCGCCTGGACGAACCCGCTCATGTAGTGCGGGAACGCGGGGATGACGAGCGGGTTGGCCAGCAGCTCGTCGCATCGTTCCCGCAGCTCCGCGAGCGGCATCAGGCCGAGCTGCGACATCGCCGCCCACAGCAGCGCCACCTTGGCCGGCGCCTCCGGATGCGACTGCTTCACGGCCAGTTCGAGCTGGGCGTGGTCGCAGCCCAGCGACAGGGCCAGGCTCTCCATCCCGAACAGGAAGCCCAGCATCGCCGCGACCTGCCGGACACCGGTGTCCTCGTCCAGGAACGCGGTCGGCAGCAGCGTGCAGTAGTGCGCGTACCCGGCCGTGACGAACGACTGGCACCAACCGGGCAGTTCCGGCTCGGTCGCCCGGTAGTGCGCCAGGAGCCGCCGTACCCGCCGCAGCACCTCCGGCGCGTCGTCCACGGTCCGTTCGGCGGCCAGCAGCTCCACCGCCCGCGCGCCCAGCTCGTCGACGAACCGGCGTCCGCCCAGGTACAGGATGGCGTCCTCGACCGCCTGCAACGCGATGGCGGCCGTGGCCTTCGGATCCCACACCGCCCGGCGGAGCCGCTGCTCCAGCACCTGCTCGACGGTGACGCCCTCGTAGCCCAGCTCGACGAGCGCCCGCTGGTTGCGGCCGATCGCGAGGTCCCAGCTCTCCTGGATCGACCGCTCGCCGAGCTTGCGCGAACCCATGATCGGCCTGACCGTGTCGTCCGGCAGCAGCCGCCGCAGCACCCACAGCAGCTCCGAGCACGGCACCAGGTGCGGGTCGGCGTTCAGATCGAGCAGGGCCCGCTGGATCGTGCGTTTCTCCAGGTCGAGACCCAGCGGAGCGAGCCGGTCGAGGACGTCGCGGGCCAGCGGCGGCAGCGACTCGTAGCCGACCTGGCCGATACGGTCGCCGCCGAGGAGTATCTCGCACAGCCGCCGCACGTCCCGGCGGCCCGGCACCGCGTCCTTCTCGATGCAGGTGATCGCCGCGTCCTGGAAGTCGTACGGCGTCGGGCGCGCCCGCCCCCGCATCCCCGCGAGCAGGACGGACGTCTCGAACACGGCGATGGCGTCGGCCGTGCTCGCCATGTACCCGTTGCGCCGCGCCAGCCGGACGATGTCGACGCACCAGCCGAGCAACTCCGCCTCGTCGAGGTCGTCCAGCGCGGGCGGGCTCGCCAGGAACCCCGACAGCCGGTCCGTGGCCGGCGGGTCCTCGCCGGGGGCGACCGGCTTGCGGCCCTTGGGCGGCTGCTTGCTCCCGGCCGGCTTCGCGGCGCCTTTCCGGCCGTCGAGGCGGAACGGCTTCACGCCGCTCCGTTTCACGGCCTTCGCCCACGTCGCCGCCGCGATCGACACCGAACCCGACGCCAGCCCGAACTGCGCCTCGATCGCCGAATGGCTGGACGGGATCAGCCCGTACTGCCAGCGTGTGGACGTGCGGGGCGTGATCTCGAAGGGTTCCGCGTCCGACGCCAGCCCGAACTGCTCGACATGGCTGGCCGCATGGAACGCCCCGCAGACGTACAGGCATTCGGACGGGTCGGTCCCGGTCGCCGCCAGGTGCTCGCGCATCCGCGTCCACATGTAGCGCTCACGGTTCTCGTCCAGCTCGTGCCGCCTGTCACCGCTCGGCCGCAGCCGCCGGAACAGGCTGCCGATCAGCACCATGACCTGCCGGTACGTGTCGTAGCCGGCGCCGGTGAGGGGCTGCTCGACGTACTGGTCCCACCATTCCGACCAGTGCCGGACCTTCCCGTGATGCAGCAGATGCGCTTCCAGCTCGGCGAACCGGGGACGCAGGTCACCGAGCTCGACGCCCACGGAATCCCCGTGCAGCGCCCCCTCGCCGTCCGCCTCGCCGCCGGACTTCCCGGCGTCGTCAGCGTCGCCCTCGGTGTGCTCGGTGTCCTCGGTGTCCTCGGTGTCCTCGCGCCGGTCCCACTGGAAGACGTGGTCGGTGGAGCGGTCGACGAGAACCAGCTCGACCCCGGGGGTGTCGAGCGCGTAGGAGATGGCCTGGTACTCCGCCGAAGCCTCGGTGACCGGAGCGACGACGCTGAGCGGCGACCACGCCGCCGGAAAACCGTCCAGCTCGGTCGCGAACGCCTGCAACGCCACCGGCAGCCGGCAGTTCCGCAGCTCATTGAGGAGCGGCGCCAGATCCTCGCACAACTCCAGGTAGATGACGGACGGCCGCTTGTCGTGCAGCCGCCGCGCCATCGCCAGCGCCGACGCCGGCGAATGATGGCACACCGGGAAGATCTCCAGCTCCTCCCGCAGCGCCCGGTCGACGTCGTCCACCAGCCCCGAAAGGATGGTCGACACCGCGTCCCCGCCGAACGCGTGCGCGGCGCCCGTCAGCTGGTCCCGAAGCTCCCCGAAGACACCCGCGGGTGCGGTCGGCTCGCTCACGACAGGGTCGAGATCGCGTCGCGGCCGCCCTCCAGGAACCCCTGCCATGGCCCGTCCTCCCCGTCCTTCTTGCTGCGCGGCTCGATGACGCCGTGCCAGAACTTGTTCAGGATGGCGAGGTCCTCGGGGGTGCGGCGCGCCAGCGACCCGACGAGGGAGCTGCCGAGCGTCTCCGGCCGCAGTGTCCGGTCACCGAAGAACTGGCTGTGCAGGATGGCGTCCTCCAGAACACCGATCTGCTCGGCCGTCGACAGCGCCGACTCGAGCTTCTCGTCGTCGCTCGTGGCGGACGCGGCCGCGGCGCGCAGGTCGGCGAAGCTCTGCAGCAGGACGTCCAGCAGCGTCGGCGGCAGCTCCAGCTCGATCTGATGCCGGCGGAGCAGCTCCGACGTGCGGAACCGGACGATCTCCGCCTCGCTGCGCTTGTTCGTCACCACCGGGATGCGGACGAAGTTGAACCGCCGCTTCAGCGCCGACGACAGGTCGTTGACGCCCCGGTCCCGGCTGTTGGCCGTCGCGATGATCGAGAATCCGGGCTGGGCGAACACGATGTTGTCGTCGTCGAGCTCGGGGATCGACACGTACTTCTCCGACAGGATCGAGATCAGCGCGTCCTGCACGTCGCTGGTCGAGCGGGTCAGCTCCTCGAACCGGCCGATCACCCCCGACTCCATCGCCGTCATGATCGGCGAAGGGATCATCGACGCCCGGGACTGCCCCTTGGCGATCACCATGGAGACGTTCCACGAGTACTTGATGTGATCCTCGGTGGTGCCCGCCGTGCCCTGCACGACCAGCGTCGAGTTCCGGCAGATCGCGGCGGACAGCAGCTCGGCGAGCCAGCTCTTCCCGGTGCCCGGGTCGCCGATCAGCAGCAGGCCCCGGTCGGACGCCAGCGTCACGATGCTGCGCTCGACGAAGCTGCGGTCACCGAACCACTTCTGCGGAATCTCCCGGTCCAGGCCGTCCGACCGCTCCGACCCGAGCACGAACAGCCGCACCATCTTCGGGCTGAGCCGCCACGCGAACGGCTTGGGCCCGTCGTCGATCGACTCCAGCCAGTCCAGTTCCTCGGCGTACTTCGTCTCGGCCGGGGCGCGGAGCATCTCATCGGTCATCGTCGCCTGCCTTTCAGCACGCGGCCGGCATGGGCCGCAGCGTGGTCCATGGGGGTTGGGGGAGAGTGCTATGCGAGGAAGTTCTTCAGCTCGAACACGAGCTTCTGGATCTTCCCGGAGATCACGGGCGTGCCCAGGTTCTTGAAGCGCTGCCGGAACCACGGCTCGACGATCTGCCTCCCGGAGCTGTTCACCGAGCCGACCGGGATGAACTTCACGCCCGACCGGTGCACCGCCTCGATCCCGTCGTACAGCGCCTGCGATCGGTCGAACTCGTAGAAGTCGGAGATCCACACCATCACCGTGTTGCGCGGGTCGGTGATCTTCGGCCGGGCCATCTGCATCGCGACCGGGCCGTCGTTGCCGCCCCCGAGGTTCGTGCGCAGCAGCACCTCGAACGGGTCGTTCACCCACGGCGTCAGGTCGACCGCGCGCGTGTCGAAGGCGATCAGATGGACGTCCACCTTCGGCAGCCCCGCGAAGATGGACGCGAGGATCGTGCAGTTCACCATCGAGTCGACCATCGACCCCGACTGGTCCACGACCACGATCAGCTTCGCGGGCGTGGTGCGCTTGGCGGTGTGCCGGTAGAACAGCTTGTCCACGTAGAGCCGCTCGTCGTCCGGGCTCCAGTTCGTGAGGTTCTTCCAGATCGTCCGATCCAGGTCGAGGTTGCGGAACACGCGCTTCGGCGGCACGGACCGGTCGACGACGCCCGCGCTCGTCTGCTGCACCTGCGTCCGCAGCACCTCCGCGACCTCTTCGACGTACCTGCGTATCAGCGACTTGGCGTTGGCGAGCGCGACCCCCGACAGGTTCGCCTTGTCCCGCAGCAGCTGCTCGATCAGCGACATGCTCGGGGTCAGCCGGCTCGCCAGTTTCGGATCCGCCAGCACTTCCCGGAGCCGCATCCGGCCGACGAGATCACCTTCCAGTTCCGCCAGGACGCCCGACGCCTCGCCCGCGCCCTCCTCACCGAGCGCCTGCTTCAGCCAGCCGGCGTCCTTCTGCCACGCCCCGAGCTGGCCCGCCGTCACGCTGCCGCTGCCGGTCTGGAACGTGTTGAGCAGCAGCTTCGAGATCAGCGCCGCCCGCCGCACCTCGCCTCCGCCGCCGGCCGCGCCACCACTGTCTGCGCCGCTGCCCGCCGTCCCGGCGTCTGCCGCGCCGGCGTCCGCCGCGGGGTTCGCCAGGTCTTCGAATTCGGCGGCCAGGGCGGGGAAGCGCTGGACGAGGTTGTCGACCGACACGCCCGGGTCGAGCAGCGCCGGAGGGAGGTCCAGGTCGTCCACGATCGCGACGCTCGCCGACTCCAGCGACGGGTGTTCCTCCGCGTCGAACACGCGCGCCAGGAGACGCCAGTAAAGGACCTGCCGCCGGTTCGCATCAGCGCTCTGGCCGGATCGTTCCGGAATCTCGTGTGCTTCTTGTGCGTCCTGGATGCTCATTTCCGCAGCAACCGCCCCGCCCGCTCACGCAGCACGGCCACGGCGTCACCCGAGCGTGCCTCCGCCTTCACGACCTTCGGGTCGGTGGGGCCGAGGGCCCAGTCGCCGTTGTGCGCCTCGACGGGTTTCTTCTTGACCGTCGCCTGGACGGCGAGGGGCTGCACCCTCCACCGGCCGTCCCACCGGACGAGCCCGATGCACGCCGACGACGCGGCGACGAGCTCGGGCGTCAGCGGACCGCTCGACGGTAGCCGTTCCACGTCGATCTCCAGGGGCCGGCCGTCGAGTTCGAGCGCCGTGCCGTTGACCGTGTAGCCCTCCAGGAGGACGGGCTCGGCGATCCGCACGGGATGGCGGTCGAGCGGCTGGACGGCGGGCGCGAGCGCTTCACCGAGTTGGACGCGGGCGGTGGCGAACGGATCGGCGACGTCGCCGGCCTTGGCGCGGCCGTCGTCCCACACCAGGTTCCCGCCGATGAGGGGCACGTCCTGGACGTCCAGGGCCCGCTGCTCGGCCAGCGCACCGAGGAGGACGGGATGGTCGCCGAGGAGCCGCCACACGGCCGGCCCCACGATGGTGTCGACCTTGGCCGCACCCACACTGACCCTCACCATCCGGGGCCGCTCGCCCGCCGATTCGAGAAGCGCGTGGACCTGCACTTGGACGGCCGTCGCGTGCTCATGGACGTCCACACCCAGAACGAGCAGCCGCCCCGAAACGGTCTCGGCCGTCTGGCCGGGCGTTCCCGGATGGGACAGCAGCATCCCGCGGGCCCACAGGTCGCTCCAGCGTCGCACCGGCAGCCGCTCCATCGTCGCCACCGGGCACGACGCACGGAGCTCGGCCGCGAGACCGTCCAGCAGGACGCCCAGGCCCCGCAGCCGCGGCTCGGCCAGCGCCGCCTCGATCGTCTGGTCGGACGCCGACACCAGGTCGTGGTCGACGCCGCGCCAGCCCGCGATGGCCAGCTCGCCGAGCCAGGACCGGCACCCGCTGAGCAGGTTCTCGGCCTCGGCCGCGCCCGGGCCCGGGTCGTCCCAATCGCTTCGGGGCCGGCCGAGCGCCGCGTCGAGATGCCCCGCCAGCGCGTCGTGGACGGCGCCGAACACGGCGGTGCGCGCCCCCGCCAGCGTCACCAGATGCGTGTCCGCGACGGACCCGGCGGCGACCTTCCCGACCGCCTCCGCCACCGGACCGCCCAGGGGGGACCCGGCGAGCGCCCCGGCGAGCGCGGTCAGCGCCGCGGCCTGCTCCTCGCCCAGCCGCCCGAACCCGTGCGCGAGCGCCTCATCGAACCCTGCGACGACGTCGAGGGCCTCGTCCACCCCCGGCGGTGTCGCGCCGGTCAGCTCGCCGAGCTGTACTCCGAGCATCAGCGCACCGCCCCCGTGGCGGGGAACCACTGCATCTCGACCAGAGGTGTCGTCGTCGACGGCAACTCCAGGTAGGCCAGATGCCGGAGGAAGCGGCTGAACACCACGGCCGCCGGCGCCTGCTCCTTCCGCCCGTCCAGGGCGCCGAGGAGGTCGCCGCCCTCGTCCACCTCGGCCTTCAGGTACCGGGCGACCCGCTCTGCCCCGTACTGCAGGACGGCCTCCTTGACGAGCGCCTGCAGGTGCTTGCACGGATACGAGCCCGACAACCCGCCGCACGGCCGGTTGTTGTTGGTACTGCAACTGAACCCGTGGGAACCGGACGCGACCGACGACACGTACACACGCGCTATGTCCGAACCACTCGACACGACTCCCTGCAACCGCCCGTCCGCCATCTCGACGAACGGCACCTTCGCCAGCTTGCGCGGCTGGACAGGCGGCACCACGCGCACCGCGCTCCGCCGCTCCCACACGGCATTGCCCGCGTCCAATTGACCTCCAGCACCTCGGTACGGCCGACCACGACCCCGACCCGGACCGGTCAGGTGCGGCACAGCCTTCCACCGCCCACCGACATTCCGCCGCCGTTCGCGGATTCGCAGGTCAGGACGTCATCCAGTGTTCTCCGGTGGTCCATCCGAGGAACCGGCGGCCGGGCGCCGCCGACCCGTCGCCGAGGCTCCCGCCCACGAGCACATGCCGGAGCCCGGCGAGCACCGGATCGAGCCGCCGGACGACATGCGGGGCTTGCCGGTCCAGTTCCGCCTGCATCCACGCGATGACAGCGATCTGGTCCTTGAGCCCACAAAGCGCCAGGAAGAAGACGGCCTGACGCCACGCGTAGGCGGCGTCCTTGACCGTCGCGAGCGGACGCGGATTCCCGTGCACCTGCCGTACGAGCTTGCACGCGACGCCGAACGCGCGCCTGGCGAGACCGTCCCACCCGTCCGCGGGGTCGACCCCGATCGGATGGACGAGCGCGGCCAGGTTGTGCGTGGTCAGGATCTGCGCCTGCTCGATCACCGTCCCATTGGCCGCGACCCACGACCGCCCGGTCGCCGCCCCGGCCCGCGCGCTGCACAGTTCGCCGAACCCCGCCGCGAGTGTCCGGACGGCCGCGTAGTCGATCCCGTAGTAACGCTCGTAGACCGAGCCCTCCAGCACCTCGCCCGCGAGCTGCGCCGCGCGTAGAAACTTCGGTGAGAACGTGCCCATGAAGATGTCGGCGGCCAGTTCTTCGACGAACGGCACCTTGAGACCGGCCCGGTGGGCCAGCGTGCTGAGTTCGCCGACCATCGGGTTCGGAACGATGGTTCCGGGGAAGCCCTGCAGGGTCAGCTCGGCCAGTTGCACCAGCACCGTGTGCGCGTTCTTCTGTGCGACGTGGTCCGTCCGGCGGTACTTCTCCACCGCCTGGACCCACGGCAGTTCACTCAGCCGTACCTGATGCTCCAGATTCAACAGCAGCAGCGAACGGCGGTTGCGGAACGCCCGGTAGGTGGCCGTCATCAAAGCCCGCAATGCGGGGTCCGGGTAGGAGAGCGCCGACGTCGATGCCACAAGCTGAGGCACCAGCTCCGCCAGGACCTCCGCCGATGGGACGATCCCGCGCTCGACCAGCGTGCTGACCGGTGCCTGCAGAGCGTTCTCGACGATGCGCCGCATCGACTCGGGGAGCTCACTCCGCGCCTCACCGTCGACGACGGGTGCGACGAAGGACTCGACGGACGGCGCACCGGTGTTCTGCGGCATCTTGCTCAGCCGCGCAGCCACGACCTGTGCCAACGCGTGGTGTGTCGGCCGCGCGGCGATGGCCGCCTGGCCGTTGCGGAGAGCGACGTGCTCCGCCGCTCCAGGCGCGCCCCGCTTGGCGACCATCGAGTCGACGGCGTGCTTCAGCAGCCGGGACGGTGGCCGCCCGGCCAGGACCTCCTCCAGGGACGTCCGCAGAATGGCGAGGTTCTCCCTGGGACGCCGATGCTTGCCGCACAGTCTGTGCGCCTTGGCGAGACCGTTGTAGCGCGCGAGCAGTTCAGCACCGCGTTCCCGCCAGCCATCGGGTTCATCGGCGAAGACCCGCCCGTCCCGGACGGTCTCAAGCCAATGCCCCAGCAGTTCGTCCCCGAACGGATTCCACACCGCCAGTGCCTCGTTCATCGCGGCCACGGCGGTGTTGGGCGGCTTGGCCGCCATCCGCCTCCTCACGTCCCCGATGGTTTCGCGGCACGCAAGGGAGGAATCGCCGGGGGCCTCCCCGGGACGCGGCAGAAACCGCAGCCGGTCGGCGAACGGCCCGATCGCCTCCAGGACGCCCAGGGCCATGTCCCGATCTCCTGCCCGCAGCAGCCACGCCACCACGAGCAGCGCCGCCTCCTCGGGCACGACGACGTCATATCGCCCGCTGTCGAGCATGGTGTACAGCTCGTCCAGGCCCCGGTCGGTCAGGTGATACATGAACAGCTCACGCCGTTCAGCGGGGAGTTCGCTGCGCTGTGCAGCCTCCACCTCGTACTCCAGCAGAGGCCCGCCGGCCGCCGCGTCGCCCGTGGCGAACCCTCCCCGCACGACCTCGGGCGTCGCCCAGGCCGGCAGGCCCTTGACGGGCGTCCTGGACCCGACGTTCAGAGACCCGCGCCTCATCCCGGAGGCGACCCGCTCCCAGCGCCGCATCCTTTCCTCGGCCCGGACCCGCGTCTCCGGGTCCTCATGGGTCAGCGCCGTGACGAACGCCTTGGCCATCTGGCCCGCGGCGTAACCCGGATTCGCCTGCACCTTCTCGTCCATAGCCAGCGTGGCGGGTTCCGCCCCCGCGCCCTCCGGGTAGGAAGCCCGGTGCTCTACTGCTGAGCTACACGCTGTCGGCAGTCACGTTAAAGACCACCCGTCCCCGCCCGCAACGCGAATTTCCCGTGCCATGGCGGCTCAAGGGCCGGGTAGCGTCGCCCTATGCCTGATGCCGTGACCGCCGACGATCTGGACTCGGCCGTTCAGCTTGCCGTAGCCGCGCTGCGGGAGGCGCCTCCGGGGGCCTGGGACGCCAAGGCGGGGTCGCTCGAATGGGATTGCTGGGAGACCGTCGAGCATCTGAGCGACGACCTGTTCGCCTACGCCGCCCAGTTGGGGCCGAGGACGCCGCCGATGGACGGCGAGGTGCCGTTCGTGTGGGAGAGCCGGAGGCCCGGTGGCCCCGCGAACGCCGTCCACGCGAACCGTGAGGCGGGGCCCGCCGGGCTCTTGCAGGTGCTGGAGGCGTGCGGGGGGCTGCTCATCGCGATGGTGCGCAGTACCCCGCCGGACGTGCGGGCCCATCATGTTTTCGGGGCATCGGATCCCGGAGGGTTCGCCGCGATGGGCATCGTGGAGATTCTCGTTCACACCCATGACCTGGCGGAAGGGCTCGGGTTGCCGTGGGAGCCGCCCGCCGGGATGTGTTCGCGTGTGCTCGCACGGCTGTTCCCAGATGCTCCGCGTGACACGGAGCCGTGGCCGACGCTGCTGTGGGCGACCGGCCGTGCGGAGCTTCCGGGCCGTTCGCGCCTGACGTCTTGGTGCTGGCACGGTTCGGTTCGCACATGAGCGCCTGGCTCGGTCCGCCGATCGACGTCCGGCCGCTGTTCGCGGAGCAGCAGGCCGCGTTCATCGGGCTGCTGCGCGGCCTCGGGCCCGATGAGTGGACGCGGCCGACCGCCTGCCCCGGGTGGACCGTCAAGGACATCGCCGCGCACGTGCTGGGCGACCACGTCGGACGGCTTTCCAGGGGCCGCGACCAGTACGAGGCGCTGAAACCGCGGGGCGGTGAGGCGTTCCCGGACTTCATCGACCGCATCAACGACGAGTGGGTCACGGCGGCGCGCCGTATCAGCCCGCGGCTCCTCATCGAAATGCTGTCGTCCGCCGGTGACGAGATCGCGGCGTTCTGGCGGGCCGCCGATATGGAGGCCGTGGGCGGCCCGGTCTCCTGGGCCGGTCCCGAACCGCACCCGGTGTGGCTGGACGCCGCCCGGGACTTCAGTGAGTACTGGACGCATCACCAGCAGATCTGCGACGCGACCGGACGGGCGGGGCTCACGGACCCGCGTTATCTCGAACCCGTCCTCGACACTTTCATGCGGGCGCTGCCGCACACGATGCGAGATGTCGGCGCGGCCGAAGGCGCCGTCCTCCAAGTGGTCGTCACCGGGTTCGGGGGTTGGGCCTGCGTTCGCGGGGCCGATCGGTGGGTGCTGCGGCGGGAGACGCGGGCCCGTCCTTCGGGATTGGTCGAACTTGATCCCGGCACTGCCTGGCGCCTGTGCACCCGTGGTATCGGTCCGGACCTTGCCGCTGAGCGTGTCCGGGCCGAGGGGGATCGGGCGATGGTGGAGGCGGCGCTGAGAATCGTATCGATCATCCATTCCGGGTGAGGTTCAGCGTAGGTAGTGGAACGCCGGCTTCGGGTGCATGAGGAAGTCGTGGTGGGAGATGTTCCAGGCGTAGGCGCCGGCCATGGTGAAAGCGATGACGTCGCCTGGGGACAGGTGCGGGACCAGGACGTCGCGGGCGAAAACGTCCTTGGGCGTGCACAGCTGGCCGACCAGGGTGGCCCGGTTCTCAGGGCCGCTCGCGGTCAGGGCTTTGAAGGGCTGGTCGTGGCCCTTCGTCACCGGGGTCCTCAGGTGGTGGGTGCCGCCTCGAAGGATCACGTAAGTCTCGCCGCGGGTGGTTTTCACGTCCAGGACGTCGGTGACGTACCAGCCGTGGTAGGCCGTGAGGGCACGGCCCGGTTCGATGCGGAGGGACGGGGTCGCGGGGAGGCCCTGGCCGTAGGCCCGCCAGTCGAAGCGGGTGTCGGGTCGCGTGTAGTCGACGGCCATTCCGCCGCCTATGTTGAGTTCCGGGTCGCTTATCCCGTGGGTTTCCAGCCAGGGGAGTGCCCAGTCCCTTATCCGGGTGGCCAGGTCGAGCATCGCGGGAGCGTCCAGGCCTGAGGCGAGGTGGACGTGGACGCCGCGGAGGTCGATGCGGGGGCTTTCGGATATGCGGCGGGCGCATTCGTTGAGTGCGGGCTCGTCCATGCCGAAGGGGCCGCTCATGGTGAGGGCGGCGTTCGGGGTTCCGAGGGGCAGATTGGCCCGTAGGAGCACACCGGCCGGGCCGGGGAGGCGGGACAGTTCTCGCGGGCTCTCCACGTGGATGCGGTCGACGTTGAGGTGCTGAGCCAGGGACAGTTCTTCGGTCGTCTTGCCTGGGCCGCCGAAGGCTATGCGGACGTCGGGCAGAGTCGCCCGGACGTGGGTGAGTTCGCCGCCCGACGAGACTTCAATGCCGTCCACGTGTGGGGCCAGGGTCCGGAGGATTTCGGCATCCGGGTTTGCCTTGGCGGCGTAGAAGAGTTCCGTGTTGGGAAGGGCGGCGCGGATTTCCGCGGCGTGCGCGTCCAGGCCGGGCAGGTCGTAGATGTAGGCCGGGTAGCGGCCGAGGCCGACGGCGTACTCGTTCACAGCGGCCGGGGTGCGGCGAGCGGGTTGGGGACGGGGACGTAGGCGGCGCCGCGGTCGGCCGCGCGTGACCAGCGGGTGCGGAGGTTCGCCTTGGCGGGCAGGGGCACGCCGGCCAGGAGTGCCCTTATCTGCGGATGGTGGTCGTGGGCCGCGAAATGCTTTCTCGCTGTTCGCCACAGTGCTCGTTCGAGGGGCGGGTGCCGGTCCGCTATCGCGGCCGCGATCTCGGTCAGGTGGTTGACGACGAGGCAGTAGACGACGCGGTTCCAGCCGCGGTCCGGGGCGTAGGTGAGGCTTTCGGCCACGCGGGACGGGAGGTGGCTCAGATCCCATCGGCCCGCGGTGAGCTTGGTGCCCTCCAGGTCGCGGAACGCCGCGTGGATGGGCATGCCGTCGGTGTCCACGCAGATGAGGACGTTCTGGAGGTGGGGTTCCAGGACGACGCCGTGGTCCAGGTAGGCGCTCAGTACCGGGGGCGCGACCTGCGTCACGTAGGCGTCCCACCAGGCTTCGGCGCCGCCGGGCGCCGATAGGGCCGGTAGGTCTGCGAGGAGCGCGGTGTAGGGGTCGGCCAGTGCGCCGGCCAGGAGCGGTGTGCCGGGGAGGGTCTTGACGCCTTGGCGCAGGATCACTCCCAGGCCTTCGTACAGGCGGCGGTCGGCGAGGGTGGTGCTGCGGTAGGCGGGTTCGGTGAGGAGCGTGGAATCCAGCTCTTTGAAGATGGGCGGCAGTAGCTCGTTGAGGGTTATCGCTCCGGTCAGCTCGTACCAGGCGTTCTTGCGGACGCAGTTGGTGATGCGCACGTCCAGGCTGAACTTGCAGAACACGTCGGCGTCCGGCAGATAGGCCGTCCGGACGGACGATGTGGCCACCGCCTCGGCGCCGGACGGCCCGAGGTTGAGCAGCGAACCGCGCGCCAGGGCGTCCTGTAGGACGGGGTTGTCCGCCATCAAGGAGAACTGCCATGGGTGGACGGGGAGAAGTCTGCGGCCGGGTGGGGACGACGGCCCGTACGACTCCAGGGCTTCGAACGCGTCCGGGTCCCCTTCTTCGGCGATGAGGTCTTCCGGGACGGCGAGCCAGTGGGGGCGGAAGCGCGATCGCGTTTCCGGGGCGTACTCAAGCCAGTCGGCCGGGGAACCCTGGCGTGACTTGGGGGACGGGTGGAAACGGTGCCCCGCCACCAAGGACTGTTCCGAATCGATGTAGCGGCCGTCGGAGGGCTCGCTTCGTGCGGCGATGATCGCGGCCAAGGCGTTGCGGCTGTCGTCCACCTGGGTGAGGAACTCCTGGTTCGCGCGGCCGGTGGCCAGCTCCAGCTCGCCGGCCACCAGGTTCGCCAGCCTGTCCCAGGGAGCCGCGATCCACTCTTCGCCACGCCGCTCCTCGTAGGGCGGCGCCAGGCGGTAGGTGGGTCCGACCGGGGGACGGGCCAGGCCCGTGCGCAGCACGACGCCCGCGCGGGGCAGGCGGGCCACGAGGTGCGCGCCGTCCGGCCATACCTGCTGCTCGGGCGCGCAGACCTCCCGGATCAGGCAGTTCAGCAGCGCGGTCGAGGTGGCGTCGTCGGCGGAGATGCCGGGTTCTGTCAGCAGCACGTCGGGTCCCGTGGGTTGTGCAGTGTGGTCGGTGGGTGTGGTGGTTCGGGTCACGGGCACGTCGCGTCCCGCAGGTAGTTCGGCCCTGGCGGGCCGTAGTGCTTGTTGATGTCGGCCGCGCCGGTCCGCGCCTTGCCGACGAGGGTTCCGGCGGTGACCATGGCCTTGCCCGGCAGCGTGTCCGCGTCGAGCGTGCGGGAGCGCAGGAACGCCTCGTCCGGCCCGAGGGCATCGGCGAGCCGCTCGCGGATCATCGTGCGGCCGGTGCGCCAGGGGAGCAGGCCGTGTTCGGCCAGTCCGAGGGCGGGGGCGGCGGCGCACAGGTGCAGCGTGATGGTGATGAAGACGCGGGCCAGCGCCTCGTCGTCATCGGTCGTCATCCTGCGGTCGACGAGGTCGCGCGGGTCCGTGCCCGGGGACGGGGGGAGGCGTTCACGGAGCCGGGACGTGTTGATCAGCGCGCCGTCGTTGTCCTTGATCAGCAGGCGGGGCGGGGCGTCGTCCAGGACGAGGGCGACGTTCTGCTGATGCGCCTCCAGTGCGATGCCGTAGCGGAACAGCGTGACGTTCCATGAGAACAGCGCCGACAGGTAGGCGTCGAAGAGCGGCTTGACGTCCCAGCCTTCGATTACGTGACCGTGATCGGGTGCCTCGGCGAGCAGTGCCGCTATGGGGACGATGTGCGCGTTTGCGGTTTCGGGTGGAAAGCGCCGCACGAGGTAGCCGAGGAACGGGTCCTGCGCGTGGCCGTAGGTCTGCTCATCGGTGAGAAGCACCGGGAGCGAGGGTTCCCGCAGGAGGACGCGGCGCAGGACGCGTTCGACGAGTGCGCCGTCCGGGAGGGTGCCGGGCATGATCGTGCGGCGGTTGCGGAGGCCGAGGGTGCTGGTCGGCAGCGGCATCTTCACGTGCCCGAGCAGAGTGGCCGCCACCGTCCGCATCGACAGTGTGGGGGTGACCTGCAGGTACGGGTCGGGGGCGACGAGGGCCGCGCCGGGGAGCGCGCTCACGTGCCGCACCGCCAGCGGGTGGACGGGGAACAGCGCGTCCGCGGAGGGCAGGCCGACGTCGGCGGGGGCCGGCCACCAGCCGGGGAGCGAACCCGCCAGCACCGGGTTCCGCACCGCCGCCCAGCGGAGCGGGAACGACGGCGCGAACTCGGGCGCGTAGCGGCTCAGATCGGCCATGGACAGGCCCGCGCGGCTGCGGCCCATCGGATGCACCGGGTGGTCGTTGCAGGCCGCGAGCGTCTCGTAGAACGTCCCGGGGCCGGTCCGCAGTTCGCGCGGGATGCGCGCCAGCCGCCGGTACACCGCCGGGCGCGCGTCGTTGTGGAGCTTGATGGCCGCCAGGGCGTCCAGGCATTCCCGCTCGAAGGCGGCCATGTCGTCGCGCGGGTCCGCCACTGTGCGGACGGCGGTGAAGACATCGCTCAGCCTGAGGTTCTGCGCCGGGTCCACGACGAGTTCGGAGAGGAACGCCGGCCGTGCGTCCAGGAGGCGTACGGGACGCCCCGGCAGATCGAGCGTCCGGTGCTCGATGAAGCGGTGCAGGCCCGCGTAGTTCTCGCGGAGGAGCGCGTCCAGGACCCGGGCCGCGAGCCGGCCTTCGATGTCGTCGCCGGTCACGCGATCGTCCAGTCGTGGGCGGCGCGGAAGCGCGCCAGTGCGGCGTTCACCTCGTCGGCCCCGGAACCGATGGCGCGGATCGTGCCGAGGTAGTCGCGGTTGGTGCGGGTGACGGTGACGGTGTCCCCTACCGAGCGCTGAGGGCGATAGGCGAGCCGCACTGGGCCGTCGTCCATCTGCAGGGGGCCGGGAGCCGCCGTGAGTTCGCCGGAGCGGTCGGCGATGACCGGTTCGGCGACGGCATGCCTTCGGTCGGGGACGCGCCAGGCCCGGAGCGGTTCACCCAGGTGAACGTTCAGGATCTCCTCGAACAGAGGCACGCCCAGCAGGTCGGCCAGCAGGAAGTCGCAGTGGTCGCCGATCAGCCGGTAGTTGACCTCGATGATGCGGGCGCGGCCCTCGTGGACGACGAACTCCGTGTGGCAGGCCCCGAAACCGACGCCCATCACCTCGAGTTGCTTGAGGATCTGCGGCGTTTCCGGGGGCGGGGCCGTCCACTCCAGGCGTTCCTCCACGAAGAACGGCGGTGGAGAGAGGGTCGTGCGGAACGAGCCCAGGACGCGCAGTTCCCGCCCGTCGCCCAGCGTCTCCAGCGTGTGGAGTCGTCCCGGAAGATACTCCTCGGCCACCAGGGGGCCGTCCCGGTGCGCGGCGATCTCGCCGCGTCGCATGGCGAGCTCCAGGGCGTCCTGGACGAGGAAGACGTCCTCGCTGGCCACGCCCTCGCGGGGCTTCAGGACGAGCGGATAGGGCGCGTCCGCCGGCACCCGGTGGGCGTCGGCCGAGAAGACCGGGTCGAGGGACACCAGATGCCGCCGCATGAGCGCCTTGTTCTTCGCGCGGGCCGCCGCCCGCCAGTCCTTGGCCGGGAGCCCGAAATAGGCGGCGGCCAGCGCGGCAGGGGCCTGCAGGAGGTCGCTGTTCGAGAAGATGGCCGCAGGCTCGCCGTCGACGGCGGCGATGATTTCGCGGAAGTCGGTGACATCGCATTCGACGACCGGTCCGCTGTGCGTCCCGGCGTGGGCGGCCGGACGGTCGGTGAGGAGCGTCGTGGCGAGGCCCAGGCGCGTGGCGGCGGGCAGGAATCCGTGCGTCACCGAGTCGGTCGTCTTTCCGGCGACCAGATGGAGCGAGGCGGCCACGATCGGCCTTTCCAGTGCGAGACATGAGCCGGTCAGTGAGATGAGCCGGGTGGTTTCGATGAGCCGGAGGGCGAGGCGGGCGTTGGGTGAGGTAAGCCTTGCCTAACTCGCCGTCACCATAGTGGCGGTGCCGCATGCGGGAGGCAAGAACGATGACATCGCGTGTCCCGCCCGTTCGGTGATCCGGCAGGATGGTGCCATGGATCTCGTCGACCGGTGGGTCGCGCTTGCGGGGCCTCACACCCGGCATATCGGAACGGAACTGGACAAGCGCTACGGCGAGCCGCATCGCCGCTACCACACGCGCCGCCACCTCACCGCCGTCCTCGACCTCGTGGACGAGCTGGCCGGGCACGCCGCCGCCCCCGACCTCGTCCGGCTCGCCGCCTGGTTCCACGACGCCGTCTACGACCCCGAACGCGCCGACAACGAGGAACGCAGCGCCCGCCTCGCCGCCCGCATGCTCACCGACACCGACCTCCGGGAACCGGACATCGAGGAAGTCGTCCGCCTGATCGAGCTGACCACCACGCACGCGCCGCACGAGGAAGACCCGAACGGCCAGGTGCTGTGCGACGCCGACCTCGCGATCCTCGGCGCGGACTCCGACCAGTACGCCGCCTACGCCGCCGCAGTCCGCGAGGAGTACGCGTTCGTCCCCGACGAGTTCTTCCAAGCGGGACGCGCCCAAGTGCTCAACGGCCTACTCGCGCTGCCGAGACTCTTTCACACGGCCACGGCCCGGGAACGCTACGAAGAACGCGCAAGGAACAACATCCGGACAGAGCTGACGCTCCTCAACGCCTAGCGGCGGCACCCCGTGGCCGGTAAGCCTTCCGCCGGCGCAGGCCCGCCGCCGTCAGGCGCGACAGCAGCTCCTGGCAACCGACCGCCTGCGCCCCCAGCGACACCGCCGTCTCGTAGAGTTCGGACGGGACGTCGTAGTGGTCGCGCTCGAACGCCCGCGGCGGCATCCCCAGCTCCGCCGCGAAGGCGTGCAGTTCCTCGTACGAGACGTCGCTCACCATGTGCGACCAGACGCGGCCGCGTGCGGGCCACAGCGGCGGATCGATGAGGATCAAGAAGGCTCCGGGGGACGAGTGACCGGTTCCAGACCGGACGGGTACGGACGTCGGCGAACACCGGATGAGGGAAACTCAGCCCGACAGTACACATGCGAAGGGGCATGCAGGTGAACGACGTACAGCGGAACGACGTGGTCGCGCACATCCAGGCAGGCCGGGACCGGTTCATCGCCGACCTCAAGGAGTGGCTGGCGATCCCGTCCGTCTCCGGAAACCCGGCGCACGCCGGGGACGTCCGGAAATCCGCGGAGTGGCTCGCCGAATACCTGCGCGGCCAGGGCTTCCCCGCCGTCGAGATCTGGGAGACCCCCGGACTCCCGGCCGTCTACGCCGAATGGCCCGCCGGCGACCCCGGCGCACCCGCCGTCGTCGTGTACGGCCACCACGACGTCCAGCCGGTCGAACCGCTGGACGAGTGGGACACCGACCCGTTCCAGCCCGTCGAGGACGGCGACCGGCTCGTCGGCCGCGGCACGTCCGACGACAAGGGGCAGATCTTCTTCCACACGCTCGGGATCCGCGCGTCGCTCGCCGCGTCCGGGAGGACGGCGCCGCCCGTCACGATCAAGCTCCTGGTCGAGGGCGAGGAGGAGTCGGGGTCGAAGCACTTCGCCGACCTGCTGCGCACCCACCGCGACCGGCTCGCCTGCGACGCCGTCGTCATCAGCGACACCACGATGTGGGCGGCGGACGTCCCGTCGATGTGCACCGGGATGCGCGGGCTGACGGAGGCCGAGGTCACGTTGCGCGGCCCGTCGACCGACCTGCACTCGGGCTCGTTCGGCGGCGCCGTGCCGAACCCGCTGCAGGCCATGGCGGCGTTGCTCGCCGCCCTGCACGACGGCGACGGCCGGGTCACCCTCCCCGGCTTCTACGACGACGTCGTCCCGCTGACCGGCGAGGAGCGCGACCTGTTCGCGCGGCTCCCGTTCGACGAGGACGAGTGGCTGCGGGGCGCCGGCGAGAGCCGCGCCGCGCACGGCGAGAAGGGCTACACCACCCTCGAACGGATCTGGGCGCGCCCCACCGCCGAGATCAACGGCATGTGGGGCGGGCACACCGGCCCCGGCGGCAAGACCATCGTCCCCCGCGACGCGCACGCCAAGCTCTCGTTCCGGCTCGTCGCCGGCCAGGACCCCGGCAAGGTGCAGGAGGCGTTCAAGGCGTGGGTCGCCGAGCACACCCCGCCCGGCGTCGAGGCGGAGGTGCGCGTCCCGGGCGGCGGCGTCCGGCCGTGCTTCTCGCCGATCGACTCCGCCGGCGTCGAGGCCGCGCGCCGCGCGATGGAACGGGCGTTCGGCACGGAGGTCCTGTTCACCCGCGAAGGCGGCAGCGGCCCCGAAGCCGACCTCGCCGACATCCTGGACGCGCCGCTGATCTTCGTCGCGGTCGGCCTGAACGGCGACCGAATCCACGCCCCGAACGAGAAGGTCGAGATACCGCTGCTCCTCAAGGGCGCCGAGGCCGCCGCGTACCTGTGGGAAGAACTCGCCACCGCGCTGCGCTGAAACCCCTGGAGAGGAGCAGAACGTGACCGATGGCCCCCTGGAGTGGCTGGCACTCTCACGCGGAACCCTGGACAGGGTCGCGCTGCACCGCCGCGACGACGCCTGGCTGGACGCGGCCTGGGCGGACCCGGGCACCTGCGTCCTGGTCGTCCAGGACGGCCGCGCGCTGGTGACCTACGAGCCCACCCCCGCGCTCGTCCTCGTCCCGCCGGACCAGGCGCCGGACGGCGACCGCTGGCTCCTCGGCGTGGACGACGCGGGCACCGCCTACTTCGGGACGCCGGGCCCGCTGCCCGCCATCGAGGGGACGCAGCCGTCCGGGCTGCGCCGCGTCGGCGCCCTCCTGAGCGACCAGGACTCCGGCCTGCTCACCCATGTCGTGGCGCTGGAGCACTGGCACCGCAACAACCGGTACTGCCCGCGCTGCGGCGCCGAGACGCGGACGGCGTCCGCCGGGCACGTGCGGGTGTGCCCCGAGGACGGCTCTCAGCACTTCCCCCGCGTCGACCCCGCCGTGATCATGCTGGTGACGGACGGGGCCGACCGGATCCTGCTGGCCCGCGGCCCGCAGTGGCCCGCCGACCGCCGCTCGATCCTCGCCGGGTTCGTCGAGCCGGGCGAATCCCTCGAACAGGCCGTCGCGCGGGAGGTGAAGGAGGAGGTCGGGATTCCCGTCCGGGACGTCCGCTACCTCGGCAGCCAGCCGTGGCCGCTGCCGCAGAGCCTCATGCTCGGCTTCACCGCCAGGGCCGACGGCGACGTCCCGCTGTACCCCGACCCGGAGGAGATCCTGGACGCCGCCTGGTACACCCGCGACGAACTCCGCACGGCCATCGACGCCGGCGACATCGTCGCGCCCGGCCCGCTGTCCATCGCCGCCCAGCTCATCATGCGCTGGTACGGCGGCGACCTCCCCAAGATGCCCGACTTCTGATCGCCACCGGACATGCGCGAGCCCGGCGACCCCAACGGGCGCCGGGCTCGGGTTGGCTCAGGCGAGGGAGGCGAGCTTCGCCTTGACCGCCTTGGCGCTGGGATTGGTGACCGCGGAGCCGTCGGGGAAGAGGACGGTCGGGACCGTCTGATTGCCGCCGTTGACGCTCATGACGAAGTCGGCGGCCTCCGGGTCGCGCTCGATGTCGACCTCCACCATCTCGATGCCGTCGCGGGCGAGCTGGCTCTTGAGCCGGCGGCAGAACCCGCACCAGGTCGTCGTGTACATGGTGAGCTGGCCGGTCGTGCCCTTGGCCCGGTCGGTCGTCGGCGTCGCCATCGCTCCGTCGTCTCCCTCGTTCGTTCGTACGATCCGCTCCGAAGAACAGTAGACACCCGCTGCGCATTCCACTCGTCCACAGGTGGCGTGATGGCCGTGACGGGTGGTGCGGGCTGCGAGTATGGGGGGATGTTGGCTGAGTCGGTGCTGGAGGGACTCGACCCCGAACAGCGGGCGGTCGCCGAGGCGGTGAAGGGGCCGGTGTGCGTGCTGGCGGGCGCCGGGACGGGCAAGACCAGGGCCATCACGCACCGCATCGCCTACGCCACGCTGACCGGAGTGGTGACGCCGCAGCGGGTGCTGGCCGTGACGTTCACCACCCGGGCGGCGGGGGAGCTGCGGAGCCGGCTCCGGCAGCTCGGCGCGCCAGGCGTGCAGGCGCGGACGTTCCACGCCGCGGCGCTGCGTCAGCTCACCTACTTCTGGCCGCGCGTCGTCGGCGGCGAACCACCCAAGATCATCGACTCGAAGATCGGGCTGGTGGCGGACGCGGCGCGGGCGTGCCGGCTCTCGCTCGGGCGGACGGAACTGCGCGACGTCGCGAGCGAGATCGAATGGGCGAAGGTCACCCAGCACCGGCCGGAGGACTACCCCGCCGCCGTCGTCCAGGCCGCCCGGAAGCCGCCCGCCGGGATCGTGGACGTGGCGCGCGTCTACGCGATGTACGAGCAGCTCAGGCGCGAACGCAACCTGCTCGACTTCGAGGGGATGCTGGAGCTGACCGCGGCCGTCCTCACCGAGCACCGGGAGGTGGCGAACCAGGTCCGCGAGCAGTACCGGTACTTCGTCGTGGACGAGTTCCAGGACGTCAACCCGCTGCAGAAGATGCTGCTCGACACCTGGCTCGGCGACCGCGACGACCTGTGCGTCGTCGGCGACCCCAACCAGACGATCTACTCGTTCACCGGCGCGTCCCCGTCCCATCTGCTCGGCTTCACCCGCGAGCACCCGGACGCGAAGGTCGTCAAGCTCGTCCGCGACTACCGGTCGACGCCGCAGGTGGTGCGGCTGGCGAACGGGGTGATCGGGCAGGCGAGGGGCGACGGGGCGGTCCGGCACAAGCTGGAGTTGCAGGCCCAGCGCGAACAGGGCCCCGAGCCGGTGTTCAACGAGTACGACGACGAGGTCGCCGAGGCCGACGACGCGGCGCGGCGGGCGCGCAAACTCGTCGACGAGGGCGTCCCCGCGCGGGAGATCGCGATCCTGTACCGGATCAACGCGCAGTCCGAGACGTACGAGGCGGCGCTGGCGGCGGCGGGCGTCCCCTACGTGCTGCGCGGCGCGGAACGGTTCTTCGAGCGGCCCGAGGTCCGCGAGGCGGTGGTCAGGCTGCGCGGCGCGGCGCGGGCGGGCGCCGACGCCGAGAACGACGGGACGGGGCTGATCATGACCGTCCGGCACGTGCTGTCCGGGGCGGGGTTCTCCGACCGGCCGCCCGAGGGCGCCGGTGCCGCCCGAGCACGCTGGGAGTCGCTCGCCGCGCTGGCCCAGCTCGCCGAGGACATGGCCGCCGACAACCCGAAGGCCGGCCTTCCGGACTTCGTCGCCGAACTGGAGGAACGCGCCGCCGCGCAGCACGCGCCGCCTCTGGAGGGCGTCACGCTCGCGTCGCTGCACGCCGCCAAGGGCCTGGAGTGGGACGCGGTGTTCCTCGTCGGGCTCGCCGAGGGGACGCTGCCGATCATCTACGCGGAGACGCCCGCGCAGATCGAGGAGGAACGGCGGCTGCTGTACGTCGGCGTCACCCGGGCGCGCGTCCACCTGTCGCTGTCCTGGGCGCTGTCGCGCTCACCGGGCGGGTCGCGCCACCGCCGCCCGTCCCGCTTCCTGGACGGCCTGACCGGCAAGACCGCCACCCACACCCCGGCCCGCGCCGACCGGGCGAAGCGGCGTACCACCAAGGGGCCGCAGCCGTGCCGGGTGTGCGGGCGTCCGCTGACCGCCGCCGTCGAACGCAAGCTCGGCCGCTGCGAGGACTGCCCCTCCGAGCTCAACGAGGAACTCCTCATCGCGCTCAGGGAATGGCGCGCCCGCGTGTCGGCCGAGCAGAAGGTCCCCGCCTACGTGGTGTTCACCGACGCGACGCTCCAGGCGATCGCCGAGCGCGGCCCCGAATCCATGGAGGACCTGGCCCGCATCCCCGGCGTCGGCAAGGTGAAGCTCGACCGCTACGGCGATGCGGTCCTCGGCCTGTGCGGAGTGTGAGCAGGGCCTCCAGGCGTCCGGGGGGCTGAGATGCCGCTCACACCACCGGATACGGAAGACTGGCGGCCGTGAAGGAATCGCTGAAGGAACTGCTGGACCTGCTGGACCTCGAGCAGATCGAGAACGACATCTTCCGCGGCCGCAGCCCCGAGGAGCGGCGGCAGCGCGTCTTCGGAGGCCAGGTGGCCGGGCAGGCGCTCGTCGCCGCCGGGCGCACCGTCCCCTCGAACCGGCCCGTGCACTCCCTGCACGCCTACTTCATCCGTCCGGGCGACCCGCTCGTCCCGATCGTCTACACCGTCGACCGGGTCCGGGACGGCAGGTCCTTCACCACGCGGCGCGTCACCGCCGTCCAGCACGGCAAGGCGATCTTCACGCTGTCGGCGTCGTTCCAGATCCTCGAGGACGGGCCCGTCCACCAGGCCGCGATGCCGGACGCCCCCGCGCCCGAGTCGCTGCCGGACGGCCTGGCGCGCCTGACGCCGCTGTTCGGGGCGGTCGGGGCGCGGGAGTTCGTGACGCGCCGCCCGTTCGACATCCGGCACGCGACGCCGCTGACGTGGGAGGCGGCGAAAGACCCGTCGCTGGCGACCCCCGAGTCGAAGGTGTGGCTGAAGGTCGACGGCGAACTGCCGGACGACCCGCTCCTGCACGTGTGCCTGATGACCTACGCGTCGGACATGACGCTGCTCGACACCGTCCTGCTCAACCACGGCCTGGCCTGGGGGGACAAACGGACGATGGGCGCCAGCCTCGAC
The DNA here is from genome assembly GCF_043198455.1 of Spirillospora sp. NPDC048824. NCBI lineage: Bacteria > Bacillati > Actinomycetota > Actinomycetes > Streptosporangiales > Thermomonosporaceae > Spirillospora > Spirillospora sp. NPDC048824. Next base: position 81,983 of record NZ_JBICUS010000002.1, on the reverse strand, counting down.
CACGCGATGTGGTTCCACCGGCCGTTCCGGGCCGACGACTGGCTGCTGTACTACCAGGAGACCCCGTTCGCCGGCGGTGCGCGGGGGCTGGCTCGCGGCCAGGTCTTCACCAGGGCCGGGGAACTGGTCGTGTCCGTGATGCAGGAAGGGCTCGTCCGGGTCGCGGACTCGCCGCGGCGGTGATGTGCGGGTCTCCCGGGAGGGTTCGACGCTCCCCGGACGGCACGGGTTCCGCGGGAAAAGGGTGAAGTGACCCACAAAACCGCAGGTCAAAAATATCTTGTTGATTCTGCGGAGTCCCCGTACGCTCGAACGCGAGCAATCAACCGGCCAGACCGGTGTGGATCTTGAATCCGCCGGTGCGGCCCGAGCAGCCAGAGAGGTGGTGTGCAGTCCGGTGAGTAACACGTTGTTCAAATCCGCGTCGTCCTGGACCGCCGCATGCCCTGGCGTCTCGATCCCCGATGGCCCCGCCGCGTATTCCGCGGCGTCCGGTGTGCGACTGCGCGATTCCCGCGGCATGTGGAGCATGCGCGGAACGAATCTGCGTGATCTGCACATTGCGCAGCGAATCCAGGACGGCCAGGGGCGAAGTGTCCTCGAACACCTTTCCGAGGGCACGAGCGTCCCGGCTCCGGCCACGGCCCACGTGGGCGTCACCGTCAAGGGTGGCGTGTCGGGTCCGTATCCCTGGAGGCGACCGGTCTAGCGAATAGACCGGCACAGCCCCCAGGCCGCGGATCCAGACCGGATCCGCGGCCTTCTTCTTTTTCCCGGACAACCCACTGACACGCCCGTTGAGATCCAACGAGAGGAACAAGGGTGACTGTGATGCAGGGGGCACTCGCAGTAAGCGAGGAGGACCTCACTCTTCCGTGCCGGACCGACCCGGAGCTGTTCTTCGCCGAGGCTCCCGCCGACGTCGAGCTCGCCAAGGCCCTGTGCCTGGAGTGCCCGCTTCGCAGGGAGTGCCTCGCAGGCGCGCTCGACCGCAAGGAGCCCTGGGGCGTCTGGGGCGGCGAGCTGTTCGTCCGCGGTGTGATCGTTCCGCGCAAGCGGCCGCGTGGCCGTCCGCGCAAGCACCCGCGCCCGGACGAAGTGACCGTGTGAGCACGCCGGCACACGACCGCACCAACCCCGGAGGCGCGGCCCCCGCGCGGGGACCGCGCCTCCGGGCGCCGGAGGGAACACGATGATGACCGTTCAGCCGCGGGAGATCTGCACAGGGCAGGTCCTCGGAGAAGACGAGAAGACCTTGCCGGGCCAGGATCCGTCCCGGGAGCGAATACCCGGGGCCGTGCCCGATGAGCTGGCGGCCCGTGTCCGTGTGCTGCGGCGTGCGCGCCGTGACGCGCGGACGAGGGCGTCACGGGTGCGGCGCGTCCTGCTCGCGCCGACGGCGCCGGCCGCGGGCGAGACGTACGTGCGGGCGCCGAGCCCGCACAGGCATTGAGCCTGCAGGCGGAGACCCGCGCACCACATCAGTGCGCGGCGCCCGCCGAAGGAAGGCCCTCTAGGGCCTGACGCCAAGGGCGCCGCAATCAACACAGCCGTCCTCGTCGTCGGCGAATCCCGGGACCCATTTGAGGGATTCGGCGCGGGCCGGGATCTCGCAGTCCAGCTGGCACAGCACGCCGGTGCCCGCCGACAGCACCCGGTGGATGATCACGTACTCGGGCGGCAGGTTCAGCTGGCGGACGACGTTGGACGGCCGCAGGTCGGTGACCCGGGCGGCCATGTCGCGCAGCCACTCGCGGTTGAACTTGAACGTCTCGGTCATGAACGGCTCGGTGACCGGGGCCATGAACGCCTGCAGCGCCTCGGGCTCGATCTCCACGCCCTCGCGGATGAAGTCCTCCCGGCGCAGCGCGTCCTCGAGCTCGTCGATGTCGGCCATCGTGCCGATCCGCAGGAGCAGCCCGAGCCGTTCCTGGAAGCCGCCGGGAATGCGGTCGACGGCGCCGAAGTCCAAGACGCCGAGCCGCCCGTCCTCCAGCAGCCGGAAGTTGCCGGGGTGCGGGTCGCCGTGCAGCATCCCGGACCGCTTCGGCCCGGAGAGCAGGAAACGGCAGTACAGCAGTGCCGCGTGGTTCCGGGTCTCCGGATCGCCATCGCTGATGATCTTCGACAGCGGGGTGCCGTCGATCCACTCGCTGATCAGGATGTTGCCGTCCTGCGCGATGACCTCGGGAATGTAGAAGTCGGGGTCGTCGGCGTAGGCCGCCCGGAAGACCATCTGGGATTCGGCCTCGATCGTGTAGTCGAGTTCCTCGACCACCCGCTCCTTCAGTTCGGCGAGCATCGACTTGACGTCCAGTCCGGGCATCAGCACGCCGAACATCCGGCCGAGCCGGGCGAGCTGGTTGAAGTCGCTGATCAGCGCCTTGCCGGCGCCGGGGTACTGCACCTTCACGGCGACGGCGCGGCCGTCGTGCCAGACGGCGCGGTGCACCTGGCCGATCGACGCGGCCGCGGCGGGCTCGTCGTCGAACGACGTGAAGTAGTCCCGCCAGTCCTCCCCGAGGAACTCGGCCAGCACCTTGTGGACGGTGCCCGCGGGCAGCGGGGGAGCGGCCTCCTGCAGCTTGGTCAGCGTGGCGCGGTACGGGCCGGCGATCTCCGGCGGCAGCGCCGCCTCGAAGATCGACAGCATCTGGCCGAGCTTCATCGCCCCGCCCTTGAGCTCGCCGAGCACCTTGAACAGCTGCTCGGCGGTGCGCTGCTGGATCTCCGTCGCGACGGCCTCGGCGGGCCTGCCGAAGGTCCGCTTTCCCATGCCGAGCGCGGTGCGGCCCGCGAAGCCGATGGGGAGGGACGCCAGCTTTGCTGACCGCGTCACCGCGCGGCGGGGAAGGTCGCTCACGCGGACCATTGTCGGTGATCGAGTGTCGTTCACGCCACAATCACCGGGATCTATCGTCGGCGCCCGAACCGCGTACCGCTGTGACCTGCGCCAATGTTGTAAGTGTGCGCTTTCTCACGCCGAGTGAGAGGCACGTTCCACGCTCCCGCGGGCCGCGGGGATGCGCCGGGCCGGGCCCCCGGCCTGGGAAGGCATTGTTTCCGGGACCCCGGAGAACAGGGGGCCGGGGAGCGCGCGGTACGGTGCGGGCCATGTCCGAAGAGTCCCTCGATGCGCTGCTGGTCGAACGACGTCCCGGCGGAATCGCCGTCCTGACGCTGAACGATCCCGGCCGCCGCAACGCGATGTCGGACGAGATGACCGCCGCGTGGAAGACGGCGATCGAGGAACTCCGCGCCGACGCGCAGGTCCGCTGCGTCGTGGTGACCGGGACGGGCGGCGCGTTCAGCTCCGGTGGCGACCTCTCCTGGCTCGCCGACACCAACGCCGTCGCCGTACCCGCCCTGCGCGACCGGATGCTGACCTTCTACCGGACGTGGCTGGCGATCCGCGGCCTGGAGGTCCCGACGATCGCCGCCGTCAACGGGCACGCCGTCGGCGCCGGGCTGTGCCTCGCGCTGGCCTGCGACCTGCGGTACGCGGCGTCCGGCGCCAAGCTCCTCGCCCCGTTCACCGCCCTCGGGCTGCACCCCGGCATGGCCGCGACGTGGCTGTTCCCCGAGGTGGCGGGGCTGCCGTTGGCCCGCGAGATGCTGCTGGCCGGACGGGTCCTCACCGGTGACGAGGCCGCGGAGCACGGACTGGTCAACCGTGCCGTCCCACGCGAAGACGTCCTGGCCGAGGCGCTCACCGTCGCCGAACGGGTCGCCGCGCAGGCGCCCGTCGCGACCCGGCTCACCAAGGTCGCCCTGTCGAACGGAGGCCACCCCGACATGGAGTCGGCGCTGCGCTGGGAATCGCTTGCGCAGCCGGTCACGATGTCGTCCGCCGACATGTTGGAGGGGCTCACGGCACAGCGCGAAAAGCGCAGCCCGCGATTCACCGGCGAATGACACCGGGCGCACCACCGCCCTGACACCCGGGCACACCATCGCCCGCGGTTGGCGTCACCCTGAACGGCTCGTTAAAACATAGGGTCTGACCTGCGGTAACGTCAAACACCCCCTATGGGGCGCGCAAAATTTCGAGTACGGTTCAGGCGTGCCCCCTAACGTTGAGGTCCGCCGCAGCGCCAGACGCCGGCGAACCGTGTCCGCCTACCGCGATGGCGACAAGGTGGTGGTGATGGTTCCGTCCAGGCTGAGCAAGGCCGAAGAGGAACAGTGGATCGCGACCATCCTTGAGCGGCTCGAGGAGCGCGAACGCCGACGGCGGCCCACCGACGCCCACCTGCAGGCACGAGCCCGCGACCTGTCCCGCCGCTACCTCGACGGCCGCGCCGACCCGGTCAGCGTCCGGTGGGTCGCCAACCAGCGCACCCGCTGGGGATCGTGCACCCCCGACGACGGCACCATCCGCCTGTCGACCCGCCTGCGCGGCATGCCCGCCTGGGTCGTCGACTACGTCCTCGTCCACGAGCTGGCGCACCTGCTCATCCCCGGGCACGGCGCCGACTTCTGGGAACTGGTCGGCAACTACCCGAAGGCCGAACGCGCCCGCGGCTACCTCGAGGGCGTCGCCGCCGCCGCGCACCTGCCCCTCGAAGCGGACGCACCCGACGACGAGGTCGCCGGCGGGCCCGGTTCGGGAGGCATCCACCACGGGGACGGCCTGCACACCGGCGGTGGATTTCCGCACGAGGTCGCCGGGTGACCGACGCCCCGGCGCGGGCGGCGGCCGACGGGGCCTCGTCCCGCTTCGCCGCGGTGCTGTCGTTTCCCGCCCGCCGGGCGGACGTCCCGCCCGGCATCGACCCCGACGAGTTCCGGCTCGCCATGCTCGAAGACACCTACGAGGTCGTCGCCGGACTCGAACTGGTGACGTCCGCCCTCGTCCTGGACCCGCCGGACCAGCCGGACGCCGAGGCCGTGACCTGGCCCGGCACGCCGATCGTCCGGGAACCGACCCTCGCGGGCGCGTTCGCGGCCCTGCACGCCCTCGGCGCCGGCGCCGCCGTGCTGGTCGCGCCGGACGCCCCCGACCTGCCACCGCTGCTGATCGGCAAACTCTTCCGCGCCGTCGGCAGCGCCCCCTCCGCCGCCTGCCAGGCGGACGGCGCCACCGGCCCGGACGGGCTGGTCGCCCTCGCCGCGCGGCTGCCTCTCCCGCAATGGCTGGCCGCCGCCCTCCGGGACGTCGATCTCGACACCCCCGACGCGCTGGCCCGGCTGCGCGCCGCCGCCCCGCGCCCCGGCCTGGTCCCGCAGGGGCCCGGCTGGCACCGCCTCCGCACCGCCGGTGACCTGCGGCTCCTCGACCCGGGGCTGGAAGGCTGGGAGAACACCCGGGCGCTGCTCGAAGGCCACCCGCTCAGCTCCTGACGGCGTTCGGCTCCTGACGGCGCTCAGGCCTCGACGGCGCTCAGGTCTTGACGGCGCGGGCGACGAGGGCCCGGACGGCGTCGTCGGTGGGCTCGGGAAGATCGTGCACCGGGAACCAGCCGAGATCGTCGGACTCCTCGCTCACCGTGTGGCGGGCGCCCTCCGGGGCGATCGCGACGTACTGGACGTCCAGATGCCAGCTGCCCTGCGGATGGCAGCGGACCGGGTGCCGGTCCAGCCGGACGGGCTCGGGCAGCAGCCGCAGGCCCCGGATACCGGACTCCTCCATCGCCTCCCGCAGCGCCGCGCCCGCGAGCGTGACATCACCCGGCTCGCAGTGCCCGCCGAGCTGCAGCCACGCCTTGACCTTCGCATGCAGGGTCAGCAGCACCCGCGTCCGGGACGCGTCGAGCACCGCGGTGCTGGCGGTGATGTGCCCCGCCGCGCACTCCCGCCACATCCCGTCCGCCGGATGGTCCTCCAGGTGCCGCAGGAACTCCAGGCGGGTCTCCTCCTGCCCCGGGCCGGGTGCCTGCCAGGACGACAGGACCCGCACCGCGTCCGCGTACAGGAACCCCGGAGTCAGCGACCGCGCGCCCGGGGCCACCCTCACGTGCGGCCCATGCGGGGGTAGCGGGAGTTGGCGGGGTGGCGGCGCCGGCGCTCATGGTCGACCGGCCGGTGCCAGCACAGGCTCGCCCGCGCCGTGCGCCACCGTCCTCCGGCCCACGACCAATCGTTCGACGAGCACGTGATTGCGTTCATGGACGACCCCGGCGCGTACCGGCAGCCGTGCACTCGCGACTCGCGCGGCCCGCTCATGCGCGGGACCCGCCGTCGCCGGGACCCTCGTCCCCGCCAGGGTCATCGCCCTCGCCGAGGTCGTCGCCCTTGTCGTCGGGCTTGTCGGCCTCGATGTCCTCCGGGGACCTGGTGAGCTTGGACAGGTCCAGGTCGGACAGGCCCTCGATCTCGTCGCGGCCGTGCACGAACCCGTCCGGGTCGTCCAGATCGTCGGACGTCGGAAGCAGGTCGGGATGGTCCCATACCGCGTCACGGCCCTGCGTGCCGCGCACGTCGGTGAGGGTCCGCCACAGCGCCGCCGCCTCGCGCAGCCGGCGCGGCCGCAGTTCGAGGCCGACGAGCGTCGCGAACGTCCGCTCCGCCGGGCCACCGGTCGCGCGGCGCCGCCGCACCGCCTCGGCCAGCTTCACCGAACCGGGCAGCCGCCCCTGCGCGGCATCGTTGACGACGGTGTCGACCCACCCCTCGACGAGCGCGAGCGTGGTCTCCAGCCGGGCCAGCGCGGCCTTCTGCCGCGGCGACTCCTCCGGCTGAAGCTGGATCTCGCCGCCGAGCGCCTCCTGCAGGGCCTCCGGGTTGCTCAGGTCGAGGCCCTGGACGGCCTGCTCGATGCCCGACAGGTCGACGGTGATGCCGCGCGCGTACTCTTCGACCGCGCCCAGCAGATGCGAACGCAGCCACGGGACGTGCGCGAACAGCCGCTGGTGGGCGGCCTCGCGCAGCGCCAGGTACAGCCGGACCTCGTCGCCGGAGACCTCCAGGCCCGAGCCGAACGCCTCGACGCCCGCGGGCAGCAGCGCGCCGACGCCGTCCGGCGCCAGCGGCAGGCCCACGTCGGCCGAACCGGTCACCTCGCGGGCCAGCGCGCCGAGCGCCTGCCCGGCCTGGCCGCCGACCATCGCCCCGGCCATCTGCTTGACCATCCCGATCAGCGGGCCGGCCATCGCCTGCATGTCGGCAGGGATCTCACCGCCGCCGAGCGCGCTGCCCATGGACTCGACCATGCGGGTCGCGATCGGGTCGCACACCTTCGCCCACACGGGAAGCGTCTGCTCGATCCATTCGGACCGGCTCCACGCCTGCGGCGTCCGGATGCCGGCGGGCAGCGTCGTCTTCTCGTCCAGCCACAGGTCGGCCAGGCGCAGCGACTCCTCGACCTGGCGCCGCTCGGTGTCGACGACCGACGGGTCGCCCTGCTCGACCACCTGGTGCCGCGCGATGTTCTTGGCCAGATCCCAGTTCAGGGGGCCGCCGCCCTCGCCGCCCGCACCCTGGCCGCCGATCATGTCCGCGAACCGGTGCAGCATGTCGGCGAACTGCGCCATGTCGCCGCCCATGCCCTTGAATGGATCCTGGGGCCGGTCGTCGTCGTCGCCGTTGCCGGGACGGTTGAAGCCGAAAGGAGTGTCACTCATCGGATCGCCCCTGGGATGCATGATGGGCTCATATCCGCAACGTTAGCCGGTTCCGGCAAGGTCGCGTACACAAGGAAGGGGGCACCCCCGTGGCAACGGGCAAGGTTCGCCCTCGGCGTAGCAAGGGCCCGGTCGTCGCCGTCACCGGCGCGGCCACCGGTACGGGGCGGCTGCTGGCCGCCCGGCTCGCCGACAGGGAAGAGATCCGCAAGGTCGTCGCCATCGACGCGCACCGCGGCGACGTGCCCGGAGTCACCTGGCGGGTCGTGGACATCCGGGACCCGCTGCTGTCGGGCCGGCTCTCCGATGTGGACGTCATCGTCAACCTGGACGTCGAGTACTCCCCGGACGTGGACCCCCGCGCCCGGCGCACCCACAACGTCCGCGGCGCCCAGACCGTGGTGACCGCCGCCGCGGCCGCCCGCGTCCGCCGCGTCGTCCTCGTCACGTCCGCGATGGTGTACGGGGCCGGGCCCGGCAACGAGGTCCCGCTCGCCGAGGACGCGCCGCTGCTCGCCGAGGCCGACGCCAGCATCGCCGGAGACCACCTGGAGATGGAGGAGCTGGCCGCGACCGCGCCCGTCACCCACCCCGGCCTGGACGTCACCGTCGTCCGTCCCGCCGCGCTCACCGGGCCCGGCGTGGACACCTTCGTCACCCGCCACTTCGAGGCGCCGCGGCTCCTGTCGGTCAAGGGCAGCACGCCCGGCTGGCAGTTCTGCCACATCGAGGACCTCGCGTCCGCCCTGGAGGTCGTCGTCACCGGCGAGGTGACCGGGCCCGTCGCGGTCGGCGGCGAAGGCTGGCTCGGCCCCGACGAGGTCACCGAGATCACCGGCAAGCGCACCCTCGAACTGCCCGCCGCCCTCACGTTCGGTACGGCGCAGCGGCTGCACCGCCTCGGCATGACCCCGGTACCCGCCACCGACCTGCACTACGTCGCCTACCCGTGGGCGGTGGACTGCGCGCGGCTGCGGGCCGCCGGCTGGAAACCGCTCCACGACAACGCGGCCGCGCTGCGCGCCCTGATGGACGAGACCGCGGGGCGGCACGCCGTCGTCGGACGCCGCGTCGGCGGGAAGGAAGCCACCGTGGCGACCGCCGCGGGCGCCACCGTCGCCGCCATCGGCGCGGCCGCCGCCATCCGCCGCGCCCGCAAACGCCGCCGCTGAGCCGCCACCGGACCCGGCCTCAGCGAACCCGGCGGCACGGGACCCGGCAGCACTGGGGCCGGCAGCACTGGACCCGGCAGCACTGGATTCGGCGGCACTGGATTCGGCGGCACTGGATTCGGCGGCACTGGGGCCGCCCCCGCCGCATCACGGCGGGAGCGGCCCCGGTGCCGCGTCGACTCAGCTACCCGACGGTGTCGCGCTCGGCGAACCCGACGGGCTGGGCGAACCGGACGGGCTCGGCGAGGCGGCCGGCGCGGGCTGCCCCGCCGCCGCCAGCGCCGCCTGCGCGTCCTTGATCCGCTTCCAGGCGTCGCCCATCGCCGGATAGTCGCCGTTCTTCCGGGCGCTCTCGTAATCGGTCACGGCCTTCTGCAGATCCGCGATCGCCTTCTGCGCCGCCGCGCTCAGCTGCGGCGGCTGATCGCCGCCCTCGTCGTCCGGCGGCGTTTCCGGCGGCGCCGTACTCGCGCCGCCGAGGACCTGCTCCAACGCGTCGTCGAGAGTGTCGGCGGCTGCGATCTTGTCGCCGTACCGAACCAGGATCTTGCCGAGGATCGGGTACGGCTGCTGCTCCGCGCCGCCCGCCGCCTTCGTGTACATCGGCTCGACGTACAGCAGGCTCCCCCCGAACGGGATCGTCAGCAGGTTGCCGGGCACGGTCTTCGTACCGCCCTGTCTCAGCGCGAACAGGTCGGACTTCACCTTCGTGTCCGTCTCGAACGAGTTCTGCACCTGACCGGGCCCCGCCGGCTGCGCGTTGCGCGGCATCTGCAGGACCTGGATCTGGCCGTAGTCCTTGCCCGGCGTCGACCCGACCGCCATGAAAGCGGCCAGCTGCGGGTTGTTGCGCGGGTTGAACACCGTCGTCAGCGAGAACGACTCGGCGTCCTGGCCCGGCATCCGCAGGCTCTGGTAGTACGGCGGCTGCCGCTTGCCCTGGTTGGCCGGGTCCTGCGGCACCTCCCAGAAGCCCTCACCGTTGTAGAACGCCGACGGGTCCGTCACGTGATACTTCGCGAGGATCGTCCGCTGCGCCTTGAACAGGTCCAGGGGGTAGCGGAAATGAGCCTCCAGCTCGGGCGGGATCGACGAACGCGGCTGGACGGTGTCGTCGAACACCTTCATCCACGTCTTGGTGATCGGGTCGTTCTCGTCCCACTGGTACAGGTGCACGGTGCCGTCGTAGGCGTCCACCGTCGCCTTCACCGAGTTCCGCATGTAGTTGATGTGGTCGTCGGCCTGCCGCGCCACCGCCGACCGCGTGTCGGTGATGGTGTCGCGGGTCGCGTCCGCGAGGCTCATCTCCTCCGAGTACGGGTAGCTGTTGGACGTCGTGTAGCCGTCCAGGATCCACAGGATGCGGCCGTTGACCACGGCCGGGTACGGGTCGCCGTCCAGCGTGAGCCACGGCGCCGCCTTCTGCACCATCTCCCGCGGCGAACGGTCGTACAGCAGCTTGGCGTTCTCGTTGATCGCGCCGGACAGCAGGAGGTTCTTGTCCTGGAACTTCGACGCGTACAGCAGCTTGTTGAAGAACGAGTCGATCGGGACGCCGCCCTGCCCGTCATAGTTGCTGCTCTGCTGCCCCGACGCGCTGTTGTCGGGGTAGTTCAGCTCCTGCTGGCCGGTTCCGCCGACCACCGAGTACGCCGCCGAACGCTCCCCGAAGTAGATCTCCGGCCGTTCCAGCTTGATCTTCTGGTCGGGGGACACCGGCATGTTCTTGGTGATGAAGTCGGGCACGCCGCCGTTGGCGAAGCGGTCCCCGTAGGCGGACACGAACCCGTAACCGTGCGTGTAGACCATGCGGTCCTTCACCCAGCTGCGCTGGCCCGCGGGCGCCCCGGACAGCTCGCGGAGCGCGACGATCGTGTCGACCAGCTTGCCGTCCACCTGGTAGCGGTCCACGTCCAGCGTGTCGGGGAACTGGTAGAACGGCCTGATCCGCTGGAGCTGCTGGAACGTCTCGCCCACCACGTTCGGGTCGAGGACCCGGACGCCGCCGAGCCTGTCGGCCTCCTCCTGGAGCTTCTTCTCGTCGGTCACCGGTTGCTGCCCGTACTGGACGACCTTCGCGCCGTCCACGCCGTAGGCCTTGCGGGTGGCCGTGATGTTGCGGGAGATGAACTCGCGCTCCTTGGCCAGTTCGTCGGGCTTGACCTGGAACTGCTGGATCAGCAGCGGGTACACCCCGCCCAGCAGGATCGCCGACAGCACCAGCAGCGTGAACCCGACGCCGGGCAGCATCATGCCGCGGCGCAGCAGGTTGCCGAAGAACATCGCGGCGCACAGCAGCGCGATGACCGCGAGGATCGTCTTGGCCGGCAGCAGCGCGTTGACGTCGGTGTACGACGCACCGCTCGACACCCCGCGTTCGGAATGCACCAGCCCGTACCGGTCGAACCAGTAGGCGAACGCCTTCAGCAGGATGAACACCCCGAACAGCACCGACAGATGCGCCCGCGCGGGCGGGCTCGCCTTGTCGCCCGGTCCCTGCAGCCGCAGCCCGCCGTACAGGTAGTGCACCATCACCGCGGCGACGATCGACAGGATCACGGTCGCGAAGACCACGCCGAGGACGAGCCGCAAGAACGGATACGTGAAGACGTAGAACGAGATGTCCTTGTGGAACTGCGGATCCTCCACGTTGAACGGAGTCCGGTTCAGGAACGCCAGCCACACCGGCCACTGGCCCGCCACCGACGAGCCGGTCAGCAGCCCGAGCAGCCCCAGCAGCGACCAGGCGATCAGCCGCCTGCGCGGATCGATGACCGCCCGGTAGCGCTCCAGACCCTGCTGCTCCACCGACAGCGGCCGGTACGCGGGCCGCAGCCGGTACGCCACCGCCACGTTCGCGCCCACCACCAGCGTCATCAGCAGCGCCGCCCCGAAGAACAGCGCCACCTTCGCCTGAAGCTGCGTCGTGTAGACGTCGGAGAAGCCGATGGAGCGATACCAGAGCAGGTTCGTGTACGTCGCCGTGAAGACCATGAAAACGATCAGCAACACCGCGAACACCACCAGTATCGGCAGCATCAGCCGTGTCCGTCCGGTTCCGAGCCGGCGCCCGAAACCGGGAGTCCGGAAGGTCAAGAGGCCCCTCCGATCGAGATCTCGCCCACCGGCCGCCCGCCGGTGCTGTAGATGCAACTTACCGACTCGCACGGGGGTTCCCGCACTTCCCCGTACCGAATGTGGGAAAGATGGCCCCGTGAGTCTTCTGGAAGAAGTCGTGCTGGACCTTGAACGTCATTCGGCGCAGGAGGGCTGGGACAGCGCCCCGCGCCTCTACGCCCTCGTCCGGAGCACCGAACTGCGCCGAGCCGAACCCGGCCTCGCCGACCAGCTCGGCCTGCCCCCGGACGCGGACACTCTAGCCGCGCTCGAACAACCCGCCCTACCCGAGCGCGACGCCGTCGAGGAGGCCCTCGCCTCCATCGCCTGGCCCGAAGCCGTCGAAGGCTGCGCCCTCGTCATGGAACGCGTCGTCCTGCCGCCCGAAGTCGAGGAGGACATCCCCGAGGACGAGGCGGAGGCGGCCGCGTTCGCCGCGTCCCACCCCGGACGCGAAGACGTGCGCATGGTCGTCGGCGTCCTCCGCGACGGCGCCCGCCACTCCGCCCTCCGGCTGCGCCGCCACGACTCCGACGACGAAGTCCTCGCCGGCCCCGACCTCGTCCCCGCCCTCGCCGAAGCCCTCGCCGCCACCTTCGAACCGGACGAACCCGGCGCGCCCGCGGAGGGGTAGCCTGCGGAGGGTGAGCCACGACGGTGTTGACGGACACGCTGTTGACCGACCGGGTGTCGACCGGCCGGGTGCCGACCGGGACGGACCCGAGGGCACCGACGGCGTGATCCGGTTGATCGGCGTACGTGACACACCCCTGTCCATCGACGAGGTGTTCGCCGCCGTCGGCGCCTCCGGCGCCGGCGGCGTCGCCGTCTTCGCCGGGACCATCCGCGACAACGACCACGCCCGCGCCGTCACCGGCCTCGCCTACAGCGCCCACCCCACCGCCGAACGGGAACTGCGCGCCATCGCGGAAAAAGTCGCCGCCGACTACCCCGTCCTCGCCCTCGCCGCCGTCCACCGCGTCGGCGACCTGCGGATCGGCGACACCGCCGTCATCGTCGCCGTCTCCTGCCCGCACCGCGCCGAAGCGTTCGACGCCTGCCGCCGGCTCATCGACGACCTCAAGGCCCACGTCCCCATCTGGAAGCACCAGACCTTCGCCGACGGCGGCGACGAATGGGTCGGCGCCTGTTGAGCGCCCCGACCGCATAGAGTTTCCGGCATGTCTCGTCGTGCCGCCACGCTCACCGTCGCGAGCGTGATCATTCTCGTGCTCGCCGTCGTCGGCTCAGCCATGCCGGTGCCGTACGTCGCGCTGATGCCCGGGCCAACGCAGAACACCCTCGGCACGAACGACAAAGGGCAGCCGCTGATCCGGATCGACGGCCGCGAGGTCTACCCCGCCACCGGCCACCTCAACTTCACCACCGTCACCTACCGGGGCGGCCCCGGTGGACGCATCGACCTGTTCACCGCCCTGCGCGGCTGGCTCGCCGGCGACACCGCCATCGTCCCCGAAGAGACGATCTTCCCCGACGACGAGTCGCAGAAGCAGATCGACGAAGAGAACACCCGTCAGATGCAGAACTCCCAGCAGAGCGCCGAAGCCGCCGCCCTGCGCCAGCTCGGCATCCCCGTCACCACCAGCGTCGTCGTCGAGAACGTCCAGAAAGGCCGCCCCGCCGACGGCGTCCTCAAACCCGGCGACGAGATCACCGCCCTGAACGGCACCAAGGTCACCGGCGTCACCCAGGTCATCGACAGCATGGGCGGCAACAAGATCGGCGAACCGGTCACCCTCACCTACAAGCGCTCCGGCGAAGAGCGCAAGGCCACCGTCAAGACCGTCGCCGACCCCTCAGGGAAACGCCCCGTCGTCGGCATCGTCCTCTCCGACCGGTTCACGTTCCCATTCAAGATCGACATCAGCGTCGGAGACATCGGCGGCCCCTCCGCCGGACTCATGTTCAGCCTCGCCATCATCGACAAACTCACCCCCGGCCCCCTCACCCAGGGCAAGTTCATCGCCGGCACCGGAACCATCACGCCCGACGGCAAAGTCGGCCCCATCGGCGGCATCCAGCAGAAGATGGTCGCCGCCCGCAAAGCCGGCGCCACGATCTTCCTCACCCCCGCCGACAACTGCGCCGACGCCGGCACCGCCCGCCCCGACGGCCTCCGCCTCGTCCGCGCCGACACCCTCCAAGGCACCCTCAACGCCATCAACGCCATCAACTCCGGCAAAGGCGACGTGCCCGCCTGCACCAAATAACCCGCCCCACCCCACCGGCCCGTCCAAACCACCCCCCGCCATGCCATAGACTTTCAACCATCACCGCGGGGTGGAGCAGTTCGGTAGCTCGCTGGGCTCATAACCCAGAGGTCGCAGGTTCAAATCCTGCCCCCGCTACGGGTCCTGGGGTCCGCGTGGTCAGTGCTTTGCACTTTCCCTCGCGGGCCCCTTCGCCGTTTTCGGGGGGCGACCCCCGGGCCCCCGTCTCCTCCGCCATCCCCCACCCGCCCGCCCCTGGGGCTTCGCCCCTATCCCCCCTCGGCCCGCCCCTGGGGCTTCGCTCCTATCCCCCCCTCGGCCCGCCCCTGGGGCTTCGCTCCTATCCCCCCTCGGCCCGCCCCTGGGGCTTCGCCCCTATCCCCCCTCGGCCCGCCCCTGGGGCTTCGCCCCTATCCCCCTCGGCTTCGGGCGCTATCCCCCCTCGGTTCGGGTCCTGTCTCCCTCTCCCTTCTGGGGCTATCTCCCCTTGGGGTGGTGGTCTTGGGGTTGCTTGTTCTCGTCGGCTTCCTTGGGTAGGTGGGGGGCCAGGGTCAGGGCCAGGTGGAGGGTCAGGCGGTCTTGGCCGTTCGTGAGGGTCAGGGACGTCAGGGTCTCTATGCGGCGCAGGCGGTGGTAGAGGGATTGGCGGTGGATGTTCAGGGCCTGGGCCGTTTTCTGCACGTTGCCGGCCAGGTCCAGGTACGTGCGGGCCGTCTCGGCCAGGTCCGGGTGCTGTAGCAGGCGGTGGGTGCCCGGGGTCTGGGTCGACCGCGTCAGGGCCTCGTCGCCTGCGGTGCGCAGGAGGCGCAGGACGCCCAGGGACGTCCAGTCGCGGGTTTCGCCGGGGGCGGCGGTGCGGGCGGCCACGCGGGCGCGGAGCCAGCCCTCGTGGACGTGGTCGAGTGTCGGGCACGGGGAGTGGACGCCGGCCCGGACGGGGGCGTTGCGCTCTTCCAGGAGGCGGCGCGCACGGTCGATGGTGGCGGGCGCGGAGGCTGAGGCCGGGATCAGCAGGACGTGGTCGCGTTGCCACAGGGTGGTCAGGACGGAGTGGGGGAGCAGCCAAGGGTTGAGGGGCTCCGGAGTTGGCGTTCGCAGGACCGCGACTGTGAAGGGTGGGTCCGCGACTCCCGCGTTCGCCAGGTCGTCGGCGGCCTGAATCCGGGCGCCGGGATGGGTGGAGAGAAGGTCGGCGACCTTCCAGCCGAGGTCGTCGCGTTCCCTGGCCTGGCGGGCCATGAGGAGGCCGGCGCGGTCGCAGAGGGGCATCGCGCTGGCCGCCTGGGCGGGGGTGATGCGCTCCTGGTCGTCCAGGAGCCAGAGGTAGCCGTAGGTGACGTTGTTCCAGCGGACGGGCAGGCACAGGCGCCCCAGCTGGCCGAGCGAGACGTCCGCCGGGATGCGGACGGGGCCGGTGGCGCGGGCGATGCCGTGGCGCTCGAAGCGGGCACGGACCGCGTCGGTCGCGCGGCGGTGCAGGATCGAGTCCACCCGGACGGGGTCGATGGTGTCGTCGTGGGCGGCGTAGGCCACGAGGTGGAAGTCGCGGTCCTCCAAGGTGGCGGGGGCGCGGAGGAGGTCGGCCGCGTGTTCCGCGATCTCCTGGAGGTCCATCGGAACTTCCTTCGTACGTTTGTATGAAGAAGTCGGTGCCGGGAAGTGGCATTTGACTATACGGCGTGGGGGTGCAGGCCTCCTAACGTGCGAGGTGTTCTTCGGCGTTGGAGGTTCCGGTGGTCGGTTCTGTGCTGCTGGCGGCCGCGCGTAGTGGGCGGGTTCGTGACCTGGTGACTTCCGTGCCCCTGACCAGGGGTGTCGTCGACCGGTTCGTCGCCGGAGACGATCTCGATGCCGCGGTCGGCGTCGTTCGGGAACTGGGGGCGGACGGGCTCGACGTCACTCTCGATCATCTCGGGGAGGACACCAGGGATCGGGAGCGGGCGCAGGCGACCAGAGACGCGTATCTGCGGATGTTCTCCGTCCTGGGAGACCAGGGGCTCGCGGGTGGCGCCGATGCGTCGGTGAAACTGTCGGCCCTCGGGCGGGCGCTCGGCGGCGACCTCGCCCTTGATCACGCTCGGGAGATCTGTGCCGCGGCCGGGCGGGCAGGAATGACGGTCACGCTCGACATGGAGGATCACACGACGGTCGACTCGACCCTGGAGATCCTCGGCAAGCTCCGCGCCGACTTCCCCTGGGCGGGAGTCGCGATCCAGGCGATGCTGCGGCGCAGCGAAGGTGATCTCCGGGACCTCGCGGGGGCGCGGGTGCGGCTGGTCAAAGGCGCCTACGCGGAGCCCGCGTCGGTCGCCTACCAGGGCAGGCGCGACGTCGACCGCGCCTACGTGCGGGGGCTGCGGACGCTGATGCGGGGGGACGGATACCCGATGGTCGGCAGTCACGACCCGCGGATGATCGAAATCGCGCTGGCCCTGGCCGCCGGGAGGCCGTCGGACTCCTACGAGTTCCAGATGCTCTACGGGGTCCGGGCAGCCGAGCAGCGGCGGCTCGCGGAGGGCCACCGAGTGCGCGTCTACGTCCCGTACGGGGCGGACTGGTACGGCTACTTCATGCGGCGCCTGGCCGAACGGCCCGCCAACCTCGTCTTCTTTCTCCGTTCGATCGTTTCCCGCTGACCAGGAGGTTCTTCCGTGGACGCCGTGACCAACGTTCCGCCGCCGGTGAACGAGCCGGTACACGGGTACGCCCCGGGCAGTGCCGAGCGGGCCCGGCTCGAGTCCGCTCTCGCCCGGCTCGCCGCCGAGGTCCCGATCGACCTGCCCATGACCATCGGGGGAGAACGGCGGCTCGGCGGCGGGACGAAGGTCGCCGTCGTGCAGCCGCACCGGCACGCGTCCGTCCTCGGAACGTTCGGCACCGCCACCGGAGACGACGCGCGCGACGCCGTCGAGGCCGCACTGAAGGCCGCCCCGGCCTGGCGGGCGCTGACGTTCGACGACCGGGCCGCGATCTTCCTGCGGGCCGCCGACCTGCTGTCCGGGCCGTGGCGGGAGACGCTGCTGGCCGCCACGATGCTCGGGCAGTCCAAGACCGTCCAGCAGGCGGAGATCGACAGCCCATGCGAACTGGTCGACTTCTGGCGGTTCAACGTGCACTACGCGCGGCGGATCCTCGCCGAACAGCCGATCAGCGGGCCGGGCGTGTGGAACCGCTCCGACCACCGCCCGCTGGAGGGGTTCGTCTACGCGATCACCCCGTTCAACTTCACCGCGATCGCCGCGAACCTGCCGACCGCGCCCGCGCTGATGGGCAACGTGGTGGTGTGGAAGCCGTCCCCGACACAGACGTACTCGGCCGTCCTCCTCATGCGGCTCCTGGAGGAGGCCGGCCTCCCGCCCGGCGTCATCAACCTGGTCACCGGTGACGGGCTGGCCGTGTCCGACGTGGCGCTCGCACACCCCGAACTCGCCGGAATTCACTTCACCGGATCCACGGCGACGTTCAAACGGCTGTGGAAGACGGTCGGGAACAACATCGAGAAATACCGCGGATATCCGCGGCTCGTGGGGGAGACGGGCGGTAAGGACTTCGTCGTCGCCCACCCCTCCGCCGACCCGGCCGTGCTGAAGACGGCGCTGGTGCGCGGGGCCTTCGAATACCAAGGGCAGAAATGCTCCGCCGCGTCACGGGCCTACATCCCGCGGTCGATCTGGGACGGCGGGTTCAAAGAGGAACTCGCCGCCGAAGTCGACGGGCTCACCATGGGAGACGTCTCCGACCTCGCCAACTTCATGGGCGCGGTGATCGACGAACGGGCCTTCGCCAAGAACAAGGCGGCCATCGACCGGGCCCACGCCGACCCCGGCGTCGACATCGTGGCCGGCGGAACCTACGACGACTCGGCCGGATACTTCGTCCGGCCGACCGTCCTCGTGTCCGGCGACCCCGAGAACGAGATCTTCCGGGACGAGTACTTCGGGCCCATCCTCGGCATCCACGTCTACGAGGACGGACGATACGACGAGATGCTCGCCCAGATGGAATCGGTGTCGCCGTACGCGCTGACCGGCGCCGTGATCGCCGGCGACCGGGCCGCCGCCGCGCACACCGCCGAGGTCCTCCGGTACGCGGCCGGCAACTTCTACATCAACGACAAGCCCACCGGCGCCGTCGTCGGGCAGCAGCCGTTCGGCGGCGCGCGGGCGTCCGGCACCAACGACAAGGCCGGATCCGTGTTCAACCTGCTGCGCTGGACATCGACGCGCTCCATCAAGGAGACGTTCGTCCCGCCGACCGACTACCGGTACCCGCACATGGGTTAGGCGCTCCCGACGCCCGTGGCCGGGAGGGTCACCCAGCCACGGGTGAAGGGGGACGAGATCCGTTCGGCCTGCTCCAGGTCCACGCCGACGTTCGGGTGGGTGCGCAAGAGCTCCTCCAGGGCGACGCGGGCCTGGAGCTTGGCCAGATGCGACCCGATGCAGAAATGCACGCCGCTGGAGAAACCCAGGTGGCGCGGGATCTCACGGGTGATGTCCAGTTCGCCCGCCGACGGGCCGAACTCGCGTTCGTCCCGGTTCGCCGACCCGAACAGCATCATCACCTTCTCGCCCGCCGGGATCTGCGTCCCGTGCAGCGTCACCGGCCGTGTCGTCGTGCGGGCGAGCGCCTGCACCGAACCCTCCAGACGCAGGAACTCCATCAGCGCGTTCGGGATCAGAGACGGGTCGGCGGCCAGACGTTCACGCTGGCCGTGGTCGCCGTCCAGGAGCGCCACGGCGTGCGAGACCAGGTTGCCGGTCGTGTCGTTGCCGCCCGCGACCATGACGAAGCAGAAGCCGAGGACGTCCCAGTCGGTGAGGCGCTCCCCGTCCACCTCGGCGGCCGTCAGCGCGCTGATCAGGTCGTCGGACGGATCGGCCCGGCGCGCCGCGATCACGTCGGTGAAGTAGGCGAACATCTCGGCCACCGCCTCGGCCGCGCCGCCCTTGATCGCCTTCACGTCGAAGCCGTCGTCCTGCAGGGTCGTCAGCGCGGTCACCCACGGGTCGAACCGCGCCCGGTCGGCCTCCGGGACGCCCAGTAGATGCGCCAGCGCGAACGTGGGGAGCGGTGAGGAGAAGTTCCGGTGCAGGTCGGGCGTCTCGCCGTCGGCCGTCATCTCCTCCATGAGCCTGATCCGGGAACGGACGAACTCGCGGAGCAGGTCTTCGAGCGCCGCCGTCCGGCGCGGGGTGAAACCGTGGCTGATCAGGCGCCGCAGCACCGTGTGGCGCGGCGGATCGAGCATCACGATCGTCGGGGCCAGGCCGAGCGTGCCGATCTCGTCCCGATAGAACGTCAGGCCCTGCGCGGATGAGAACGTCCCCGCGTCCCGCGTCGCCGCCCAGATGTCATCGAAGCGGGACAGCGCCCAGAACGGCGGATCCGCGTGGCGATGGACGGGATCGTCGTCGCGGAGCCGCCGGTACACGGGATAGGGATCGGCCTGGAATCCGGGATCGAACGGGTCGTACACGTCCGCCATGGCGCGGGCCTCCGGTACTAACAGGCGTCGTTATTAACGCTCCCTGTTAGTATCATTCCGTGCCCAAAGACGCAACGGCCACCAGAGAACGGCTGCTTCGCGCCGGCGCCCACCACTTCGCCGCCGACGGCATCGACGCCGCCCGCACCCGCGACATCATCGCCACCGCCGGACAAGGCAACGACTCCGCCATCACCTACCACTTCGGCTCCCGCGCCGGACTCCTCGAAGCCATCCTCCGCGCCGGCGTCGCCCGCATGGAACCCGCCCGCACCACCGCCCTCGACCCCGCCGACCTCCACGCCACCGTCGCCGCCATCGTCCACCCCACGGCAGGCGAACTCCGCACCCCCCAAGGACGCGACTTCCTCCGCATCACCGCCCAACTCGCCGGACGCGCCGGAATCCGCGACCACCGCCCCCCGCCCGTCCTCCACGGCACCCGCCTCAACCGCCAACTGCACACCCTCGAAACCGCCTGCCGCGCCCGCCTCCCCGAACCCCTCGCCCTCGAACGCATCGCCATGTTCATCGCCTTCCTCACCGCCGCCCTCGCCGACCGCACTGGCCGAACCCGCCCAGGCACCGAAGAAAGCTCCCTCCTCGACCACGACGCCTTCGTCGCCGACCTCACCGCCATGCTCACCGCCGCCCTCCAAGCCCCCCGCGCCGGCCGCAACCGGTTTGCCTAACCACCCCCAGCCCCATACAGTTAAGACATCACCGCGGGGTGGAGCAGTTCGGTAGCTCGCTGGGCTCATAACCCAGAGGTCGCAGGTTCAAATCCTGCCCCCGCTACGGGTCCTGGGGTCCGCGTGGTCAGTGCTTTGCACTTTCCCTCGCGGGCCCCTTCGCCGTTTTCGGGGGGCGACCCCCGGGCCCCCGTCTCCTCCGCCATCCCCCACCCGCCCGCCCCTGGGGCTTCGCCCCTATCCCCCTGGGGCTTCGCCCCTATCCCCCCTCGGCTATCCCCTCGGGGGTTGGTCCTGTCGCCCTTTCTTGTTGGCGGTTAGCGTTGGCGGGGTTGCTGGGTTTCTGGGCTTGGAGTCTTTGGTGGCCTACGGCGGGACGGTCGGGGATCGGCTGCGGCATGCGCGGCGGCGGCGGTTCGTGGGGCGCAGCGGGGAGATCGAGCTGTTCCGCGGGGCGATCTCGGACGGGTCGTTCGCCGTGCTGTTCCTGCACGGGCCCGGTGGGGTCGGCAAGAGTGCGCTGCTCGCGGAGATGGCGGAAGCCGCACGGCAGAGCGGGGTCACGCCCGTGCTCGTGGACGCGCGGACCGTGACCCCTGAGGCCTCCGCCTTTCTGCGGGCCGTGGAGGCGCCCGGGGCGGGGCGGTACGCGGTGCTGATCGACACCTACGAGCTGCTCGCCCCGCTCGACGACTGGGTTCGGGAACATTTCGTGCCCGGATTGCCCGCCGACACCATCGTCGTGATCGCCGGGCGGGACGCGCCCTCGGCCCGGTGGGTCGCCGACGCCGGGTGGCATGAACTGCTGCGTGTCGTGTCGGTGCGCAACCTCAGTCCATCGGACGCCCTTGCCTATCTGAGAGTCGAGGGGGTTCCCGAGGAGCTGCATGACCACGTTCTGGAACTGGCGCACGGGCACCCGCTGACTCTGTCGCTGCTGGTGGACTTGGTGCGCCGGCGGGAGGACGTCCCTCGAAGCCTGCGCGTTGCGCCGGACGTCGTGCGGGCGCTGCTTGCGCGGCTGGTCGACCGGGTTCCGAGTTCCCGGCATCGGGAGGCGCTCCAGATCTGCGCGCATGCGAGGTTCACCACGGAAGAGCTTCTCCGCGCCATGCTCGGGGACGATGCCCCGGCACTCTTCGGCTGGCTGCGGACGCTGTCGTTCATCGAGGAACGCGAGTTCGGGCTGTTTCCGCATGATGTCGTGCGGGACATCCTGGACGCTGATCTGCGGTGGCGTGACCCGGACGGGTACGCGGGGCTGCACCGGGGGCTGCGCAGACGTTTCGTCGAGCGGGCGCGGAAGGCCGCCGACGACGAGCGGGTCAGGCACCAGAACGTCGCGGACATCATGTTCCTCAGCAGGGACCACCCCATCGTCAAGGGATACTGGCAGCTCACCGGGCTCGGGCAGCTGTCCGCCACCGGCCTGCGGCCCGGGGACGCCGAGACCGTTCTCGCCATGACCCGCGAACAACAGGGCGAAGAACAGGCCGCGCACGCCGCGTACTGGATCGAGCGGCAACCCGATGCCTTCGGGGTCTTCCGGGACGAGGCGGGCGAACCGTTCGGTTTCGCGGCGTACCTGGAGCTGCAGGAGGCCGACCTCGGAGACGACCCGGGTGCGCGGGCGATGTGGGAGCACGTGGTGCGGCACGCCCCGCCCCGGCCCGGGGAGAACGTCATGGCCTGGCGGTTCTTCATGGACGCCGAGCCGGACGCGCGGCCATCCCGGTCGGAGACCATGATCCGGCTCTGGCACGGGCAGGAGATCATCACCGGGGCCGGCAAGGCGTGGGACCTCGTCGCCGTCCCGTCGGAACGCGAATACTGGGACCCGCTGCTGTCCTTCTTCGACTTCCACCATGCCGCCGAGGCCGGCTACCGGGTCGGCGGACGGCCCTACGACGTCTACGCCCACGACTGGCGGGTCCTCGGGGTCGACGACTGGCTCGCGCTGACGGCCGAACGGGAACTCGGCGCCCCCGTCACCGCATCGGCGGCGAGTGCGCCCGAACTCGTCCTGTCGCAGCCGGAGTTCGCCGACGCCGTCCGCGCCGCCCTGCGCGACCTGCATCGCGCCGACCGGCTCGCCGGCAACCCGCTGCTGCGGTCCCGGCTCGTCCGGGAGGCCGGCGCGCCCGCCGCCGAGTTGCGGAGGCTCGTGGAGGAGGCCGCCGGGACGCTGCGGGACGACCCGCGCGAAGAATCGCTGTACCGGGTCGCCGACCGGACCTTCCTGCGTCCGGCGCCCACACAGGAACGCGCCGCCGAGATGCTCGGGCTGCCGTTCAGCACCTACCGGCGGCACCGCAACCGGGCCGTGGAGCGGATCGCCGCGTGGCTGTGGGAACGCGAACTCTACGGAACCGGCCACCAGGTGGACAGCTAGTGGCCTGGCAGGTGGACAGCGGGCCGTCGCATCGTCGCCTCATCGACCGACAACGGGAGGCACGAGATGCGAGGCAACGCAGAGCACGCGGTGGTCCTCGGCGCCGGCATGGCGGGGCTGCTCGCGGCACGCGCACTTGCCGGGGCGTACGAGCGGGTCACGATCGTCGAGCGTGACGAGACATGGACGGGACGGGCGCGCAAAGGCGTCCCGCAGGGCAGGCACGCCCACATCCTGCTGCCGCGCGGGCAGCAGATCCTGGAGAAGTTCTTCCCCGGCGTGGAGCGGGAGCTGATCGGCGGCGGCGCCGTCGTCGCCGACCCGGGAGCCGATCACCACTTCGTCATGGGCGGCCACCGGCTCGTGCGGCGGGCCGGCGCGGAGCGGGCGATCCAGACGAGCCGGCCGCTGCTGGAGCGGGTCGTGCGGGAGCGGGTCGCGGCGCTGCCCGGCGTGCGGTTCGCGTGCGGGCGCGACGTCGTCGGGCTCCTCACCGACGGGCCCGGCAGGGTCACCGGCGTGCAGGTCATGCCGAGGAGCGTCGGCGGCGCCGCCGAGGAGATTCGCGCCGATCTCGTCGTCGACGCCATGGGACGCGGTGGGCGCACCCGGTACTGGCTGGAGCGGCTGGGACACGAGTCCGTGCCCAAGGAGGAGATCGACGTCGCCGTCGGCTACGCCTCCCGCCCGATCCGGCTGGCGCTGGACGCGCGGATCGGCAAGGCCGTCGTGGTGGGGCCGCGGCCCGGACGGCCGAAGGGCATGGCGATGGTCGCCGTCGAGGGCGACCGGTACCTGCTGACCGTCGCCGGCCTGGACTGCCGTCCCCCGGCGGACGAGGACGGCTTCCTCGCGTTCGCGCGGGAACTCGCGCCGCCGGAGGTGTTCGAAGCGATCCGCGCGGCCGAACCGCTGGACGACATCGCCGTACACCGGTACTCCTCGGATCTGCGCAACCACTACGAGCGGGTGCGGGGACTCCCCGAAGGGCTCATCGCCACCGGGGACGCGCTGTGCAGCTTCAACCCGATCTACGCGCAGGGCATGACCGTGGCCTGCCTGGAGGCCGAGGTGCTGCGCCGCTGCCTGGACGAGGGCCCGCACGGGCTCACCAGGCGGTACTTCCGCTCGGTGGCCAAGGCGCTGAACGACCCGTGGCGCATGGCGGTCGCCGCCGACCTGTCGATGCCGGAGGTCGAAGGGCGGCGGTCACCGGCCGTCAAGGCCATGAACGCCTACGTGGACCGCGTCCAGGCGGCCGCCTCCCGCGACGCGGACGTCGCGGAGCAGTTCTTCCGCGTCATCGGGCTGCTCGACCCGCCGGCGGCGCTGATGCGGCCCTCGATCCTGATCCGCGCCCTGGTTCCCATCGGGCGTGGCGGCGATTCGCGTGCGAGTGTCCGGGAAGAGCGCGCCGCCGTGTGAGGCCGTCCGCGCACCGCCACCGCCTCGGTGGTGGCGGTGCGCATAGCCTGGGCGCATGCGAAACGGCGGGGCTGGGCTGCTGGACGTGGGCTGCGTGCTCGTTTTCGTTGCCATCGGGCGAGCCACACATGAGGATGCGGCAAGTTTCACCGGCTACGTCACGACGGTCTGGCCGTTTCTCGTCGGGGCCGGTGCCGGGTGGATCGCCGGCCGGGCGTGGCGGCGGCCGGAGGCGCTCGTGCCCGCGGGCGTCGCCGTCTGGGCGACCACCGTGGCCGCCGGAATGGGGCTGCGGGCCCTGTCGGGAGACGGCACCGCCGTCGCGTTCGTGATCGTGGCCAGTGTCTTTCTGGGCTCGACGATGCTCGGGTGGCGTCTCGCCGCCCGTCTCGTCCAGGTGAGGAGAGTGTCCCGGCAGGGATAGAGCCACCGGGTTTCTTGTGGGACGTCTCCAAATGACCGCCCGGTCTCTTTGCTGATCTTCCCAGTTGACGGAAACGTGCCGTCCTGATGAAGTTACCCGCGAGTCACGTGGGTGACCGAGGGCATGTCGAAAGGGACACGATGGCATCTGCGCTGCGCGACTGGCTGGAGAAGCCGAACAGCGGACGCGGCGTCCACCTGGCGGCCGACGACGGCGGCTGGGAGTACCGCGACTACGGCGAGCTGGCCTCCGCCGCGCGACGCACCGCCGGCGCGCTGATCGAGGAGGGCGTACGGCCAGGAGACGTCGTGTGCCTGATCCTCCCCACGGACTTCACGTGCATCGAGACCTACTACGCGGTGTGGGCGGCCGGCGCGACCGTGTGCCTGATCACCCCGCCCCTGTTCCAGGACGGGGACGACTACGTCGCGCACGTGGCGGCGATCCTGCGGCAGGCCTCGCCCGCGCTGGTCGTCGCGTCCAAAGACCTGTCCGAGTACGCGGGCCGGGCCATGGGCGAGGCCGGGATGAGCGGCGAGCCGTGGCGTCCGCGGCAGGCGCCGGAGGAGGCGGCGGTGCAGCCCGCCGGAGAGCTGGCGCTGCTGCAGTTCACCTCCGGGTCCAGCGGAGCGCCGCGCGGCGTCATGGTCACCTGGGCCAACCTGGAGGCCAACTGCGACCTGATCACGCGGACCTCCGGCTACGAGGACGGGGACGTGGTGGCCACGTGGCTGCCGCTCTACCACGACATGGGGCTCATCGGCACCTTCATCACGCCGATCGCGCGGCAGGGCATGCTGCGGCTGATGCGGCCCGACCACTTCATCCGTGACCCCGCACGGTGGATCAGGTGCTTCGACGAGGCCGCGCACACCGCGGCGCCGCCGTTCGCGTACGCGTACTGCGCGCGGCGCGTCAAGCCGGAGCAGCTGGAGGGCCTCGACCTGTCCGGCTGGAAGATGGCGCTGATCGGTGCCGAGCCCATCGACCCGCACACGCTGGAGGTCTTCGCCCGGCTCGTCGAGCCGTTCGGGTTCTCGCGGACGATGTACAAGCCCGCCTACGGCATGGCGGAGACGACGCTGCTGGTCACCATGGACAGCGAGCAGCGCGACCCGCTCGCCGTCCGGCCCGACCCCGAGTCGCTGTCGTTCGGCGAGCCCGTCCGCATCCTGGACCAGCACACCCTGGGGCCGGAGTCGCTCGGCGCGAAGGCCGGGTGGGTCGTCGGGTGCGGTACCCCGGAGAGCGACGTGCCGGTCGTGATCGTCGACGACGACGGGGTCGAACTGGGGGACGGGCTGCTCGGGGAGATCGTCGTCGGTGGGCCGTCGGCCTGCCCGGGGTATTACGCGGGCGCCGAGGCCAAGTCGACGCGGTTCATGGACGGCAGGGTCTACACCGGCGACGCCGGCTTCTTCCACAGGGGCCAGCTGTTCGTGCTCGGGCGGATGGGCGACAGCATCAAGGTCCGCGGACGGTCGGTGTACGTCGAGGACCTCGAATCGAAGATCGCCGAGGTGAGCCGGCTCGGCAAGGGCCGCATCGCGGTCGTCGGCGTGCCGGGCGCGGGACAGAAGGGCCTCGCGCTGTTCGCCGAGACGAAGGACGAGTCGTGGACCGGCGCCGTCCGCGAGATGCTGCGCCGCCGCCTCGGCGACGACGTGGAACTGACGATCGTCGTCGGCACCGGGCTGATCCACCGCACGTCCAGCGGCAAACCGCGCCGCCGCTACATGTGGGAGCGGCTGCGGAACGGCCAGATGGACGGGGCACGCATCGTTCCCTGACTGCTGAAGCCGGTCATAACGTAACGTCGGCGGTGATTCCGTGAAAGGTCGACGATGCCGGCTGTTGCCAAAACGCTTCTGCGCCTGGGTTCCCGCCTGGGCTCCACCGCCCAGAACGCCCTCGAGGTCGCCCGGTTCGGCGGATTCGAGACCGAGGAGGACGCCTCGCCCTGCGAGGTGGTGACCGAGCAGCGCGTGTACCGGCTGCGGCACTACTTCCCGGAGTCGGCGGGCGGCCCGGTGGTGCTGCTCGTCCCGCCGCTGATGATCACCGCGGAGGTGTACGACATCTCCTCGCGGGTCAGCGCGGTCGGCGTGCTGCACGAGCTCGGCGTCGACCCGTGGGTGGTGGACTTCGGCGCCCCGGAACGGGAGCCCGGCGGGCTGGAGCGGACGGTCAGCGACCACGTCCTGGCCGTCAGCGACGCCGTCGACCGGATCCGGAAGGCCACCGGGCGGGACGTGCATCTCGCCGGGTACTCGCAGGGCGGCATGTTCGTCTACCAGGCCGCCGCGTACCGGCGCAGCGAGGGCATCGAATCGGTGGTGACGTTCGGCAGCCCGGCCGACACCAGCGTCGGCCTCCCGTTCGGGCTGCCGAGCCGGCTCGCGTCCGAGGGCGTGGGACGGATCCCCGACGCGCTGCTCGGCGGGTTCGCCGTGCCGGGGTGGGTGACGCGCATGGGGTTCCAGGTGCTCAGCCCCGTCAAGTCGGTGCGGTCGCGGGTCGACTTCATCCTCCAGCTGCACGACCGGGAGCGGCTCGCGCCGCGTGAGCGGCAGCGGCGGTTCCTGGAGCGGGAGGGCTGGGTGTCGTGGCCCGGCCCGGCGCTGGCGGAGTTCATCCGCCAGTTCATCCAGCACAACCGGATGCTGACCGGCGGATTCGTCATCGGCGACCGGCTCGTCACGCTCGCCGACATCACCTGCCCCGTGCTGACGTTCGTCGGCGAGGTCGACGAGATCGCGGCGCCGCCGATGGTCCGCGGGATCAGGCGGGCCGCGCCGCGCGCCCAGGTGTACGAGGCGTCCCTGCGCGCCGGGCATTTCGGGCTCGTCGTCGGCGGCCTCGCGATCGGGCGGACATGGCCGGCGGTCGCCGGATGGGCGAAGTGGCGCTCGGGCGAAGGGGAACTGCCGGACATCGTCGCGCCGGTCGCCGGGGACGAGGAGGCCGTCCCGGCCGGGCTGCCCGGCGGGTCCGCCGGGTACGGGCTCCAGCTCGCGATGGGCATCGGCACGAACGCCGCCCGGTCCGCCGTCCGCACCGCGTCCCGGGCGCTGCACGGCACCCGGCAGCTCACCGGCGAGGCCGCGCAGAACCTGCCGCGGCTGGCCCGGCTGGAACGCATCCAGTCCGACACGCGCATGTCCATGGGGTTGCTGCTGGACGAGCAGGCCGGACGCCGGCCCGGCGAAGTGTTCTTCCTGTATCGGGGGCGGGCCCACACGCATGACGCCGCCAAACGGCGCATCGACGCCGTCGTCCGCGGCCTGATCCACATCGGGGTCCGGCACGGCGACGCGGTCGGGGTGCTGATGGGCACCCGGCCGACCGCGCTGGCGCTCGTCGCGGCGCTCAGCCGGCTCGGCGCCGTCGCGGTGCTGCTGCGCCCCGACGGCGACCCCGCCGCGGAGGCGCGGCTGGGCGGCGTGACCCGCGTGATCGCCGACCCGGAGCACGCGGCGCGGGCCGCGAAGCTGGACGGCGTCGACGGCTACCTGCTCGGCGGCGGACGCGGCGGACGCGGGCCGCTGGCGGACACGCCGCTGACGGACATGGAGACCATCGACCCGGCCCGCGTCGAGCTGCCCGGCTGGTACCGGCCGAACCCGGGGCGCGCGGGCGACCTGGCGTTCGTCGTCTTCACCGGCGACGGGAGGCGCCTGCGGGCCAGCCGGATCACCAACCGGCGCTGGGCCCTGTCGGCGTTCGGGACGGCGTCGTCGGCCTCCCTGTCCTCGTCCGACACCGTGTACAGCATCACGCCGCTCCAGCACCCGTCCGCGCTGCTGATGAGCCTCGGCGGCGCCGTCGCGGGCGGCGCCCGGCTCGCGCTCGCCGGCTCCCACCACAGGGAGATCGACCCCGAGATGTTCTGGGACGAGGCGCGCCGCTACGGCGTGACCGTCGCGTCCTACACGTGGACGCTGCTGCGTGATCTGGTGAACGCTCCGCCGAATCCGGCGGAGCGGCATCACGCCGTCCGGCTGTTCATCGGCTCCGGCATGCCGCGCGGCCTGTGGCGCCGTGTGGAGGACCGGTTCGCCCCGGCCCGCGTGCTGGAGTTCTACGCCTCCACCGAGGGCGAGTCGGTCCTGGTCAACCTGAGCGGCAAGAAGCCCGGGTCGCTGGGACGCACGCTGCCGGGCAGCGCCGGGGTGCGGCTCGCCCGGTACGACCTGGAGAGCGGACGCCTGGAGGAGGGGCCGGACGGGTTCGCGGTCGAATGCGAGCCCGGCGAGATCGGCATGCTGCTCGCCCGGGTGCGGCTGGCGGCGATCGGCGCCGCGGCCCGTCCGGTGCGCGGCGTCTTCGCCCCCGAGGACGCCTGGACGATCACCGGTGACCTCTTCCGCCGGGACGAGGACGGCGACTACTGGCTGGTCGGGCGGGAGGCCGAACTGGTCCGGACGGCGGAGGGCATCGTCCCGCCGGGCCCGATCCGCGACGCGCTCGGCGACCTGCCCTACATCGACACCGTCGCCGTCTACGGCGTCCCGGTGGGGGAGGCGGAGGTCGTGGCGGCGGCGGTGAGCCTGCGCGACGCGGGGGAGTTGAAGCCCCTGGACCTGTCGGAGGCGCTGCTCCGGGTCGAGCCGGGGCTGCGGCCCGCGATCGTGCGGGTCGTGGACGAGGTGCCCGTCACGGCGGGGCGGCGGCTCTGGACGGCGCCGCTGCGGGACGAGGGCGTCCCGCCCGCCGGGGACGGCCGCACGTACTACCGGAACAAGGCGGGCGCGTACCGGCCGCTGACGGACGCGGCGCGGCGGCGGCTCCTCGCGGCCGCGGCGCCCCGCGAGGCGCGCTGAGGGCCGGAGGTGTAGGTCACGGCTGATAAGCCTGGACTTACACCCGTCCCCTACGTTAGAACAAAGCAACAGTTTTGGGTTTTTTGTTGCACAGGTTCCGGAGGGGTCATGACGAGCGTCCTCGCGCCGCCGCCGCAGGGCAGCGGCCTGAAGCCGGTCCCCGGCGTGCCCGGCATCCCGTACATCGGCAGCACCCTCGCGGTGATGCGCGACCCGATCGGGATGGCCCGCAAACGCTACGACCAGTACGGCGCCGTCGCCTGGGGATGGCTGCTCGGGCAGCGGACCGTCACCGTCCAGGGCCCCGAGGCCGCCCAGGCCGTCCTGGTCAACCGCGACAAGGCGTTCGCGAACGGGCCGGCGTGGAGCTACTTCATCGGGCCGTTCTTCACGCGCGGCATCATGCTCCTGGACTTCGAGGAGCACCTGCACCACCGCCGCATCATGCAGGAGGCCTTCACCCGCCCCCGGCTCCAGGCCTACATGGAGGCGATGGCGCCCGGCATCATCAAGGGCGTCGAGTCGTGGGAGCCCGGCGAGGGCTTCAAGGTGTACGACCACATCAAGCAGCTCACCCTCGACCTCGCCGTGGACGTCTTCATGGGCGTCGAACTCGACGATGCCGAGCGCGCGCGGGTCAACGGCGCGTTCATCGACGCCGTCCGGGCGGGGACGGCCTACGTCCGCTTCCCCGTCCCCGGGCTGCGCTGGCACCGCGGCCTGCAGGCCCGCAAGGTGCTGGAGGAGTTCTTCTACCGGCACCTGCCCGCCAAGCGCCGCGACGGGGGCGACGACCTGTTCGCCGCGCTCTGCCAGGCCGAGACCGACGACGGTGAGCGGTTCACCGACGAGGACGTCGTCAACCACATGATCTTCGCGTTGATGGCGGCGCACGACACGACCACCATCACGATGACCTCGATGGCGTACTACCTGGCCAAGTACCCCGAATGGCAGGAGCGGCTGCGCGAGGAGTCCCTCGGCCTCGGCAAGGCGCAGCCCGGCTACGACGACCTCGACCACTTCACCGGCATCGACATGGTGATGAAGGAGTCGCTGCGCATGGTCCCGCCGGTCCCGGCGCTGCCGCGCAGGGTCGTCAAGGACACCTCCATCCTCGGCTTCCACATCCCGGCCGGATCCCTCGTCGTCGTGCCGATGCTCAGCAACCACCACATGGCCGAATGGTGGTCCGACCCGGACGCCTTCGACCCGGGGCGCTTCTCCGCCGAGCGCCGCGAGGACAAGGTCCACAAGTACGCGTGGTCGCCGTTCGGCGGGGGCGCGCACAAGTGCATCGGCATGTACTTCGCCGGGATGCAGGTCAGGACGATCCTGCACCAGGTGCTGCAGAGGTACCGCTGGAGCGTTCCCGCCCGGTACGAGTGGCCGCTGGACACCACGTCCCTGCCGTCGCCGAAGGACGGCCTCCCCGTCCGGCTGGACCGTCTGGAGCAGAACCGATGAGCACGGTCGTCGCGATCACCGGAGCGGCGCGGGGGATCGGCCTCGCCACCGCCCGCGCCCTCAAGGCGAAGGGCGCCACCGTCGTCATCGGCGACATCGACGAGACCGCCGTCAAGGAGGCCGCGGAGTCGCTCGGCGTCACCGGCCTGACCCTGGACGTGACGTCCCGCGCGTCGTTCACCGCGTTCCTGGACGCGGCCGAGGAGGCCGCCGGACGGCTCGACGTCGTCATCAACAACGCCGGGATCATGCCGATCGGCCCGGTCACCGCGGAGAGCGACGCCGACGCCCGCCGCTGCCTCGACATCAACGTGCACGGCGTCATGCTCGGCACCAGGCTCGCCCTCGACCGGATGCTGCCGCGCGGCGCGGGCCACGTCGTCAACATGGCGTCGGTGGCCGGGATCATGTACACCCCCGGCCTCGCGCTCTACAACGCCAGCAAGGCCGCCGTCATCGCGTTCACGGAGGCGACCCGGCTGGAGGTCCAGGACCGGGGCGTGCACGTCAGCGCCGTCCTTCCGACGTTCACCAACACCGAGCTGGTCGCCGGGACGCGCAGCCCGAAGGGGCAGCGGAACTGCGAGCCCGAGGACATCGCCGCCGTCGTCGTCGAGCTGATCGGCAAGCCGCGCCCGCAGGCCGTCGTCCCGAAGAAGCTCGGCAGGCAGGTCAGGCTGAGCGGCCTGCTCCCCGACCGGCTGAGGCAGGCGGTCACCCGCCGCCTGGGCCTGGACAAGATCTTCCTGGACTACGACGAGAACGCGCGGAAGGCCTACGACGCCCGAATCCGCTCCTGACCCCGTGCCGCACGCCGACTTGCGGCGTGTTGCCCCCATGGAGCAGTCCAGGAGGGCAACACGCCGCAGGTCAACGACGGCGGCGGGCCTTGCGGAAGGCCCGGCGGGCCTGCGGGACGTAGCGGACGGACTCCGGCAGCAGCGGCCACACGCGGTTCCCGGCGCGGACGGCCGCGGTGAACCGCCGGTAGCGGCGCTCGTCGGCGTCGCTCCACGGCAGGCCGAGCAGCTCGCGCATCCGCGGGTGCAGGCCGCCGACCGTGATGAACCGGGCGACGGCGTTCAGCGGCGGCGACACCGCGCGCCACACCGGCGCCGGCACCTTCGGCGGCGCGGGCAACCCCTTGGTGACGTAGCCGACGCCGTACCGGGCGGTCTTGTGCGCGACGATCTCCTCGTCGAGCATCCGCTTCCAGTACGCCTGGAACGCCTCCCAGTCCTCCGGCATCGCCCTGTCGCTGACCCCGTACATCCGGAACCAGACCTTGGACTCGTCGTATATGCGGCGCTTCTCCGCCTCACCGAGGGGCCTGATGAACGTCTCGATGCCGTACAGCATGTTGTCGAGGAAGGTGGCGTGCGCCCAGTAGTAGGTCTCGGGATCGAGCGCGTGGTAGCGGGTGCCGTCCGGCATCGTCCCCTTGATGTCGCGGTGGTAGTCGCGGACGTGCCGGCCCGTCTCCGCGGACCGCTCCGCGCCGTACACCGTGTTCAGGATCGGGCCGGCGGACCGCTTCACCCGCGCGAACGTCTCGGAGAAGAACACCGAGTGGTCGAGGACGCCCTGGCCGAGCGCGGGGAGCATGTTCTGCAGCACGGCCGCCCGGGGACCGACGAGGACCATCCGGGTGTCGCCGAAGTAGCGCCAGGTCAGCGATCCGGGCCCGAGCGGGGCAGGGGGCTGCGACTCGGCCTGTTCCGTCATGTGCACCGCCGGAGGTCGAAGACAGAAGTACAGAACAACAGTTATTGTAACTGTGTCGCACTCGATGTCATGAGTCGGGTGCCCGACCCGGTTAGGGTGCGGCTATGACCTTGCGCGCGACCACCCGCGTGACCACCGCCGACGGGCTGCGGGCCCGGCTGGCCACACCCGAGACCGACGCCGACGGCCTCGACACCCGCATCCTGGACGCCGCGCTCACGGAGTTCGAGACCTACGGGCTGCGCCGGGTCAGCGTCGAGGACGTCGCCAAACGGGCCGGGGTCGCGCGCACCACCATCTACCGGCGCTTCACCAACAAGGAGCAACTGCTCCAGGCCGTGATCCTGCGCGAGTGCCGCCGGTTCCTCACCGCGATCGCGGAGGCCACCGAGGACCTCGACTCCCCCGAAGACGCCATCGTGGAGGGGTTCGTGGTCGGGCTGCAGAGCGCCCGCACGCACCCGCTGATGACGCGCGTCCTGGAGAGCGAGCCCGAGGCGTTCCTGCCGCAGCTCAGCATGAACGGCGGCGCGGTGATGCTCGCCGCCCGCGACATCCTCGCCGACCGGCTGCGCCGCGCCCGTCCCGGCGACGCGGGGGACCACGGCACCGTCGCCGAAGTGCTGCTGCGGCTGGCGTTCTCGCTGCTGCTCGTCCCCGGCGGCGGGCTCGCGCTGGACGACGACGACGCCATCCGCGCGTTCGCCCGCGACTACCTCACCCGCATGCTGCGCCCGGGCAAGGGGTGACTTCAGGGCTGGAGGACGGTGTTCCGTGATCTCCGGCCGTCCCGTACGCTCTGGTCTATTGCTGGTCTATTGAACTTTGTTCTAGAACCGGAGGCGCGCATGGATGCGGTCGTTCAGACGTCCTACGGGAAGGTCCGCGGCACGACACGGGACGGCGTCACCGCCTTCCTCGGCATCCCCTACGCCGCGCCCCCGTTCGGGCCGAACCGCTTCCAGGCGCCCCGCCCGCCGGAGCCGTGGGACGGCGTCCGCGACACAGTCGAGTACGGGCCGACCGCGCCCAAGCCCGGCTACCCCAAGCCGTACGACGCGCTCCTGCCCGACCCCGAGATCCCCGGGGAGGACTGCCTCAATCTCAACGTCTGGACGCCCTACAGGGGGGTCGCAGGAGGGTCCTCGCTCAATGACCCGACGCCGGAGCCGGGCGGCCCCGGGCTTCCGGTGATGGTGTGGGTTCACGGCGGCGCCTTCCGCAACGGCTCCGGGGCCGTGCCGGTCTACAGCGGCCGCAACTTCGCCCGCGACGGCGTCGTCTGCGTGACGTTCAACTACCGGCTCGGCGTCGAGGGCTTCGCGAACCTGCCCGGCGCGCCCCTCAACCGGGGGCTGCTCGACCAGATCGCCGCGCTGGAGTGGGTCCGCGACAACATCGCCGGCTTCGGCGGCGACCCGGGCCGCGTCACGGTCTTCGGCGAATCCGCCGGCGGGATGAGCGTGACCACCCTGCTCTCCCTCGACCTCGGGCTCTTCGGCCGCGCGATCGCGCAGAGCGGCGCGGGCGCCATCGCCCAGGACCCGGCCGACGCCATGCTCGTCACCGCGGAGATGGCCGCCCGGCTCGGCGTGGAGCCCACCGCCGAGGCGTTCGCGGCGCTCGACCCGGCCACGATCATGCCCGTCCAGTCCGCCGTCGCCGCCGAGGTCTCCATGCTGCCCGACCCGGGCCGCTGGGGCGCCACCACCGCCGCGGGGGGCATGTCACTGACCCCGATCCTGGACGGTGAGCTGCTGACCCGGCGCCCCGAGGACGCCATCGCGGCCGGCGCCGGACGGGACGTGGACCTGCTCATCGGCTACACGTCCGAGGAGTTCCGGTTCTTCCTGATGCCGACCGGCCTCGCCGGCGACCTCACCGACGACCTGGCGGGCGCCATCGCCGCGGGCATGGGCGTCCCGGCGGGCCTGCCCGCCGCCTACCGCGACCGCCACCCGGACATGACGCCCGGCGAGCTGATGGCGACGATCATCACCGACCACCTGTTCCGCATCCCCGCCAACCGCGCCGCGGCCGGGCACGCCGCGTCCGGCGGCACCGGCGGGACGTGGATGTACGAGTTCGCGTGGCGGTCGCCCGTGCACGACCTGGGCGCCTGCCACGCGCTCGAACTCGGCTTCGTCTTCGACAACCTGAGCAGCGAGACCGAGGGCCTGGCGGGGCCGAACCCGCCGCAGGCCCTCGCCGACCGCATGCACCGCGCCTGGACGGACTTCGCCGTGCACGGCGACCCGGGCTGGCGGCGGTTCGACCCGTCCACCCGCGCGGTCCACGTCTTCGACGGCCCCGCCGACGAGATCGTCGACGACCCCGGCGGCGACGACCGCAAACTCTGGGACTAGCGGTCCGCGGTCAGGTCAGCTGCCGAGGCGCTTGCGGCCCTGCGCGCGCACACGCTTGCGCTGGGACGGGTCGAGCATCATGTAGCCGACCAGCGGCGTCCCGAGGACGCCGAGGATGATCAGCGCGGTCAGCCACCAGGGAAAGATGAACAGGGTCAGGAAGCCGACGACGACGCCGCCGATCACGAACTTTGTCTGGGTCGACATCTGGTACCTCCGTTGACTGGCCGCCCTACCTTCTACAACGGCCACCCGGCGACCGCTGTTCCACGATATGTCGCGAGTCTGCCCTATGGCCATGGTGAACCGTTCCCGCAGGCGGCACGTTCCATGGGACCGGAGGCGCCGCCGATCAGATGCGCAGGGAGAGCTGGCCGCCGCCCAGGGTGCGCAGAACCTCGGCGTGCAGCCTGCCGTTGGTGCACACGACGCTGCCGCCGTCCGGTCCGGGGACGCCGGACAGGTCGGTGAACATTCCGCCGGCCTCCTCCACGATGACCTGGAGCGCGGCGAGATCCCACAGCGACACCTCGGGCTCGGCGGACACGTCGATCGCGCCTTCGGCGACCATCATGTGGGACCAGAAGTCGCCGAACGCCCTGGTCCGCCACACCGACCGGGTCAGGTCGAGGAACCGGTCGAGGCGACCCTGCTCCTCCCACCCGCCGAGGCTGGAGAACGACAGCGACGCGTCCGACAGGTCCGTGACCGACGACACGTTCATCCGGGTCGCGCGGGTGAGGCTGCGTCCCGTCCAGGCGCCGCCGCCCCTCGCGCCCCACCAGCGCCGGTTCAGAGCCGGCGCCGACACCACCCCGACGACGATCTCGTCGTTCTCCATCAGCGCGATCAGCGTCGCCCACACCGGGACGCCCCGCACGAAGTTCTTCGTCGCGTCGATCGGGTCGATGATCCAGCAGCGGTTGCCGTAGCCGGTCTTGCCGTACTCCTCGCCGAGCACCGCGTCCCGCGGGCGGGCCCGCTTCAGGGTGCCGCGGATCTGCTCCTCCACGCTGCGGTCGGCGTCGCTGACCGGTGTCAGGTCCGGCTTGGTCTCGATGGCGAGATCGAGAGCGCGAAAACGCCTGGTCGTGATGTCGTCGGCCCCGTCCGCCAGCACATGCGCGAGACGCAGGTCATCGGAATAGCCCGCCACGGCGAGCAACGCTACCCTGATCACGGGTGGTACAGACACACCTACCCGGGCTGTTCCGGCTTTTCGGTCGTCCGGGTGTGGCGCGCCGATGCCGAAGTGGCCCGCTGCGCGGGCGCGGTGGTGCAGCATGGGGCCATGGCGCACGACCTTCCCGCATGGGTGGCCGAGCTGACCGACCCACGCCGGGCGGCGACGCTCGACGAGCTCGCCGACCGCCTCGTCCCACTGGCCGAGCACGCCATCGACGTGTCCCGTCGATTGCAGGCGCAGCTCAACGAGCTCAACGACCCGTTCAAACGCGAGGCCCTCTACGGGCGGGTGGAACGGTTGAAGGCCCGCGCGGGCGAGGCGCTGGACGAGATCACGGCGGAGATCGCCGCCTCCGGCGAGGAGCGCATCGAGCGCGTCTGGGCGGACTGGGCCGAGCGGGCCGGGCCGGGCGGGCACGGCGAGCGGGAGCGTGAGCTGCGCCGCAGGCTGGACCGCGACATCGTCCCGGTGCTGTTCAAGCAGCAGCAGGACGTCGCGGAGCGGGTCGCGGAGCGCACCTCCGGGGCGCTGGAGGAGGCGACGCAGACGCTCCTGACCCGGGTGGAGGAACTGGCCAAGGCGGTCACCGACCTGATCCACGACGTGCTGCCGCTGGCCCGGGAGGGCCTGACGCTCGCCAGCCGCATCTCGACCCTGTCGGGTCACGCGCGCAAGGCGGGACGGGGGCCGGTTCCGGACGAGCTGAAGGAGGCCGGGGCGGAGACGGCCCGGGCGTTCGACGAGGCCGTCGCGCGGCTGGAGCTGGAGTGGGCGGCGCTCGGCGCACGGTCCGCGAGCGTCCGGGCGGCGCTGCGCGGGGCGGAGGAGAGCGCGTTCAGCCGCGTCACCGAGGAGATGACCCGGTGCGTGGAGGATCTCGCGCCCGAGCACGTCAGGGCGCTGAACGAGGCCGAGACCAGGGCCAGGAGCCTGTTCGACGAGCCCTTGAAGGGCTAGAGAGCCTCGGAGGAGGCGGAGCAGGGCTTCCGCGGTCGTGGGTGTGGTCGCGTCGCGGGCGCGTCACGGTTTCCACAACGACTTGAGGAACGTCTCGTAGTAGTCCCGTCGTCCTTCCAGCCCTCGGGGACGGCCGCGACGAAGGCCGAACCCCGGTACAGGGGAGGCAGCAGCACGTTCCCCGGCTTGACGTCGCGGTGGACGACCTCCGCGGCGTGCGCGGCGCTCAGCGCGTCCAGCAGATCCAGGCCGATCGCCGCGACCCGGTCAGGCGGCAGCGGCCTCTCCCCGCGCGACGACGGCGTCGAGGGCCTCCGCACGGACGAACTGCATCACGATCCAGGGCCGACCGCCCTCCTCCACGACGTCGTGCACCGTCACGATGCCGTGATGGTCGAGCCGCGCCGCCGACCTGGCCTCCCGGAACGTCCGCGCGTACGTCCGCTCGACCTGCGCGTCGTCCAGGCCCTGCGGCAGCGACACCTCCTTGACCGCCACCTCGCGGCCGAGCGTGCGGTCGCGTGCCCGCCACACGGCGCCCATCCCGCCGCGGCCGAGCACCTCGATCAGCTCGTAGCGCCCCGCGATCAACTGGACCATGGGGGAAGACGATACCGACGCGAGGCGGGCGCGTCGCCCGGTATCCGGGGCCGCTACTCCGGCTCCCCCTCGCGGCTGGCGAGCAGCCGCCGCAGCGACTCCAGCCGGGTCCGGCTGGCGCGCCCGTCGAAGACCCAGCCGTCCAGCCCGCAGCTCTCCTGGAGGTGATCACACAGCGGGGGGCAGCGCTCGGCGGCGCCCTCCGCGAGGTCCTCGAACGCGTTGATCACGTTCTCGGGTTCGACGTGCGCGAGACCGAAGCTCCGCACGCCCGGGGTGTCGATGATCCAGCCGCCGCCGCCGGGCAGCTCCAGCGCGATCGCCGACGACGAGGTGTGCCGGCCTCGGCCGGTGACCGCGTTGACGTGGCTGACGGCCCGCTCGGCGTCCGGGACGAGCGCGTTCACCAGCGTCGACTTGCCGACGCCCGAATGCCCGACCAGCACGCTCGCCCGCCCGCTCAGGTGGCCGCGGAGCTCGTCGAGCTCACCGCCGCGCAGCACGCCGTGGTCGCCGTCGCGGCGCGTCACGACGTAGGGGACGCCGAGCGGCGCGTACTCGGCGACCAGGTCGCCGGCGTCGGCGAGGTCGGCCTTGGTGAGGCAGAGCAGCGGATCCATCCCGGCGTCGTAGGCGGCGACGAGCTGCCGGTCGATCATGCGGGGGCGGGGCTCGGGATCGGCCAGCGCCGTCACGATCACGAGCTGGTCGGCGTTCGCGACGACGATCCGCTCGAACGGATCGGAGTCGTCGGCGGTGCGGCGCAGCGACGACGTCCGCGGCTCGACGCGGACGATGCGGGCCAGGGTGTCCGGGGCGCCCGACACGTCGCCGACCAGGGCGACCCGGTCGCCCACGACGACGCCCTTGCGCCCCAGTTCGCGGGCGCGCATCGCCGTGACGCCGCGCTCATCGCCCGTGCCCTGCTCAACGATGCAGCGGTAGCGGCCCCGGTCCACCGCGATCACGAACCCGGGTGAGGCGTCCTCGTGCGCGGGACGGCGGCGGGTGCGCGGACGCGATCCGCGGCGACCGGGCCGCACCCGGACGTCGTCCTCGTCGTAGTCGTGCGTTCCTCGTGCCAGTGGTCCGTCCCTGCTGTCAGGCGGGCGCCAGCATCGACGCCCACGACTCCGTGAAGTCCGGAAGAGTTTTGCCCACGGTGCCCGGATTCTCCACCTCAATGCCGGGAACGGCCAGGCCGAGCAGCGCCGCCGCCATCACCATCCGGTGGTCGTCGTAGGTGTGGAAGACGCCGCCGTGCAGCGGCCGGGGGCGGATCTCCAGCCCGTCCGGCAGCTCCCGGACGTCGCCGCCCAGCCCGTTGATCTCGGTGACCAGGGCCGCGAGCCGGTCGGTCTCGTGGCCGCGCAGATGCGCGATGCCCGTCAGCCGGGACGGGGAGTCGGCCAGCGCTGTGAGGGCCGCGAGCACGGGCGTCAGCTCCCCGACGTCGTGCAGGTCGGCCTCCAGCCCGGAGAACCCGCCGGGACCGCGCACCGTCAGCCCGTCCGGCCCGGGGGACACCTGCGCGCCCATCGCGCCGAGCAGCCCGCGCAGCGCGTCCCCCGGCTGGGTGGTCTCGGCCGGCCAGCCGGGCACGGTGACGCGCCCGCCGGTGACCAGCGCCGCCCCGAGGAACTGCGCCGCGTTCGACAGGTCGGGCTCGATCACCCGGTCGGCGCCCCGGATCGGGCCGGGCGCCACCCGCCACAGATCCTTCTCCGCCTCGACCGCCACGCCCGCCTGCCGCATCATGCGGACGGTCATCTCCACATGCGGCGCCGACGGCACCGGCGGGCCGTCGTGCCTGACCTCCACGCCCTTCTCGAAACGCGGCGCGGCCAGCAGCAGCCCCGAAACGAACTGGGACGACCCCGACGCGTCGATCGTGACCGGCCCGCCGTTCAGCGACCCCGTCCCGCGCACCGTGAACGGCAGCGTGCCGCGCCCGCCGTCGTCGATGCCGGCGCCGAGCGCCCGGAGCGCGGCGACGATCGGGCCCATCGGCCGCTCCCGGGCCCGCGGATCACCGTCGACGGACACCTCACCGGACGCGAGCGCGGCGACGGGCGGCAGGAACCGCATCACCGTCCCGGCCAGGCCCACGTCCACCCGCGCCGGACCCGTCAGCTCACCGGGCCGCACCCGCCAGCCGCCGGAGTCCTCGTCGATTCCCACGCCGAGCGCGCGGAGCGCCCCCGCCATCAGCTCGGTGTCGCGGCTCCGCAGCGGCCCCGCGATGCGCGCCGGCGCCTCGGCGAGTGCGGCCAGGATCAGCGCCCGGTTCGTCATCGACTTCGAACCGGGCAGCGACACGGTCGCGTCGACCGGGGCATGGGCGACCGGGGCGGTCCAGTGCGGAGTGGGCATGACCCAAGGTTATCGGGCCTTGGGACGATCGGGCCGGGCCGCTCAGGCAGCGCGTCCCAGCCACGGCGCCTCGGGCAGCGTGCCTCAGGCAGCGCCGCTCACACGGGGATGGTCAGCAGCGTCCCGCCGCTGTCGAGCCGAACCTCGAAGCGGCTGATCTCCTGGCGGGTGAGCCCCGTCCCGCCCTGCATGGTGAGCGGCTTCGGCTGGCCCGGCACGCCGTACCCCTTGTCCGGGACGCGCCACCCGGC
Source organism: Spirillospora sp. NPDC048824 (assembly GCF_043198455.1). Taxonomy (NCBI): domain Bacteria; kingdom Bacillati; phylum Actinomycetota; class Actinomycetes; order Streptosporangiales; family Thermomonosporaceae; genus Spirillospora; species Spirillospora sp. NPDC048824. The sequence goes on along the minus strand of NZ_JBICUS010000002.1, from coordinate 41,732 downwards.
GACGACGCTGCGTTCACCGTCCTGGGACACCGCCTCCAGGTGGCACCTCAGCGGGCCCTTGATGCCGCGCAACTCCAGGCTGACCTGCGTTCCCCAGCCCTTGTCCACCAGGCCGACCGTGCCGGACGCGCCCGTGCCGGCGTTCGTCGCCTGGAATTTCTCGCCGGTGATGGTCAGCGGCGGCGGCCGCCGGACGGTCCCGTCGTCGTTCAGCGCCGTCCCCACCCCGAGGCCGACGGCCAGCATCGCGGCCGCGGCCAAACCGCCCGCGGCGTACGCGCCGCGACGAAACCGGCGGTCCTCCTTCCGCCGGCGCCGCATCATGTCGATCACCGGCGCGGGAGGTCCGGACGGTTCGTTCCCACCTCCGTCCGGTCCGGTGCCGGTACCGCCCGCGTCCCCGCCCCCGAGTGCCGACAGGACCCCGGCCGTCCCGGACATCTCGGTCAGTTCGGCTTGGCACATCCCGCACTCGCGAAGATGGGCCTCGAACGCCCGCCGATCGCCGTCTTCGAGAAGGCCCAGCGCGTACGCACCGACATCGGTGTGCTCGACCTGCGAACTCATGAGGTCACCCCCCTCTCCTCCAAGGCGACGCGCAAGGCGCGCAGCGCGTAGTACACGCGGGACTTGACCGTCCCCACGGGGATGCCGAGGTACTCGGCCGCCTGATTCACCGTACGGTCGCGAAGCACCGTCTCGGTCAGGGCCTGCCGGTGCGCCGGGGAGAGCGAGTCCAGAGCCTCGGTCACCACGACCTTGCGCAGCAGGCCGTCCATCTCGTCCGCCATCGGCAGGTTCTCCAGGGGGCCGTCGCCGACCTCCGGCGGCCTGACCTCGCGCTGCCGCCGGTTGTCGATCACGATACGCCTGGAGACCGTGGCCAGCCACGGCATCAGCGAGGACGTGCGGTCGTCGAGCCGGTCCGCACTGCGCCATGCCCGGATCATGGTCTCCTGTACCACGTCCTCGGCCCACTGGCGGTCACCGCCGGTCAGCCGCAGGACGAACGCGAGGAGGGGCCGATGGTACTCGCGGTAGAGCTCGGCGACGATCTCCTCGTCGCGTACGGCCGAAGCCGGTCGCGCCGTGCCGGGGCGGCGGAGCAGGCTCCGCAACCCGCCGGTCTGGCGACCGGTCGATCCGGGAACTGCCATGGCCGGGGCGTCTCCGTTGTGGGGGGATGGGTGGAGGTTGGAGGACGGTGGTCATGTGGCAGTACGAGACGGCCCCCGGCCGCGGTTCAACCCATTTGAGGTTCTTTTAAGGTTCTCTTCGGGAAGTCAGCGCTTGACCGCCTGCTTGACCTTCCCCGCCTGGACCGCCGTCCCCGACCTGACGGTCTTACCCGCCTTCATGGCCTTCGCCGCCTGCGTGGCCGTCCCCGCCTTGACCGTCTGCCCGGCGCGCGCCGCGCGCCCCGGCCTGGACGCCCTGCCCGCCTTGAACGCGCCGCCCGCCTTGATGCTCTTCATCGCGCCGCCCGCCTTGCCGGCCTTGGCGGCCTTGAGCATGCCGCCGGGCTGGGCGCCCTTGAGCGCGCCGCCGGCCTTGCCGGCCTTGAACGCGCCGCCCGGCTTGGCCGCCTTGGCGGCCTTCGTGGCCTTCGCGGTCTGCTTGGCGGACTTCCGCCCGCCCTCGGCGCGGGCGATGCGGACCTGCCGTGCGGCCTCCCGGCGGGCGTCCCGGAGCGTCGCGGCGGCCTCCCTGCGCAGCGCCTTGGCCTCGGCGCCGCTCTTGATCTGCGTCTCCCGCGCCGCGCGCCGCAGCTCCGCCATCCGCGGCGGCCGGCGCGGCTCGGTCGCCACCATGAGCAGCGCGCCGAACATGCCGGCGTTCTTCAGCAGGTGGGACCGCTCGCTGGCGCGGCGCTCGGGGTCGTCCTCGGTCCAGAACCGGTGCTCGGTCGCGAGCGCGGGTATCAGCTGCGCGGCGAGCAGCAGCGTGGTGAGCCGCCGGAACCTGCCGGTCAGCAGCAGGGCGCCGGTGCCGAGGCTGAGCGCGCCCTCCATGCGGACGAGGGTCTCGGGGTCCTTCGGCAGCCAGTCGATCCGGTCGGCCACCGGCTTGACCGCCGGGCCGACCCGCTCGGCGCGCTCGCGTGGGTCCCGGATGGAGTCCAGGCCGGTCATGATGTAGGGCGCCGCCACGAACGGGCGGGCCAGGGTCGTGAAGGGTCGCATGACCCGCTACATGCCCATCACGCCACGCCTCAAGCACGGCAGGATGGGACGCATGTGCGGACGCTATGCCACCACCCGTGCGCGTCAGGAGCTGCTGGACGAGTTCCAGGTGCAGCTCGACGCCGTCGACGGGGACATCCAGCCCGACTACAACGTCGCCCCGACGAAGCAGGTTCCGGTCGTCCTCGACCGGCGCCCGAAGGACGCGGCCGAGGAGGAGGCGGCCGTCCGGCAGTTGCGGACGGTGCGCTGGGGACTCGTCCCGTCCTGGGCCAAGGACCTGTCCATCGGCTCCCGCATGATCAACGCGCGGTTCGAGACGGTGCACGAGAAGCCGTCGTTCCGCCGTGCGTTCGCGCGGCGCCGCTGCCTCCTGCCGGCCGACGGCTACTTCGAGTGGTACACGCTCCAGGACCAGGGCGACTCGCCCGACCCGGCCGAGGGCGAGAAGAAGGCCAAGAAGAAGAAGCCGCAGAAGCAGCCCTTCTTCATCCACCCCAACGACGGCGCGATCATGGCCATGGCCGGCCTCTACGAGCTGTGGAAGTCTCCCGAGGACGAATGGCTCTGGACGTGCACGGTGATCACGACCGACGCGCCGGATGACCTCGGCCGGATCCACGACCGGATGCCGATGGTCGTCGAACCCGACCGCTGGGACGCCTGGCTCGACCCCGCACTGAATGACATCGAGCAGGTACGCGGCCTCCTGGTCCCCGCCATGGCCGGGACAATGGAGGCCTACCCGGTGTCCAAGGCGGTCAACAACGTGAGAAACAACGGGCCGGAACTCATAGAACCCTCGACTTCTGGGGATAGTTCTGGCAACCATTCCGACAGTTTGTTCTGACCGCTGTCGCCGCGGCGGCGGCCGGAGCGAGAGCCGTATCGCCCGGGCCCCCCACCGGGAGGAGTTCGCAACATCGTGGACACCGCCGCAGCCCGTTCCCGCCTCGAGGTGCTGCTCGAGGATCTGGACCGTTCCATCGCGATTCTCCGCGGGGAAAGCCCCGAGCGTGACAATTCCGCCGCGGACGCCGGTGCGGGCCTGACCGCCCACGACCGCGTGGAGGCGGCCCTGGACTCCCTCGAACGCCACCGCCGCGGCGTGCTCGCCGCCCTGGAGCGGATCGGCGCCGGCACCTACGGCCGGTGCCTCGGCTGCGGCCACCCCGTCCCCGAAGGCCGCCTGGAGGCCCGCCCCGACGCGGCCCGCTGCATCACCTGCCAATCCGCACACGACCGCAGGCGCTAGCCGTACTCGGTCACCTGGATGGCGGGCCGAGTACGGCTAGCTCCGGTGGGCGCTGGCCAGCAGGTGGATTCCCAGGGACTCGTCCGGGATCGGGGCGTTGAGCTCGGTGCGGACCAGGCGGGGGAGGGCGCGGGGCGACTCGGCCAGGACGTGTTCGACGGTCGAGGGGGACAGGACCGTGCGGGGTCTGATCCACTCGACGTCGAGGCCGGCGTCGGTGAGCAGTTCGCGGAGTTGGTGCACGGAGAACGAGCGGGTGATCGTGCCGTCCGGCCAGGGGATGAGGACGACCTCGGCGCTCGGGACGTCGGACAGGTGCGCCCAGTAGTTCCGTTCGGCCAGCAGGGCCATGCCCAGCGTCAGGGAGTCGACGCAGAGCAGGACGCGGCCGCCGGGGCGCAGGACGCGGGCGATCTCGGCGACCGTGGTCTCGGTGGCGAGATGGCGGGACAGCACGCGGTTCTCGGCGATCACGGCGTCCATGGAGCCGTCGGCGAGGAACGGGAGGGCGCCGGTGTCGCCGATCACCGGGATGGTGGTGCCCTTGGCGGACGGTGCGCCGCGGGGCTCGCTCCCCGGGAACCGGACGGGATCGCGGACCTCGAGGACGGTGTGGCGGGCCTCGGCGGCCTGGGCGGCGGTGTGGCCGTCCGAGATGTCCAGTACGTGGGACGGTGTGCGCGGCAGCCATCGCGTCAGCTGGGCGGAGGCGACCGCCCAGTAGAACGTCCAGTAGCGCGCGAGGGCGTCCCCCGCCCCGTCACCGGAGATGTCGCGCAGACTGGCGATGGTGGGCTCGGACGATCGCGCCGACGTCACCGGGTGCACGTTTGCTCCTGTTCTCGCCATGTATGTCACTACTTCCCCGTTCCGGGAGGCGTCACCCTCCGTGCGGGTCCGGGGCGGGACGCCCGTGATCGCCGCGTCCGCCCCGCGGGGAATCGGCGGCGCGGCTCCGGTGTTGCACCGTCTCACAACCCATTACGCGGAGGTGCACACCGATGACCACAGCCGTTGCCGATCAGCAGCGGAGAGCCGGGCCCGCGGCACCGCGCGGCGACGCGCAGGCCCCTGTACGCGTGGCCAGGCCGCGCGGACCGATATCGTCTGTGGGATACGACGCCGCCGGCCGAGCCGAGGCCAAGGGCGCCACAGCCGAGGGGGTGGGTCAGGTACAGGGCACCACGGAGACCGTGGAGCAGCGTCAGGAGCGGTTCGAGCGCGACGTGCTCCCGTTCTTGGACCAGCTGTATTCGGCCGCGCTGCGCATGACGCGCAATCCGGCGGACGCCGAGGATCTCGTCCAGGAGACGTTCGCCAAGGCCTTCGCGTCCTTCCACCAGTTCAGGGAAGGCACCAACCTCAAGGCGTGGCTCTACCGCATCCTGACCAACACGTTCATCAACAACTACCGCAAGAAGCAGCGCCAGCCGCAGCAGTCCGCCACCGAGGACATCGAGGACTGGCAGATCGCGCGCGCCGAGTCGCACACCTCCAGCGGGCTGAAGTCCGCCGAGGCCGAGGCGCTGGAGCACCTGCCCGACAGCGATGTGAAGCGGGCGCTGCAGGAGCTGCCCGAGGAGTTCCGGATCGCCGTCTACCTGGCCGACGTCGAGGGTTTCGCGTACAAGGAGATCGCCGAGATCATGGGCACGCCCATCGGCACGGTGATGTCCCGTCTGCACCGGGGCCGGCGCCAGCTGCGCGTGATGCTGGAGGACTACGCCGAGGACCGCGGTCTCACGAGGACGGGCGGAGGGTCCAAGTGAGCGGGAAACGCGCCTGCCGCGTACAGCGGAGCGAAACGCCCGACATCGCGCCGTGCCGCGACGCGGTGAACGAGAGGGGTGAGTGAGCCATGAGCTGTGGCAACCACCATGAGACCCCCTGTGACGAGGTACTGGCGCGGGTCTACACCTATCTTGACGGTGAGCTCGACCAGGGCGGCTGCGGCGAGGTGCGGCAGCACCTGGACGAGTGCGGACCGTGCCTGCGCGAGTACGGGCTCGAAGAGGCCGTCAAGAAGCTGGTGAACAAGTCCTGCGCCTGCGAGCAGGCTCCCACCGACCTGCGCGCGAAGGTGCTCGGCCGCATCGAGGAGATCTGCGGCGACATCAAGGCGTCCGGCGACGCCGAGAAGACCGAGAGCGCCTGACCGCCGCCTGACCGCGCCGGTCGGCCGGCCGCGGTCCCGGGCGGCCGCGTCGCACGTCCGCCGGTATCGTGCTGCGGGTGCTCGCACTCGTCACCGGCGCGGCCGGTTTCATCGGATCCCATCTGGTCGACCGGCTCCTCGCCGATGGCCATGAGGTCATCGGTGTGGACGACATGTCGTCCGGCGCCAACGCCCGTCCCGGGCTGGAGCTGTGGGAGATGGACGTCGGTGATCCGGGGCTCGTCGAGAAGGCCGCGGCGCGGCGGCCCGAGGTGATCTGCCACCTGGCCGCGCAGGTGAGCGTCCGCGCCAGCGTGGCGGACCCGCTGGGCGACGCGCGCACGAACGTGGTCGGGACGGCGAACGTGCTGGAGGCGGCGCGGGCGGCGGGCGGCCGCAAGGTGGTGTTCACGTCGAGCTGCGCGGTGTACGGGGTTCCGGACGCGCTGCCCGTCCCGGCGGACGCCGAGCTGCGGCCCGCGTCCCCGTACGCGGCGTCCAAGGTCTCCGGCGAGGTGTACGCGGGGATGTACAAGGCGCTGCACGGCGTCGACTTCACGACGCTGACGCTGGCGAACGTGTACGGGCCGAGGCAGACGCCCGAGGGCGAGGCCGGTGTCGTCTCGATCTTCACGGACGCGCTGCTGGCGGGCCGTCCCACCCGGGTCTATGGCGACGGGACGCAGACCCGCGACTACGTCTACGTGCTGGACGTGGTGGACGCGTTCGCCCGCGCGGCGGGGGAGCGCGGCGGCGGGCGCCGCCTCAATGTGGGCACCGGCGTGCAGACGGCCGACCGGGAGCTGCACACGCTGGTGGCGGAGGCGGCGGGCGCGCCGGACGACCCGGAGTTCGCGCCGCCCCGGCTGGGGGATCTGCCCGCCATGTCCGTCGACCCGCGGGCGACGCGGGAGGCGCTCGGCTGGGAGCCGAAGGTGGGTCTGCGGGAAGGGCTCGCCGACACGGTCGCGTGGGCACGAGAAAACGCCCCGGCTTGACGCAAAGCAGGGGCTTGGCCGTTTGTGACCAATTCCTGGCGATTATTGAGATCAGGCGGTGTGTGCACGTGCATTGTGACGTGCAGAGGGATTGTGCAATTACGTTGGGTGCATTCGCCGGAGGTAATTGATCACTTAAGGTGACGATTGCTTCACGCCTTGCTCTCGTTTCCTCGCATGCCTGTGTGACCTGGGCAGTTCACGTTAGGCTTGTGCCGGAATCAGCGACGGGAGCACGTGCACGCCCGTGAATTCGGGGTATGTGCTCGCCGGGAAGCCTGGACCGGTCCGATCCGGTCCCGGTGGCCGGCCGCGAGGCCGGACGGCCCGGTTCGCGGGGGGAGGCAAGGAGCCATGCTCAAGCGCGTGATGCCGGTGGGACACGGCCGGCGTGAGAGCGCCTCGGCATCGTCGCTGATGATGCCCGAGGGCGTGTCCTGGGTGTAGGTGCCGGCAGGCACGCGTCAGCCCGGTGGCGGCCCGCCATTTCGTCACTGAACATCTTCATTCCCGGCAGACCGCACAGGCCACGCCTCTGCGGACGGGCGGACGAGGGTGTTCCCTCCCCGAGGGGGCGGCAATGCGTGGACTACCTCTCGCTGCCTGGGCGTACATCTGTGGTGTGGTCGCCCTCGCGGTCGGCCTCATCGCGACGTCGTCCTTCGCGGAGATCGACTGGGGCAAGCTGGCCGTCCTGGCCCTGCTGTTCCTGATCTGCGACTCCGCACCCGCACGCTTGAACGTCCCGCGCGCCAGGGTGTCGATGAGCTTCGCCGCGAGCCTGGCCTCGGTGGTGCTCCTCGGACCGGCCGGCGCGGCGCTGGTCGGCTTCTGCGCCGTGATCACCGGCCAGCGGTTCTTCGCCCCCGTCAAACGGATCTTCAACGGCGCGCAGCTCGCGCTCACCGGCTTCATCGCCGGGACGGTCTTCGACCTCCTCGGCGGTGACCGCTTCCACCCCGAGCAGGCCCGCTGGGTGGAGAACGTCATCGGGCCGTTCCTCGGCGCCCTCGTCACCTTCGTCCTCGTCAACCTGACGCTGATGGCCGGGGTGCTGCTGCTCAGCAGGCAGGCCACGCCGCGCGAGCTGCTGCACGAGAGCGGCCAGCTCGCCGTCGGCTGCCTCGGCTACGGCATGGTCGGCCTGCTGATCGCCGGGCTGTGGCCGCGGGTCGGGCCGTTCGCCGCCGTCCTGGTCCTGCTGCCGCTGTTCATCGCGCGCTGGGCGATGGACCAGGCGTACGTGCAGCAGCAGGCGCACTCGGCCACCCTCGCCGCGCTCTGCCAGGCCGTCGAGACCAAGGACTTCTACACCCGCGGCCACTCCGAGCGGGTCTCGCGCGGCTCGGTGATGATCGCCCAGGAGATCGGCATGCGGCCCGACCGCGTCGAGGCGATCCGCTACGCCGGGATGCTGCACGACGTCGGCAAGCTCGGCGTCCCCACCAAGGTGCTGCAGAAGGACGGGCCGATGACCGAGGAGGAGTTCGCCGCGATCCAGCTGCACCCGATGCGTGGGCTGGAGATCGTCCGGGAGATCGGGTTCCTGGACGAGGCGCTCGCCGGCATCATGCACCACCACGAGAAGATGAACGGGCGCGGCTACCCGATGGGGCTGGCCGGCGACGAGATCCCCGAGTTCGCCCGGGTCATCGCCGTCGCGGACGCGTTCGACTCGATGACCTCCACCCGCTCCTACCGGGCCGCCCGCAGCGTGGACGAGGCCGTGACGGAGCTGCGCCGCTGCATGGGCGACCACTTCGACCCGATGATCGTGGAGGCGTTCCTGCGGGCGCTCGAACGCGATCCGTGGGTGCCGCCCGGTCCGGTCGTCCTGCCCGACGACGATGTCGTGGAGACCACACGGCAGGACCACGACGACCCGAGCACGCCCCTGCGGGTCGCCGGCGACGAGGCGCGGCGGTGACGGGACGTCCATGAGCAGCCAGGGCCGCACCCGGGAACGGGCCACGTGGCAGACCATCGACTCCGGGCAGCTGCTGCTGATCGCCACCGCCGGGCTGTTCGTCATCGTCGCGATCACGCAGGTCGCGGCCGTCGGGCTGCGGCAGCCCAACGTCGCGATCATCTTCGGCGTGCTGATCTCGCTGGGCGAGCTGTTCCGCATGGTGATGCCGGGCAACCGGGAGGTCGCCCCCATCGCCAGTGCCGGCGCGATGGGCTACGCGCTGCTGGTCGGCGTCGGCCCCGAGGGCGCCCCGCCGGACGCGCCGCTCGGCGTCGTCGCCGCCGAGCACTCCGCGTTGCAGGTCGTGGCCGTCACCGCCGTGGGCATGCTGATCGGGTCGCTGCCGCACATCGCGGTGGGCCGGTCCCCGCGGCCGGACGCGATGGCGCGGCGGCTGTTCACGGTCTCGATCGTCGCGCTGTGCTTCCGGCCGATGCTGTCGCTCGACCTCGTCTGGCAGTTGCTGCTGGCGGTGATGGGCATCGTCGTGATCGCGTCCTGCTTCACCGACGTGCTGATCGCCGCGATGATCCGGGCGGAGGCCGTCCGGGCGCGGATCGGGATCGCGCTGCGGGACGAGATCGAGGCCAAGATGGCGCTGTGCGCCGCGACCAGCGCGACCGCCATGCTGATCGCGGTGGCGACGACCGCGATGGGAGAGGCCGCGCTGCTGATCTTCACGGTGCCGATCCTGGTGACGCAGTTCGCGTTCCGCCGGTACGCCGGGATCCGTGCCACGTACCTGCAGACCGTACGGGCGCTGTCGCGCGTCACCGAGGTCGGCGGCTACGTGGAGACGGGGCATTCGCGGCGCGTGTCGCGGCTCGCGGTGGCGATGGGACGCGAGCTCGGCATGTCCGAGGAGGAACTGCTCGAACTGGAGTACGCGGCGCTCATGCACGACATCGGCCAGCTGTCGCTCGGCGACCCGATCCCGGGCGGCGCGACCGTGCTGGCGTCCCCGGCCGAGCAGCGCCGCATCGCCGAACTCGGCGCCGAGGTGATCAAGCAGACCGGGGTCCTGGACCGGGTGGCGCACATCGTCCAGCTGTCCTCGCACCCCTACCGGACGGGACGCGAACCCGCCGGCGGTGACTCCGCCGACACGCGGCCCGTCCCGCCGCCGCTCGCGGGCCGCATCATCAAGGTCGCCAACGCCTACGACGACCTGGTGGGCGAGTCCCGCGACCGGGACAGGGGCGCCGCCGTCCTGGAGCGGCTGAGGCTCGACTCCGCCGCCGAGTACGACCCTACGGTCGTGGAGGCGCTCAGCCGGGTCGTGGACCGCCGTCCCCGCCCGTAGAGCTCCCGGGCCGGTGCGGCGGCGGCCGTGACGGCGGCGGCGGCCGTCCACAGCAGCAGCGCGCCGAGGTGCTGGTCGTCCAGCGGTGCCGCGCCCCAGGGCCGGTCGAGTTCCTCGTACCAGCTGCCGAGGACGGTCCCTTCCCGCATCAGGGCGACCCCGGCGATCACGTGCAGCGGCAGGGCGGCGTACGGGACCAGCGTCCCGGCCGTCCCATGGAAGTACGCCAGCCCGATGATCAGGAAGCAGAGCATCGCGAGCGAGTGCAGCGCGTGGTTGCTGAGCGTCGCGCCGAACAGGGGCGACGGGTAGAACGCGTAGAGGCTGAACAGGAGCAGCACGGACGCGACGACGGGATGCGCGAGCAGCCGGATCCCGCGGCAGCCGGCCGCGGCGGCCAGGAGCGGCGCGTTCTCGCCCCGTGCGGCCCGGAGCGCCAGCCGTATCGGGGCCCCGTACAGCAGCAGCAGCGGGGCCAGCAGCCCGATGAGGACGTGCTGGACGGCGTGGGCGCTGAACAGGACCATGCTGTACCGGGAGATCCCGCTGCCGGTGGCGAGGAACGCGACGAGCAGCCCGGCGGCCCAGGCGGCGCTGCGGTGCCACGGCCAGTCCCGCACGCGCATGACGCCCAGCCCGTACAGGACGGCCCCCGTCACGATGAGGGTGAGGAACAGCGGGTCGATCCACCAGTCGAGCAGGTAGGGTCCGGGGCCCGCCGGACCGGGCAGCGGGAAGCCGAGGCGCAGCGCGACGATGTCGAGGGTGCCGGGGGCGTTCTCGGGCGGGGGAGTGCGGGAGAGCCCGGTGGCGAGGGCCATGGCCGCCGTCATGGTGAGGACCTCGACGGCCCCGAGCCGCAGGAAGGGCCGCATGCCCGTTCCGTCCCGCAGGGCGGGGATCGTGGTGCGCCGGTGCCACCAGCCCAGCCCGCCGAGGACGGTGAGGGCCGCGACCTTCGCCACGACCACCGTCCCGTACCGCGATCCGAGGTGGAGGCCGCCGAGCCGCACCCAGGCGTTGACGGCGCCGCTCACGGCGACGACGGTGAACGACGCCAGCGCCAGCCCGCTGTAGCGCCCGGCGATCCGCGGCAGCCGGTCGCGCAGCGCGGGCCCGGCCGTGAGCAGGGCGACGAGCCCGCCGATCCAGAGCGCGGCGCCCACGACGTGGGCGGCCAGGCTGTAGACGGCGAGCGCGTGGTACGAGGCGCCCGCCGCGTGGCCGGTGTACAGCGGCGGGAGCAGGGCGGCGAGCGCGGCCGCCAGCAGGTACCCGGAGCCGCCGTCCGCGCGGGGCAGGCTAGCCGCGACCGACAGCGCGACCGCGACGGCGAGGACGATCAGCAGTGCCCGTCCCTGCGGCAGCTCGATGAGGAGCGTCCGCATCATGTTCCCGGTCAGGCCGCCGACGCCGATGCCGAACAGGTCCAGGGCGCTGAACACGATGAGCACCAGCGTGCACAGTGCCCACACCAGCGCCGTCATGGACGCGGCGCGCAGGCAGCGGCGGCCGGCCGGCGACGGCGGGCCGGCGAAGACGGCCGCGACCAGCAGCCACCCGACGGTGAGGACCGCGGCGACGTTCCCGCCGAGCCTGGCGACCGAAAGGCCGACCTTGGTCAGGGCCCCGGCCTGCGACAGGCCCGGCGCCGAGGTCTCGCTGAGCGCCCCGCCAAGCCGTATCACCAGCGCGAGGACGACCAGCGCCAGCGCCGCGGCGCCGATGGCGAGCATCGGCCTGTCGGTCGGGGGAGCCTGCTGCTCACGTGTCGCCACGGCCGGACATACGCATACGGCCGATCAGAAGGTTCGAAGCGCAATAAGGTACCGCCAAACCGATCAAGCGCCGAGGAGCGAGATGAGCGCCCAGGACCAGGGCAACACGTATCTGGAGAAGGTCGTCGCCCAGCAGGCGGTCCTGGAGGACGACCTCAGGGCGAGGCGCACCCCGGCGCCGGTGCCCGCCACCGCGGGCGCCATGCCGCAGCCGGGCGGTCCGCTGGCCAAACGCGACCGCGCCCTCGGCGGCGGCCCGGCCCGGGACCGTGCCGCGCCCGGCCCGGTGGACGTCCGGATCAGCGGGTTCTGGCGGTGGAGGAACGTGCTCGTCCCGCCGAACGCGTTCGTCGTCCACACCCGGCGCGGACGGGCGGAGCCGCTGCACATCGGGCTCGGGGTGTCGTTCCGGTTCAACCCGTCCACCGACTCGTTCCTCGTGGTGCCGGGCGCGACGCAGACGATCCTGATCAACGCGTACTGCATCTGCCGGGAGCTGCAGGGCGTGCTCGTCCAGGGCTACGTCCAGTGGATCATCCAGGACTTCGGCATCGCGTACCGCAAACTCGACTTCAGCGACGCCGACGACCCGATGCGGCTGGTCAACCTGCAGCTTCGGGAGCAGGCGGAGGCCGCGATCAAGGACAAGGTCTCCACCATGGGGGTACAGGACGTCCTCAGCGACAAGCAGCCCATCATCGAGGAGCTGACGGCCCGGCTCCGCGCGGTGGCCGAGGGGCAGGACGACGGCGAGCAGGGTCTCGGGCTGCGGATCGTCACCGTGCAGATCAAGGAGGCCGTGGTCAGCTCGTCCCGGCTCTGGGAGAACCTGCAGAAGCCGTACCGGGCGCATCAGGGGCAGATCGCCCGGCTGGCGGAGCTGGAGGCCGAGGAGGCCGTCGGGCAGCGCGAGATGGCGGCCGCGCGGATCAAGGAGACGCAGCGGCTGGAGCATGAGCGGGAGCTGGCCGAGCTGCGCGCCCGCAACGAGTCGCAGCTGTTCGACACCGAGGCGGCCGAGCTGCTGCGCCGCACGAAACGCGAGCACGACGACACCCGCGAGGTCGCCGAGATGGAGACCGAGACGACGCGGCACAAGCTGCGGATGGAGCGCGAGCGGCACGAGGAGGAGGCGGAGACGGGGCGGCTGCGCATCGAACGCGACCACGAGCTCGCCCGGCTCCGCGCGGAGGGCGAGCTGGCGCTGGCCGAGTCCCGCGCCCGGTCCTCGCACGAGCAGGCGCTGCTGGACCTGGAGCGGGAGGGCGCCCGCGCCGCGATCGAGAACGACCGGACGCCCGCCGCGGTGCAGGCCCGTCTCATCGCCACACTGCCGGAGATCATGGCCAAGCTGCCCAAGCCGGACGAGCTGCGCACCGTCACCGTCAACGGCGCCGACCAGACCAGCGTGGCCGGCCTGATCACCCAGCTGACCGCCGTGGTGGGCGCCCTGCGCTCCGCCACCGGAGACTGACCGGACCTCGTTCACCCGCGGCGTGCCGCCCTTGGGGAGCGTCTCTCAAGGGCGGCGCGCCGCACAGGTCAACGGGTGGGCGGGAAGATGACGGGGAGGGCGGTCAGGGCTCGGTGGAACGGGCCGGGGCGCCACTCCAGGTCGCCTGCCGGGGTGGCCAGGTCCAGGTCGGGCAGGCGGTCCAGGAGCGTCTCGATGGCGACCGACGCGATCAGCCGGGCGTGGCTCTTGGCCGGGCACGTGTGCGGGCCGCCGGTGAAGGACAGATGCGCGCGGTTGCCCTTGCGGTCGGTCATCGACCGTGACGGGTCGGTGTTGGCCGCGGCGTAGCCGATCAGGACGGGCTGGTGGGCGGGCAGCCGGTGTCCGTGGAAGTCGATGTCGTGGCGCGGGAACGTCGTCCCGTAGGCGACCATCGGCGGGTCGGTCCACAGGATCTCGTCGAGGGCGTCCTCGACGGGCAGGCTGCCGCCGGACAGGTCGCCGCCGAACCGGTCGTCCGACAGCAGGAGCAGGATGCCGTTGGCGATGAGGTTCTGCTCCGGCTCGGTGCCGGCGCCGACGAGCAGCGTGATCTGGTGGGTCATCTCGAAGTCGTCGAGCCCGGCGGGATGCCGCATCATCCACGACGTCACGTCCGCGCCGGGCTTCTGCCGCTTGTGCGCCACCAGTTCGAGGGTGGCCTCGCCGAGGAGCGCGTTGCCCTCCTCGGCGCCGACGGTGTTGAAGATGGCGCTCATGCCCCGCACGAGCTTGTCGCCGATGTCACGGGGGCAGCCGAACATCTCGTTGAACACCAGCAGCGGCAGCGTGCGGGCGTACTGGCCGATGAGGTCCGCCTTGCCGTCGGCGGCGAACGCGTCGATGAGGCCGTTCGCGGCGTTCGCGACGTGCTCGCGCAGCGACGCCGGGTCGACCCGGTCCAGGCTGTCGACGATCACGGACCGGAGGCGCGCGTGGACGGCGCCGTTGGTGAACAGGGCGTTGGGCCGGGTCATCATCATCGGCAGCACCGGGCACTCGGGGCCGACCTCCTCCTCCCACACCTCGCTGCAGCGCGGGAACCGGTCGGGGTCGCGCAGGATCTCCAGCGCCGCGTCGTATCCGAGGACGAGCGTCGCCGGGACGCCCGGGGCCAGTTCGACGGGCGCGAGGTCGCCGTGGGCGCGCATCCGCTCGTAGACGGGCCGCGGGTCCTTGGCGAACTCCGCTCCGTACATCGGGAAGCGGGCCGGTTCGCGGGTGGTCCGGTCGTCGGTCACGGTGTCTCCGTGTCGAGGGTGAGGAGGTGGTCGACGAGCGAGATCAGCGCCTCGGTGGACGACCTGCGGTCGCGGGCGTCGCAGGTGATCAGCGGCGTGGTGTCCGCGAGGTCGAGGGCCTCGCGGACCTCGGACTCGGGGAAGGCCGGCGACGCGTCGAAGTGGTTGACGGCCACCGCGTACGGCAGGCCCTGCCGCTCCACGAGGTCCATGATCTCGAACGACTGCTTGAGACGGGCGGTGTCGACGAGGACCAGCGCGCCGAGGGCGCCGCGCGCCAGGTCGTCCCACAGCCGGGTGAAACGCTGCTGGCCGGGCGCCCCGAACAGGTACAGGACGAGGTTGTCGCTGAGCGTGAGGCGGCCGAAGTCCATGGCGACCGTGGTGGTCGTCTTGTCCTCGATGCCGGCGAGGTCGTCGACCATCGCGCCGGCCTGCGTCATCCGCTCCTCGGTGCGCAGCGGGCGGATCTCCGACAGCGTCCCGACATAGGTGGTCTTGCCGACCGCGAAATGGCCGACGATGAGGATCTTGACGGCCGTCCGCACGCTGTCGCGCAGGTAGGGCGTCTCAGAGGCGAGCGCGGAGTCCATCGAGCACCTCCTGAAGGAGCCGGACCTGGGACTGCTGGGCCGCCGGCGCGCCGGCCCGGGTGGTGAGGTGCCCGGTGTCGACCAGATCGGACAGCAGGACCTTGGTGACTCCGACGGGCAGGCCGAGATGCCCCGCGATCTCCACGACCGACAGGGCGCCGCCGCGGCACAGTTCGACTATGCGGAGCTTCTCGGGGGACAGCCCGGTCCTCGAAAGCGGCTGCCGGGGGCCCAGGGCGGCCGTCCCCCCGGAGTGGAGCGGCAGGTCGCCGGTGGCGATCACGAGGGTGACGAGGTCGAACACGTTGCGGGTCGGGTGGGCCCGGCCGCCGGTGACGACGTGCGGGCGGACCAGTGCCCGCTCGTTCCTGCGCGGGGTCATGCGGGACGGCCCGCGCCGGGACGCGGCGGGCTGGTCATCTCCTTGCCCAGCCGCTGCACCAGTTCCTGCAGCCGGAACGACACGCTCTCCATGTCGACGTGCTGCGTCGCCGACACCGCCAGATACGCGCCGGGGCCGGCGGCGACGAGGAACACGTACCCGTCGTCGAACTCGTTGACCGTCTGCCGCCACGTGGTGCCCGGGTCGCCGCAGAACTCGGCGGTGCTGCGGGCGAGCGACTGGAGCCCCGACATGCCGGCGGCCTGCCGTTCCGCGTCGTCCCTGCTGATCCGCTCGGAGTGCGCCATGAGCAGGCCGTCGGCCGACAGCAGGATCGCGTAGCGCGTCTCCGGCATGCGCAGCGCGTCGTCCAGCATCCAGCCGAGCCGGTTCGTCCCGTCGTCCATCGCGCCGTCCCACCCCTCGTTCATGGCCGCAAGTCCTTGCTCTCGATGGCAGGCCCGGCGATGTCCGTGCCGTCGCCGCCGGACGGCGTGCCGGCGCGGCCGGAGCGCGTCCCGCGCTGCCAGGCGCCGAGGCCCGCGGCGGTGTCTCTGGCGGGCCTCGCCGGCGGCGGGCCGCCGGTGTCCGTCGCGGGCGGCTCGCCGTCCGTCCCGGCGGGCCGTTCGGCGACCGCGACGCGGCTGCGCTTGGGCAGGCCGCCGGCCGTGGACGGCCCGTCCTCGGCGCCGGTCTCCAGGGCCGGGCGGGGCGAGGCCACCGGTTCGGGCGGCCGCGCGTCCGGGACGGTGGTGAGCAGTGTGCTGGGCACGAACACCACGGCGCGCACGCCGCCGTAGGGGGAGCGGCTGTCGACCGACACCCGGAACCCGTAGCGGGCGGCGAGCACGCCGGCCACCGCGAACCCGACCTGCGGCGGGTCGCCGAGCCGGTGGATGTCCACCGAGGTCTGGCCCGACAGCAGGTCGGACGCGCGCTGCAGCTCGTCGGCGTCCATCGCGACGCCCGCGTCGTCGATCGTGATGGCGACGCCGTTGTGCGCGGACCGGAAGTTGACCTCGACGGAGGTGTCGGGGCGGGAGTGCCGGGCGGCGTTGTCGAGCAGTTCGGCCAGCGTCAGCACGACGGGCTCCACGGCCCGGCTCGTCACCGCGCTGTTCACCGTCCCCTCGATGTTGACGCGCAGGTAGTCGCGGATCCGGGACGTCGCGCCGCGGACCACGTCGGTCATCGAGGACGCCGAGCGCTGCTGCCCCGGCCACGACCCGCACAGCACGGCGGTGGCCTGGGTGCGCCTGCCGAGCTGGGCGTTCATGTGGTCGATGCGGAGCAGGCCCTCCAGGACGCCGGGGTCGTCGTGGCGTTCCTGCATGGTCGAGATGGCGAGCTGCTGCTCGTTGGCCAGGCTCTGCACGGCGCGCATCATCGCCCGCAGCGTCGACTTCGCGGACCGGTCGGACCGCTCGCGGACGCGAGCGGCGGACCCGGCGAACAGGTCCATCACGGTCTGCAGCGACTGCCCGTAGGCGGGCGCCTCGCGGTTCAGGTCGTGCAGCGGGCCGGCGACGTGCACGCCCGGGTTGCCCAGTGACTCCATGAGCTCCGGCAGCCGGACGTCGGCCAGGTGCCGCAGCTCCTTCTCCCGCAGGTCGAGACCACGGGCCAGCGCGGCGTTCTGCTCGCGCAGATCGGCGGTCGCCTGCCGCTGGCGTACCAGCAGGACCGCGGCGGCGATGCCCGCGCCCGCCACGATGGCGAACGCCGTCGCCAAGAGGAATTGCTCCATCAGATCCTCGGTGTACACGAATCGGGCGAGGCGGACCTGCGCGGACCGCCTCATGGCCGGGTTTCGGACGACGCGGATACGCCGCAGCTTCGGCACCGTAGGACGGGCGTGCACGGGGGCGCTTGTGCTCGCGCGCAGAGATCTTGCCGCCGGGCGCATCGCATGATCACGCGTCGTCTGATTCGGGTTACTTTCCGCTTGATTCGCCTGATTTGGCGGCGTGACCGTACTACGCTCACCTGCGGTGATCATCAGGTGCCGGCCGGCGGTCGGCCACGGCACGCGGACCGACCGGCGGAAGGGCCTGCGGTGGACGACTTCCTCGGCGGGCCGGTCCGGCAGAGCAGCGCCGCCTACCGGCTCGTCCTCTACCGGTCGGACCGGACCGACTACGTCCGCACCGCGGGCGACGCCCGCCGCGACCCCGACGACGCCTACCGCTTCCTGCTGCCGCTCCACGGCGAGATGCTCGTGCTCCGCGACTGCGGGCAGGCGCGGCTCCGGCCGGGGACGGGCGGCCTGCTGTCACCGGCGGTGCCGCTGCGGGTCATCCAGCGCCACCCTGCCCGCGCGCTCGTCATGACGATCCCGGCGCACGAGGTGGACGGCCGGCTGCGCCCCGCGTCGCCGCTCGCCACCCGCCTCGACCTGTCCGCCGGCCTCGGCCGCGTCGTCGCCGACATGGTCAGGGCCGTCGGAGACGAGACCCTCACCGAACCGCAGTTCGACGCCGCATGCGACCGGATCACCGAACTGCTGTGCATCGTCGTCGCCGGCGAGGACCGGCCGCCCGCACCCGGCCACCTCGCCGAGGTGGAGGCGGTCGTGCGCCGCTACGTCCGCGAGCACGTCACCGACCCCGGCCTGACCGGCGCCGCGATGGCGCAGGACCTCGGCTGGTCGCTGCGGCAGATCCAGCTCGCCCTCCAGCGGGCCGGGACCACCCCCCGCGAGCTGATCCGCGAGGAGCGGCTCCGCCTCGTCCGGGACCGCCTGCGCAACCCCCTCGACCAGCACGTCACCATCACCGACCTCGCCCACGCCACCGGCTTCTCCTCGGCCAGCGCCCTCAGCCACGCCTTCCGGCACCGCTTCGGCGTCAGCCCCCGCGAACTGCGGAGGCACGCCGCGCCCCGCTGACCCGTTCTGTGGCACATGACATGGACAGCCGCCCATCCCGGGCGTTCACTCGTGCCGTGGACGCATCCCTGGATCCCGCACCGCCCCGCGCCCTCGCGACCTGGTCGGGGCTGAACTGCTCCGTCCTCTTCTGCGACATCGCCGGCTTCGGCGACCCGTCCCGCGACGACGAGGACCGCCAGGTCGTCCGCGAGGTCACCTACCGCGTCCTGCTGTCCGCGCTGGAAACATCGGGCGTCCCGCCCTCGGAGACCTACCGCGAGGACCGCGGCGACGGCGCCCTGGTCATCGTCTCGCCCGCCATCCCCACCAGGTTCCTCATCGACCCCCTCGCCGGCCAACTGGCCGCCGCGCTCCGCCGGCACAACCACCGCGCCAGCGCCGCCGTCCGCATCCAGCTCCGCGTCGCCCTGCACGTCGGCCCGGTCACCCCCGACGCCGAGGGCCTGAACGGGCAGGTCATCATCCAGACGGCCCGCATCATGGAGGCCCCCGTCCTCAAGGCCGCCCTCGCCGAATCAGGCGCCGACCTGGGCTTCATCGTCTCGCCGTTCGTCTATGAAGCCTTCGTGGCCCACCTGCACGGCCCCGTGGATCCCCGGTCCTTCGAAAAGGTGACCGTCCAGGTCAAGGAGACGACCACCGAAGCGTGGATGTACCTGACCGGCGCGAACCCCCCGTCGACCCGGCCTCCGGCGCCGCGCTCACCCGACCCCGACGGCTCCACCATCTTCAGCGGCGACGTCCAGGTAAGAGGCGACCTGGTCCTCGGCAACAAAATCATCAACGAACGCTGACCCGGCGACCCCATCGCTCCCAGCCCTCGCTCTACGTTGCGTGGCCTTGAAGGCAGGTGTGCCAACTTTCTGGAACGGATAAATAAGTAACGCTTTCGAATAGTTGGCTCCCGTGTCCACTTCTTGCGTATACGAAGGTATGCAAGATTCTTGCATCGGATAGGCTATTTACGTAATCTGCTATTACGTTTACGCTCAACCAATGGACTATGGTTCTGTGCTTTTGGCTCTGGCTGGCGGTGTGATCGGATCGGGGTCGGCGCTTCTCGTTGATATGCAGCGCAGGAGGCATGAACGTCGTGAACGTTTCCTGGATAGAAGGCGCGATGCGTACGAACTGTTCCTTGCCGCTCTCATTGATACTGATGCAGGCATGCGAGCGCTTGCGCAAGCCGAAGGAACGCCAGTGACTCGTGATCGCGTTAGGAACGCTTTTGATGCGAATTCGCTCCTTGCGCTTCGATATAGAGTCCATCTGATCGCACCGGAGCCGGTAGTCAGCGCCTCCGACGAAGTTTATTATAGATTGCGTTACGTTCGGGAAGCGCTGGTCGAGACCAATCTGCCCGTTGGTGTTCGAGAGTCGCAGGAATGGCAAGATGTCCATAAGCCGTACAGGGACGCGCTCCAAAACTTAATCTCAGTGATGCAACATGACATCATAGGGTGATGTGTGATGTGTTGTTATTTTTTTTTTTTTTGGGGTTTGGCGCCCTGCTGAAAAATCTACCTGTAGGTGGAGATATATCCATGGCCGCAGAGAAACCTTCTGAATGTCGAGTTAACGGAAAGTCGAGGGCGGGATTTGGCCGCCGCTACAGCAACCGTTCAAGCTCCCGGGAGATGGCGGCCGCCTCGGCCGTCGCAGTCCGCGCCTCGGCTGTTCGTCCGGCATCGTCGTGGATGGCCGCGAGGAGCCGAAGTGTCTTGGCCTCTTCATGGCGGTCGCGCAGCCGCATTGCCACGTCCTGCGCGAGGCGGGCCTTCGTCAGCGCTTCTGCGGGACGATCGAGAACGATCAGTATCTCGGCCAGGGCCCTCAGCGTGACCGTCTGACCGTAGCGGTACCCGACGCTCTCCTCCAGCGTGAAGGCCATTTCGGCGGTCCGGAGCGCCTTCTCCGCGAGCCCCATTCTCAGGTACACCTTGCTCAGCAGGTCGAGGGAGCTCGTGATCCCGCGTTCGTCCCCGATGAGATGGCAGAGCCGCAGGGATCGCTTCGCCGCGCGCCGCGCGCGTCCCAGCGGACCGGCGTTGAGCTCGATGAGGCCGAGGGCGTTCAGAGCGGTCGCCTCCCCGTGCCGGCCGCCGATCGAACGGCTGATGGACAGTGAGCGCTCGGCCTCCGCCCGGGCCTCCTTGAACATGCCCATGCGCCGGTAGCAACGGCACAAGCTGTTGCGGGCCTCGGCCTCGCCTTGCCGGTCACCGAGTTCCTGAAGGACGTCGAGGGCCTCCAGGCCCGCTTGCAGCGCGTCTTCGTATCGGCCGAGCCGCCGCCGGATCGTGGCGAGGTAGACCAGCGCCCGGCCCTCACCGTGCCGGTCGGCGATCTTCCGGCGGATGGCGAGGGCCTGTTCGATGTGCTCGCATGCTTCGGCATGGCGGCCTATCCACCTGTACAGGTCACCGAGAAAGGCGAGCGTCTCGCCTTCACCGTGCCGGTCCCCGATCTCCTGGCGAATCTTCAGTGCCCGTTCGGCGGCGTCGAGTGAGTGGTCGACGTGTCCCCAGCCGAAGTAGATCCGGGCCATGTTGTCGAGGGTCTCGGCCTCGCCCCTGAGGTCCCCGATCTCTTTGCGGATGGTCAGCGCATCGTCGGCGCATTTGAAAGCCTTGTCGTACCTGCTGAGCCCCTGGTATCCGCGGGCCAGGGTGTCGAGGGTGGTCGCCTCGGCGTGCCGGTCGCTGATCTCGCGGCGCATCACGAGCGCCTGCTTGCCCAGTTCGAGCGCCATCCGGTAGTCGCTGAGCTGAAGGTAGGTCCGGGCCATGTTGTCCAGGACGGCGGCCTCGCCGTAGTGGTCCTCGATCTGGACGCTGAGCTGGAGTGCGGACGCCGCCTCCAGGAGTGCCTCCTGGGTGCGGCCGAGCTCGCGGTAGATCACCGATAAGTGGTGGTGCATGAAGAACCGGGCCAGCGGGTTCGATCCGCGCTGTGCCGCCTCAAGCCCCAGCCTGTGGACCTCCAGGTTCTCGTGGCAGTACCGGCGCAACTCGAAGAAGTCGTAGACGGCGTCCGCCAGTTCCCAGGTGAGTTGATCCCAGTGCAGGCGGGCGACCTGCCGTGTGATCTCGGTCAGGTTCTGTTGCTCGAGCGCGAACCATTCGAGGTGGCCGGTCCGCTCGCCGGATCCGGGTTCACGGGCGGTGCGGTCAGCTCCTGCCGGATCGTCCGGCGGTACCTGTCGAGGAACCGTCCGGCCTGCTGGGCGGTGGCGAGGTACCACATCGCGAGCCGCTGGACCGCCGCGCTCCGGACGACGGGCGAGTCCTCCTTGAGCGCGCGTCCCTGGGCGTACTCGCGCAGAAGTTCGTGCATGTCGTAGCGGTCGCGTCCGATCGCCTGGACGAGCCCGGCGGTCTCCAGCCGGTCCAGGAGCCGCCGGGCGGCGTCGGGGGTCGCCGCGAGTAGGGCGCCGACGGCCTCGGGCGCGACGTTCGGGCCCTCGACCAGTCCGAGGAACCGGAACGTGCGCCGCGTCTCAGCGTCGAGTCCCCGGTAGGACAGATCGAACGCGGCACCGACCGCCTCCCGGGGGTCGTCGCCCAAGGCGAGTTTGGACAGCCGGTCGCCGTCGGCGAGCGCCTCCACGGTTTCGGCGAACGACTGCCGCGGCCGGGCGGCGAGGTTCGCGGCGGCGACGCGGAGTGCCAGGGGGAGGCGTGCGCACATCTTGACGAGTTCCGCGGCGGCGTCCGGCTCGCGCCGCGTCCGCTCGTGCCCGGCCACTTCGCTGACCAGGGCGAGGGCCTCGGCCTCCGGGAGAGGGTCGAGCGCCTGGGCGCGCGCGCCGTACCTCGCCACCAGTGCGGTGAGTTTCCGGCGGGCGGTCACCACCACCACGCAAGAGGACGTCCCTGGGAGGAGCGGGGAGACCTGCTGCGGGTTCGCGGCGTCGTCCAGGACGATCAGGACGCGTTTGCCGGCGAGCCGTGAGCGGTAGAGGGCCGCGAGTTCGTCCTCGTCGACGGGCAGCCGGCTCGATGGAACCCGTAGTGTCCGCAGTGCCTGGCCGAGTGCTTCGCGGGGAGACAGGGCGCCGCGTCTGGAGTAGCCGCGCAGATCGATGAAGAGCTGCCCGTCGGGGAACTGCTCCGACATCAGATGCGCCCAGTGCACCGCGAGCGCGGTCTTGCCGATTCCGGGCATACCGGTGAGCGCGATGATCACCGGTGCTGAGCCGCCGGTCTCGACGAGGGAGTTGAGCTGGGAGAGAACGTCCTGGCGTCCGGTGAAGCCCGGGATGCCCAGGGGAAGCTGGCGCGGGGGATCGTCGGCCTCCGGCGGCACCGTGGCCATGTGAACGATCTTGTTGCCGGAGACCGAGTCGCCTCCGATGTTCGCCCCGCCCAGATAGGTCGTCATGCCGGGCCCTCCGCGGTTAGATCGACCTGGGCTCACCGTAACCCGTGACGTTCCCGCGGACTGCGCACAAGTGCACACACCGCCTGGGCGTTACGTGGGGGGCGGGGGGCTGGGGAGTGTGACGGTCAGGTGGAGGCCGCCGGATTCGCGGGGGACGGCCGACACGGTGCCGTCGTGGGCGCGGACGATCGACTGGACGATCGACAGGCCGAGGCCCGCGCCCTTCGCGGTGACGACGCGGTCGGCGTCGAGGCGGCGGAAGGGTTCGAAGAGGGCGGGGACCTCGTAGCGCGGGACGGCGGGGCCGGAGTTGGAGACCTCCAGGACGGCCTGGTCGTCGTGTGTCCGGCAGGAGATCCTGACCCAGCCGGCTTCGGTGTTGTGGCGCAGGCCGTTCTCCAGGAGGTTCTGGACGACGCGTTCCAGGAGGAGGGCGTCGCCGGTGGTCGTGGCCTCGGCCGTGTCGGTCTCGACGGCGATGCCGGCGTCCTTCGCCTCCTGGGCGGTCTGCGATGCCACGTGGGCGACGACGTCCGCGAGATCGACCGGGGCGCGGGTGGTGATCTCGTTCTCGGAGCGGGCGAGGAGGAGCAGGCCGGTGATGAGGCGTTCGTGGCGGGCGTTGATCTGCAGGAGGGTCTCGCCGAGCTGCCGGACGTCCGGGGACGCCGACGCGCGGTGCATCGCCACCTCGACCAGGGCGCGGCCCAGGGTGAGGGGGGTGCGCAGCTCGTGGGAGGCGTTGGCGACGAAGCGGCGCTGGCCGTCGAAGGACCGGTCGAGGCGTTCGACCATCGTGTCGAAGGTGTCGGCGAGCTCCTTGACCTCGTCGTGGGGGCCGCGGAGCGCGATGCGTTCGTGCAGGCCGCGGTCGGCGGCGGGTGAGCCGGCGATGCGGCGGGCGGTGTCGGTGACGCGGTGCAGGGGCGTGAGGACCCGGCCCGCGATGAGCCACCCGAAGCCCACCGCGGCCCCGCCGACGACGAGGAGCGCGATCGACCCCTGGGTGACCAGGGAGGTGGTGGCCGCGTCGTGCAGTTCGTCACGCTCCTTCTCGAAGAGGCGCCGGGTCTCCGCCATGAGCCGGCCGTTGTCGTCCAGGGGGGCGGGCGACGTGGCGGGGCCGGGGCCGGTGCGGGTGGCGAGGATCTTCGTGTTGGCGCGGGGCATCTGCTGGCCGAACAGGACGTAGGTGACGCCGAGGAGCAGCAGGCCCGCGACGAAGAACAGGACGCCGTAGGTGAGCGTCAACCGGGTGCGGAGCGACATCCTCATGGGATCCGGTACCCCGCTCCCTTGACGGTCTCCACGACGGGCGGGTCGGCGAGTTTGCGGCGCAGCTTGAGGACCGTGAGGCGGACGGCCCCGGTGAACGGGTCGGCGTGCTCGTCCCACACCTTTTCGAGGAGCTGCTCGGACGAGACGGCGGCGCCGTCGGCGCGGAGCAGTTCGGCGAGGACGGCGAACTCCTTCTTCGCGAGGGGGACGTAACGTCCGTCCCGGAACACCTCGCGGCGCGCCGGGTCGAGGGTGATGCCGGCGCGGCGCAGCGTCGGCGGCGCGGCGGGACGGCAGCGGCGGCCGAGGGCGAGGACGCGGGCGGCCAGTTCGGGGAACGCGAACGGTTTGGTGAGGTAGTCGTCGGCGCCGAGCCCGAGGCCGCCGACGCGGTCGGTGATCTCGGCGGCGGCGGTGAGCATCAGGACGCGCGCCGAGGTCTCGCCCCGCACCATCTCCCGGCAGACGTCGTCGCCGTGGACGAGGGGAAGGTCGCGGTCCAGGACGACGACGTCGTAGTCGTTGACGCAGACGCGTTCCAGGGCGGCGGCCCCGTCGTGGGCGAGATCGACGGCGTGGGCCTCGTCCCTCAGCCATTCGGCGATCGCGCCTGCGAGCAGCCGCTCGTCCTCCACCACCAGCACCCGCATGATGCTCCCTCCGCCTTCCCCGACCGGTGAGAGTGTGCCCGGCGCGGTGTTTCGTTTCCGTTAGTGATCCGGGTCGCCGGAGCGGAAACGCGGGGGAAACGTCCGGCCGGGTTGCATCGCCTTCCGTCCGGCCGGAACCGCTCCGGCCGCGAAGACGAGGGGACGACATGATGCGTCTGCGGATGTTCGCGATGGTGCCGCTGGCCCTGGCCCTGACAATGTCCGGCTGCGGCTCGGGCGACGGTGACGGCGACGGGTCGGGGGTGGCCTCGGCGGGCGGGGGGAAGCAGGGCGCCGCGGCCGGGGACGGCGAGAAGCGGAGCCGCGAGGAGATGGGCGTCAAGTTCGCCCAGTGCATGCGCGAGCACGGCGTGGACATGGAGGACCCGAAGCCCGGCCAGGGCATCCGGCTCAAGCACAAGGGCGACAAGGTGGTCATGGACAAGGCCATGACCGCGTGCCGGAAGTACGACCCGCAGGCGAACGCCACCGGCGCGCCGGATCCCGAGCAGCAGGAGCGCGGCCGCAAGTTCGCCGAGTGCATGCGCCGGAACGGCGTGGAGAAGTTCCCGGACCCCAAGCCGGGCCAGCGCGGCATCATGATCGACAAGAGGACGGTCGGCGACGACCCGGACCTGGAGCCCGCGCAGCGCAAGTGCCAGGACGTCCTGCAGGGCGGCGGGAAGTGACCGGCGATGTCACCGTGGCACCCGCGCCGGTGAAGGAGCCGAAGCGTCCGCCCCGCGGGCGCCCGCGCCTGAAGGTCGCCCTGGCCGCCGGCGCCCTGGTCGCGGTGGGCGGCGTCGCGACCGCCGCGGCTCTCGGCGGCGAGGACCCGGATGGCCGGACGGCGACGGACCTGCCGCCGGCCACCACGAAGGTGACCAGGCAGACGCTCAAGGACACCCTGACCGAGGACGGACAGCTCGGCTACGGCCCGGCTCACACCGCGACGAGCCAGGCGAAGGGGACGCTGACGAAGCTCCCCGAGAGCGGCGACGAGATCACCCGGGGCCATGAGCTGTACGAGGTGGACGGCGACCCGGTCGTGCTGATGTACGGGTCCAAGCCGTCCTACCGGCCGCTGACGATCGGCACCGAGGGGTCCGACGTGAAGCGGTTCGAGACGAATCTCGGCAAGCTCGGTTACGGCGGCTTCACCGTGGACGGCGAGTACACCGCGGACACGGCCGCCGCCGTCATGGAATGGCAGGACGACATCGGCGTGGCGGAGACGGGGACCGTGGAACCCGGGCGGGTCGCGTTCGCGTCCGGGCCCGTCCTGGTGGACGGCGTCCACGCGAACGCGGGCGAGCCGGCGGCGCCCGGCAAGAAGATCCTCGACTACACCGGCACCACCAAGGCCGTGACCGTGGAACTGGACACCGCCGACCAGCGGATGGCCGAGAAGGGGGCCGAGGTCCAGGTGACCCTGCCGGAGAACAAGACCGTCACCGCGAAGATCGACGAGGTCACGACGGTGATCGAACCCGGGGAACAGGGCCAGGATCCGTCGACGAAGGTGGAGGTGACCATCTGGCTCGACTCCGGCGAGGCGAAGAAGGCCGCCGCCGAGTACACGCTCGCCTCGGTCGATGTCGCGTTCACCGCCGGGAGGCGCGAGAAGGTCCTGGCGGTGCCGGTCTCCGCGCTGGTCGCGCTGCGGGAGGGCGGCTTCGGTGTGGAGGTCGTCAAGGGCGCCGCCTCGTCGTACGTCCCCGTCGAAACCGGCCTGTTCGCGGACGGCAGGGTGGAGATATCCGGGCCGGGGATCGCCGAGGGCACGGTCGTGGGGGTACCGAAATGATCACACTGCGGGACGTGGCGAAGCTGTACCCCGGCGGTGTCCGCGCCCTCGACGGCGTGTCGCTGCACATAGGCGCGGGGGAGCTGGTCGCCATCGCCGGCCCGTCCGGCTCGGGGAAGTCGACCATGCTCAACGTCCTCGGCACGCTGGACCGCCCGACCTCGGGCAGCGTCCACATCGACGGGCACGACGTGGGGCGCCTGGCCGACAACCGGCTTTCGGCGCTGCGGGCGAGCCGCATCGGCTTCGTCTTCCAGCATTTCCATCTCGCCGCGGGCACCCCGGCGATCGACGACGTGGCGGACGGCCTCCTGTACTCGGGGCTTCGTGCGGTGGTGCGGCGCCGGCGCGCCGCGGCGGCGCTGGAGCGGGTCGGCCTCGGCCACCGGATGGACCATCTGCCGCACGAGCTGTCCGGCGGCGAGCGGCAGCGCGTCGCGATCGCGCGTGCGGTGGCAGGCGAGCCGGCGCTGCTGCTGGCCGACGAGCCGACCGGCGCGCTCGACTCGGCGTCGGGGGACGGGGTGATGGCGGTGCTGCGCGAGCTGCACGCCGCCGGCACCACCGTCGTGATCATCACGCATGACCGGGAGATCGCGGAGGGGCTGCCCCGCCGGGTCCGGATGCGCGACGGCCTCGTGGTGGACGACTCCGCGACGGGCGCCGGGTTCGCAGAGCCGTCCACCACGAGGGCGGCGCGGTGACGGCCCCGGTGGCGCGGTCCGCGCCGCGGCCGGCGCGGATGTGGCCGGGGGACGTGGTCAGGGTCGGCGCGGTCGGGTTGCGCACCCGCCCGATGCGGGCGTTCCTGTCGGCGCTCGGTATCGCGATCGGGATCGCGGCGATGGTCGCGGTCGTCGGCGTGTCCTCGTCGTCCCGCGCCGACCTCGACCGGGCGCTCGCCGCGCTGGGCACGGACCTGCTGACGGTCTCTCCCGGCAGCACGCTTACCGGTGAGGAGGCGCAGCTACCCCCGGAGTCGGAGGCGATGGTGGCGCGGATCGCCCCGGTGCGGGAGGTGTCGGCGACCGCCCTGCTGGACGAGGCGAAGGTGTACCGGACGAACAAGGTCCCGGAGACCGAGACGAAGGGGATCGCCGCCTACGCCGCCCGCACCGACCTGCGGGCCGCCACGGGCGCCGAGCTCCGCAGCGGCGTCTGGCTGAACGCCGCGACCGGGGCGTTCCCGGCGACGGTGCTCGGCGCGACCGCCGCGGAGCGGCTCGGCATCGGCCACGCGGCCCCGGACGTGCGGGTGCTCATCGGCGGCCGGTGGTTCACCGTCATCGGCATCCTCGAACCGGCGCCGCTCGCGCCCGAGCTGGACACCGCCGCGCTCGTCGGCTGGTCGGCGGCGCAGGACCGGCTGGGCTTCGACGGGCATCCTACGACGATCTACACCCGTTCGCAGGAGGCGAGCGTCGAGGACGTCCGGGACGTGCTGGGCGCGACGGCGAACCCGCAGGCGCCGAACGAGGTGGAGGTGTCGCGCCCCTCGGACGCGCTGGCGGCGAAGAAGGCCGCCGGTGAGGCGTTCACCGGGCTGCTGCTCGGGCTCGGCGCCGTCGCGCTGCTCGTCGGCGGTGTCGGGGTGGCCAACACGATGGTCATCTCGGTGCTGGAGCGCCGTTCGGAGATCGGCCTGCGCCGGTCCCTCGGCGCGACCCGCGGCCAGATCCGCACGCAGTTCCTCGCCGAGTCACTGCTGCTGTCGACGCTCGGCGGCGCCGGCGGCGCGCTCATCGGGGCGATCGTCACGGGCGTCTACGCCCTCTACCAGGGCTGGCCGGTCGTCATCCCGGCCTGGGCGGTGGGGGGCGGTGTGGCGGCGACCCTGGTGATCGGCGCGGTGGCCGGACTCTACCCGGCGGTCCGGGCGTCCCGTCTCAGCCCCACCGAGGCGCTGGCGGCGACGTGACGCCCGGACCGGCCGGGCCGCTGATCAGGCGAGCAGCTCCCGCAGTTCGCGGACGGCGTCGCGGAGCCGGTCCGCGAACGTCTGCATCGCGTCCGCCACCGGGCGCGGGGTGCTGAGGTAGG
Source organism: Spirillospora sp. NPDC048824 (assembly GCF_043198455.1). Classification (NCBI taxonomy): domain Bacteria; kingdom Bacillati; phylum Actinomycetota; class Actinomycetes; order Streptosporangiales; family Thermomonosporaceae; genus Spirillospora; species Spirillospora sp. NPDC048824. The sequence goes on along the minus strand of NZ_JBICUS010000002.1, from coordinate 13,332 downwards.
CGTTGAAGCGGTCGGGGAGCAGCACGTAGGCGACGCCGACACACTGCTCGCTGGTCGACCCGAAACCGAAGTACCGGATGTTGACGGACGGCGCCGAGCTGGTGCTCAGGTAGTCGTCACGCATCGTGACCCAGCCGGGCGATTCGAACAGGGGGAGCGGACCGGTGACGCCCAGCTCGGCGCCGCGCCGCTTCTGGATCAGTTGCAGCTCCCACAGGTGCTGCTCGGGGGCCTGGCCGGACTGGCACTCCTTCGCGCGCCTGACGTGCGCGTCGGCGGCGGCGCGGAACGCGTCCCGGCGCGCCGCGGCGCCGGCGGCGGGGTCGTCCATGAGTTCCACGAAGCGCAGCACCTCGGGGGTGACGACGCGCATCGCCTCGGTGCGTCCGTGCCGGTACTGGCGGGTCGCGATCGACTCGTAGGTGGCGCCGGTGAGGCCCTTCGCGCGCTTGTGCGCGAGCTGGTAGGCCATCTGGACGAACGCGTCCGGGGACATCCTCAGCCGCTTGATCGCATCGGTGCCGAAGTCGTCGAACGACACGGTGGAGGTGGCCGTCGCGGCGCCGTACGCGGCGAACGACGACGCGGCGTCCTGGATGTCGCGCCGCAGGTCGTCGTCCAGGACGAACTCGATGGCCTCGGTGACAGGCAGGCCCTGCGGCACCGCGCCCGACCGCCGGGAGAGCTCCTCGGGGGAGGCGCCCAGCACCGCGTCGACGAAGCTGAGGATCGTCGTGCCGTCGAGCCCGCAGTGCTCGACGTTGATGCCCGCGGTGCCGTCGCCGAAGACGACGAAGGACACGGCCTTGTCGAACCAGCGGTTGCCGCTGTCGCCGTGGAGCAGATGGTCGCAGGCGTCGAGGGTGTTCCTGGGGGCGAAGTTCTCCAGGCAGACGCAGAAAAGCGCCGTCTCCACATCGTCGAGCGCCTTCGCGTTGGCGGGGTCGAGCGCGAGGAGCGCCCGGCGGCTCTCGGCCCATTCGGCGCGGGCCTTGGTGGTGAGGTGGCCGGTGGACGGCTCCGGGGCCGCCTCGGCCTTCATGACGGCGTCCAGCCCCGCGGTCAGCTCGTCCAGCGTGTGGGGACGTCCGTCCGGGCCGAGCACGTCCATCCGGAACATGTTGCCGCGGAAGAACACCACGATGTGGCGGGCCTGCGACGGCCCCGGCCAGTCCTCCGTGTAGGGGGCGCGGACGGTGTCCTGCTCGGTGCCGGGGATGCGCGTCGTGGAGAACAGGAACCTGTTCTGCTCCATCGTCAGCGGCCGCCCGCGCTGCAGGACGGGAGGGACGGCCTCGTCGTCGAGCCGCAGCTTGTAGTCCAGCGCACCGGCGATGAGCCCGGCCGCCCGGTCCGCCTGCCCCTCGTCCGACTCCTTGAAGAGGAAGAAGAAGTTCGCGTTCAACGCGATCCGGTCACGCCGGCCGAGGTAGCGGTACGGCCAGAAGGTGTCGAGCCAGCTGTGCACGCCCTCGGCGGCGTCGTAGCGTTCGAGTGCCGCCTGCAGCGCGCGGCCCGCGCCGTCAGGCCGGGCGAACTCGGCCACCGCGGACTCGGTCCGCGCCCGCTCGTCCTCGGTCAGCAGCGGCCCGCACCACTCCATGAACCGTTCGCAGGTCGCGTCGAGCGTCGGCAGCGGCACCCGCGGCAGACGCGCCTCGTTGCCGAAGGTGCGGGTCGAGAGTTCTTCGCTGGCGTTCATTCGATCCTCGTGTAGTCAGTGCTCAGTCGCGGGCTTGGAGATGTGGAGTTGCGCGTAGAACCAGCCGTCGGACTCCAGGCCGCGCGGGTCGACGCCGATGCCCGCGAGCCGGTCCAGGACGAGCGACTGCTCCTCGGGCGTCGCGAACCGCCGCTGCCTGAACAGGCCGTCGCGGCGGACGGTCTCGTATCCGGCGGCGGCGAGCGTCTCGGCGATCGGGTCGAACGGGAACATCCGCAGGACGAAGTGCGCCATCCACGGCCTGCGTCCGTCCTGGGCCTCGATGACCCGGGAAATGGTGCGCTCGGTGACGTATCCGAGACAGCCCGTGGAGATGACCAGGTCCGTACGGGCGAGCTGTGCGCGCTGTTCGTCGGTCGGCTCGCCGTTCTCCAGATCGGCGTGGACGGCACCGTCCAGGAATCCGGCTTCGAGGGCGTAGGAAAGGGCCTGTTCCGAGGCGTCCAGGCCAAGGAAGCGCAGGCTGTTCTCTGGTTCACCGGAACGGATCAGCTCCCGGTCGCGGGACAGCAGCGTCGCGCGCGTGCCCCGGTGGGCGTCGCGGCCGCTGTAGCGATCGTACAGCTCGTCCATGGTGGCGCCGTATTTCACCAGTGCCGCGTTGATGCCGTAGGAGCAGCCGATGTCCAGAACGGTCGGGGACGGCACTCCGCGCGTCTCCCGGTAATCGGCGATGAACCGGCGGAAATGCGGTTTGGCCAGTTCCGGGATGTTGTAGTCGAGTTCGCGGAGTGTGGTGAAGTAGGCGCGGGGGTCGGGCCGCGTGTAGATGTGGTCGAGCGAGATCTTGCCCGTCGTGTCGACGCGCACGGAGAACCTCCCTAGTGAGCACTTTCCATCCTCGGTGGCCTGCAACGGTCACGGCCTCTCGGGGACGGGCCGGGTGGAAAACGCTCAGTCCAGCAGCCGGTCGACCCGGACGGCGCGTCCCTCCGCCGCCAGGTGCTCGGGCAGGACGCGGCCGAAGAGCTGCTTCGTGCGCGCGACGCTGCCGATGACCCCCGGGCGCTCGCTGTAGGCGAAGATCGCCGTGTGCCGCGCCGTGTCCCCGTTGACGGTCCCCACCCGGTGCAGCGAGTACCTCCCCTTGAAGAGCTGCAGGTCGCCGGGGCGCAGCGTCAGCCGGCGGACGAGGTCCCCGCCGTGTCCGGTCAGCACCCGGCGGACGGCATCGAAGTTCTCCGCCTCCGCCGACCTGATGTTCGGGCAGTACTCGAAGACGCCCCCGTCCTCCGCTTCCCGGGTCAGCAGGCTCACGGTGAACTCGTTGGTGTCGAAATGCCAGGGGTGCTCCATCCCGGGGTTGACGACGTTGAGGCACAGCCCCGACAGCGGGTCGGCGAGTTCGTGCACGCGCGGCAGCCCGAAGCAGGCGGCCACGAACCGCTGGAAGAGCCCGCTCGAATAGAGCCGGTGGATGATGAGATCGGCGGGGATGTGGTCGCGGGCGACGAACGCGTTGCCCCGCTCGATCGTGATGCGGCCCGGATGATCCTCCGGCAACGGGCTGCCGACATCGATGTTGTAGGCGTTGACCGTTTCGACGTCGTAATGGGCGCGCGGTGCGATCGTCGCGCATTCCGCGCTCAGTTCGTCCTGCAATGACGGGCGAATGAAGTCGGGCAGGACGCAGCACCCCGATTCCGCCAGTGCGGCGCGGGTGCGGGAAACGACGGAGTCCCATCCGGCGCCGTCCGGCTCGGTCAGCGGATAGCGCCTCGTATCGATCACCCGGCCGAGAGCCTCCGCTGCGCCCATGAAGATCCTTCCAGTCCGGCGAACCCCAGATGGGTTTAGCACAACTCTTCCGGCAATTCAGGCCCTGCTTTTCGGGTCTGCTTTGTCAGAAGACGATAAGCCGGGCCCGTGACCTGTGCCTTCGAACGGTCCCGGGCTCGCCCGCCCGGCGTGTCCGGTGTGTCCCATATCACCCGCCCCACGGCCAGGGACGTGACGCCCGGCCCGACCTTCCGCGAACCTTGCGGCACACGGCGGCGTCACCGTCCTGCAGGCATGATCGACGAAACACGGGGAGGCGGGCCGAGGCGCAGATGGATGATCCGCGACACGGGTAAGGGTGTGACGACAGAAGGGACGGAGGGGCGGCCGTGCAGACTTTCCTGCCGTATGCGGACTTCGCCGCCACGGCGCGCGTTCTCGACCGGCGCAGGCTCGGCAAGCAGCGGGTCGAGGCGATCCAGGTGCTGCGCGCGCTGACCGTGCCCGGATACGGCTGGCGGCACCATCCGGCGGCGCTGATGTGGAGAGGGTACGAGGAGGCGCTCGTCCGCTACGGACTGGAGATCTGCCGCCGCTGGTGCGACCTCGGGCACGGCGACACCTGCGCGGGGACACTGACGGCCGATCTGGCCGGGGCGACGGGCGTGCGGCACCCGCGGGACCAGGAACGGCTCTCCCGCGCCGGGGAACTGCCGCCCTGGCTGGGCGACCCGGCCTTCCACCTCAGCCACCGCTCGGCCCTCGTCCGCAAGGATCCCGGCTTCTACGGCGCCCTCTTCCCGGACACCCCGGACGATCTTCCGTATGTATGGCCCGCCTCCGACCGGGGATCACGTACGGAACGCGCAGGCGGGTAGCGCATACCGTGGACCGGGACGAGGCATGGGGAGCGGACGGTGTAGGGCGGCGGATCGATGCTGAGAGAACTGGTGGCGGCGAGCCACATGATGTCCATGGAGCAGCTGCCGGACGCCGTCGCCCGGCACGCCGCAGACGCCGGCCTGCACGACGTGGTGATCTACGTCGCGGACCTGCAGCAGACGGTCCTGAGGCTCCTGACCGGGGGTGGGGACGGCGCCGGGCGCGACCCCGGCCCCGAGGTCGCGGAGTACAAGATCGAGGGCACCCTGGCCGGGCGGGCGTTCAAGACCGTGGCACCCGTCACGGGCCACGCGTTCGACGACGGGACCATCCAGCGGTGGGTGCCGATCCTCAACGGTGCCGAGCGGATCGGGGTGATCCGGGTCACCATCAGGCGGGACGACGAGCGGGCCGAGGACGACGCCGAATACCTGGCCGGGCTGGTCGCGCTCATCATCGTCAGCAAGGGGCCGTACAGCGACTCCTTCGCCCGGCTGGTGCGGACCCGGCCCATGGCGGTGTCGGCCGAGATGCAGTGGCGGCTGATGCCCCCGATGACGTTCGCCAACGACCAGGTGGTCGTCGGCGCGACCCTGGAACCGGCCTACCAGCTGGGCGGCGACGCCTTCGACTACGCGCTGGCGGCCGGCACCGCCTTCCTCGCCGTCTTCGACGCCATGGGGCACGACACGGCGGCGGGGCTGACGTCCAATCTCGCCGTCGCCGCCTGCCGCAACAGCCGCCTGCAGGGCGCGGACCTCATCGAGACGGGTCAGGCGATCGAGGACGTGCTGGCCGAACAGGACGGCGGGCGGTTCGTGACGGCCGCCCTGGCGGAACTCGACCTCCGGACGGGGATTCTGTCGTGGGCCCTGTACGGGCATCCCGCGCCGGTCGTCCTCCGGCGGGGACGCTGGGTGACGACGCTGGAGTGCCCGCCGGGTACCCCGCTCGGCACCGGCCTCGGCATCGTTCCCAAGCCGTGCGGTGTGCAACTCGAACCGGGTGACCGGGTCCTGTTCTACACCGACGGCATCGTGGAGGCCCGCGACCCGAACAAACAGGAGTTCGGCCTCCGCCGTTTCGTCGACTTCATCATCAAGCACGAGGCCGACGGCCTGCCCGTGCCCGAGACGCTGCGGCGGCTCATCCGCAACATCCTCGATCATCACGCCGGCCGGCTGGACGACGACGCCACCGTCCTGCTCCTCGAATGGCACGGGCCGCCCGAGACGCCCGCGGACGCTCCGGATCCGATGCGGCAGACCTGAGACCGCGCCGCCGGCCTGAGCCCTCCGCTAACCGAGCCCCAGGGCGTCCATCAGCATCGGGTACGCCTCGTGCAGGTCGCGCTCCCAGTACGGCCAGTCGTGCTGCCCGTCGAAGAACCGGGTGGTGACGGGGATGCCGCGGTCGCGGAGCCGGCCGGCGAACGCGTGCGCGTGCTCGTTGGCGGCCGCCTCGACCGGGTCGGTGAACGGCAGCCCGCCGAGCGACCCCGCCTCGCCGTTGCCGCTGGCCACCCACAGCCGGACGCCACGCAGCCGCTCCGCGAGATCGGTGGGGTTGTGCGCGTGCCAGATCGCGGCCTGGTCGTCGGGGTCGCCCCAGACGCGCCGCCAGTCGGTGCCGGGGCATGCCAGTGCCGGCCCCCAGCCGGTCGAGTTCTCACCCGGCTCGTGGCCGTGCAGCGTGTGCAGGTATCCGCTGAATGCCGCCGCGGCCTTGAACATGCCGGGGAAGCGGGCCGCGTACAGCATGGCGCCGAGACCCCCCATGGAGTTCCCGGCGATCACCCGCCGCTTTCCGGCATGGTAGTCGCGTTCGAGAATCCGCCGGAGTTCGGCCATGTGGAACGTCTCCCATTGCGGGGAGCCGCCGTTCCCGTAATTCCACCAGTCGGAGTAGTTGCCGCAGCGTCCGCCGTTCGGCATGACGACGATGACGCCGGTGCGGACGGTCAGCCGGGCGACGTCGGTGTCGCGTGTCCAGGCTTTGTAGCCGTCCGCTCCGCCGTGCAGCAGCCACAGGGTGGGCCAGGTGCGGCGGGCGTTCTTGGACCAGCCGCGCGGCAGGAGGAGCCGGACCTTCTCGCGGCGGTCCATGGCGGGTGAGTCGACGGTCAGGTCCACGGTGCGGGACGCGACGGCCGTTTCGGCGACGACCTCGGCGCCGGTGCCCGCCACGGCTGTGGAGCGGTCCACAAGGATGGACGGGACGAGCGGCAGGAGCAGGGCGAAGGCCGCCGGCCATGCGGCGGCGGTGATGCTGCGAAGCAATGCGAGGCCTTTCGGAAACGCCGGTCGGGTTGTGCCGGCCTTCGAAAAGGGGGGAGTGCCGCCGTGCGGCTGATGATGCGGATCCGGGTTTTGTGAACGCCCGGGCCGCCGTCGGGCCGAATGGCCCGGTGATGATCGTGCTCGGCGGTAAGTGGATGGGTGAGCGTCGCTACTTACTCGGAGTAGGTTCCCGTCGCACGGTCCCCCGAAGCGTCATTTGAAAAGCGTATAAAATGCATTCCGGGTCGCGGTGGAAGCCGGCGCCGGGCGCCCGCGAAGGGCACCCGGCGCGAACCCGTGGGAACCGTGCGAACCCGGGCGTGCGAACTCGGCGAACTCAGCGAACTCCGCCGTGCGCCATCGGATCGGGGGCGGGTCCGTTCACGTACCGGACGGCCCACCGGAGCAGCCGGCGGCCCACCCCGTAAAGGATCATCGCGACACCCGCGAGCGGCAGCACGAGCAGGATGATCTGCAGCCCCGACGTGATCAGTTCGAGCGGGCCCGCCCCGTTCGCGGCGTCGTAGAGGAGCCGGCGGATCATCCCCCAGTCCTTGACGACCAGGCCGGGGACTTGGCTGATGATGAGGCCGATCTGGAACACCAGCACCGGGATGACGGTCAGCACCCAGACCGTGACGAAGACCTGCGGCCAGCGCTTGAGGTCGCGCAGCCGCGCGTCCGCCGGGCGCCGCAGCAGCGTGCGGCGCAGGATCGGCCCGATGTACTTGAACAGGTCGGGGATGCCGATCAGGTCCGACATGATGTAGTACCCGTCGAACCGCAGCGTCGGCAGCAACTGCTGGACCATCTGGAGATTGACGTACAGCACGGTGACGAGCAGCGGCAGGAAACCCGTCTGCAGGTACGCCAGCGTCAGCCCGATGATGAAGATGCCGTTGAAGTACACGCCGGCGAGGTCGGCGCGGAGCCGGCCGCCGCGTCCCAGCCTGTACGACTCGGTGATGTCGGTGTAGAACGCCGGCCACACGAGGTAGATGCCGCAGCCCATGACGCCCGGCCGGACGCCGCCGTACCGGCAGGCCGAGGCGTGCCCGATCTCGTGGAACGCGCACGACGCGATCCCGAGCCCGAGGACCAGCAGGATGCTGACCGGGTTGAGGATCGTGAACGACAGCGCGCCCGTCAGCAGGTTCGAGGTCACCAGCCAGCCCTCGCTCACCAGGAACCCGGCGACGGCGGCCACCATCACCACGGGCCGGAACAGCCACGCGAAAAGGCCGCCGATGAACCAGGTGAAGGACTCGGGGAACACCGCGACCTTCCACCTCAGTGCCAGGAACGGATCGGCCTTGACGTCGGGCGGCGGCGGTGTGCCGTCGCTGTAGGTGGTGACGCCGAGCGGGGCGAGCTTGCGGTCGACGAGGTAGACGATCTGCTCGGCGGTCAGCCGCGCGCCCGCCTGCTCGCTGACGGTGGCGGCGACCCGGTCGAGCGCCCGCGCGACGTCGGTGCCCGCGAGGTCGCGGTGCTCGTACAGGGCCTTGGCGACGAGGAACAACAGGGGCGGCAGCCGCACGAGCTGCCTGTTCGGCAGGCAGATGAGCTGGGGCGGCTCGCGGTAGCCGGAGTTCTTGAACTCGCCGACGAGTTCGGCCCCGTCGACCAGTGCGGGCAGCGTGAGGAGGGCCGGGGGCTCGCCCCCGCCCCGGGTCTCCGGCGTCGTTGGCGTGTCCATCAGTCAGAGTGGACGACGGTGGCGGGAGTGCAGGTCAGCGTGGAGTACGGCGCCTGCGCCAGCAGGCCCGTCCCGAGCAGCCCGGTGGTTCCGGGCGAGTGGCTCGCCGTGCAGGCGTACATGACGACGGTGGTGCCGTCGTCGCCCCCGCGCAGCGCCGACAGCGCCAGCCGCCGCGGTAGGACCTCGCCCTGGAGCCGGTCGAGGTCGGAGTAGCTGAGTTCTTGAGGGTCGTTGAGACTCATGTGACCGCTTTCGCGCGTTCGGGAAGAAGGGGGAAGGGCTGGCGGGAGAACGCCAGCCCTTCCGGTACGGGCCGAAGCCCGCAGTTACGTCGGCGCCACTCAGTGGTCGCTGTGGATCGCCGTGCCCGGCAGGCAGCTGTGGTCCACGTTCGGGTTCTGCGACGCGAGGCCCAGCGCCGACAGGAGACCGGCGTTCTGGTTGTCGACCTTGCTCACGCAGGACTGCTGGACGATGGTGGTGCCGTCGTCGTCGCCGCCACCGCCGTGGCCGTGGCCGCCGCCGAGGTTGAGGTTGGTGTTCTCGTTCTCGTTGTCGTCTTCGCCGCCGCCGACGAGAAGGGTGGACAGCACGGCGCGCTCCGGCAGGATCTCGCCGACCAGCTCGTCCAGCTCGGTGTAGGTGAAGGACTTCATGTGGTTCCTTTTCTTCCTTGTCACGCCCGGTTCTCAAGGTGGATACCGGATGTCCCTGCCTCACCGCGGGGTCGCAGTGAGGTAGCTCTACGTATAGCAGATGTCACTGAACGTGGCCAAGCCTGAGTGATCAATGGCTGCGTCAAGGCCGTCCATCGTGCGCGTTGACGCGGCCCGGGAACCCTGGACGCCGACCGTGTCCTGACGGTTCGGGACGTCCGGGCGGGTATGCGAGCCGGCATGGAATTCGGATACACGCTGCTCTGCGAGCAGACACCGCCCAAGCAGCTCGTCGCCGACCTGGTGGAGGCCGAGGAGGCGGGCTTCGGCTACTCGGTCATCTCCGACCACTACTTCCCGTGGCTGGAGGACCAGGGCCACTCCGCCTACGCCTGGTCGGTGCTGGGCGCCCTCGCCCAGGCCACCCACCGCATCCCGCTGATGACGCAGGTGACCTGCCCGATCATGCGCTACCACCCGGCCGTGGTGGCGCAGAAGGCCGCCACGATGGGCGTCCTGTCGGACGGGCGGTTCACGCTCGGGCTCGGCTCCGGCGAGAACCTCAACGAGCACGTCGTCGGGCGCGGCTGGCCGTCGGTGGACGTCCGGCACGAGATGTTCGAGGAGGCCGTCGAGATCATCCGGGCACTGCTCGGCGGCGGCCACGTCAACTACCGGGGCCGGCACTTCAGCGTCGACGCCGCGAAGGTGTACGACCTGCCGGACCGGCCCGTCCCCCTCGGGATCGCCGGCTACGGACCGCGTGCCGGGCGGCTGGCGGCCCGGCACGCCGACCTGCTGATCTCCGACCAGCCCGTCCGGGACGTCGTCGACCTGTTCCGGAAAGAGGGCGGCGCGGGCAGACCCGTCTACGGGCAGGTCCCCGTCTCCTACGGCACCGACCCCGACGAGTGCATGGAGCGGGCGCACCGCATCTGGAGGTTCTCGGCACCGGGGTGGAAGGTGATGGCCGAGCTCCCGGGGCCCGTGAACTTCGAGGCCGCGACGCGGACGGTCCGTCCCGAGGACGTCGCCGAGTCCGTCCCGTGCGGCGACGACGTGGACGACTACGTCGAGGCCGTCCAGAAGTTCGCGGACGCGGGCTTCACCCACATCGCGCTCTGCCAGTCCGGGGCCGAGCACCAGAAGGACTTCCGCACCTGGGCGGAGTCCGACCTCCTCCCGGCCCTCCGCGAACGCTTCGGATGATCAGCGATTTGCGTGGGAGCGAACCTTTTCTTCCAATAAGGTTGCGAAACGTTCCGCTCCCACGCACCAGGAGACGCCTCCAATGCCGGCAACCGATCCTCTGGAACCCGACGATCCGTCCAGTGTCGGCCCGTACCGGCTTTCAGGACGGCTCGGCATGGGTGGACAAGGGGTCGTCTACCTCGGGCATGGCGCCGACGGCAAGCCCGTCGCCGTCAAGGTGCTCCGCGCGGAGGTGGCCGCCGACAACCGCGTCCGCGAACGGTTCACCAAGGAGATCGCCGCCGCCCGCCGCGTCGACCCGTTCTGCATCGCCCAGGTCCTCGACGCGTCCCTGGGCGACCGGCGCCCCTACATCGTCACTGAGTACATCGAGGGGCCGTCGCTCCAGCAGGCCGGTCCCCGGGACGGTTCCGCGCTGCAGCGCCTCGCCGTGGCGACCGCGACCGCCCTCGCCGCCATCCACGAGGCCGGCGTCGTCCACCGCGACTTCAAGCCGTCGAACGTCCTGCTCGGCCCGGACGGCCCGCGCGTCATCGACTTCGGCATCGCCCGCGACACCGAGTCGCCGCTCACGCTGACCAGCAGCATCATCGGGACGCCCGCGTACATGGCGCCCGAGCAGTTCGCGGCGGAGGCGGTCGGCCCGCCGGCGGACGTGTTCGCGTGGGGCTCGGTCATCGTCTACGCCGCGACGGGACGGCCCCCGTTCGGCGCGGACACCTTCCCGGCGATCATGCACCGCGTCCTGCAGGGTGAACCGAACCTCGGCGACCTCCCGGACCCGCTGCGCTCCACCGTCGCCGCATGCCTGGTCAAGGACCCGGCTCAGCGTCCCACGATGCAGGCGGTGCTCCTGCGCCTCCTCGGCGCACAGGCCGGTGCGGCCGGCCCGGCCGATTCGCAGACGGTGGTCGACCCGCCCCGTCCCGCGCCGATGCCGAGCCCGCCGCCGCTGCCCGGCGGCCCGCAGACGGCCAAGGACGCCGGCCGGAAGAGGAAGACCCTCGCCCGGCGCCCGGTCGTGCTGCTGGGCGCGGGAGCGGGGGCCGTGGCGGTGGCCCTCCTCACGAGCGTCGCCGTCTGGGTCCTGTGGCCGGAGCCGTCCGGCGCCGCGGGCGGCGGCGAACGGGGCGAGCACATCGGCGCGAACCCTCAGGGGCGGACGGGCTCCGGCACCGTGGACGGCCCCGGCGCGGGGTCGAAGCCGGGCGCGTCGGGCACGCCGTCACCGTCGAACACCGCGTCCAAGCGGCCCGGCGCCGGGCGGACCGGCTCGCCCGGCGCAATTCAGCCCGGGACCGGCACCGACGGGGGGACCGGCGGTACCGGCGGCACGACCGGCGGTGGAGCCGGAGACGGCGGCGGAGACGCCGGCGGCGGTGACGGCGGCGGCTCGGGACCGAGCGGCCCGACCGCCTGGATCGACTACTTCAAGGTCGGCTCCGGTGCCGCATGCGAGGATCCCGAAGGCTACTTCGACCTCAGGTACAAGATCACCGGCAGCGTGAACCCGACGCCGATCACGTTCAGCATCTATTTCAACGGCCGCCTCGGCAGAGGCCACCCGATCAAAACGTACGCGGAGCCCTCCTTCGCCAGCGGGGGCTCCCGCGGGGAGGTCCCCGGCACCTACACCTACCGTCTCGTCCTGCAGAGCCCCAGTCACCAGGAGATCTCCCGCACGGTAAAGGTCTGCTGAGAATTCGGCAGGCGGCGGACGTCGGACGTCACGCGGCGCAGTACTGGCTCTCCTTGCCTATGGCGCGGTAGGGGCAGTCGGCGTAGTCGGTCAGCCGCAGCAGGGCCTCGCGGCTGCGTGCGACCTCGCGGTCGATCGCGGACGGCGGCGGGTAGAAGCTGCCCCCGCCCAGCTCGAACGTGTAAGAGAAGATGCGGTACTCGCCCCACGTCCAGTCGATGGTCGTGCCGTCGGTGATGTACAGGTCGCTGGACTGTTGCGGGACGAAGCCGTTCGTCCCGGCCAGTTCCCGGCCGATCGTGCGGTGGGCGGCCTCCTCGTCCGCGGACATGGACCCGGGGACGGTGTTGTCGTAGGTGTAGCCGAACGGCCACAGCACCAGTTCGGCCTCGGAGTGGATGTCCAGGAACATCCCGATCTGCTGCTTCCCGCCCACGACCCGGCTCCGCACGAAGTCGGCGAGCACTTCGGTCTCGGGGGCGGACTCGGGGCCGGTGCCCCGGTAGGTCTGGCTGGAGCCGTTGCCGGACGAGCCGCCGCAGCAGCCCCACCGGTAGGCGAAGTTGCGGTTCAGGTCCGTCCCCACCGACCGCGAGTTGGGCTGGCGGTTCTTCCGCCACCACCGGCCGGAGGAGGTGTCGCTGGTCATGTCGTAGACCTGGCCGTCCGGGTTGACCATCGGCATGATCCAGATCTCGCGCTCGTTCACCAGGTCCGTGATGCGCCCGTCGGTCCCGTAGTTGTCGGTGAGCTGCCCGATGTAGTCGAGGGCCTGCTCGGCGGTGAGCCGCTCACGCGCGTGGATGTTGGCGATGATGAGTACTTCGGGCTCGTTCTCGTCGGCCGCCACGTTGTCGCTGATCTTCACGCCGACGATGTCGCGGCCCTGGTAGGACGTGCCGGCGACGAACCGGCGGGCGATCTGCGGATGCGCGGCGACGACGGAGTCGACCTCCTGCCGCATCTCGGCGAACGTGTGGTACGACGTCGCCGCCCTGGTCGGGGCCGGGGCGGGGGCCGGGGAAGGCGCCGCCTCAACCGTGAAGCCGAGCCTCTGGATCGCCCGTACCTCCGATGGGATGGCGGTGACCTTGAGCCCGCTCGTCCGGACGTCGTCGATCGCCGCCCCGGTTCGCGCCACCTGGCTGCGCTGCTGGACGGTGGCGGGCCCGGTGACCACGTACTGCCGGGCGGTCTCCGCCGGACCCGGGGCGGAGGCGGCGGAGGGAGCGGCGGGCCCGGCCAGGACCAGGGCCAGGGCCGACGGGACGGTGAGTAGGGAGCACAGTCTGCGGGAGATGTTCATCCAGGGGTACCTGCCGTCCGGCTCTGCGCGCCCGGCGTCACATTGCGGGGTGGCCTCAACCCTGGTCTTTCACGAAGCCTGGCTGTTGAGTGGCGCGCCTAAACAGAAAAATGCTCCTGAACTGGGATGATGTGGAGTGTCGAAGTCCGTATCA